>NZ_GL732517.1 GCF_000187745.1 Streptococcus sp. M334 | reverse complement strand
CCAATCGGCTTCAACAAGCGCAAGCCAATCAGCCAGCACAAGTGCGAGTCAATCAGCTTCAACAAGTGCCAGTCAATCAGCCAGCACGTCAGCTAGTCAGTCAGCATCAACAAGTGCCAGTCAATCAGCCAGCACGTCAGCTAGTCAATCGGCATCAACAAGTGCGAGCCAATCAGCCAGCACGTCAGCTAGTCAGTCAGCATCAACAAGTGCAAGTCAATCAGCCAGCACGTCAGCTAGCCAGTCGGCATCAACAAGTGCAAGCCAATCAGCCAGCACGAGCGCAAGTCAAAGTGCTTCAACCAGTGCAAGCCAATCAGCCAGCACATCGGCATCTGAATCAGCTTCAACAAGTGCAAGCCAATCAGCCAGCACAAGTGCGAGTCAATCGGCATCAACAAGCGCAAGCCAATCAGCAAGCACATCAGCTAGTCAGTCAGCTTCAACAAGTGCGAGCCAATCAGCCAGCACATCAGCTAGTCAATCGGCATCAACAAGTGCAAGCCAATCAGCCAG
>NZ_GL732516.1 GCF_000187745.1 Streptococcus sp. M334 | reverse complement strand
GCTAGTCAATCGGCTTCAACAAGCGCGAGCCAATCAGCAAGCACGTCAGCTAGTCAATCGGCATCAACAAGTGCAAGCCAATCAGCAAGCACGTCAGCTAGTCAGTCGGCTTCAACAAGTGCAAGTCAATCAGCAAGCACATCAGCTAGTCAGTCGGCTTCAACAAGTGCAAGTCAATCAGCAAGTACATCAGCTAGTCAGTCAGCATCGACAAGTGCAAGCCAATCAGCCAGCACAAGCGCATCTGAATCAGCATCAACAAGTGCGAGCCAATCAGCAAGCACAAGCGCATCTGAATCAGCATCAACAAGTGCGAGCCAATCAGCAAGCACAAGTGCATCTGAGTCAGCATCAACAAGTGCAAGCCAATCAGCAAGCACAAGCGCATCTGAGTCAGCATCAACAAGTGCAAGTCAATCAGCCAGCACATCAGCTAGCCAATCGGCTTCAACAAGTGCGAGCCAGTCAGCAAGCACAAGTGCAAGTCAATCGGCTTCAACAAGCGCAAGCCAATCAGCCA
>NZ_GL732515.1 GCF_000187745.1 Streptococcus sp. M334 | reverse complement strand
TCACTGTAGCACACAATGCAGCAAGTGCAGGAACACAAGTCAGCGCAACTGCTAAACACGGCAACAGTGACGCAAGTACAGCAGCAAGTGTTGCCCTACCAGGTAAAGCAGCAACACCAGCAGCACCAACAGTAGTAAGTGACGAAGCAAACGCACGAGTAACCGTAACGCCAAGTGCAGATGCAGACCGAGTAGAAGTTACAGTAGGAAACTCAACAGTGGTCGCAACGAAAACTGGCTCAACATGGAGTCTAACACCAGCTAAAGAAGGAGTAAGTGTAGATCCAACAAGCGGAGTAATCACTGTAGCACACAATACAGCAAGTGCAGGAACACAAGTCAGCGCAACTGCTAAACATGGAAACAGTGATGCAAGTACAGCGTCAAGAGCAAACTTACCAGCCAAAGAAACAACACCAAATGCGCCAACAGTAGTAAGTGATACAGCAAATGCACGAGTAACAGTAACGCCAAGTACAGGCGCAGACCGAGTAGAAGTTACAGTAGGAAACTCAACAGTGGTCGCAACGAAAACTGGCTCAACATGGAATTTAT
>NZ_GL732514.1 GCF_000187745.1 Streptococcus sp. M334 | reverse complement strand
GGAGTTTAGCTCAGCTGGGAGAGCATCTGCCTTACAAGCAGAGGGTCAGCGGTTCGATCCCGTTAACTCCCATTTTAGCGGGTGTAGTTTAGTGGTAAAACTACAGCCTTCCAAGCTGTTGTCGCGAGTTCGATTCTCGTCACCCGCTTTGAACTTTGTTCAAATTACCAAGTTTTTAACTTGGGCGCGTAGCTCAGGTGGTTAGAGCGCACGCCTGATAAGCGTGAGGTCGGTGGTTCGAGTCCACTCGTGCCCATAGTGTTTAGTCCATTTATCTTTTCATTAAGAGGACACGGGTTTGTTCCCGTATAAACTATTTTGGAGGATTACCCAAGTCCGGCTGAAGGGAACGGTCTTGAAAACCGTCAGGCGTGTAAAAGCGTGCGTGGGTTCGAATCCCACATCCTCCTTTTGTATTAACGCGGGATGGAGCAGCTCGGTAGCTCGTCGGGCTCATAACCCGAAGGTCGTAGGTTCAAATCCTGCTCCCGCAATAAGGCTCGGTAGCTCAGTTGGTAGAGCAATGGATTGAAGCTCCATGTGTCGGCGGTTCGATTCCGTCT
>NZ_GL732513.1 GCF_000187745.1 Streptococcus sp. M334 | reverse complement strand
CAAGTCAATCAGCAAGCACATCAGCTAGCCAATCGGCATCAACAAGTGCGAGCCAATCAGCAAGCACATCAGCTTCTGAGTCAGCATCGACAAGTGCAAGTCAATCGGCTTCAACAAGTGCAAGCCAATCAGCCAGCACGTCAGCATCTGAGTCAGCATCAACAAGCGCAAGCCAATCAGCAAGCACATCAGCAAGTCAATCGGCTTCAACAAGCGCGAGCCAATCAGCAAGCACGATCAGCTTCTGAGTCAGCATCGACAAGTGCAAGTCAATCGGCTTCAACAAGTGCGAGCCAATCAGCAAGCACATCAGCATCTGAATCAGCATCGACAAGTGCAAGTCAATCGGCTTCAACAAGTGCGAGCCAATCAGCAAGCACAAGTGCATCTGAGTCAGCTTCAACAAGTGCAAGCCAATCAGCAAGCACGTCAGCAAGTCAATCGGCTTCAACAAGTGCAAGTCAATCAGCAAGCACGCCAGCTAGTCAATCGGCTTCAACAAGCGCGAGCCAATCAGCAAGCACAAGCGCATCTGAATCAGCATCAACAAGTGCAAGCCAATCAGCAAGCACA
>NZ_GL732512.1 GCF_000187745.1 Streptococcus sp. M334 | reverse complement strand
TAGCCGTAAGGTGGGTTAGTAGTTACTCGCTCGCCAGCTTTGGCTTTAGCTTGCACCACCGCGCGAATTTTCTTGCTGGTATCTGCCGCATACATTTCATCCATTAGACTCTTGATTGGCAAGAAAATTGAGTTAGTTTCATTAGGCTTATTCGAATCTACTCCATCATTTAAGGCGATAAAGCGGACATCAAAACTAGGGAAAGTGATTTCCGTTAGCTGTCCAACCTTGATATAAGAGCGCCCCAAACGGCTTAAATCCTTTACAATAAAGTTCGAAACTTGCCGATTTTCCACCAAACGCAGAGCTTCTGAAATTGCTGGACGGTCAAAATTTGTGCCACTAAAGCCATCATCGACAAACAAAATAGGATTAGAGAGATTTTCTCTTGTAACTACATCAAGCAGAATTTTCTTCTGATTGATAATTGAGTTGCTATCTCCGTCCAGTCCATCATCTTGACTTAAGCGACAATAAACCACCGTAATATCTGAAAGTTTTGAAGTATCTACTTGTCTATAATCTGAAATTGTCAAAGTTCTGTTCATGTGTTTTTCTCCTTTTGGAGTTCACACACCTTATACTTCTATTATACCATTTT
>NZ_GL732511.1 GCF_000187745.1 Streptococcus sp. M334 | reverse complement strand
CGGAAAAGTAAACTACCTTCCATTCCTAAAGAAGCAAAAAAAGGCCGCTCCTATGAGGATTTCCAAAATTATTTATCCCTTAACCAACTGAATTCTTGGCTGGAAATGGACACCGTTATAGGGAGGATGGGAGGTAAAGTCCTACTCACCTTCAATTTATCTTTCTGTAACTTTATCTTCGCTAGACTTCTGGATAATAAAACTGCCCTTGAGGTTACTAAACACCTCTATGATATCAAGAACACCCTTCACCAAGCGGAGAAAGATTTCTGTCAACTCTTTCCTGTCATCCTCACAGATAATGGTGGAGAGTTTGCCAGGGTTGATGACATCGAAATGGATGTTTGAGGAGAGAGTAAACTCTTCTTTTGTGATCCTAATCGCTCTGACCAGAAAGGGAGAATTGAGAAAAATCACACACTAATTCGCGACATTCTACCTAAGGGAACTTCTTTTGACAACTTAACTCAGGAGGACATCAATCTAGTTTGTTCGCATGTCAACAGCGTCAAACGCGCTGCTTTGAATGGAAAGTCAGCCTATGAAC
The DNA here is from genome assembly GCF_000187745.1 of Streptococcus sp. M334. Classification (GTDB taxonomy): domain Bacteria; phylum Bacillota; class Bacilli; order Lactobacillales; family Streptococcaceae; genus Streptococcus. Next base: position 67 of record NZ_GL732511.1, on the reverse strand, counting down.
TTTTTGCCTTTACTTATGGAGAAGAGATTCCTAAGCTTCTCGGTATTTCTAAAATACCTGCAGAAGA
>NZ_GL732510.1 GCF_000187745.1 Streptococcus sp. M334 | reverse complement strand
ATTTGAATCTTTGAGATAGCCGTAAGGTGGATTTACTGTGACACGCTCGCCAGCTCTCGCTTTAGCTTGCACCACCGCCCGAATCTTCTTGCTGGTATCTGCCGCATACATTTCATCCATTAAACTCTTGATTGGCAAGAAAATAGAATTAGTTTCATTAGGCTTATTTGAATCTACACCATCATTTAAAGCAATAAAGCGAACATCAAAGCTAGGAAAAGTGATTTCCGTTAGTTGACCAACCTTGATATAAGACCGCCCTAAACGGCTTAAATCCTTAACGACGAAGTTTGAAACTTGCCGATTTTCCACCAAACGCAGAGCTTCCGAAATAGCTGGACGGTCGAAGTTTGTTCCACTGAAACCATCATCAACGAAAAGAACTGGATTTGGCAGTTTTTCTCTCGCTACCACATCAAGAAGAATATTCTTCTGATTAATAATTGAGTTACTATCTCCGTCCAGTCCATCATCTTGACTTAAGCGACAATAAATCACCGTAATATCTGAAAGTTTTGAAGTATCTACTTGTTTATAATCTGAAATTGTCAAAGTTCTGTTCATGTGTTTTCTCCTTTTGGAGTTCACACACCTTATAATCCTATTATACCATTTTTA
>NZ_GL732509.1 GCF_000187745.1 Streptococcus sp. M334 | reverse complement strand
TCAGACAAGACTCCATGGTCAGATAACGGTTCAGCTAAAAACCCCGCTCTTCCACCAGTAGAGAAATTGGGCAAAGGCCTCTACTTCTATGAAGTGGACTTGGCAGGTACTCAAGGTAAATCAGATAAAGAGCTTCTTGACCTTTTGAAACAAAATGGAACTCACAGCTATAAAGCTACCATCAAAGTGTACGGTGCTAAAGACGGCAAGGCCGATTTGACTAACCTTGTAGCGACTAAGGATTTGGATGTCAACTTGAACGGTTTGACTACACCAGCTGAAGTACAAAAAGGCGTGGCTGACAACACCAAAGACACAGTAGACGTTCCAGCTACTTACTTGGACAAAGCCAACTTCCCAGGCCCATTCACAGCTGGTGTTAACCAAGTCATTCCATACGAATTCTTCGCTGGTGACGGTATGTTGACTCGCCTTATCTTGAAGGCCTCAGACAAGGCTCCATGGTCAGATAACGGTTCAGCTAAAAATCCCGCCCTTCCACCAGTAGAGAAATTGGGCAAAGGTCTTTACTTCTATGAAGTGGACTTGGCAGGTACTCAAGGTAAATCAGATAAAGAGCTTCTTGACCTTTTGAAACAAAATGGAACTCACAGCTATAAAGCTACCATCAAAGTGTACGGTG
>NZ_GL732508.1 GCF_000187745.1 Streptococcus sp. M334 | reverse complement strand
AGTGAATGTTTCCCTGGAAACAGGAAATCATTGGATTCATTTCTTGTTTTATTTATATATGTTTCTAATAAATTGAAGGTTGTTTGATCTCCTAAAAATAGGATACGTTCTTTCTTACCCTTTCCTATAATATGGAGTGTCTTATTGGAAAGATTAATGTCTTTGAGACGAATGTGGCAAAGTTCAGAAATTCTGATGCCTGTTGAAAGTAAAAGTGAAATAATCAGTAGATTTCTTTCAGCGTGTTGTTTTTGATAATCAGTTTTAGATACAATTACTTTCTGTTCTAAATATATAAAAATGCTTTTCAGAATGTCATGCGGAATCGTTTTAGGCAATACTTTTTCAGTTCTAAATTGAAAGCGCAATTGATTGAAGGGATTCTCTTCAATTATGTTCTGGTATTTTAGATAGTTATAAAACACCTTCATACAGGCAATTTTTCTTCTTAATGTATTCGTTTTTATGTTAGATTGTGTCAAGTGTTCTATATAGGATTCGACATTATCATGGTCTGAGTTATAAAATTGCATAAGATCATTCTTATAAGCGCGAATTGTGTGTGAACTCAAACGCTTATGAGTTTTGCAATAATCTAAGTAAGCAGAAATAAGTTTATAATCCATAAAAATCTCCTTTATCAATAATCATGCTATTATAAACCTATTTAGGT
>NZ_GL732507.1 GCF_000187745.1 Streptococcus sp. M334 | reverse complement strand
GTCATCAATCCAAATAAACCAGGAACAACGGTAACACCAACACCAACAAATGGTTTAACAATTGATGGAACAAGCGGCAAAGTTACAGGAAAACCAACTGGTATCACATGGACTGGCGATGAAACATCTAAAACAGTGAATATTCCAGTAACGGTAACACGTACAGGAGATACCCCAGTCACCGTAACGATTCCAGTAGTGGTACAAAGAGACTTAGATGGCGATGGCAAACCAGACGTATCAGATGATGATATTGATGGCGACGGTATTCCAAATGAAAAAGATACAACCCCACGTCAAGTAACACCATTAGACGCAGGCAAAGTAAATCCTACAAACCCAGCAGTAGAAGGTCAACCTTATACAAGTAAAGAAAAAGTTATCAATCCAAACAAAGACGATGCGACATTCACAGCAACACCAACGAATGGATTGACAGTAGGAACCGATGGAAAAGTCACAGGAAAACCAACTGGTATCGAATGGACTGGCGATGAAACATCTAAAACAGTGAATATTCCAGTAACGGTAACACGTACAGGAGATACCCCAGTCACCGTAACCATTCCAGTAGTGGTACAAAGAGACTTAGATGGCGACGGCAAACCAGACGTATCAGATGATGATATTGATGGCGACGGTATTCCAAATGACCAAGACCCAGCTCCACGAGTGAAAGATGGTTAACAGCAGGAAAAGTAACACCGACAACCAGCAGTAGAAGGACAACCTTA
>NZ_GL732506.1 GCF_000187745.1 Streptococcus sp. M334 | reverse complement strand
AAAAGTCATCAATCCAAATAAACCAGGAACAACGGTAACACCAACACCAACAAATGGTTTAACAATTGATGGAACAAGCGGTAAAGTTACAGGAACACCAACAGGCTTAACATGGAATGGCGATGACACAGAACAAACAGTCAATATTCCAGTAGTCATCACAAAAGGAAATGAAAAAATCAACGAAACCATTCCAGTAGTGGTCCAACGAGATCTAGACAAAGGTGAAAAACCATTAGACGCAGGCAAAGTAAATCCTACAAACCCAGCAGTAGAAGGACAACCTTATACAAGTACTGAAAAAGTTATCAATCCAAACAAAGACGATGCGACATTCACAGCAACTCCAACGAATGGATTGACAGTAGGAACCGATGGAAAAGTCACAGGAAAACCAACTGGTATCGAATGGACTGGCGATGAGACAGAGAAGACAGTGAATATTCCAGTAACGGTCAGCCGTACAGGAGATACCCCAGTCACCGTAACCATTCCAGTAGTGGTCCAACGAGACTTAGATGGCGACGGCAAACCAGACGTATCAGATGATGATATTGATGGCGACGGTATTCCAAATGACCAAGACCCAGCTCCACGAGTGAAAGATGGATTAACATCAGGCAAAGTAAATCCTACAAACCCAGCAGTAGATGGACAACCATATACAAGCAATGAAAAAGTCATCAATCCAAATAAACCAGGAACAACGGTAACACCAACACCAACAAATGGTTT
>NZ_GL732505.1 GCF_000187745.1 Streptococcus sp. M334 | reverse complement strand
CTGGAGTGTTATCTTTATATTCAAATGTTGTTCCAGTTGGGAAATCATTTGGATTAATGTTTTCTTTTGGATCTGGCTGTTTCTTAGCTGGATCTACTGGTACATATTTAGGATAGCTTTCCACTACACGTACTGTAGATGGTACTTCAACAAGTACCTTATCCCCTTGTTTCACAACAACAGTAACTTTCTTATCCCCTGGTGTAGATGTATCTACTTCTTCTTTATACTCAAATGTCGCATCATCTGGGTAATCATTCGGATCAATACTATCTTCAGGAGATGGCTGTTTCTTACCTTCATCCACTGGAACGATTTGTGGATTTCCTTGTACGACCTTCACTTTTGTTGGTACTTCTACAAGTTTATCTTCGCCATCTTTCGCAACAACAACCACATCTTTTTCACCTGGTGTAGTTGTGTCTACTGGTGTCTTGTACTCAAATGTTGTGCCATCTGGATATTGTTCTGGATCAATGCTCTTAGAAGCATCTGGTTGTGGTTTGCTTGGGTCTGCTACTACGTATTGTGTCTTAGGATCTACTACGACTACTTTTGCAGGAACTTCTGCAATCGGTTGACCATTTAGCTTAGCTACAACTGTCACATCTTTTTCACCTGCAGTTGTTGTATCTACTGGAGTGTTATCTTTATATTCAAATGTTGTTCCAGTTGGGAAATCATTTGGATTAATGTTTTCTTTTGGATCTGGCTGTTTCTTAGCTGGATCTACTGGTACATATTTAGGATAGCTTTCCACTACACGTACTGTAGATGGTACTTCAACAAGTACCTTATCCCCTTGTTTCAC
>NZ_GL732504.1 GCF_000187745.1 Streptococcus sp. M334 | reverse complement strand
GAGTTTAGCTTCAGCTGGGAGAGCATCTGCCTTACAAGCAGAGGGTCAGCGGTTCGATCCCGTTAACTCCCAAAGGTCCCGTAGTGTAGCGGTTATCACGTCGCCCTGTCACGGCGAAGATCGCGGGTTCGATTCCCGTCGGGACCGTTTAAGATAACGGAAGTTATTTTAGACTCGTTAGCTCAGTTGGTAGAGCAATTGACTTTTAATCAATGGGTCACTGGTTCGAGCCCAGTACGGGTCATATATGCGGGTTTGGCGGAATTGGCAGACGCACCAGATTTAGGATCTGGCGCTTAACGGCGTGGGGGTTCAAGTCCCTTAACCCGCATTAAGATATAATAAATGAGCCGGCTTAGCTCAGTTGGTAGAGCATCTGATTTGTAATCAGAGGGTCGCGTGTTCAAGTCATGTAGCCGGCATTTTTAGATAGAAGAAAACAGTGCGAACGTAGTTCAGTGGTAGAACACCACCTTGCCAAGGTGGGGGTCGCGGGTTCGAATCCCGTCGTTCGCTTAGAGAGGCCGGGGTGGCGGAACTGGCAGACGCACAGGACTTAAAATCCTGCGATTGGTAACGATCGTACCGGTTCGATTCCGGTCCTCGGCATAAACTAATGAGCACCCTTAGCTCAACTGGATAGAGTACCTGACTACGAATCAGGCGGTTAGAGGTTCGACTCCTCTAGGGTGCATTTTTCTTTTTAACTCGGGAAGTAGCTCAGCTTGGTAGAGTACTTGGTTTGGGACCAAGGTGTCGCAGGTTCGAATCCTGTCTTCCCGATATATGGCGGTGTAGCTCAGCTGGCTAGAGCGTCCGGTTCATACCCGGGAGGTCGGGGGTTCGATCCCCTTCGCCGCTATAATGATCTTGTTGGACCTTTAGCTCAGCTGGTTAGAGCTCTCGGCTCATAACCGAGTGGTCGTAGGTTCAAGTCCTACAAGGTCCATTTGAATATTATGGAGGATTACCCAAGTCCGGCTGAAGGGAACGGTCTTGAAAACCGTCAGGCGTGTAAAAGCGTGCGTGGGTTCGAATCCCACATCCTCCTTTTGTATTAACGCGGGATGGAGCAGCTCGGTAGCTCGTCGGG
>NZ_GL732503.1 GCF_000187745.1 Streptococcus sp. M334 | reverse complement strand
AAACCCAGCAGTAGATGGACAACCATATACAAGCAATGAAAAAGTCATCAAATCCAAATAAACCAGGAACAACGGTAACACCAACACCAACAAATGGTTTAACAATTGATGGAACAAGCGGCAAAGTTACAGGAACACCAACAGGCTTAACATGGAATGGCGATGACACAGAACAAACAGTCAATATTCCAGTAGTCATCACAAAAGGAAATGAAAAAATCAACGAAACCATTCCAGTAGTGGTCCAACGAGACTTAGATGGCGACGGCACACCAGACGTATCAGATGATGATATTGATGGCGACGGTATTCCAAATGAAAAAGATACAACCCCACGTCAAGTAACACCATTAGACGCAGGCAAAGTAAATCCTACAAACCCAGCAGTAGAAGGTCAACCTTATACAAGTAATGAAAAAGTAATCAATCCAAACAAAGACGATGCGACATTCACAGCAACACCAACGAATGGATTGACAGTAGGAACAGATGGAAAAGTCACAGGAAAACCAACTGGTATCACATGGACTGGAGATGAGACATCTACAACAGTGAATATTCCAGTAACGGTAACACGTACAGGAGATACCCCAGTCACCGTAACGATTCCAGTAGTGGTACAAAGAGACTTAGATGGCGACGGCAAACCAGACGTATCAGATGATGATATTGATGGCGATGGCATTCCAAATGATCAAGACCCAGCCCCACGAGTGAATGATGGTTTGACAGCAGGTAAAGTAAATCCTACAAACCCAGCAGTAGATGGACAACCATATACAAGCAATGAAAAAGTCATCAATCCAAATAAACCAGGAACAACGGTAACACCAACACCAACAAATGGTTTAACAATTGATGGAACAAGCGGCAAAGTTACAGGAAAACCAACTGGTATCACATGGACTGGCGATGAAACATCTAAAACAGTGAATATTCCAGTAACGGTAACACGTACAGGAGATACCCCAGTCACCGTAACGATTCCAGTAGTGGTACAAAGAGACTTAGATGGCGATGGCAAACCAGACGTATCAGATGATGATATTGATGGCGACGGTATTCCAAAATGAAAAAAGATACAACCCCACGTCAAGTAACACCATTAG
>NZ_GL732502.1 GCF_000187745.1 Streptococcus sp. M334 | reverse complement strand
CCGCCGTGAAAAGGCGGTGTCTTAACCCCTTGACCAACGGACCTGAGTTGGTGTTTTCAACTCTTACTATTATACCGACTTTTTAAACTTTGTCAACACCTTTTTTAAACTTTTTTTCATTTTTTTTACATGCTAACTTCTCAAAGTAACTTCCACTTGCCCAACCGAAGTGGAAATTAGTCTAAAACGGATTTTTATGGTGGAATTAAGTATGAGACGTTTGAGTTAGAAATGAGGCCCACTATGACAAAACATAAACACCTTACCCTTTCAGACCGTAATGATATCCAATTAGGCTTAGAGTGCGGTGAAACCTTCAAAGCTATTGGCCAACTTATTCTAAAAGACCCGACTACTGTTTCTAAAGAAGTCAAGCGAAACAAACAAGTCCGAGAGTCTACCTCTAATAACCTTCCCTGCCCTCTACTCGCTAAAGCTCCCTTTGTCTGTAATGGATGCCCTAAAAGAAGACAAAATTGTGGCTATCAGAAAGTCTTCTATCTAGCTAAACAAGCTCAAAAACAATACGAACAAACTCTTGTCGAAGCTCATGAAGGCACTCCCCTTAACTCGCAGACTTTCTGGGACATAGATAAAGTCATTTCTGATGGGGTTAAAAAGGGACAACACATCTATCATATCCTCAAAACTCACAATCTTGATGTCAGCTCCTCAACTGTCTATCGACATATCCGAAAAGGATACCTATCTATCGCTCCGATTGACCTAGCCAGAGCCGTTAAATTCAAAGAAAGACGGAAAAGTAAACTACCTTCCATTCCTAAAGAAGCAAAAAAAGGCCGCTCCTATGAGGATTTCCAAAATTATTTATCCCTTAACCAACTGAATTCTTGGCTGGAAATGGACACCGTTATAGGGAGGATGGGAGGTAAAGTCCTACTCACCTTCAATTTATCTTTCTGTAACTTTATCTTCGCTAGACTTCTGGATAATAAAACTGCCCTTGAGGTTACTAAACACCTCTATGATATCAAGAACACCCTTCACCAAGCGGAGAAAGATTTCTGTCAACTCTTTCCTGTCATCCTCACAGATAATGGTGGAGAGTTTGCCAGGGTTGATGACATCGAAATGGATGTTTGAGGAGAGAGTAAACTCTTCTTTTGTGATC
>NZ_GL732501.1:1731-6004 GCF_000187745.1 Streptococcus sp. M334 | reverse complement strand
CGCTACTGAAAGATGAATGAGGTAGCTTATGATGGACTACTTTATAGCTTTTATAATTATCATTGTTGTTGTATTTCTTTGGGATTGGTTCGAAAAACCAAAACAAGCAGATAAAAAGCACTATAGTGAAGAAGAAATCGCCCTGGCAGAATTTCTGGAAAAACGGCAAGAAATCAATGAACTTTTCTTGGCTGCAAAATCCGAATTGAGAAAATTCGAAAGAAAATAAAAGCCTTGATTGGACTAGACAAAAGTAAAAAATATGTTGAAATATACTACTGTTTCATTACTTAAAATTCATTCCAATCGCTCTAAAAACTGAAGGTAATGAAATTTAACTTTTCACCAATTTTCTTGTATAAATGGAGGCAGAAAGGAGACCAGCTATGAGAAAACTAATGGCATATATTCTTGGATTTGTTGCTTGTGCTTGGCTTATTAATTGGGCGGTGAAACTAATTCTGGAAGTTTGGTGGTTCTTGGTTTTGACGACTGCGGTTATTTTCATTGGCTGGTTCGTCTTTCGGATTATTAAATCTAAAGAATGGAGGTAGAGATGAAAAGAAAATTCGAAGTGCTATCTTGGAGCGAGTGGAACTGGCAACGTCCGTTTTCTGAAGAAGACGTCAAAAGTTTGCTTGGTCAGTTGGTCGGTCTAACTCGACGTAAAAGCATTGTTTTTGAAGTTCGCATGACTAAAAACCGTGTGCAGTATCTTCTGGGGACGGAAGAACAAGATAAACGTCATATTTACCAGCTGATTCAATCGCACCGAGCTATTCAGTTTTCAAGAGTCTCAAAACGTGAAAAACTTTCGGTTGCGCGGTTAGTGAACATCAAAGAATCTCACTATGCTTTAAAAACGGATTCTGTAGAAAACATGATACGCTCAAGCCTTACAATTTCAAAAATACTTCAGCCAGATGAAATAGTAGTTGTTCAGTTGGTTATTGGCGCAGGCTCACCACCTCGCCCACAACCCAAAGATTTGCCGAATTTATCCGCTAAATGGTATCAAGTGATTACGAATAACATTCCTGAGCTTTCTGAAAACTCCAAAAAGCTGATGAAACAAAAACTAAACCAATCTACTTTTAAATGTGAAATTCGCCTTGGTGTCCAATCTCGCAGTATTTTGCGAACAAAGGAATTTTTTGACAGCCTACTTAGTAGTTTTCGTATGATGGAATCAAATGCAACCATTGAATTAAAACCATTAGCCATCCAAAAACTTAATCAAGCGCAACCTTCTTGGGCTTTCCCATATAGTTTATCTGTCTCAGACTTAGCTTGTTTCATGCTTTTACCTATTGGGGAAGAAAATATTGCAGGTGTGCCAAATATTCACCCTAAATTAGTAGTGCCACCTTTAGGCTACAATATTAACCGAAAAAATCAGCGAAGTTTGGCGCAAACGGTTGAAAGTCAATCAAGACCAATTCAGATTTCAGCTCAAGCTGGCAAAAAGCACACCGTTTTTCTCGGCTCAACTGGCTGCGGCAAAACCACCGCTATGAGTCATTTAATTTTATCAGATATACAATCTAAACATCATAGCGTCGTTGTGGTGGATGCCAAAGGTCAACTCACTCATGAACTATTAGAGCGCACACCAACTGAACACGATGAAGATATTGTGGTGATTTCACCCACTTCAAAGCGAATTGTAGGTATAAACCCTTTCGAGCTCACTAAGCACGGTATCGAGCCAGAAGTTATTGCAGATTATCTACTGGAGCTATTTAAAGGACTTTATCCTGAACATTTTGGAATTTACTCGCTGGATATTCTATCGCACAGTTTTCTAACGCTTGCTAGAATTCCAAGCACTTCTTTAGTCATGCTACCAAGTTTACTCACTAATCAATCCTTTCGAAATAAACTATTAAGAGAGTTAAAAGACCCAATCGGACTGGAAAGTTTCTGGAACTGGTTTGAATTGCTCAGTGAAGCTCAACGTCACCAGATGTTAAACCCCATTTTGAATAAATTCCGCCAGTTTTTGCTTCGTCCGCAACTTCGGGCAATGTTGGGACAAACTAATCAAAGTTTCAGTCCTGCAGAAATCTTCAAAAGCCGAAAAATCGTATTGATTCCACTAAATAAATCGGTAATCGGTTCAGAATCTGCGAAACTCATTGGTAGCCTAATCACTTCAATGCTCTGGATGTTAATTTTGCGCCAGTCTTCGGTTGAGTCAAGTAAACGCCAATCGGTCTTTATCTATATCGATGAGACACCGAGTTTCCTAGGAATCCCCAATTCTAACTTAGACGAAGCACTTTCGCAATCTCGTCAGTTTAATGTTGGCTGGAATATCGGTTTCCAGCATCTCGCCCAGATGTCACCCCAGTTAAAAGCTGGAATTGAATCTAATGTTGCGAATAAAATTGTTTTTGGCTTAAATCTTGATGAAGCTCGCGAAATGGCAAAATATACTCTGGAGATTGATAAAGAAGATTTTTACAGCTTACCACCATTTTGGGCATATATTCGTACTGAAATTTCACAAAATACTTATCGTTGGATTATTGGTAAAGCCTACCCACCTAAACCAAAAATTAGAGATAGTCGCACGCCATTTTTGAATAGCTTGAGCCGATACGGACAAGATATTTCAGAAATTGAAAGCCAATTTGAAAACTACATTTTTGAAAAATCTGCTTCAAAAAATGAAAATTTTAACCCAAAATTAACAAATTTAGGGCGTAAAAAGCGTTCCAATCGCTCTTCGAATCGTGTTGATGAAGAAAATTCTTCAAACCCTGATAAATAAAGGTTTTCAGAATTTTTACTCACACGACTTACTCCGTAACTAAGCACATTTTACGGGAGCACACCTTTAAATTTTAATGGAGAACAAAACAGATGAAATGGAATTACAAAATAGATAATGATACGCAAATTCTTTACTTTTTAAGTCAAGCTAGATATACCACCACCAACCAACTAGCCAGACTCTTTTTTACCAGTAGTGTAAGAGCTGAAACCGCCATTCGCCGTGCTAATTTTGCACTTCAAAGTCTGAAGAAAGCTGGATTGGTTTCACACTTAAAACGGCGAATTGGTGGCGCACGACGTGGTTCGGCTTCTTATGTTTGGCAAATTACTTTTAAGGGACTAAAATTCCTTAAAAACCAAGATGAAACAGTTGTTTTGCGCTATAAAAATAAATATGAACCAACTCAGCACCACGTTGAACATACTTTAGCAATTACAGAAATCTTTGTTGAGACACTGGAGACCGTTCGAAATTCAGAAAAGCTATCACTTGAAATCTTTTCCTTTGAGCCGAACTCTTGGCGTAGCTACCAAAAACTCTCTGGTATAGGCAGAACCCTAAAGCCCGATGCTTATTTGGAGCTGGTTAATCACGATTACGAAGATCATTATTTTCTGGAAATAGACCGAAGCACAGAAAGTCTTGCGCGTGTCGTAAATACTTGTAAGAAATATATTGAATACTACCGTTCAGGTATTGAACAACGACAAAAGGAAGTTTTCCCCTATGTTTTGTGGGTTGTACCAGATGACAAGCGAAAACTGGCGATTTTGAAAGCAATTCAAAAAGAACTATATAACTTTTGGGAACTGTTCACTGTAATAACACTTGAAGAATACCCAGATTATATCAAGGGAGGAATTTTGAATGAACCAGAAGAATCAAGATAGAGACTCAAAACAGCCCTCACGCACCGCCGATGAAATTTGTCGAATTGGTCGAACGACTTACTTAATCTGTCACCGTTTTACTGGAAATCGCAATCTTGAAAATATCCTAGAAAGGTTGATTTTAAGCGATAAATCACTACTTTAACAGTAGCAAAAATGGTATAATAGAAGTATAAGGTGTGTGAACTCCAAAAGGAGAAAAACACATGAACAGAACTTTGACAATTTCAGATTATAGACAAGTAGATACTTCAAAACTTTCAGATATTACGGTGGTTTATTGTCGCTTAAGTCAAGATGATGGACTGGACGGAGATAGCAACTCAATTATCAATCAGAAGAAAATTCTGCTTGATGTAGTTACAAGAGAAAATCTCTCTAATCCTATTTTGTTTGTCGATGATGGCTTTAGTGGCACAAATTTTGACCGTCCAGCAATTTCAGAAGCTCTGCGTTTGGTGGAAAATCGGCAAGTTTCGAACTTTATTGTAAAGGATTTAAAGCCGTTTTGGGGCGCTCTTATATCAAGGTTGGACAGCTAACGGAAATCAACTTTCCCTAGTTTTGATGTCCGCTTTATCGCCTTAAATGATGGAGTAGA
>NZ_GL732501.1:0-1620 GCF_000187745.1 Streptococcus sp. M334 | reverse complement strand
TGATGGACTGGACGGAGATAGCAACTCAATTATCAATCAGAAGAAAATTCTGCTTGATGTAGTTACAAGAGAAAATCTCTCTAATCCTATTTTGTTTGTCGATGATGGCTTTAGTGGCACAAATTTTGACCGTCCAGCAATTTCAGAAGCTCTGCGTTTGGTGGAAAATCGGCAAGTTTCGAACTTTATTGTAAAGGATTTAAGCCGTTTGGGGCGCTCTTATATCAAGGTTGGACAGCTAACGGAAATCACTTTCCCTAGTTTTGATGTCCGCTTTATCGCCTTAAATGATGGAGTAGATTCGAATAAGCCTAATGAAACTAACTCAATTTTCTTGCCAATCAAGAGTCTAATGGATGAAATGTATGCGGCAGATACCAGCAAGAAAATTCGCGCGGTGGTGCAAGCTAAAGCCAAAGCTGGCGAGCGAGTAACTACTAACCCACCTTACGGCTATCTCAAAGATTCAAGCAACCCTAAAAATTGGATTATTGACCCAGTTGCCAGTGAAGTTGTGAAACGGATTTTTCAAGAAGTGAAAAGCGGAAAAAGTCTTTCGGAGATTGCGAAAGGGTTAGAAAATGACAAAATTTTTAAACCAGACCGTCACCGAATAGAAATCGGTTTGAAGTCTATTTCTTCCAGCCCAAATGTGGAAACTTTGCCTTATTTTTGGACGCGAGAAACCCTAAGCGCTATCTTAGGGCGTGAAGAGTATCTTGGGCATACTGTCAATCTTCGAACTCGAACAAAATCTTATAAAGACAAGCGTAAGGTGGATAATCCAAAGGAAGGTTGGTTGGTTTTCAAAAATACTCATGAAGCGATAATTGACCAAGAAACTTTTGATATTGTTCAGAAGATGAGGAGTCATAAGCGGTCTAATCAACGGTATAAAAATCGGTCTGGTCACGAAAACTTGTTTGCTGGATTGGTTTTTTGTGGAACTTGTGGGCGAAAGCATTATTTTTGCCCACAAGAGAAAAACGGACTTAATCATGACCATTATAAATGTTCTGGTTACCGTAAGCCGATTGATGGTTGCGAAAATCCACACTACATTCAAAAATCCGCCCTGATTGAGATTGTAAGCGACAAACTTCGTCAAACTATCCACGAGTGCCAATTAGACCAAGAAACCTTTTTGAAAAAGCTAGAACAGCAAAGCCAAGCTCAATTCAGCAAAGATAACAAACGCCAGCGCCAGCAACTTCAAAAGGATGAGCACCGCTCTAAAGAGATTGACAATATCATTCATAAGCTTTATGAAGATAATCTACTTGGTAAAATTTCAGATGAACGCTTCGTGAAGCTAAGTCAGAGCTATGAAGAGGAACAGAAACAGCTTCAAACTTCCATTTCTGATTTAACTGAAAAACTCGCCAAACAACAAGAAGATAACTTGAATATCTCCAAGTTTATGACGAGAATTTTGAAATATACAGAGCTACCAGAACTAACCGTTGAGATAGTGAATGAACTGATTGACAAGATTGTGATTTATAAACCAACTGGCACGAAACGCAATCGAATTATTCAGATTGATATTTATTATAATTTCATCGGAAAACTAAACAATGAAAAAAGCGAGCCAAACGACTTGGCTCGCTAATATTAACC
>NZ_GL732500.1:0-2500 GCF_000187745.1 Streptococcus sp. M334 | reverse complement strand
TGATATAGATATTCAATTTTCAATGTGCATTACTTGGTGATCTCTCACCAATGGAGCCTAGCGGGATCGAACCGCTGACCTCCTGCGTGCAAAGCAGGCGCTCTCCCAGCTGAGCTAAGGCCCCACAAGACCTCTCAAGACTAAACAAGACCAATGCGCAGTTCCTTATCCTTAGAAAGGAGGTGATCCAGCCGCACCTTCCGATACGGCTACCTTGTTACGACTTCACCCCAATCATCTATCCCACCTTAGGCGGCTGGCTCCTTACGGTTACCTCACCGACTTCGGGTGTTACAAACTCTCGTGGTGTGACGGGCGGTGTGTACAAGGCCCGGGAACGTATTCACCGCGGCGTGCTGATCCGCGATTACTAGCGATTCCGACTTCATGTAGGCGAGTTGCAGCCTACAATCCGAACTGAGACTGGCTTTAAGAGATTAGCTTACCGTCACCGGCTTGCGACTCGTTGTACCAGCCATTGTAGCACGTGTGTAGCCCAGGTCATAAGGGGCATGATGATTTGACGTCATCCCCACCTTCCTCCGGTTTATTACCGGCAGTCTCGCTAGAGTGCCCAACTGAATGATGGCAACTAACAATAGGGGTTGCGCTCGTTGCGGGACTTAACCCAACATCTCACGACACGAGCTGACGACAACCATGCACCACCTGTCACCTCTGTCCCGAAGGAAAACTCTATCTCTAGAGCGGTCAGAGGGATGTCAAGACCTGGTAAGGTTCTTCGCGTTGCTTCGAATTAAACCACATGCTCCACCGCTTGTGCGGGCCCCCGTCAATTCCTTTGAGTTTCAACCTTGCGGTCGTACTCCCCAGGCGGAGTGCTTAATGCGTTAGCTACGGCACTAAACCCCGGAAAGGGTCTAACACCTAGCACTCATCGTTTACGGCGTGGACTACCAGGGTATCTAATCCTGTTTGCTCCCCACGCTTTCGAGCCTCAGCGTCAGTTACAAGCCAGAGAGCCGCTTTCGCCACCGGTGTTCCTCCATATATCTACGCATTTCACCGCTACACATGGAATTCCACTCTCCCCTCTTGCACTCAAGTTAAACAGTTTCCAAAGCGTACTATGGTTAAGCCACAGCCTTTAACTTCAGACTTATCTAACCGCCTGCGCTCGCTTTACGCCCAATAAATCCGGACAACGCTCGGGACCTACGTATTACCGCGGCTGCTGGCACGTAGTTAGCCGTCCCTTTCTGGTAAGATACCGTCACAGTGTGAACTTTCCACTCTCACACTCGTTCTTCTCTTACAACAGAGCTTTACGATCCGAAAACCTTCTTCACTCACGCGGCGTTGCTCGGTCAGACTTCCGTCCATTGCCGAAGATTCCCTACTGCTGCCTCCCGTAGGAGTCTGGGCCGTGTCTCAGTCCCAGTGTGGCCGATCACCCTCTCAGGTCGGCTATGTATCGTCGCCTTGGTAAGCCGTTACCCCACCAACTAGCTAATACAACGCAGGTCCATCTGGTAGTGATGCAATTGCACCTTTTAAGCAAATGTCATGCAACATCTACTCTTATGCGGTATTAGCTATCGTTTCCAATAGTTATCCCCCGCTACCAGGCAGGTTACCTACGCGTTACTCACCCGTTCGCAACTCATCCAGAGAAGCAAGCTCCTCCTTCAGCGTTCTACTTGCATGTATTAGGCACGCCGCCAGCGTTCGTCCTGAGCCAGGATCAAACTCTCATTAAAAGTTTGAGTTCTCACTCATTTCTGTCACTGACAGATTTATTGTTTTTTCATTGTTCAGTACTACAACAGTTGTTGTAGTGCCCTGCACATTGGTTCGTCTTGTTCAGTTTTCAAAGGTCTTTGTCACTCGCTTCTCTCAAGCGACAACTATATTAGTATATCACAGTCGCTTTCGCTTGTCAACACTTTTTTGAAACTTTTTTTAATTTTTTCAATCAGTATTTCATCTGCAACATACCATAGTCCGTACGGGATTCGAACCCGTGTTACCGCCGTGAAAAGGCGGTGTCTTAACCCCTTGACCAACGGACCTGAGTTGGTGTTTTCAACTCTTACTATTATACCGACTTTTTAAACTTTGTCAACACCTTTTTTAAACTTTTTTTCATTTTTTTTACATGCTAACTTCTCAAAGTAACTTCCACTTGCCCAACCGAAGTGGAAATTAGTCTAAAACGGATTTTTATGGTGGAATTAAGTATGAGACGTTTGAGTTAGAAATGAGGCCCACTATGACAAAACATAAACACCTTACCCTTTCAGACCGTAATGATATCCAATTAGGCTTAGAGTGCGGTGAAACCTTCAAAGCTATTGGCCAACTTATTCTAAAAGACCCGACTACTGTTTCTAAAGAAGTCAAGCGAAACAAACAAGTCCGAGAGTCTACCTCTAATAACCTTCCCTGCCCTCTACTCGCTAAAGCTCCCTTTGTCTGTAATGGATGCCCTAAAAGAAGACAAAATTGTGGCTATCAGAAAGTCTTCTATCTAGCTAAA
>NZ_GL732499.1 GCF_000187745.1 Streptococcus sp. M334 | reverse complement strand
AATTTACCATTCCAGCAAGTACTCTAAAAGCTTTACTTATCACCAGTTTTAGATGGCTTTAATAGCGAAATTATCGCTTATAATCTTTCTTGTTCGCCTAAATTTAGAACAAGTAAAAACGATGTTGGAACAGGCATTTACAGAGAAATACTATGAAAATACCATTTTACACAGCGACCAAGGTTGGCAATACCAACACGATTTTTATCATCGATTCCTAGAGAGTAAGGGAATTCAGCCATCTATGTCACGTAAAGGTAACAGCCCAGACAATGGCATGATGGAATCCTTCTTTGGAATTTTAAAATCCGAAATGTTTTATGGTTACGAGAAGACGTTTAAATCACTTAATCAATTGGAACAAGCCATTGTAGACTATATTGATTACTACAACAATAAACGAATTAAGGTAAAACTAAAAGGACTTAGCCCTGTGCAATACAGAACTAAATCCTTCGGATAAATTAATTGTCTAACTTTTTGGGGTCAGTACAAACGTGGTCGCGAAGAGGGCATTGAACAGGGACTAGAACGTGGAAAAGTTGAAGGTAGTTTGTCTATGCTACTAAATCTCGTCCGCCAAGGTCTTTTGACTTCCGAGGTTGCCAGCCAGCAATTGGGCATGACTGTCGCTGAGTTTGAGTTACTATTGAAAGAGCATCACAAATAAGAACTTAACAAATACAGAGAAACCAGCAAAGATGAGGTTCGCAAACCGTGGTTGGAGTTTTTTGGGAATAAGCCCTTTACCCAGCAACCTGAGCGAGCCATCAGCCAAGCAGACCAACTGCTGGACTACAAGAGCTGGTCCGAGGAGGACAGGAAAATGTTTAGTCAACTACGTATGCGAGAAGAACAAGCCTTGTTAGCACAGGATTATGCCTTGGAGACTGCTAGGGCGGAAGGTCTTGAACAAGGACAATCTGAGGGTATCGAAGATGGATTGAAAGTAGGTTTACTAAATCTCGTCCGCCAAGGTCTTCTGACTTCTGAGGTTGCAAGTAAACAGTTGGGTATGACTGTCTCTGAGTTTGAGGCGTTGTTGTAAGTAGAAAGTGATGACATGTTACCGAAATGAGGTAGCATGTTTTTGTTTGGAATAGATTTTATATTTTGTACGAATGATTTTAGTGTATAGAGATACAAATACACTATTTTCACACTTCAAACCTATTTATTTTACTAAAATTAAAAAATATATCCGCTGTTTTTCCGAACTAGCCTAAATTCTTATATAAGATTAGTTGGATAATATCATATATATTTATTCAAAAAAAGTAGAAAAAATTCAATCGGAAATTTTCTGAAAATTCCTTGATTTCCCAAAACGCTTTTTTTTTTTTGCGAAAATTTAAAATCAAATTATTTGCATATATATTGAAAATAATATAAAATGTAAATTGTAGATTTCTGTGTGCAGGTGTCATGTGGAAATCAAATCAATTAACCTTATAAAAGGAGAAAAGAAAATAATGGAAAATAAACCATCTATGAGTCGTGTTGAACGTCTGCACCGTGAAAAGGTCACGCGTTACTCGATCCGTAAATATAGTTTTGGGGCGGCTAGTGTAGCGGTCGCTGCTCTTTTCATGTTCTTGGGGAATGGAGCTGTATCAGCTAATGAACTAAGCAAACAAGAGACATCTGTAGAAGCAACAACTCCAACTTTGGACAAGACCCAACTTGAAAGCTATATTTCAGAAATTGAGACAAAACTTTCTAACGGTTCTTACGATAACAAAACAGAAGAAAGTGTTGCAGTATTAAAAGCTGACTTAGAAGCTGCAAAAGCTACATTAGCGAATGCAACTACTCAAGCTGAACTAAAACAAGCTTACAGCAAACTTGTCACTACAGCTAACGCTAGATTAAGAAACAAACCTGTAGAGAAAAAAGAGACTCCAGTAGTAGACACAACTAACGGACAACCAACTGTAGGTAAAACAGCAGAAAATACTGAACCTAAATCAGAATCTAACTCAATCGAAAACTCAGGATCTAATGATGCACGTAGCGGTAAAGAATTAGACAAAAACAATGCTTTCCGTGCTGAAACTTCAAAAACTGTAGGTAATATTACTTACACTACAGAGTTTTCAAATGATACTACAAAAGAAATCTATGTTTATAACAAAGAAGAGGCTAATGTAGAATTTAAAATCAATTCATCAACAAACAAAGTCACATACGTAGAAACAACACAAGCATCAAGTCAGAAGTTCACAACTGTAAATGACACAACTGTAACAGATGGATATGGATATAACTTCGAAAAGATCACTACAGAAACAGATACACCATTAACAGTGAGAATGACAGGGCAACCGAATGAACTTATCATGAGTAAACCTGCCTATAATAAAACTGAAGCTCAAAACTTTGCAATGGGGGATCGTTACCTTCGTGTAACAGCAAAAGATGGATCGACAATGTCTGCTTCTGGAAGTGGTGTAAATGCAGATGGATACTTTAAGATTGTCCTTAAATCACAAACATACAAATATAGCATCCAAGAGCCAGCATCAAATGCTGATAAGATTGCTGTTTCAAATATTGATAGCTTAACTGAAGCAGATATTGCCAAAATTAAAGCTCAGATTAAAATTGAACATTCTAAAACAAGTACAGATGCAAGATTAGAATCTAAAAAAGGACAACTTGTAGACAATCAAAGCTCAATAGTAAAAAGTATTGATGTTGATACTACAAGCAAAAAAGTAGTAGTAACATATACTGACGATTCGACAGATGAAACTCCACTTTCAAATGTGGCACGTACAAACGTCGATCCAGTCGTAGAGATTCCATACTCAGATGAAGCTAAACGAGAAATCTATGTCTATGGTGCAGAAGAGAACTCGTTTGATATTAAAATCAAAGATGATTCGGATAAGGTTTCAAAAGCCACACTGGAACAATGGGGAAGCAATGCTTTCAAACCTGTAGACGGTGAGACTGATAAAATCAATACTCAGTATGGATATACAGCAAACGAGTTTAAAACTGAAACACCAGCATCGGACGCGACACCAGCGGTTATCAGATACTCAGGTACTCCGAAGGCAGTAGATAATTTATCACAAGATAGACTAGACGCAGCAACAAAAGGAGAAACTCCACAGGGGCTGCCTTTAGGTTGGCGTTATGTGACAGTTACAGATGTCGAAGGAACAAAATTCGCTGGTTCTGGAAAGGATGCCGCTAACGACCATGCCTTCCGTGTCATGCTTAAGCCACAAACTCAAAAATATGATGTTACAACTCCAGCAGAAGAATCTGCTAAGTTCCCAGTAGTTGATGCTAATAACGTAACAGATGCAGAGTTTAAGAAACTAGTTGGTGAAAACAATGCAAACATCAAACTTCACTATTCTAAAACGAATACAGATGCTAACTTAGTTGCGAAACAAGGTCAAAATGTTGACGATAAAGCCGACAAGATTAAATCTGTTGAAAAAGTAGCTAATAATATGGTGGTAACGTATAACGATGGATCTACAGATACATTACCATTAACTGACTTTGCACGTACGAATGTTGCTCCAACAGTGGAGATTCCATACTCAGTAGACGGTAAAAAAGACGTTTACGTATATGCGAACGAAGATATTGATGTTGATATTAAATACAATGATGATTCAGGAAAAATCAAGTTTGCAACAATAAGAAAAGGTGGAAATCAACCGTTATCACCAGTAGAAGCTACTAATCCAAATGTTATTGATAACGAATATAATACAACTTTTACACAAATTGATGGAGAAACTACAACACCAGCAACTGTAAAAATTACTGGTAAGATGACAAAAGAGACTCCAGGATTGGCTGCAAGTAAATTCCCAACAGATGAAAATGGAGAATACCGCATTGTAACTCGCTATGCTACAGCAACTGATACGGATAATGCAATTATCGAAAATGGAGCTTCATCAGGTACATACGCTAACGATCCAGGTGCATTTACATTAGTATTAAAATCACAAGCTAAGAGATATGAAATTTCGGATGTTGCAGAAGCAGATAAAGTAGCAGTAGCTGATCCAACTGCAGTAACAGATGATGAGTTTAACTCAATTAAAGAGAAAGTTAAGATTGAGTTTTCTAAAACAAATGAAGATAAAAACTTAGAATCTAAACGTGGACAAGAAGTAACCGACAAAGATTCTAAGATTGATACAATTACAAAAGATGGTAACAACTTAGTAGTAACATATAAAGATGGTTCTAAAGATGTAAGACCATTAACAGACTTCACTAAATTAGATAAACAACCTGCGATTGATGCAGTAAAAACAGCAGCAACTGAGAAAATTGCAGCAATTAACGCTACTCCAAACGCTACAGATGAAGAAAAAGCAGCAGCAGTTGCTAAAGTAAATGCTGATAAAGAAAAAGCATTAACAGCAATTAATGATGCTACTACAAAAACAGCTCTTGATACGGCTAAAAACGCAGGAACAAGTGCAATTGCAGCAGATAACCCAGTAGTAGCTAAGAAAGACGCAGCAAAAGCAGATGTTGAAGCAGCTCGTAAAGCTAAAGAAGATGCAATTAAAGCAAATCCAAATCTAACACAAGCAGAAAAAGATGCAGCTATCGCGAAAAATAATACGGCAGCAGCAGAAGCAACTAAAGCTATTGATGCAGCAACAACAAACGATGCGGTAGATCAAGCTAAAACAGCTGGAACTACAGCGATTGGGAAAGTTAACCCAGTAGCAAAAGAAAATGCTAAAGAAGCAATTGCGAATGCTTTAACGGCTAAAAATTCTGAAATCGACAAACGTACAGATTTAACAGATGCTGAGAAAAAAGCTGCTAAAGATGAAGCTCAAAAATTAGCAGATGCTGAACTTGCTAAAATTAACGCACAACCAGACAATGCAGACACACCAGAAGCAGCAACAACAGCTCAAACTGCGGTGGATAATGCAAAAGATAAGGGTGTAGCGGATGTTAAATCTGTAAATCCAGTAGCTAAAGAAGCAGCTAAGAAAGCAATTGCAGATGAATTGGCTAAGAAAGAAGAGCAAATTGACGCTCGTACTGATTTAACAACAGAAGAAAAAGACGCAGCAAAAGCTGAAGCTAAAGCAAAAGCTAAGGAAGCAACAGATGCAATCGATGCTCAACCAAGCAACGCAGAAACACCAGAAAAAGCAGCAGAAGCCCAAACAGCAGTAAATGGTGCAAAAGATAAAGGTGTAGCAGACGTTAAAGCTGTAGATCCAGTAGCGGCTAAGAAACCAGCAGCTAAGAAAGCAATCGATGACGCATTAACAGCTAAAAACAACGAAATTGATGCTCGTACGGATTTAACTCCAGAAGAAAAAACTAAAGCGAAAGAAATTGCAAAAGCAAAAGCAGATGCAGCTAAAGATGCAGTTGATAAAGCAACAACAGACGCAGAAGTTGATAAAGCTAAAACAGCTGGAACTACAGCAGTTGCAAACGTAACTCCAGTAGCGAAAGAAGCAGCGAAAACAGCAATTGCAGATGCATTAACAGCTAAAAATAAAGAAATCGATGCTCGTACAGACTTAACTGACGAAGAAAAAACAGCAGCTAAGAAAGAAGCAAAAGATAAAGCTGATGCACAACTATCTGAAATTGCTAAACAGCCAGATGCAGCGGATACACCAGAAGCAGCGAAAACAGCACAAGATGCAGTGGATGCAGCTAAGAAAACAGGTGTAGATGAAGTTACAGCCGTAAATCCAGCAGCAGTTAAGAAACCAGCAGCTAAGAAAGCAATCGACGATGCGTTAACAGCTAAAAATAATGCTATTGATGCCCGTACAGACTTAACAGATGCAGAGAAAAAAGTAGCTAAAGATAAAGCAACAGAAGAAGCTAAGAAAGCTAAAGAAGCAATCGATGCAGCAACAACAGATGCAGCAGTAGATACAGCTAAAACAGCTGGATTAGATGAAGTTGCGAAAGTGAATCCAGTAGCGAAAGAAGTGGCTAAGAAAGCAGTAGCAGACGAATTAGCTAAGAAAGAAGCAGAAATCGATGCTCGTACTGATTTAACGCAAGAAGAAAAAGACGCGGCTAAGAAGGATGCTCAAGATAAGGCTAAATCAGCAACAGATGCAATTAATGAACAACCAGACAATGCAGATACACCAGAAAAAGCAACTGAAGCTCAAAAAGCAGTAGATACAGCTAAGAAAACAGGTGTAGATGAGGTTGCAGCTGTAAATCCAGAAGCAGTAACGAAACCAGCAGCTAAGAAAGCAATCGATGATAAATTAGCTGAGCAATTGAAAGCAATTGAAAACACTCCAGATGCTACAGATGATGAGAAGAAAGTTGCAGCAGATGCAGCTAAAACTCTAGCAGAAGAAGCTAAGAAAGAAATCGATAAAGCTGGAACAGATGCAGAAGTTAAGCAACTTCAAGACGAAGCTGAAAAAGAAATCGAAAAATCTGTACCTGTTGTAGAAGATAAACCAAACGCTCGTAAAGCAATTGATGACGAAGCAACAGCTAAGAAAGCAGCAATCGATGCTCGTGACGACTTGACTCCTAAAGCTAAAGAAGATCTTAAAGCTCAAGTAGACAAGATTGCAGAACAAGCTAAAAAATCTGTAGATGCAGCTAAAACAGCAGAATCTGTCAATGGAATTGAAGAATCAGATAAAGCAGCTATTAAAGCTGTAGGTGAAGTAAATATTCCAGCTGATAAAGTTCTTGTAAATGATCCAAGTGCTTTAACAGACGATGAAAAAGCTAAGGTCTTAGAAGCTGTTAAGAAAGTAAATCCAGATGCTAAAGAAATTACTCAAGATGCAGATGGAAATATTACTGTTACAACTCCAGATGGTCATCAGGAAATCATCACTCCTGAACAAGTTGTGAAAACTGCTGATACAGCAAATGATCCAAAAGCAGGAAATGACGTAGTTAAGCCAGCAGATAAAGTAGTCGTAAATGATCCAGCTAAGTTGACAGATGCTGAGAAGGAGAAAATTAAAGCAGCAGTTGAAACTGTAAATCCAAACTCTGTAGTAACAGTAGATGAAAAAGGAAATGCTAAAGTTTCAACTCCAGATGGTCAAACACAAGTGATTCCTGTAGAAGAATTAGTACGTACTGTTGAAGATACTAAGAAACCAAACGCAGGCAACGACATCGTTAAACCAGCAGATAAGACAGTAGTAGCAAATCCAGATGCGTTAACTCCAGAAGAGAAGAAAGCGATCGAAGATAAGGTTAAAGCAGTCAACCCAGGTTCAACTGTAGCAGTAGACGATAAAGGCAATGCGACAGTCACAACCCCAGAAGGTAAGACAGCAGTTATCCCAGCGTCAGACTTGACTAAGTCAGCAGCAGATGCAG
>NZ_GL732498.1 GCF_000187745.1 Streptococcus sp. M334 | reverse complement strand
ACAAGCGCCAGCCAATCAGCCAGCACATCAGCTAGTCAGTCAGCTTCAACAAGTGCAAGCCAATCAGCAAGCACAAGTGCGAGTCAATCAGCAAGCACAAGTGCGAGTCAATCAGCAAGCACAAGTGCGAGTCAATCGGCTTCAACAAGCGCAAGCCAATCAGCCAGCACGTCAGCTAGTCAGTCAGCTTCAACAAGTGCAAGCCAATCAGCCAGCACAAGTGCATCTGAGTCAGCGTCAACAAGCGCATCTGAAACACCATCAGAATCAGTAGCTAAGTCAAGACAGCAATTGCCAAATACAGGTACAGAAGCTTCCAAATCATCTGTACTCCTTGGAGCTTTGTCGGCTGTGACTGGTCTAGGTCTGATTGCGAAACGCCGTAAGCATGATGATGAAGATGAAGCATAATGTCTTGTCTTAAAATAACCGTTTTCAAAAATGAATAGGTTAGAAAAACCCCTGAAAATTAAGTTTTCAGGGGTTTTTAAAAATTTCTTTTCTGTATATAAGAGTTAATATATAATAAAATAAATCTATAATAGTACATCATAAATCATAAAATATTTCTAGAAATTAATTTGACTTTCCTAAATAGATTTGTTCATATCTTATTTCGATCTACTATAGAAGAGTACACCGTAACTTATAGAACATTTCTAACAGTGCTTTAGGAGTTGTTTTCTACTATTCTAGATTCAATTTACTATAATCATTGCAAAGGTGAGATTAGTTTCAAACAAATCTAGAGAGTGTTTGAATTGTGTATTAAAATTTAATAAATGATATGTTTAATCGTTCATTGATGTTAGAATAAAGACATTCAAGGGCATAGAGATACTGTCCTTCTTACATTATTCTATGGTAAACAGGAGCTAAAATGTTTATGTATTGTTTCATGCTAATGTAGCTTGCTATAGATATAAAAAGATATGCAAGTATACAAATATCACAGAAATCAATATATTAACAAATAGAGTATAATTTTCCAGTTCTAGTTTAATGTTTTGTAACAAAAATTTAATATTTCTAAATATAAATACATAAAATGATTAAGAATAAATTTATAGACTTTGAAACCGCTTAAAATATGGGATGTCATTGATAATTATAAAAAATTATAAAAAATTGGAACTTGGATTTTAGTAATATAAAAATGCTTTTTTTTTTTAGGTAAAAATGTTTTGAAACTTATTGAATTACTTGAATCTAAAGTGTATAATATAGAATGGTATTTTATCGAAAAATACACATAAAAACAAAAGGAAAGGAATCTAAAAAATGTTTTTTAGACGCCAAGAAGGTGAATATAGGGAGACGGATCGTGTAACCCGTTTCAAGTTGATCAAGTCGGGTAAGCATTGGTTGCGTGCCTCGACCTCTCAATTTGGTCTCTTTAAAGTCTTGCGAGGTGGTGTAGATGCTGCTCAGGTAACAACTGAAGTGATTGAAGAGCAATCGGCAAATACACTAACAGGCTTGGATATCCTGAAAGGGATAGCCGCAGCAGGGACGGTACTTGGAGGAGCAGTTGCAACACAAACAACTGTTTATGCCAATGACGCTCTTGAAAAGACAGTAGAGTCAAATCAAACACTTGCGAATACAGACACAGTAACTTTGGGAACAGTAAAAGATCAGGAGGGGGCTCAAGCCGACAGCCTATCAGTTTCTGTCAGCCAAAGCCAATCCTTGTCTGAGGAAGCTTCCAAGAATGCAAGTAAGCATCTTTCAGAAAGTGAAAGCCAATCAGTAAGTACTTCAACAAGTGCAAGCCAATCAGCAAGCACATCAGCATCTCAGTCAGCCAGCACATCAGCGTCTGAGTCAGCATCAACAAGTGCTTCTCAATCACAAGCTGGAGTAACTTCTGAACTTGCAAAACCAGTAGCATCAGAAACAGCTTCAAACAGAGAGACATCTGTACGTAAAGCAGATACAGCTAATACTACAGCTGATGCAGCTCTTTCAAAAGTCATCACTGACAGCCTTGCATCTCTACAAGCAGTTGAAAATCGTTTGAGTCAAATCACATCAACGACTTCAAGCTTGGTGGGTACGACGACAACAGCTGCCGTAGCGACTACAGTATCGGCTGAGAGCAACAAAAAAGCTGAAGAAGACCGCAAACGTCTGTCTAAAATCTCTGCTTCTATGGGTGAATTCCTAGCTAGGTCTATCGGTTTGCCTAACATGGATTCAGCAGTTACTAAAGTTAACGCTGCTGTAACAGCTATCGAAGAAGCTTTGAAGAATCCAAACGCTGACCTTACAGCCGTTATCAAGCAAGCCAAAGCTGCAGAAGCTTCAATCGCCAATGCCGTGATCCGCGCCCATAACGGAAAACGTAGTGTGCTAAATGGCAGACAGATGGAGAGAGGATCACAAACTCGTGCCATTAATACACAGGTTGGTTCACGTGCGGTAGGAGAGGCTAATGAGAATCGTGCAAATGGCGAAAACTTAAAATCTTACGTATCTGGATATAATGCTTCTGCAGAGAATCATTTGCGAGATCACGTGGCTGTTTCATCGAAGCCTGTATATGATGCAAATGGTAAAGTAACCTCTATCATTTGGACAGTTATTGCCAATCCGCTTGCTAATCGTGGCTATACTAATGTGATTAAGTGGATGCAGGTTCCAGACCAGCTAGAGATGCCTGATAATATTGTTACGACGGGTTATAAAAATCAAATAACAAGTACAACAGTAAAACCAAATGTGAATTTCGCTGACCTTCCTGTTGATACGGCACATCCGCTTAGCTTACCAGATAAATTTGGTGAGACTGTTGCGAATGGTAGTGATGGATTTGCTAAACAGGGGACAGCAACATACGATAAAAATTCGTTTGGAGGTGGAAGTCAAGGCGTTGTTTCTCTTTACCATCCAGATGAATCTAAAAACTTGCTAAAAGCTTTATCTGATAATAATGACACATGGAAACGACCAATCTGGAACGAAATTTCTCCAGCAATCGTTCCGCGTATTTCAGACCCACGTACTATTTGGCAAACGGTTAATATCGGTGGAACGCAAAGTGAAGTAAACGTAACACGCTTTGAAACAAGAGTAAAACCAGGTGTTACTGGTGAACAAATAAAAAATATGAAACTGTTATTTGGTTTAGGTTCACCAGGTACGACCTTTGCAACAGTGGGACTCCACACCAATCCTCTTGGGATGAGCTACGAACAAGCTTATCCACTAGCCGCGGCAGACAATGGGAAATATTTTGTTAAACAGGTGGAAGAACCGTATATTACCAATGACTATAATGCTGCAGGTTTGAAATGGTGGTATGATGGCTCTGCGTCAAATGCCTTTACGGATCCGAACCAATATTTAGTAAGAAAAGGTACTAATGATTATGGTGGTGATAAGTTACCTAGGGGCTCACAAATAGAGTGGAGAGATTCTAACAATCAACTAATCGATAAGAAGAATGTTGGACGCACTCCAGGGGTCTTTAACAATAAGATACATGTAACCTTCCCAGATAATACAACAAAAGATGTAGATACTCAGTTTATCGTTAAGCCTCACGCACCAAAAATTACGACTAAACTTGTAGAAGGTCAAGCTCAGCAAAATATTCACGTTGAGAAAGCAGCTCCAGGTAAGAAAGTTGCTCTTTACCAAAATGGAGTGAAAATACTAGAGGAAACAGCAGATAATAATGGACATGTAACCTTTAGAAATGTTAATCTACAAAACAATGCAGAGTACAAGGCTCAGACAGTTGTTGATGGACAGCCAGAGTATACAGATCGAAATGGAGTAAGAAAGACATCTGTTGAATCTGATTATAGTAATACAGTTCGCGCAACTAATATTGATAAGACTGGACCTGTTGTTACAGCAGGAGACAACGGACAAATCAATTTAACTGCTGGACAACCAGCTAATGTCCGCTTGTCAGCTTCTGATGTGACGACTGGTAATTCAGGCATGAAGACCCTTACTTATGATGCAAGTAGGTCTACAGGAACCACTCTTGACAAATCGAATACAGACTTTAACCGTGTTTTGACAGCAAGCCCAGCTGTTAGAAACAATGACGGTTCTATGTCGACTACTTTGACAGGTACTCCTACAAAAGTTGGTCTTTATGAGAATGTGAAGGTGACCGCTACAGATACGCTTGGTAATACAACCGAGAAAATTGTTAAAGTTGCCGTTAAACCAGCTCCTCCAACAATTGAAACAGATCTTAACAATAGAGTCGGACAAAATGTACCAGTTGTAGTGAATGTAGGAACAGGTATCCCAGATGGCTCAATAGTTACCCTTCAGGGACCAAACAATACAAGCCACACAGGTACAGTTTCAAGAGGGAAAGCAACAGTTAACGTACCATCTGTACTGGCTGGTTCGTATGTAGCCAAGACAACTGTAACCTTACCAAATAACAAGGGAACTTTGGATTCAGAATTTGGTGTTCCTGCAATCTCAAGTCGTGATGCTATTCCTCCTGTTATTAAGGGAGTTCCAGCCAATAAACAAATTGAAATTGTTTCAGGTGATTCTGTCGATGTGCCTCTAACCGTTTCAGACAATGAGACAGGTAATTCGGGTATTAAATCTTTCAATGGATTGCTTACGGCAAACAGCTCTCCGCTAACTGATCCTAGTGTTGGTTCGCTTTCGCTAACTAATACTAGAAATGCTGATAAGACAATTTCGAGTCGAGTTCGAGGAACTATTAATAAAGTTGGACGATTTCAATACTTCCTTTCTGCAATAGATGGGTCAGACAATCCTGCTCGAGAAACTTTGCAAGTGGAAGTTCGTCCTAGTCGACCAACTGTAACTAACAATCTAAGCGGAGAAGGTGGTATGCCAACGGGGATTACGGTAACAGACATTGACCCACAGGCAACTAAGGTAACAGTGACAGTAGGGACTAAAACGTTTACTAAGCCGATTACAGCTGGTACCCCTAGTGTAACTATTACACCAACCGAGCTTGGTTTTGAGGATGGCTTATTGCCAAACAATGCAACAGTTACTGCCAAAGTTTCAGCACCAGGTTTATATATTAGTGCTAGCACACCGTTTGAATCTGCAACAAGTGATTCTGTAACTATCACACCAGAAACAGAAAAACCAGTTATTAACTATTCATTTGAAGTGTTAGATAAGACAACCAATACTTGGAAACCAGTACCTTCTACAGTGGATTCAGAAGGTAGACAGGATTATTCTATCTATTCAGGTGATGAACTTCGTGTCAAAACCACCGTTACAGATAATAGTGGAAAAGTTAAGACGGTCACATTTGCGGATAGAACAAGTTGGAAAAATGATTTGTTCGCTCTTTCTTCATGGGGAACAAGTACAGGTGGTACCTTCAGAGATACGGTGACGAATGCGTCGGAAACAACTCCGTATACGGGAACATCTACTGTAACGTTGAGAGATAATCTTGTATGGGCAGCAAATCAGACGCTTACTCGTCAAATTAATGTTGTCGATGGAGCAAATAACTCATCAAGCACAGATGGCTTTATTCTACGTCATGGAAGTCTAGCGGAGAAAAATGCAAATCTCAATCCAACTGAAAAGCCAACAGTCAATGACTTGAGCAATCCATCAGAACCTGAAAAAGCAACTCTGATCACTAATATTAAGGCAGCTCATGGTGTTGATGGTCGTATCAAGAATGTTACGATAAATGGCGATACTGCAACTATCCAATATAAGGATGACACGACTCGTACACTCAAGGTAGCAGATATTGCTAAACCAAAAGCTCCAACGGTTACAAATGATTTGTCAAATCAAGGTGGTCTTGCCAAGAACATTACGATTACAAATATTGAACCAAAAGCAACGTCTGTTACGATTAAAATCGGAAATGAGACTTATAAAGTCGATAAGCCAGCAGGTGCAACTGAACTGACAGTAACTCCTGCAGAACTTGGTTTGAATGTATTGCCAGCCAGAGGAAGTGTAACAGCTACTGCAAATATTACGGATTCTAATGGCGTTACAACCCCATCTGCTGAAAGTACAGGTGTCAATATTACCCCTGAGACGATTGCGCCAGTAGCGAATACAGTTGTAGAAATTTACAATAAAGCGACTGGAGAATGGGTAGCTGCTCCTAAGACGACTTCTGGAACTCCAGCATATACTTTTTATACTGGTGACCAAGTTAGATTTAAAACATCAGCCACTGACAATAGTAACTATATAAATAAAACGACAGTTAGACAAGGGCATGATAGAGCTACCGAGATTCAAACTGGAAAAGTTTTGGATAATACTTTTAGAAAAGACCCGGTACTCAATCCCAATGAAGAAGAACCTGCATCCAATATTTCTTCTATTACAGATGCCTCAACTACAAATCCAGCTAGCCTAGTTGTAACGGAAAAGGTTAAAGACGATCTTCAATACAGCACTAGAAATACTGCGACTCGTTCGATTACAGCTACAGATGTTGCAGGAAATGAGTCAGTAGGAAATACATTTAGACTTGTACAAGGTGATTTAGCAGTAAGAAATGCTAACTTGAATCCTGATAAGAAGATTAAGGTTACACGCCTAGCTTCCTTGACAGATACTGAAAAGGATAGCATAAAAGAAGCTGTTAAGAATGCCCATGATACAGCTACAGAAAAAGAAAAAGATCGTATCCAGGACGTTACCTTCGAAGGAACTAATGCTAAGATTACCTATACAGATGGTCAATCTCGTACCAAACCAATCTCAGAATTGGCAATGGAAGTTAACCCACCAGTTATTGGAGACTTAAGTGAACGTGGAGGTTTACCAGATCAAAGCATCACGGTAACCAATGTTCTTCCAGGAGCAACTGTAACCTTGACAGTTGCAGGTCAGACAGTTAAGAAAAAAGCAGACAATAACGCTAACAGCGTAACCTTTACTCCGACTGATTTGCAAAAAGTCTATGATGGAAATAATGGTCTTCTTCCTTCAAGTACTTCACCTACTGTACCTAATGTAACTGTGACTCAAAGTGTACCAGCAGGTCCAAATACAACTGAAGAGTTAACTTCAGAGTCAAGTTCTGGTACGATTACTAAGGAAACTGTACCACCGACGATTACGTACAAGTTACAGATTCAAAATGCAGCTGGTGAGTGGAAAGATGCACCTAAGGAAGTTGTTCGTACAGGAAAAGTTGCAGGGTATGAAATATTTGCTGGTGATAAGTATCGTGTAATTGCTGAAGTCACGGATAACAGTGGTAAAATCAATAAGTTGGAAGTTTCAGATGATAGATCTACTCAGACAAAATTTATTGATCCTAGCTATGCAACAGATGGTGAGATAAATTCTATTTCAAGTGTTACAGAAGCTACGAACACTACCCCAGCGACGATTGAAGCTACTGGTACATATAAACCGGATAAAACATGGGCATCAGGTAATTATTGGACACGTAAATTTATCACGAGAGACTTGAGTGGTAATGAAATACAGACTCCATCTTTCCTTGTTGCTCAAGGGAAATTAAGTAAAAAATTCCCAGGTAATGTTCCTGCAACAGTACAAGTAAGCAATACAACAACCCTATCTCCAGAAGATAAACAAAAGATTCTTGAGGCGGTGAAAGCAGCAAATCCAAAAGATGCAAACCGTATCAAAGATGGAGATGAAGGATATAGAATATCAAATGATGGGACTGTAACGATTACTTATAAAGATGGTACACAAAATACAGTGAAACCACCAGTATCGGATTCTGAAGCGCGATCTGCCTCAGCATCAGCAAGCACAAGTGCAAGTCAATCAGCTTCAACAAGTGCTAGCCAGTCAGCATCGACAAGTGCAAGCCAATCAGCCAGCACATCAGCTAGTCAGTCGGCTTCAACAAGTGCAAGTCAATCAGCCAGCACGAGCGCGTCTAAGTCAGCATCGACAAGTGCAAGCCAATCAGCCAGCACGAGCGCGTCTAA
>NZ_GL732497.1 GCF_000187745.1 Streptococcus sp. M334 | reverse complement strand
AAGAGATTGACAATATCATTCAGAAGCTTTATGAAGATAATCTACTTGGTAAATTTCAGATGAACGCTTCGTGAAGCTAAGTCAGAGCTATGAAGAGGAACAGAAACAGCTTCAAACTTCCATTTCTGATTTAACTGAAAACTCGCCAAACAACAAGAAGATAACTTGAATATCTCCAAGTTTATGACGAGAATTTTGAAATATACAGAGCTACCAGAACTAACCGTTGAGATAGTGAATGAACTGATTGACAAGATTGTGATTTATAAACCAACTGGCACGAAACGCAATCGAATTATTCAGATTGATATTTATTATAATTTCATCGGAAAACTAAACAATGAAAAAAGCGAGCCAAACGACTTGGCTCGCTAATATTAACCCAAATAACCAAACTGCTATGTGTCAGGTCAGCCCAAGGAGGTTTTTTTACAAGAAAAAAGAAAGCGCTTCCTAACCCTTTGTTAGGTTTGTGAAATAAAAAATTTTTTGTTGTTATTTCACAATCATCTAGTTAAAAGCTGATACTATAACCTATTTGAGAGTGATTTCACAATATCGCAAAAATTCTTTGTGAAATGTTTATGAAACTGTTTACAAAACATAAAAAAAGAGTTATAATAAACTTGTGAAAAAATTAACAAAGGATAAAATCCTTAAAGGCTATGGAGGATAATATGGCTGATAAAAAAACTGTTACACCTGAGCAAAAACAACTCGCTGCTGAGAAGCATGTAGACGGACTAGTACAAAAAGCTTTGGTTGCGCTTGAAGAAATGCGCAAGTTGAACCAAGAGCAAGTTGACTACATCGTAGCGAAAGCTTCAGTTGCAGCTCTTGATGCGCACGGTATCCTAGCACAACATGCAATTGAAGAAACTGGTCGTGGTGTATTTGAAGACAAGGCGACAAAAAACCTTTTTGCCTGTGAACACGTTGTGAATAACATGCGCGGAGTTAAAACTGTCGGAGTTATCGAAGATGATCCTGTTACAGGATTGACTAAAATTGCAGAACCTGTCGGTGTTGTGTGTGGTGTCACTCCAACAACAAACCCAACATCAACAGCTATTTTCAAATCATTGATTGCTTTGAAAACACGTAATCCAATCGTGTTTGCCTTCCACCCATCAGCTCAAGAATCATCAGCCCACGCAGCACAAATCGTTCGTGATGCCGCTATCGCAGCTGGAGCGCCTGAAAACTGTGTTCAATGGATTACAGAGCCATCTATGGAAGCAACTGGAGCGCTTATGAACCACGAAGGTGTTGCTACTATCCTTGCAACTGGTGGTAATGCCATGGTTAAGGCTGCTTATTCATGTGGTAAACCAGCTCTTGGGGTAGGTGCCGGAAACGTTCCTGCCTATGTAGAAAAATCTGCTGACCTTCGTCAAGCTGCCCATGACATCGTTATGTCTAAATCATTTGATAATGGGATGGTCTGTGCATCAGAACAAGCAGTTATCATTGATAAAGAAGTGTACGACGAATTTGTAGAAGAATTCAAATCATACCACACTTACTTTGTAAATAAAAAAGAAAAAGCACTTCTTGAAGAATTTTGTTTTGGTGTGAAAGCAAACAGCAAAAACTGTGCTGGTGCTAAACTAAATGCAAACATTGTTGGTAAACCAGCAGCATGGATTGCAGAACAAGCAGGATTCAGTGTTCCAGAAGGAACAAACATCTTGGCTGCAGAATGTGAGGAAGTAGGACCAAAAGAACCATTGACTCGTGAAAAATTGTCACCAGTTATTGCTGTCCTAAAAGCTGAAGACACAGAAGATGGTCTTACAAAAGCTCGTCAAATGGTTGAGTTTAACGGACTTGGTCACTCAGCAGCTATCCATACAAAAGATGAAGCTCTTGCTAAACGCTTTGGTACAGAAATCAAAGCTATGCGTATTATCTGGAACTCTCCATCTACTTTCGGTGGTATCGGTGACGTTTACAATGCCTTCATCCCATCATTGACACTTGGATGTGGTTCATACGGACGCAATTCAGTTGGGGATAACGTGAGCGCTATTAACCTTCTAAACATCAAGAAAGTAGGGAAACGTAGAAATAATATGCAATGGTTTAAAGTTCCTTCAAAAATTTACTTCGAACGCAATTCTATCCAATACCTTCAAACATGTGAAGATATTGAACGC
This sequence comes from Streptococcus sp. M334, assembly GCF_000187745.1. Taxonomy (GTDB): domain Bacteria; phylum Bacillota; class Bacilli; order Lactobacillales; family Streptococcaceae; genus Streptococcus. Next base: position 13,992 of record NZ_GL732497.1, on the reverse strand, counting down.
GTTATGATCGTTACGGATAAATCTATTGAAAAACTCGGTTTCGTTCAACGTGTTATCGACCAATTGAACGCACGTAGCAACCGTGTAACTATTCAAGTCTTCTCAGATGTTGAACCAGATCCAGACATCACAACTGTAGAACGTGGTGCTGAAGTGATGAAAGCATTTGAACCAGACACAATCATTGCTCTTGGTGGTGGTTCACCAATGGATGCAGCCAAAGTAATGTGGCTCTTCTACGAACAACCAGAAATCGACTTCCGTGACTTGGTCCAAAAATTCATGGATATTCGTAAACGCGCCTTCCGCTTCCCATCACTTGGTAAGAAAGCGAAGTACATCGGTATCCCAACAACTTCAGGTACTGGTTCAGAAGTAACACCATTTGCCGTTATCTCTGATAAGAAAAACAACCGCAAATACCCATTGGCTGACTACTCATTGACACCAACTATTGCGATTGTTGACCCTGCTTTGGTTGAATCAGTTCCAGACTTTATCGCTGCTGATACAGGTATGGACGTCTTGACACACGCGACTGAAGCCTACACTTCAAACTTTGCTAACGACTATACAGACGGTATTGCGCTTCAAACAATCAAACTTGTCTTTGAATGGTTAGAAAAATCTGTTAAGACAGCTGACCCAGAAGCTCGTGAGAAAATGCACAATGCATCTACAATGGCTGGTATGGCCTTCGCCAATGCCTTCCTTGGTATGAGCCACTCAATGGCCCACAAGATTGGTGGTGTTCACCACACTGTTCACGGCCGTACTAATGCTATCTTGCTTCCATACGTTATCCGTTACAACGGAACTCGTCCATCTAAGACTACTACATGGCCTAAATACAACTACTGGAAAGCTGATGAGAAATTCCAAGACATCGCGAAAATGCTTGGCTTGCCTCACTCAACTCCAGAAGAAGCAGTTGAAGCATACGCTAAAGCTGTTTACGAACTTGGTGTTGCAGTAGGTATCAAGATGAACTTCAAGGATCAAGGAATTGATGAAAAAGCTTGGAAAGACAGCTTGCATGAAATTGCCTTGCTTGCTTATGAAGATCAATGTTCACCTGCTAACCCACGCTTGCCAATGGTAGCTGACATGGAAGAAATCATGGCAGATGCTTACTATGGTTATGCAGAACGTCCAGGACGTCGTAAATAATCGTTTATCAGCCTAGAGACAGGAGAAATCCTGTCTCTTTTTTGTAATTCTATTTGAAAAATGGTATAATAATCGCATATATTTATTTGAAAATCAAATCTTTTATAATCATGCGAGGGGCAAGTGAACAAGATAAATGAGTTAGGGGATAAAGTGCGACTTTTAAGAGAGGAGAAAGGACTTAGTCGTCCAGTTTTTTGCGGGGATGAGTCCGAATTATCAGTCCGTCAGTTGGTGAGAATCGAAAAAGGAGAATTTCGCCCGACTATAAAAACACTAGAATATATTGCAGAACGATTAGAAATTCCATCCTATGTCTTGATGCCAGACTATAAGGAATTACCCAAGCGTTACCAAGAATTAAAATACTTTCTTCTTCATCATCCTGACTACGGAGACAAGGAGTTGCAGGAACAAAAGGAAGAATATTTTGATGAGATTTTTGAGTGTTTTTATGATGACCTGCCCCGTGATGAGAAGATGATAGTGGACTGTCTTCAGGCAATAGATGCAGTGAGAGCGACTAGTAATTCTTTATACGGAAGTGGTGTGATTGAGGACGGTCTTCAAGACTTACTATCCAGAGATGTATATAAGGCTGAGGAATTGTTGAAATTGAGACTGTATTTTCTTTGTCAGTTAATGGATGGTTTAAACGAGGGTGAGATAAAAAAGTCTGAGCATGAAACTATTCTTTATTTTCATGACAAATTAAGTTCTCAGGTTGATAAGATAGAGTTCGATTGTTTGGACTTACTTAGAGATTCCTTGTTAGCTTCTTTAACTTGTATAGAGATTATGGGGTTGCTTCATTATTTTAAGAGGGCAGTCGAGACCTTAAATAAAATAGGGCAAAAAACACGAGATTTTCAAAAACAACCGATTGTCTTGATGGTGGAGTGGAAATATTATATTCAGATGGATTATGATACAGCCAAACAAAAGTATGAAGAAGCAAAAATGATGGCAAGGATGTTTGGCAATGAGAAGTTAATCGTTAGTTTAGATAATGAATGGAGCGAAGACTTAGAAAGGTATTGTTAAATGCTTTATAGGAGTGACATTTCTGTCATTGGAGAAATGTCGCTTTTTTGTTAAAATGAATTTGTAAATAAATAAGAAAGGGATTTGCTATGGTTAAGATGTTGTTTTTGCTACTTATCATTGGCGGATGGTGGGGCTAAGTTTAGAGGTTTGATATGCTAGAATTTGAAAGAATAAACAATATTTTATTAGCAGGCATGTCAGAAGTTGGAGATGTACTGCTCATTCGACAAACGCTATCAACTCTTCTTCAAGCGGAAATAAGAGTTAACGGCTATTTATTGGATTTGATTACAATAAAACCCCAGATATTAAAAGTCTATCCATTAGTCGGTATAGCAAATAATGCACTTATTATTGTACGAGAAGTAAATGAGGGACTTGATATGACGTTGGAGAATAATAGGACATTTAGGAATTTTAATTTTTTAGAAGATTAAAGTAGGAATCACAGAAAAGGAGAAAGAATAAATGTGGCGTTGGGTATGGAAAATAGTAAAATGGATTTTGATTAATTTAATGTGGACAGCTATTTGGGGCTGGGTTCAACAATGGTTTAGTAAATAGGAGGAATTATTATGTGGCGTTTCGTATGGAGAATTATCAGATGGATTATTATTGACTGGATTTTAACAGCAATTTGGGGCTGGATTAAACAGTGGTTCTAGTTTAGAAATTAATATAAAAAAATAATTGATAGTTATGTCTCAGTTTGAAAATGGGCATTCTCAAAAAGATTATAGACATAACTATCAACTATTTTAATTATAATATAAAAGGAGAAAAAATGAAAGTAGAGAACATTTCGTATAGGATAAATAGTCGGATACTGTTTAACAATATTTCTTTTGATACTTCAAATTCAGGTCTTACACTGATTACTGGAAAAAATGGCTCAGGAAAGTCAACATTATTGAAAGTATTACTAGGAATTGTTCAACCATATTCTGGCTCATTGATTTCTGAAGAAAAAGTTAGCTATGTTCCAGATTCTTCGGACAACTATTTCATTGGTTTATCTCCTAATTTATTATTCGGATTTTTACAGAAACAATTTTTTATTGAAACAAATTTGTTCGAAGAACGGTTAAGAGAATTACGAGAACAATTTTATTTGAATGAGAAATTAATGACACAAACAATTCAATCATTGTCATTAGGAGAAAAGAAAAAAGTAATGCTTATAGCAGCGTTTTTATTGGATTCGGACTTGTATGTTATGGATGAACCTTTATCAGGTTTAGATCAAATTTCGGTTGAAAATCTGCTTCAATTGATGGAGCAAAAGATAAATCTAGGCAAACACTTCATTATTGTAAGTCACGAGAGGCAAGAAATTTTACCGACAGTTGATCAGATTATTTCTTTGTAGAGGAAAGTTATATGGAAAAGTTTTATTACTCTATTACTCTATTATTCCTATCTCGACAGGGATACTGGAATGATTCGAATAATGTCAAGGAATTATCGTTGTTTCAATCGACCTACAAATATTTTCTTTCATCTGTTAGTTTGATTTTTATATTTTGTTTTGCTAAACAAGAAGTTTATAAGCTATTAAGTGAAAATCAAATTTGGGGTATCCTATCATACTTTGAATTAGTAAAAATACTTGTTCCTGCAATTTTGTTATTAGGAATAATTTATGAAAATATTTATGTTTTAAAAACTAAAACAGAGAGTACAATGAGGATATTTTTCAATATCACAGGGAGAGAATTTTGGAATATAGTATTTTTAAAGAATTTAATTCTAGTTTCCCCCATCTTAGTAGCTATTTTTTTCTATGATATTTCTTTAGGAATATTTGCGTGCCTACTTGTTTTTTTACTTAATAGTATATTTTTTATACCGAAAATCAGGTATGTTAGGCCAAGGTTTAAAAAATCGTTCAGTACAACCTATTTATTATCTGTCGTTGATGGTTTGACGGTGTTTAAAGCGATGACTATACCTGTATTTTCAACTTTTATGTTTATGTTCATGTGGTTGGTTTTACCAGATTTTTTAGGAATTGATATATCGAATAAAGCGATGATATTGAATACAGCTTTATTTTCAGGGACAGTATTTTTTAGCAATAAAGGGATAAATTTTTATTTTCTTACTTTAAATAAGGACTTCCCTTATCTGAAGGCTGTGGGGGTCAATCTTAATAAGTTTATAAAAAAAAGAATTTGGTCTTTAAATTTTATTAGTATCTTAGTTCCGTCGATCTCGCTATATGTCTTTTTAAATTATCTGGGGTACGGTTTTATAGATATTTCCCTATTTCTTTTCGGAGTTTCTCTAGCATATTTTTTATGCCAAGGGATACAGATGTTAGAGATAATTATATTTAGAAAGTATCATTTCAAGAATGCGAAAGAATTAGATGCTTTTTCAATTCCTATAAATACAAGGATAACGTTGTACATTATTCGCTTCGTACCAGTTATGGTTTGCTTATTATTCAATCAAATTAAACTATTTGGTTTATGGGGCTTGATATTGTTAAATATAGTTTATATCAGTATTATTTATTGTAGTTTATATCGATATATGTTGTCAAAAGTAATTAAAGGAGATAATCATGTCCATTTTATCCATTAAAAATATTTCAAAGTTTTACGCCTTGGACGGTAAACATCAAGAGCAGGCTCTAAGAAATATAAATCTGCAGATTGCAAAAGGTAAAATTACAGCGATTTACGGCCCATCAGGCTGTGGCAAAACCAGTCTACTAAACATCATCAGTGGTTTAGATAGACAATATGAAGGAGATTTAGAGTTTAAAGGGGAATCCCTCCGTGACTTATCAGAGATTGAACTAACTCAATTTCGTAAAGATAAGATTGGATTTGTGTTTCAAAACTTTAACCTCATTCCTCATCAGTCTGTCTTGGACAATGTCAAGCTACCTCTCTATGTCAAAGATTTATCTGATAGGGAGATGACAATGATTGCAAAGGAGCAATTAAGTAACTTGGGCATGGAGCCTTTTATGGCTAAAAATGTTAAACAGCTTTCTGGCGGGCAAAAGCAACGCGTAGCAATCGCGCGTGCCTTGGTAAATCAGCCTGATATGATTGTAGCAGATGAGCCAACGGGTTCGCTGGATTCTCAATCCCAAGAAATGGTATTGGAAGTGTTCAAAAATTTAGCCCAAACAGGGAAAACAGTATTGATCGTAACCCATAATCCAGAGGTTGCCGAATATGCAGATGTGATTATCAAAATGAAGGATGGTGAAGTCGTTGAAGAAGTCAAAAAATAAAGGATTATCATTGAAAAATAAATTCAAGCTTTCTTTAAATAACTTTATGGAAAGAAAGTGGCGTAATCTATTGATTGCGCTAGCAACCTCAATCGGTTTTGTAGGAGTCTTAATTTCTTTCGGTTTGGGAAATGCTTTGATTTCGATGATTGATGAAAATACGAATGGAGGTCAAATTCCTTCTCAAGTTCAGATTGCTTTAAACACAAAAAATGTTGGACGAGGCTTTTTGAACCAAGATGATAAGAACTATATCACGGATACAGTTGGGAAAGAAGCTATTAAATATTTGGAGAGTCCTTTTGGGATGAATATGTCAAATATTACTATAGATGGGCAAGAAATGGATCTGAGTCAAACGATGCCTTCTTATGCTCAAGTAGTGAGTCTCTATGAGGATACAAGTATCTCTGTTAGTAGTAATGAAAAGGACAAAGTGGTAGCTGGATCCCTCTATACTGATGCAAATGAACAGGGCTTGACAATTCCAATCAGTTTACTAAAAAATTGGAATGAACAGACAGGAAACAATCTGACAGCTACTGATGTTATTGGCAAATCAGTCTCAGCCAGCATTGTAGAAAATACTGCTGAAGCTAGCAAGACAGCTCAATTTCAAACGAAGATTGTGCGTGTAATCAATGATGAAGATGACATGGAGGACAGCAACAGTTTCATGCCGTCTAATCAAATGGAAACGATTTTGAAAGAAGCTGGATTTACAAAAGCTGTATCTTATTTTATCTTGGAACTTAAAGATCCATCACAGACAAAAGTAGTAACAGAAGAATTACAGAAAAATAAGAAGTATACTGTGCTTTCTCAACAGAAGGTTCTTGATATTGTGATTACCTTTATTCGTGTCATTCAGGGATTATTGATTGTACTTTCATCACAAGCTATTGTGGTAGCAGCGGTTATGATTGGTATCATTATTTACATCAATATCATGCAACGTTCTAAGGAAATAGGTGTCATGAAGGCAGTTGGTTATCAGAATCGTGATGTCAAAGGAATTTTTATTTATGAGGCTATCTGGATTGTAGGCATTGCCTTGTTACTGGCATTTTTGGTTGCACAAGGGGTGGGAAGTTTGGCGAATGCGGTTGTAAGTCACTTTTACCCATCCATCACTAAGGTTTTTGAATTAAATTTGTTATCTGTTTTAGGAACTCTAGTTTTCGCTCTCTTGCTTGGCTATATTTCTGCCTACTTCCCAGCACGTAAAATTAGTAAAATGGATCCTGTAGAATCGCTACGATATGAATAGTAAGGTAGTTCTTGATTTACAGTCTTAAAAAGAAACTAACATAGAAAAACAATGCCCGTACTTGCAATTAAACTTAAATAGTTATATAATAGGTTTGTTGAAAGGTGATTTGTAGTGATTCAAGTTACTCTTTTCACAATAAAAATTTCATGATTTTCATAAGGAGGAAATCACTAATGGTAGTTAAAGTTGGTATTAACGGTTTCGGACGTATCGGTCGTCTTGCTTTCCGTCGTATCCAAAATGTAGAAGGTGTTGAAGTTACTCGTATCAACGACCTTACAGATCCAGTTATGCTTGCACACTTGTTGAAATACGACACAACTCAAGGTCGTTTCGACGGTACTGTTGAAGTTAGAGAAGGTGGATTTGAAGTTAACGGTAAATTCATCAAAGTTTCTGCTGAACGTGATCCAGAACAAATCGACTGGGCTAACGACGGTGTAGAAATCGTTCTTGAAGCTACTGGTTTCTTTGCTAAGAAAGCAGCTGCTGAAAAACACTTGCACGCTGGTGGAGCTAAAAAAGTTGTTATCACTGCTCCTGGTGGAAACGACGTTAAAACAGTTGTATTCAACACTAACCACGACGTTCTTGACGGTACTGAAACAGTTATCTCAGGTGCTTCATGTACTACAAACTGCTTGGCTCCTATGGCTAAAGCTCTTCAAGATAACTTTGGTGTTGTAGAAGGATTGATGACTACTATCCACGCTTACACTGGTGACCAAATGATCCTTGACGGACCACACCGTGGTGGTGACCTTCGCCGTGCTCGCGCTGGTGCTGCAAACATCGTTCCTAACTCAACTGGTGCTGCAAAAGCTATCGGTCTTGTAATCCCAGAATTGAACGGTAAACTTGACGGATCTGCACAACGCGTTCCAACTCCAACTGGATCAGTTACTGAATTGGTAGCAGTTCTTGAAAAGAACGTTACTGTTGATGAAGTGAACGCAGCTATGAAAGCAGCTTCAAACGAATCATACGGTTACACAGAAGATCCAATCGTATCTTCAGATATCGTAGGTATGTCTTACGGTTCATTGTTTGACGCAACTCAAACTAAAGTTCTTGACGTTGACGGTAAACAATTGGTTAAAGTTGTATCATGGTACGACAACGAAATGTCATACACTGCACAACTTGTTCGTACTCTTGAATACTTCGCAAAAATCGCTAAATAATTCATGAGTCGATAAAAAAGCAAGGCCTATTGGTCTTGCTTTTCTTATATGGAAAAATGGATGACACAATCATCCATTCTTTTTTAATTCTCTTTCGAAAGTATCTGAAAGGGCATTGAAGCTTAATTTCTCTAATGTAAGCGGATGGGTAAAGGAAAGTCGAAAAGCGTGGAGCATAAGCCGACTTGTTTTTGATTTGCTATTATAGAGAGGGTCGCCTAAAATAGGGAAGTTATGATGCGAAAGGTGCACACGAATTTGATGTGTTCGACCGGTCTTTAGCTTGCAACGAACCAAGGAAGTTTTGTTTGGAAATTGCTTTAATCTGCTTACATGCGTTTCAGCATATTGTCCATTTTTTGTATCAACTATTCGCTTTCTGCGATCATGACGATCACGTCCAATTTTGTCTTTGAAGACAAGTTCTTTCTTGTTGGTATTTCCGTCAACTAGTGCCCAATATTCTCTAGAAATCTCTTTTTTCTCCAATAAGCGGTTGAGAATAGGCAGGATAAAAGGATTTTTGGCAAAGAGAACCAAACCGCTGGTTTCCATGTCCAGACGATGAACGACATAGCAGGTTTGGCCAACATAGGCACTGACATGGTTAAGAAGGGCGATTTCGTTTGGTTGGTTACCATGTGTTTTCATACCCTCAGGTTTGTTGACAATAATCAAGTGTTGATCTTGATAAACTTCCTGAACTAAGTCTGGGTTGCCCCAAGGAATTTCTTTTTCGGGATAATCTTCCTCGTCAAAAGTCAATTGGCAAACATCTCCAGGATTTACCGTCTCGTTCCAGTGAACTTCTCGCTGATTAATCAAAATGTGTTTCTTGATTCTCAAAAAATGGCGGATTTTTCTAGGGATTAGGAGTTGTTCCTCAAGTAGTTGCTTCACCGTCATTTGAGATAAAGAGGCAGGTAATGTAAAAGTGAATTGCATACAGATATTGTAACAAAAAAAGCCATATTTGGATAGGAAATAGCTAAATTCTTGAGTTCCTATGATGAAGATGATAAAATAAACGCATGAAATTAGATAAATTATTTGAGAAATTTCTTTCTCTTTTTAAAAAAGAAACAAGTGAATCAGAGGATTCGGGGTCTACTAACTTGCGTCGTTCTCGCAGTGATAGAAAAAAATTAGCCCAAGTAGGTCCAATTCGAAAATTCTGGCGTCGCTATCATCTAACAAAGATTGTCCTTATACTAGGTTTGAGTGCAGGCTTGCTAGTTGGAACCTATTTGTTTGCTGTAGCTAAGTCAACCAATGTTAACGATTTGCAAAACGCCTTGAAAACTCGGACTATCATTTTTGACCGTGAAGAAAAGGAGGCTGGTGCCTTGTCTGGTCAAAAAGGAACTTATGTTGAATTGACTGATATCAGTAAAAATTTGCAGAATGCTGTTATTGCGACAGAAGACCGTTCTTTCTATAAAAATGACGGGATCAACTATGGTCGTTTTTTCTTGGCGATTGTCACTGCTGGTCGTTCAGGTGGTGGTTCTACTATTACCCAACAGCTAGCTAAAAACGCCTATTTGTCACAGGATCAAACTGTTGAGAGAAAAGCGAAAGAATTTTTCCTTGCCTTAGAATTAACAAAAAAATATAGTAAGGATCAGATTTTAACCATGTACCTTAACAATGCCTATTTTGGAAATGGTGTGTGGGGTGTAGAAGATGCGAGTAAGAAATACTTTGGAGTTTCTGCGTCAGAAGTAAGTTTGGATCAAGCTGCGACTCTGGCAGGGATGCTCAAAGGACCGGAATTGTATAATCCCTTGAATTCCTTAGAAGATTCGACTAATCGTCGCGATACTGTTTTGCAAAATATGGTTGCAGCAGGATATATTGATAAAAATCAAGAAACCGAGGCTGCAGGAGTTGATATGACCTCGCAATTGCAAGATAAGTATGAAGGAAAAATTTCAGATTACCGCTATCCTTCTTACTTTGATGCGGTGGTTAACGAAGCCGTTTCCAAGTATAATCTAACAGAGGAAGAAATCGTCAATAATGGCTACCGCATTTATACAGAGTTGGATCAAAACTACCAAGCAAATATGCAGGTTGTCTATAAAAATACATCGCTATTTCCGAGGGCAGAGGATGGAACATTTGCTCAATCAGGAAGTGTAGTTCTCGAACCGAAAACGGGGGGAGTTCGTGGAGTTGTTGGTCAAGTTGCTGACAATGATAAAACAGGATTTCGGAATTTCAACTATGCAACCCAATCAAAACGTAGTCCTGGTTCTACAATTAAGCCTTTAGTTGTCTATACCCCAGCAGTTGAAGCAGGTTGGGCTTTGAACAAGCAGTTGGATAACCATACCATGCAGTACGACAGCTATAAGGTTGATAACTATGCAGGAATCAAGACGAGTCGAGAAGTTCCTATGTATCAAGCCTTGGCAGAATCGCTTAATCTACCTGCTGTTGCCACTGTTAATGACTTGGGTGTTGACAAGGCTTTTGAGGCGGGCGAAAAATTCGGACTCAACATGGAAAAAGTCGACCGTGTTCTTGGTGTCGCCTTGGGAAGCGGTGTTGAAACCAATCCTCTTCAAATGGCTCAAGCATATGCTGCCTTTGCAAATGAAGGTTTAATGCCGGAAGCTCATTTTATTAGTAGAATTGAAAATGCTAGTGGACAGGTTATTGCAAGCCATAAAAATTCACAAAAACGGGTGATTGATAAGTCTGTAGCTGACAAGATGACCAGTATGATGTTGGGTACATTCACAAACGGAACTGGTATTAGTTCATCACCTGCAGATTACGTCATGGCAGGAAAAACTGGTACAACTGAAGCGGTTTTTAATCCTGAATACACAAGTGATCAGTGGGTAATTGGTTATACACCGGATGTAGTGATTAGCCACTGGCTTGGTTTTCCGACCACTGATGAAAATCACTATCTAGCAGGATCTACTTCAAATGGTGCAGCTCATGTCTTTAGAAACATTGCAAATACTATTTTACCTTATACGCCAGGAAGCACCTTTACAGTTGAAAATGCATATAAGAAAAACGGAATTGCACCAGCTAACACAAAAAGACAAGTACAAACCAATGATAATAGCCAGACAGATGATAATTTGTCTGATATTCGAGGACGTGCGCAAAGTCTAGTAGATGAGGCTAGCCGGGCTATCTCAGATGCGAAGATTAAGGAAAAGGCTCAAACGATTTGGGATTCGGTAGTCAATCTATTTCGTTAAGATGCTTGTCAAAGCCTGGCTTTCTTGTTATAATAGATAAGATGGAGGCGTTATGGCACTAAAAAAAGCAAGCCTAGCTTGTGCGGTTTGTGGTTCGAGAAACTATTCAATCAAGATTAGTGGAAACCCCAAGCCTACACGACTAGAAGTAAATAAATTTTGTAAGCATTGTGGTAAGTACACTACACACAGAGAAACGAGATAGGAGAGAGCGATGCGTTTTATTGGAGATATTTTTAGACTTCTTAAAGACACAACATGGCCAACTCGCAAGGAAAGCTGGAGAGATTTTCGTTCTATCATGGAATACACAGCTTTCTTTGTAGTAATTATTTACATTTTTGACCAGTTGATTGTTTCAGGTTTGATTCGATTTATTAACATTTTTTAGAAGATTAGTGAAAGTACACTAAAAATCTTCTATTTATGAAAGGAAATATCATGGATAGTTTTGATAAAGGGTGGTTTGTTTTACAAACCTATTCTGGTTATGAAAATAAGGTAAAAGAAAATCTATTACAACGTGCACAAACCTATAACATGTTGGATAATATTCTACGCGTTGAAATTCCAACACAAACAGTGCAAGTTGAAAAAAATGGAAAGAGAAAAGAAGTAGAAGAAAATCGCTTTCCAGGTTATGTTCTTGTAGAAATGGTCATGACAGATGAAGCTTGGTTTGTTGTTCGAAACACACCAAACGTTACAGGATTCGTTGGTTCTCACGGAAATAGATCAAAACCAACTCCATTATTGGAACAAGAAATTCGTGATATCTTGGTTTCTATGGGACAAACTGTACAAGAGTTTGATCTCGATGTTGAAGTCGGTCAAACTGTACGTATTATTGATGGTGCTTTTGCAGACTATACTGGTAAGATTACAGAGATTGATAATAACAAAGTGAAGATGATCATCTCTATGTTTGGTAATGACACAGTAGCAGAAGTAAACCTAAACCAAATTGCAGAATTATAACCCTGAGAGAGGCATGTCCTCTCTTTTTTGTGCAGTTGAGGAGGTAAAGGGGACAGAATAGGTGAAATAGTCCCAATTAGCTTCTTTATTTGTTAAACTGTATCTAGAAAGGGGGAGATTATGTTTAAAGAATTGTATGAAAAAGTGCAGGGGATTGTATATAAGTGTAGAAATGAATATTATCTTCATTTATGGGAGCTATCGGATTGGGACCAAGAGGGAATGATTTGCTTACATGAATTGATTAGTAGAGAAGAAGGAATAGTAGAAGATATTCCTCGTTTAAGGAAATATTTTAAGACTAAGTTTCGGAATCGGATTTTAGATTATATCCGTAAACAAGAAAGTCAAAAACGAAGATATGATAAAGAATCCTATGAAGAAGTAGGTGAGATCAGTCATCGTGTAAGTGAGGGCGGTCTCTGGCTAGATGATTATTATCTCTTTCATGAAACATTAAAAGATTATAGAAGTAAACAAAATAAAGAAAAACAAGAAGAACTAGAACGCGTCTTAAGAAATGAACGATTTCGAGGGCGTCAAAGAGTATTAAGAGACTTACGCATTGTGTTTAAAGAGTTTGACATCCGTACCCATTAGGAATTCATGCAAAAAAAGCTAAATTCCCAAACTAAGTTCCACCGCTAGTAGAAGTGGAAGTTAGTCTGATAAAAATCGTAAAAACCAGCGGAAATCCGTGTCAGGGTAAGTTCCACTGGTTTTACTAATGCTTGATTTCATCGCTTTTGTAGCCGAAATGAATCGAAAAAAAGAGCGCACAAAATCCCCTCATCTGAAAGCGTTTCAGATTAAGTTCCGCTATGGTGGAAGTTAGTGTGAGACGTTTGAATGGGGGTTTAGGTTAGTTTTTAGATTTTATGTTGGAGTAATGTAGAAGACTGGCAGACATCTTCTGCAGGTATTTTAGAAATACCGAGAAGCTTAGGAATCTCTTCTCCATAAGTAAATGCAAAGAGTTCATAAGCTGACTTTCCATTCAAAGCAGCCCGTTTGACACTGTTGACATGCGAACAAACGAGATTGATGTCCTCTTGAGTTAAGTTATCAAAGGAAGTTCCCTTTGGAAGAATGTCGCGAATCAGCGTGTGATTTTTCTCAATTCTGCCTTTCTGGTCAGAGCGATTAGGGTCACAAAAGAAGAGTTTACTCTCTCCTCGAACATCCATTTCGATATCATCGACCCTGGCAAACTCTCCACCATTATCTGTCAGGATGACAGGGAAGAGTTGACAGAAATCTTTATCCGCTTGGTGAAGAGTGTTCTTGATATCATAGAGGTGTTTGGTAACCTCAAGGGCAGTTTTATTATCCAGAATCCTAGCGAAGATAAAGTTACAGAAAGAGAGATTAAAGGTGAGTAGTACTTTACCTCCTATCCTGCCCATAACGGTGTCCATTTCCAGCCAAGAGTTCAGTTGGTTAAGAGCTAAATAATTTTGGAAATCCTCATAGGAACGGCCTTTTTTAGCTTCTTTAGGGATGGAAGGTAGCTTACTTTTCCGTCTTTCTTTGAATTTAACGGCTCTGGCTAAATCAATCGGAGCGATAGATAGGTATCCTTTTCGGATATGTCGATAGACAGTTGAGGAGCTGACATCAAGATTGTGAGTTTTGAGGATATGATAGATGTGTTGTCCCTTTTTAACCCCATCAGAAATGACTTTATCTATGTCCCAGAAAGTCTGCGAGTTAAGGGGAGTGCCTTCATGAGCTTCGACAAGAGTTTGTTCGTATTGTTTTTGAGCTTGTTTAGCTAGATAGAAGACTTTCTGATAGCCACAATTTTGTCTTCTTTTAGGGCATCCATTACAGACAAAGGGAGCTTTAGCGAGTAGAGGG
>NZ_GL732496.1 GCF_000187745.1 Streptococcus sp. M334 | reverse complement strand
GAATCTCAATACCATACTTTAAGAAAGAATACTTAGGCATGCAATAACCCCACGTAGTCCTTCCACGTTTCAAGGTAGTTATCACGATTCAATTCAATTTGTTTTTGTGCAAATCGAATGTCATAATCTGCCAAGTCAAAATCCTCTAAGACTTCACCAGTAAGAATACTAAATGTTCCAATCAATTCTTCATCATCATACATACGCAAAATTGGATTGTTAGGATTTTTGGAAATATCTTCTTTGGTTACTTCCAAATTTGTCACACCAAATTCTTTAATCATGATTCCTTCTCCTTTCACTTTCTTTTATTATATCACTTTTTCCATCTAAATAACACTATACTAATTATTCAATTCCAACAATTCACTTTCAACACGTTTCAAAACTACTTGTACTTCTTCTGTACCACGATAATCCTCAAGAAAAATCATACAAAAACTAGCCGATTTTTTCAATGTTTCTACTGATTACTTACTAGGTCAAATCGATATTCCAAATTCAATTTTAGAAACAGACATCGACACCACTATTGATAATTCAGTCGCTTATGATGGTACACCTATCACAGATAACGATAGAATGATTATCAAAGACTTCCTAAAAGAATACTTTGCAAATAAGAAATAGTATGGAACTAAGAAAAGTCATAGAAGAAATTGAAGCCCTAAACTGCAAGGTTGTCTTGTTAGAGCATTTAGAAACAAAAGGTCGTTATCTTTTTGTAAATAATCAACACTTCATCTTTCTACGTTCTGACACTACAGATATAGAAAAAATCAACATCCTACTACACGAGAAACACCATTTACTGAATGATGATTCCCATAACTCACTTGCTCATATCGATACCTTCTCCCAACGCATCGAAACCAGAGCTGAAAAAGGACGAATACTTGATTTTATGAGTTTAGTGAATAGTGAATATCCAATAGATGAACACTTCAACTACCTTGACTATATCAAAAACACAGGTATACCAAGCACTTACGAAGTGTACGTGCAAGAAATAGCCACCAAATTTTTCAAAGAAAACAAAAAAAAATAACATTATCTAAGATAGTGTTATTTTTCTATTTCCGAACAAATTTTAAATACCTGGTTGAGAATTTAGGCTTAAAAGCCGAATTTTATATCATATACTGGTTATTTTAGCTTCGGTTTTTTATTCTAAAATCACAGTTCCCCAAAATTCATCATTACAGTCTACATACAACCTATTATCTGTTTCATCTAAAGAGAAAAAACCACCTTTCCCTTTTTTACGAAACATAAATTTAACAAAGTAGACTTCTAAATCCGCCTCATATTCTTTGTTAATTTCCAAATACTCATTAAAATCCAACCTATCCAACTGATCAGAATACTCTTTCAAAAAGTCCTTCACAAAATAATTAAACTTTGAAACCATGCTTTTTGGAAGTCTATCCTGATAAATTATTTCTTTAATTTCCATATTCTATCTCCTAATCAACATTAGATAAAAAATCTTTCAAACGAACTATATCTCTATCTGTCAAATTCCCTATAATTTGAATTTTGATTTTCTTCCTATCTAGTTCATATGCTTGAACAGTATCAATCCAAGAAGGTTTTTCTAAACCTGCTCTAAACCAATCAATAATTTCAAAATACTTTGACTTAATTCTATCTGATTTATTTTCATATTTTGTAGTCAAGCGATAAGTTTTAATAACTTCATCATTAAACTCAATTACCATCGCAGGACGTGACTTTGAACCAGTTCCATCAGCATACTCAATTCTTGCAATTAATATTGAATATTCTTCTATTTTTCCCATTCTTCCTCCTAATATATAATCATTATTCATCGAAGAATTGATCAATATCTTCTTGTTTACTAAAATCAAGTTTAACCAGTTTTGACTTTTCTTTTACTAATCTTTGAATATCTTTTTTTGCCTGTTCCACTTCTTCTTTTGTATACTCTCTTTCATACAGATCAAGCTTAAAAGGAATACTTTTAGTCAAAACACTTTGTTTCAAAAACAACTTTACAGCAGTTGTCATATCCAAACCCAACTCATTAAAAATTGCAGTCGCTTCTTTTTTCAATTCATCATCTACTCTTACAGCAATTTGTGACATAGCATTTCTCCTTTTTTATCTTGTATATCTATTATATCACTTTCAGACAGACTATTAAACCTTTTATATCTATAAATACAAAATAAAATAGACCAGTTTCCTGATCTACTTTATTCTATATTCATTGACTAAAAATATACATTACTTGGTTAGTTTTTGGTTAGTTTCTTAAAAAATACAATTTCTTAATTCTTCAATCCTTTTAAAATCAAAAAATCTAACTCCCTCTTTAAATTACTACTACAGTAGATTGAAATAAGATGTGAACAAATCAATTAGGAAAGTTAAATGAATTTCTAAAAATATTTTAGTAGCTGTAGTGTACTATTTTGGTTTCAATCCAATATATTATACCATATTTTCAAAAAAGCCAATCATAGCAAGGTTTTGGACAGTTCTACCAATATTCTCTTTTTTATTTTTTAATCCTTTTCGTCGTGCTTTCATTCTCTTTCTTATTGTCACAATGTCTGCTGTTCCCGTAACAGTCTATACTTAAAACTTTAAAAATTTGAAGCCATTTCCCCTGTAAACACTAAAAACGATAAAGTGGTTAGAAATTTATTTTCCAACCACTTTATCACATTCATTAAAGACAGAACTATCATTTTAACATTCTTAATTACAAGTATTTAAGCATAACTAACCCCAAATAGCACATTTTCCAGCAGAGATTCCTAATTGTGCAACGATTCCTGCAACGTTGCTCTTCATGCCAAATTTAGCAAGTTTCATTGCTATATATGAAGCAGCTTTGCCCCACATTTGACCTTGAATATAACTGATAATGTCCCCTCTCATTAAATCAACAAGTTCCATACCTGGAATCATACCAATCAACTCATCACGCATACATGAAACAAAATCTCTATCTTGTAAAGAGGCTTGCAAGTTTTGAACCAAATTAGGCTCTGTATAAATACGTTCAATGCCCATTGCAATATACGGTGCTAAAGTGCCATAGCGTTCTGTCAATAATTCTTTATTAACATAAAGAACGCCATTCTCATAACTCGTCGCTTCTGAAAACAAGAATTTCAAATCCTTCTCTACTTCGGCAACATCAATATACTCTACAGTTGTATTTGGAACCTTTGTTTCATTAGCGTATGCAATCCCTATAAAACTCGGTACCATAATAAGCAAAGTCGTAGCAATAACAATACATTTTGTAATTATCTTTTTCATGTCATTCACTATTTCTGAAAGAAATCGTGTTGTGCTAAATAGTCATAATGTTGTTTGTTAAATTGATACTGTCCTAAATGTTGACTGATATTACCTACATCTACTGAAAAGATGTACTGTTCACTTTGATAGTGCCATTTAATTCTGACTGTGTTCAAGACTGTGTTATAACTAAAATCTTCAACTTGACTCCAGGACATTTCAATGACTTGATTAGGACGATTTTCAGTTACATCACTAATGTCCATCAAGTAAATCCCCTTAGATGTGAATGACATAATCTTTGGCTTCACACTCGACTGAACATAGTAAGCTCCTCCTATAATGAAAAAATCAATAAAGGATTTCAGCCATGTCTTTTTCTTAAAAGCCATCAGAAAATTCCTTTGTCCCTCGATATGACAAGTTGAAAGAAATGATTCAATCTGTTTTTCTGTTGCAAATTCCATAATAGTACCCATGATGTTACCTCCATAACTATAAACCAAGAACGATACAACAGCTCTTATAACTTATTACATTACTATTATAGCATAAATTGTAAGCGGATACAAGTGAAAATTGACATAATATAAAATATTAATCGATAACACCTGTCATTCTAAGCGAAAATTAGAAATAAGTTATCTTTTATCACTTTTAACTCTTCTCAAAAGCAGCAACAGCTATCCTTTCAAAGCTAGTTAAGTTTAAAAAAAGAAGCTGGAAAAATCACTTTCCCAACTCCTTGTACGGAATATTTTTTCTAGTTTTACTTATTTTTTCAAGCGCTCAACATCACGGGCAATGACCAATTCCTCATCTGTTGGAATAACCAAAACACGGATCTTCGCTGCCTCTGTTGAGATGTCTCCTGTCACGCCAAAGACGTTCTTTTCATCATCAACATCACATCCAAACCAAGAAATTCCTGAGATAACATCCTTACGTACAACAGCTGCATTTTCTCCGATACCTGCAGTAAAGATAATAGCATCTGCTCCATTTAAGACTGCAAGGTATTGACCGATATGTTTTTGGATACGATCAACATACATCTCATAAGCCAAAGCAGCATCATGATTTCCGTCTTCCTTAGCGGCAATCACATCACGCATATCGCTAGATTTGCCTGAAACACCCATAAGTCCTGATTCACGATTAAGGACGCGACTAATATCTTCAGGCGTGTTAAAGTCCTCTGTATATTGCATTAAGTAAGGAATGATAGCTGGGTCAATATCTCCTGTACGTGTTCCCATCATCACACCACCGAGTGGAGTAAAGCCCATGGAAGTATCGACAGATTGACCACCCTTAACAGCTGTAATAGAAGCACCATTACCGATGTGGCAAGTAATCAATTTCAAGTCTTCTAATGGACGTCCCAAGAGTTTTGCAGCTTCTCCTGCTACAAACTGGTGGCTTGTACCGTGGGCACCATATTTACGAACCTTGTTTTCTGTGTAATATTTTGTTGGTAGAGGGTAGCGATAAGCTTTCTCTGGCATAGTTGTGTGGAATGAAGTATCAAAAACAACTACACTGGTAATGTCTGGCAACAATTCCTTGAAGGCACGAACACCTGCCGCATTGGCTGGATTGTGAAGAGGAGCCAACAAGCTCAACTCTTCAACTTTTTCTAAAACATCTCCCTCAACAACTGTTGATTCTTTGAAATATTCTCCACCAGCCACAACACGGTGTCCAACACCAGTAATCTCGTCATAAGCCTTGATAATATCGAAACGAATCAAGTCATCCAATAAAATTTTAACGGCTTGTGTGTGATTTTCGATATCCAAAATTTGTTGTTCAGAGCGGCCGTCAAATTTTACAGTTGAAATTGAATCTTTCAAACCGATACGTTCAATCAAACCTTTGGCTAACACTTTTTCTTCTGGCATTAAGTATAATTGCCATTTCAAACTTGAACTTCCTGCATTGATTGCAATTGTTTTTGTCATAACATGATACCCCTTTTTAAGCGTTTTCATCTATTATAACAAAATCTATTTTATATTTCAGTACCTTGAGTCCATTTTTGAAAATTTTCTTTAAATTTCATTAAAACACTTGCATCTTGTAAGCTAGCAAGTGGATAAACAAAGGGTTCTACTGTTATGTCAGTTTTCTTTTGTAAGATAAAAATAGTCTTAGATTGGTTAGCACTGGCAAACAGATTTTCAGGCAAACTAATCATGGCAGTCAGACTTGCCTCCTCTTTCAACCACCCTTTCAACAAATCACTTTGAGGGCTGGTCAACAAATCACTCGGAGCGAGAAAAATAGCGTATCCATCTGACTTGAGGTACTTAAGTCCTTGTTCCATGAGCAAGTGATGGGCGTAAGTATGTTCTTGACTAGAAGCAACTTGATGGCGCGACGCAACGGCATCATCAGGATAATAGCCGACAGGCAAGTCGCTGATGACCACATCGCTTTCTTTGAGCATTTGTGGACGAACGGCATCTCCTTGGACAAAGCCAGCCTGCAAACCAATCACATCTGCCATACTAGCCGCCAAATCAATCAGCAAATCATCCACTTCCATTCCCAAGTAATCCACTTTTTTAGCAAGCGAGGTCAAGAAAGTAGCTCCCAGAATTCCCATGCCAGAACCCATTTCGAGGATAGTGATTTCCTCCTCTTTAAACAGCTCTTCCACAATAAACACAAAAAGCAAAGCAATAGCATCTGGCGTAAACTGGTGATTGGCCTGCAAGGGTTCTGTTTGCCCAGCCTTCATCAAGAGAAACTGGTAAGTCTTGAGCCATTCTTCTTTTCGAAGTGCTAAACGCTTAAGGGCTTGATTGTTCTCTTTAATCTGCTCTAGCTCAGTCTCACCATCCAGATAGATGCTGTTTTGCTCCACCAAGGCGTCATAAAAGTTGGTCGCCAAATCACTTTGGATGACTTGGACATTCTCTAGTAAATAGGTATAAGCTTGTTCAATTTTTTCAAAATCCATATTCCTATCTTATCAAATTTCCCTCCTTTTTTCCATCCTTATAGAAAAATCACTCCCTGACTAGGCGAGTGATTTTTGGACTACTGTTAAAAAGAGTTCTGAGTAATTTCCTTGAAACAAGTCTTCAGCGCTATAGAGGATCTGACTATGCACAGATGAAAAACCGTGCTCAATTAGCTGTTTTTCCAGTTCAGTCAATTCAAAGCCGTGATGGTTAGCTTCCGCCTTGGTAAAATCAGCAATGAGGAGTTGTCCATCTTCCTTCAAATGTTGATGAAACAGTGAGAGAGCCACATCCAAATCAGGCATATGATGAAGAACACGACAAACAACAATGAGATCAAACTCTTTCTCCAAGGGTTTTTCCAGTAAATCTTGCTCCAAAAACTGGATATTCTTGATGTCTTGCTGCTCCGCTTTTAAGCGAGCTTGCTCCAGCATTTTCTCCGAAATATCCACCAATGTTACAGACTTGGCCTGCTTGGCTAGGGGCAAGGTTAACAGACCCGTCCCTCCACCGAAATCCAAAATTTCTTTGTCTGATAGAAGATTAATCTGTTTCTCGACTGCTTGACAAACCAAGTTTACAAGGAAGATATTTTTAGGGGAATCAAAAGTTTCTGCTTTGTGGTTAAAATCATGTTTCATATTTTTAGTTTAGCACAAAGTAGCTTGATTGGCTAGGAATTCTCTTTCTTTTCAGGCTTCTCTTCTGATTTTTTCTTCTCCACTTTTTCGCTTGAATCGGTCGCTACCTCTTCCTTTTTATCTCTTTTCTTTTCTTTGATTTTGATTGAAGGAAAGATGAACTCATATTGGCTCTTAGGCGTACGAATCCTTGTCACCAAGCTTGTTTTCTTATTTTGATAACTCACCTGACCCAGATTAAAGGTCTGTTCCCCACTTCCTTTCTCAACCTTTTATTAAGTCCGAAAAACTCCAATTTTTCGGAAAGATGTATTCCTTTAGGAAAGTATCTGAAAAATTCCCAAAAGCCTTGGCGCTCTAGGCGTTTCAAGTGATAGATACATCACAAAAGTATCTGAAAAAGCTCCAGGATCATCATCTCAGCACCGAAAATGCGTGATTTTTGTATGATTAAAACATTTTTCGCCCTTTTTTCTTTACAACAATAATATGATATGATATAATGTAAGCGTATACAGAAGAGGCCGATTCAGTAAAGAAATTATCATGTAGTTTTCAATTTTAATTTGTTTATAGAAAGGAGAATTCTTATGAATAAACAAATAAAAACTTCAGCCCTTTTAGGGGTATGTATTGTTTCTTTAGGGGTTATTGCTCCTGTTTTAGGAGCGAATCCAGTTGTTGCTGATTCCGTCACAGAGACAACAGTGCAAGGAAATCTTAATAAGATTGATGTTGTTGAAACTCTCTCTGATAATGGCTATCTAGACGTGGATCCTGATGCTAAAAAAGTTACCATTACTGAAAAATATAAGCAGGAGGTATTAGCTAACACTGACACTGACTTATATAATGTTATTTTTACCGAAAACTCAATTACAATAGCTCCTAAATATTCTTTCAGAGACTTCTCAGGATATACTAAAATCGTTTATACTTGGAAAGGATATGATATTTATTTAGATAGCACTACTGCCAATAGAATAGCTGCTGGACTTGGTGGAGGAGCTGCTCTTGCTGCTTTAATTCCTGAACCAGGCGCATCCAAAATTGTAGCTGCTGCTTTAGGGACTGTTGCCGCTGTAATTGCTTATAATAATGCTGCTGGACGAGGGGTTATCATTGCTTTTGTAGGACTGTTTCCAAATGCAACTCCACACTGGATAACTTCTCAATGATACATACACTTAAATTGGTGTTGTTTATTACCTTTCTTGTAATAAGCTTGTTACCTGATAAAATTTTTGGAAAAAATAAAAAAATTTGGAAAATAGTTCTTGCAATATTGATGGCGGCGACAGCAATATCATTTATGTACTAAGTTATTTTAAGAATGTAGGGAAATAAACCCTACATTCTTTTTAGTTTTATCTGGTATCTTTATAAAGATTTATCCCGTAAGCTAACGTCCACAGATGAGCTATAACCATACTATAAAGCACATCTGTTTTATATAGACTAATGAAGAGTAACGCTATAAAACTAGTAAAGATTGCAGTTCCTGCTATCTTGAAAAACATTGTTTTGTTCATTCAGATTCCTCTTCTGTTTAAAGTTTGTTCACACGTTCTTGAAGCGATTTAGATTGGCTTTCTAACATAGCTTGCTTTTCGAGTTCTTCAGCAAGTTCTGCTTTCCCTTCAGGTGTTTTATAAATCTTTAGAATTTTTTGAGTTTCAATCAGTTTTTCAATATATTCTGGGCTTGCTTCGTTCACATAGTCAGGATTGCTCCACTTTGGCACGTTAGATTTGCTTTCTTTTGATTTTGTTTTAGCAGTGCTTGGCGCTTTTTCTGGAATATCGTTATAGTTTACTTTATAAAATTCTTCTGCTTCTTTCAAAGTCTTAACGCCATTGTCTGCCCATTCTCGTAACGTAGTAACGATAAAACCAAAAGTCTTGCCGTTCTCCCAAACCTTGATATTATCAGCTAGTTCAAGCATTCCTGAAGCTTCTGCAGGTTCGAAAGATTGAGTAATTTCCATGATTAAAGCACGATTTTTCTTGCTTAGTTTGTTGTGCTTTTTAAAGTAGTCAGCCAAAGGTGTTTCTTCTTCTGATTCATTATTGTTGGTTTCAAGAAAATCAATAAGTTCAGCAGGTTTAGTATTTTGTGATAAAACAACCTTTTTCTCAGCTTCTTTAATTTGCTTGGTTTCGATAGCCTTTTGTAGCTTCTTGTCATTCTCTTTCAAGTCATCTTCATAAGCTTTTTTATATGCTAGTGCTTCTTCAATTAGTTTAGAAGCATTGTAGCAAGTCATTTTGCTAACTTCTCTCAACAAATCAAGTAACTCTACATTTTTAGATCCAAGCAGAGTGATTTCAGCAATCAATTCATTAGCTATTGCAATTTGTGCTTCTGTTGCTGGTATGCAGACTTTTTCCCTTGTCCATTTAATTTTTACACCGACAATTTTTCTAGATTGTTTAATAGTTTCGAAAACTGCACCAATTCCTGATTCTTCATTGATTTTTTGAACGCCAGGTGTTAAGTGTTTGCGATTAAGTGCATCAAAACGCTCCATAGACTTTCCTTCAGCTCCAAAAATGCCACGTAACCCCTCCAGATCATAGACTAGCTCACGTTTTCCATTGTTGGTAGCCAAAAGAATTTGCTCATATAACACTTGTCCCCAAAAGCTAAGTTTTGCAAACGTAGATAGGTTGTAAACAATAGGATTGACTTCATTTCTTTTCAATACGTCTAAAATAGGTGTTATCCTTGTACCTCCCCATTTTGTTTTTGTTGTATTGAAAGAAAAGTAGTATTTTCCGTTGTCGTAGCTATAATCAGCAAAAATAAGGAACCCTTTCATTTTTCCGCTATCAGGATTGGTTAAAATCTTTTCGTCATACATTAAAATACTGTTGGTTCCTACAGCCTGAACATCTTTTAAAATTCTTGTTGCATCGCCATTTGAAAACTTCGCTTTTTCCAAAAAACGCTCTACATCATCTTTATAAAAAGTTGCGTCTGCATAATCTTCTTCAACGTTTGCATGTAGCAAAGCCAAAGAAAATAAGACGTTTTGAGTAGCAGTCATTTTTCACCTAAATTGGTAAAAAGTAGGTTTTTATTTTTCACAAGCTGACCGCTATCAATGTTAGAGCGTAGAAAGTCTGTTTTTTGAACTTCTAGTTCAAGTTTTTGTGGGTCTTTTTCTTCCATTTCCTTATCTTTGGTTCGTTTGGCCATGGCAAAAGCGATTAATTTTTCTTTATTTAAAGCATAGTCTCGATGATGGGCGACTTGTCGATTCAAGTAAAATTGTAACAAAAGACTAAAGATGGCTGCTATAGTGATCGCATAGAGGAGAACCCCTGCCTTAACTTTTTTCTTTTTCCACACGATAGATAAACTCTCTTTCTAAGCCTTTTTGAAACTGGAAACGAAAGCGAACCAGTTGATTGTCCTCTGTAATCTGCGCAGATTTGAGTCCATAAACCATAGGCTGATAACCCCGTCCACTGGCATCAGTTTTTCGAAAATCGTCCGATTTTGACTTACCAATAGCGATTTCCTTGCCATCCTGCTTCATATAGAGGCGATTCCCCTCCACTTTTTCGAACTGCGAACGGTCTAATTCTGCCTCCAACTGGTCCACAAACAAGAGCCACTCCTTTTGCTCGCTTTGTTGCTGGTAGCGAACTTCTGAAATGAGGAGCTGACTCATGGCTTGAAAGAGGAGTAAGCTTCCACTGATGACAATAAGAGCAATCAGGGATTCCAACAAGGTAAAAGCCTTGACCTTATGGCTCTTTGATAGCCAACAACTGTTCTGAACCATGGTAGACCTCCAATCCCTTTTCACTAGAAAACACCTGAATCTCAACTCCATTTATGTTTACCTGATTTTGACCTGTCTGCAGGGCCATCTTAGCTACACGCAAGACTTCTTCCTTTTGCAAAATTTTTGCCTCTTCTTGTCTATTTTTCTGAATTTGTCCCAAAAGAAGAGTTGCAATGCTAGCAAAGATAGCTAGAGCAACTACTGCTTCCAGTAAAATCACTGCCCTAATTTTTTGTTTCCTTAATGCGTTTAATTTTTCCATTTCCTAGATATAATTGATAACGAATCATTCCTTTACTAGTCTGAAATTCAACCTTAGCCAGGGACGAATTGCCCCCAGCTCGGTCAAATGTAATACTTTGTCCTGATGGTGCCTGAATCCCTTTGGGGACTGTCAGCTTTTGACTGCCATTGCTAATGGTCTGCTCATCTAAATTCAGACTAGTCTTTTGCTGACTGGCTACACTGCGTTTTTGGGTTTCCCTATAGAGTTCTTCAAACTCCATAAAGAAAATCTGTTCCTCTACCGCCGCAAAAGTGGACTGGACAGAGCTGGATAAGCCCAAGGCTACGATACTCACAAGACCCAAAACCAAGAGACTTTCAAGCATGGTAAAGGCCTTAATCATTGACTTTACGATTTGCTCCTCCGTTTTTAGTATAGTATTCATTATATGCTTTAGCCTGTTCAGGAGTAATTCGCCCATCGTCTTGTAACTTGCTTAGGCTAGCATCTTCATTCTTATCTAAGCTATAAAGTTCTGCCTGGCTTTCCACCACCTTAACAACAGCAGCTTTTCCTTTGTCATTGACTGCTTCTTTTTGCTTGGTCAGATTAGGTACAAAAAGCAAGAGAAGTACGCTGATGATGAGCAAGACCACCAACATCTCCACAAGTGTGAAAGCTTTAACCTTAGCTTTTTTCAAGAATGTCATCATTTTTTTCATGTTAAAAATTTACCTCCATATTTTGATACATGGGCATGAGCATTGCCGCATAAAGTAAAACGATAATCAGAGCCACAAAGATAAAGACCAGTGGCTGCACCAAATTCATGGTGCGGTTAACTCGGGTAAAAAAGGCTTCCCAAGTTTTTTCTGCATAAATTTCCAACTCGCTCCCCAGCTTGGACTTGACTTCCCCATACTCGATGATGAGACTCAACTCCTTCTTAAAGAAAGTATAGGTTCCTATAGTCTGAGAAAATTCCTGACCATTTTGGAGTGCTTGAGCTAAGTCTTGACCGATTTCTTTAAAGAGCTGGGAACCTTGTTCCTGCATGATCTGAAAAATCTGCGTCAGCTCCATTCCCTGCGAAATCATATTCCCCCATTCACGCGCGTAATAGGCCGTCAAATAGGTCTGCACAAAGATTCCAAGAAAGGGAAGGCGTGCTAAGATGGAAAAGACGCGCATCTTAGAACTTCTTTTATAGAAAGTGAGTGCTAAAAGGGCAAGTACGGAAACAAACCCTACCATGCCTAGAAAGATTTGTGGCAGATTGCCGATAATTTGGGTGGCAATATTGCTACTATCCAGTTGAGGTAGTAGGTAGTTACGTAGCCCCAGCATAATTAAGAGAAGAAATCCCAGCAAAATCAGGGGATAGGTCGCCACTTCGATTAGTTTTTTCTTGACCTTGGCAAGATTGTCTAGATACTCTTCTATCTTCCCCAAACTCAGATGGAGATTTCCATGAACTTCAGCTAGGGATAACTGAGTGACAATAGCACTTGAAAAGCCCAAACTGTCCATCATTTCTGAGAATGATTTCCCCTGAGACAAGCCCGTGCGCATCTGGGTCACACACTGCTTGTCCAACAAAGCACTCCTATCTAAAAAGGAGATGGTCTCCACCAGATGAAAACCGCTGGAAAAGAGATTGTTAAACAAGGTGATGATATTTTTTTGCTTAGCTGTAGCTAATTTTTTCCGTTTCAGCCTGAAGACTTGTGATATATCCATCTTTAAGAAGCTGGTCAATCTGTTCATTCCAGCTAGTTGGCTGGTGTTCTTGATAGTCTTTGTTTGCAAAGTCAACGATTCCTCCTCCCCCGATTAATCTCTGGTAGCATACTCCTTGCAGAACGACTGCTAATTCCTCTTCACTCACACCCAACTCCAGCAGGCGCTCATAAACACCTCGAATGCTCTTGGCATGTATGGTTGAAAAGACTGTCGCCCCTGTCAAACTAGCTCTGACTACTGCACGCGCCGTCTCGCTATCCCGAATTTCTCCGATAATCAAGAGGTCAGGCCGATGACGCAAGGAAAGTTTAATCAGATTTTCATAGGTAAGCCCAATCGCCTCATTCAACTGCAACTGGAGCATGTCGTCCTGCTTGATTTCTACAGGATCTTCGATAGACATGACTTGCTGTCCTTTAAAGATGGACTTGGCCAATTCGTGCATTAAGGTTGTCTTACCACTGCCGACTGGACCAGCAAAAAGATAGAGACCCCGTTGCCTGTACTGCTTGCCCAATTCATCAATATCCTGAAACCAAAAATGCAAGTCCTGCTCCTCATCATGCAACAAGCGAATAACTAAACTCTCATGCCCTCGATAGTCGCCTACAGTAGATAAACGTAAGGACGCCATCTTCTGGTCATATTCATAATCACAGGAACCAAGTTGACTACGTCGCTTTTCTCCAACATTCATACCCGCCACAAACTTGAAGTGACTGATGACGGCCACAAACTTTTCAAAATCATAACAACCGATTTTACAGCGCTCATCTCCCACCCTCATATGAAGCTCATAGGCATCTAACTTAGGAACAAAATAAATGTCTTGCGCTCCTTTTTTCCGAGCTGAACGAATGATTTCTTGTGCAATTTCTTGAACCATACTTACCTCCTCACCTATACTATTCGCAAAGATTTGGAAAAAATAAAAAAGCAACTCCAAAAAAGTTACTTTTTCTCTATTTTAATTTCATACGGCAAGAACGGTGCCTTTCCTTACCTGTTTGTTTTTCATAGCCTGGGCGTAGCTTTTCGTCTGGAATAACCTGCTCATCCTGCAAAAGAGCCAGAGAATGGTATTGTTGTAAATACTCATCACATTCATCACACCAGCGTTGGTCTTCTGGATCCCAAAAAATGGTCATCAAGTCACTTCTACTTTTATAAAGAGGAGATTCTTGTTCCAATCTAAACCAGCAAGTTTTGTAGTATTTGAGAGCATCATAATACTGGTCAAATTTTCTACTTGCTACAATATCTTCTTCCCAACCTTCTAAGAACCACCAAGGTTCAAAATCTCCATACATTTCTATAACACGATACATATTCATTCATTCCTTTGTACCGTATATTATAACTAATTCCATTAAACAAGAAAAGAAATATGCTCATTTCTTAATTTTTTGATAAATAAAAAAGCAGAAGCTAGTCTCTAACTTCTGCTTTCTATCTTATGCTTGATAACGTTTCACACCGTCTAGGTAGGTTGCTACCAATTCCAAATCTTTATCTAAAACAATAAAATCTGCATCATAACCTTCACGAATTTGTCCACAGACATCGTCAATATTAACAGATTTTGCTGGGTTAAGGCTAGCCATCATGACCGCTTCGTGTGGATTTGCAATACCCCACTCGACTACATTTCTCATACCATCTTTAAGTTTGAGGATAGAACCTGCCAAATTACCAGTAGATTTGAGACGTGCAGTTCCATTTGCTACTACAACAGGGAATTCTCCCAACATATAGTCACCGTCTTCAAGCCCACCAGCTGTCATACAGTCCGTAATAAGAGCGATGTTGTCTGTCCCCTTTTGCTTAAGTAAAATCTCACAAGCTTTTGGATCTACGTGATAACCATCACAAATCAATTCTGCGTAAGTATGTGGGAGCTCATACATAGCTCCTACCATACCTAGTTCGCGGTGTGTTAAACCACGCATCCCATTATAGGCATGTACCCATACACTAGCTCCAGCATCAACTGCCTTCTTAGCTTGTTCAAATGTCGCATCTGAGTGTCCAAGTGCAACTGTCACACCTTCACCTGTAATAGTACGTACAAAATCTTCCACCCCATCACGTTCTGGTGCAATAGCGATTTTATTTAGCATCCCTTTTGCAGCATTCTGCCAAGAATGAAACTCCTCAACACCTGGGTCTCTCATATAAGTTGGATTTTGTGCACCCTTAAAAGTTTCTGTGAAATATGGACCTTCATAATAAATCCCACGAATCTTAGCACCTGTTGCTTCTTTATAATGGTTTCCAAGATTTTCAGTGACTGCAAGCAATTGCTCATAAGTGGCTGTTAAAGTTGTGGGCAAGAAACTGGTAACACCAGTACTAAGAAGTCCTTCACTCATAGTATGCAATGTACCTTCAATGTTGTTGTCCATCACATCTACACCTGCATATCCATGAATATGAGTATCCACAAGACCTGGTGCAATGCTATAACCAGTATAGTCAAGAACCTCTGCTCCTTCAGGAATTTGATCCACATGTTTCCCAAATTTGCCATCAACAAGTTCTAAGTACCCGCCGCGACGAATGCCAAATGGATAGAAAAACTGATCTGCTTTAACGTAATTAGGCATAATAATGACCTCCTTAAAAGATTACTTTTGATATTTATTATGTCAATTACATTATAAACTTTTCTGATTCATTTGTAAATGGTATAGACCTATTTTCTAGAGATATTTTAAAAGAGCTGGATGTCTCCAACTCTTCTCTTTTTAAATACAAGTTATTTAGATTTGACTGGTTTGTCTTGAGCTGTTTGCAAGGCTGTGGCAATGGTATCTGCATACAATTTAGCTCCTGCTTCAATCTTACTATTGTCACTTCCAAAATGGACTTGGTCTGTTCCAGTCCAGATCTCTGGATGTTCCTTAGCAACTTGATTCCAATCTGCTATCGTGATGTAAGGAGTCTTCTCTGCCAATTCTCTCATATAGGCAGCAGCCTTCTCAACGATGGCATAGCTCTCTTTTGTCTTATCCCCTTCATAAGGAGTCACCAAAATCATATGATGGCCCTTAGGAAGATTTTTCACGATACTGTCCCAATCTTCCTTGTAATTTTCAGGATTATTTACCCCAGTTGCAATGATAACCATCTTTGGTAGAAATTTATTCTGGCTATTATTTAGCATAATTTCATTGGCAGTCTTAGTTGTTCTGCTGACTTGTGCATTAATCTGTGCTCCTGGAAGGGCTGTCTGCAGTGCTGTATTTGCCCTTAAAGCCACCGAGTCACCAATTAGCATAGTACCATCAGCGATCCCCAAACTGTTTGCATCTGCCCGTTCTGCCATCACCTTGGTCTGGCCAATATTTGTTGCAGCTTGCTTCAAACCATTGACAGTCAAATCTGTCTCAAACGCTCCCACTTGTGGTGCCAAGAAAGTCACTAAGAAGACAATGAAGGCTAAGATTCCTGTACTTGTTGCAAGAATTGCGTGAATATAAGGCAGGGGACGAAGAGTTTGTATAATAGGTGTATTCTTTCCTGCAATCCAAGGTTCCAATACATAGAATGACAGGCTAGCAAAGCCATAAGAAAAAATCAAAGTCAGTAACACAGCAAGAAGATTTGATGTCAACTGTGAGAAAATGAGATAGAAAGGCCAATGGAAGAGATAAACTGCATAGCTAGTATCCGCTAAAAAGCTGATAATCTTTGGTTCCTTTATATTAGGAGTCTTTTCATGTAAGACACGCGCCGCCAGAATCATAGCAAGAGCTGCAAGGCTGGCAAGCAAGAAGCCGACAAGATAGGCAAAGAGATAGGTAAATTTGACAAAGAAGGTCAAAATGAGTAAGAAGCCAAAACCTCCTCCAAAAACTAAAAGGGTCTTGCGTAAATCCCAGATTTTATCCAACTGCTTGACGAGGGAAGTCGTCTGACGAACGCCTACAATCGTTGCTAGGATACTTCCCAAAAAGAAGGGATAGACATGAGTTAAACTGGAGAAGTAAACAGAGGAATAAGAGGTCACTAGGAAACTACCAATAAACATGGAGAAGAAGCTGATCAAGAAGGCAGTAGCAGATAAGAGAAAGACCATCCCTCTCAACTGACCATTTGATCTAGACTGCTTAGATAAGAACCAAACTGCCAATCCCCAAAGAATATAGTAGTGAACCTCAACAGCCAAGCTCCAATTATGAACAAACAAATGAGGAATGAACTGAGATTCATAACTCCCACCTGTTAGGAGTTCATAGAAGTTGGTCATAAAACCTAAAACACCAGCAATCTGGCCACCAATTCCAGCCACATAATCTTGCCGAACTAGGAAGGTAAAGGGCATGGTTACCAAGACCATCAAAACCACAGGTGGCACAATCCGATAAAAGCGTCTCCTAAAAAATCCAACCAAATCAATCTCATGATTTTGAGAAAATTCTTCGATAAGTAGAGCCGTAATCAGGAAGCCTGAAAATGTGAAAAAGACATCTACCCCAAAGAATCCTCCAGGAAAGATTGTCTGAAAGAAATGATACAAGAGTACCAGTAGTAAACCTGTAATCCTAATCAAGGAAAACCATTTAATGCGCATACGAGTTTATTCTTCCTTTCATTGTACACTTTATTCTATCAAAAAAAGAAGAAAAATCCCAAGAGAAAACTTAGGATTTTTAGCTTATATCAATTCCATTTTAGAAATTACGGCCTGACTTATTATAGCCATATTTTTCCACAAAATACTCGCGGAATTCCAAAAGATTATCATCCATAATAGCTTGTCGCACTTGCTTCATCAGGTTAAGCAAGAAGTAAAGATTGTGATAGCTAGTCAGGCGGATACCAAAGGTTTCATCAGCCTTGAGAAGGTGACGAAGGTAGGCGCGTGTATAGTTCTTACATGTGTAGCAATCACATTCAGGATCCAGTGGCGTAAAGTCCTCAGCAAACTGAGCATTTTTCACAACCAAACGTCCCTGACTGGTCATACAAGTCCCGTTACGAGCGATACGAGTCGGCAAGACACAGTCAAACATATCCACCCCACGAATCACCCCATCGATTAAGCTATCTGGCGCTCCCACACCCATCAAATAACGAGGTTTGTTTTCAGGTAGGAGTTGAGTTGTAAAGTCCAAGACCGCATTCATCTCTTCGTGGGTTTCTCCCACTGCCAAGCCACCGATAGAGTAGCCTGGGAAATCCATGCTGACAAGGTCATGAGCCGATTGGCGACGAAGATCTTCAAATCCTGCCCCCTGCACAATCCCAAATAACCCTTGGTCATGCGGACGACGGTGAGCCTTCAAACCACGCTCAGCCCAACGGCTGGTACGCTCGATTGATTTCTTAACGTAGTCATAAGGTTGATAAAACTGAGGACATTCATCAAAAGACATCATGATGTCTGAGCCCAGATTATTCTGAATAGAGATGGCTTTTTCTGGTGATAGGAACATCTTGGAACCATTGAGATGGTTTTTAAAGGTTACCCCTTCTTCTGTGATATTACGGCTATCAGCTAGAGAATAAACCTGGAAACCACCACTATCCGTTAAGATTGGCTGATCCCAGTTCATGAACTTGTGGAGACCACCTGCGCGTGCGATGAGTTCATCTCCAGGGCGAAGCCAGAGATGATAAGTGTTTGACAGGATAATTCCCGAACCCATCTCCTTCAATTCTTCAGGCGACTGAGTTTTGACAGTGGCTTGAGTCCCAACTGGCATAAACATAGGTGTAGGGAAGGTGCCGTGGGGAGTGATGATTTCTCCTAGACGAGCTCCTGTGTGTTTTTCTTTCTTAATCAAACGGTATTTGATTGGTGAATCTGACATTTTCTACCTCCGAAGCTGGGAAAAACAGTCCCAGTTCATACTTTGTGCCCAAGGGCATACTGTATGATTTTATCAAAAAAAGCTGGAACTGTCACGAACTATGGTATAATGAGAGAATGAAATACCCAAAAATTGATTTAAAAACCATTCGTCTGCAGGCCAGACAATTTCAGGCTGAAAATCCCCGCCTCTTTCTCGTCTATCTCTTACCTAGCATGCTGGTCATCTTGTCTGGCTTCCTCAATCCCTTAGAACGCATCCACGAGTCTATTTTAGAGCAATCCTTTTTAAGTGTGCTTGGCCATGTAACTCAAGCCTACCTTTTTCCACTATTGGTTTCCTTTATCGGAACAATACTTCTAACCAGTTCAGTCTATACAACTCTGAAACTCATCAAGAATCCTGATACAGAACTATCCGTCAAAAATAGTCTTGCACTCTTTGACGAAGAGCACTTTTCACAAACCTTCTTGACTCTCCTTCTCAAACGCTTCTATCTTTTCTTATGGAGCATTCCTAGTTTACTTGGGATTTACTTCCTCTTTTACAGTAGCTTTCTAGCAAAGAAATTCGTTGTCCTTCATCCTGAGTTTCCTAATCTAGATCTCACATCAATTGAAACCGAGCGTTTCCTCATGACCTTTGCTCTTTACTTTCTAGCAAGTATCCTCTTGATGGTTATCGGAAATAGTCTCTATATTCCACAATATTATGCTTATTCACAGGTAGAATTTCTCCTCTGTGACACCCTAGACTTAGGGCAAGCCAGACCAGGACAAATCCTTAAAACCAGCCGTTTCCTGATGAAAGGCTACAAATTTCAGCGCTTTGTCCTAGACTTACAACTCCTTCCTTGGTACTTCCTCAATTGGATTACCTTTGGAATTGCTAGTTTCTCACTCCTACCCTACATTCAAATCAATAAAATAATTTTTTACCGAGCAGTACTGGCTCGAAAACGTCCAAAAGCTTGAAGGTAACCCCTCAAGCTTTTTTCTATCAATGAGTTTCTCCGCCTACCAACTTGAGGTCTTGATCTCCATATTCGATAATGGCGTCGATTGCTGCTTCTATCCCTCGCATAATGTCCACTAAACTCATAGCTGGGGTAGTCGGTCGATTCACCACCTGTTCCATCATATAAGGAATGTGCATAAACCCCGCCTTAACCTGTGGAAATTTCTTTTCTACCAAATAGAGGGCCTGATACATCAAATGATTGCAGACAAAAGTTCCTGCCGTATTGGAAACAGAGGCCGGCAATCCCTCTTTTTTTATAGCTTGAACCATCGCTTTAATCGGCAAACTACTAAAGTAGGCCGAAGCACCATCTGGGCGAATAGGAAGGTCAATCGGTTGATTGCCATCATTATCAGGAATGCGTGCATCGTCTTGGTTAATGGCCACTCGTTCAGGCGTCAAGCTAGTTCTTCCACCAGCTTGGCCGATACAAAGGACAAAATCAGGTTGATAACGACTCATCTCTTCTTCCAACACTTGGGCCGATTTGTGAAAGACTGTCGGCACTTCTAGCCAACTAACCTCAGCACCATGGATTTCAGCTGGTAAACCTTTAATGGCCTCCAAAGCTGGATTGACCTTTTCCCCTCCAAAGGGCTCAAAACCTGTCACTAATACTTTCATTTCTAACTCCTCAAAACCAATTCAATGAGACTTTTTTCTTAAAAACAAGTATAACATATTTCTCTTATTCTGGAGTGAAAAGGACTAGTGAGGCTAGGATTGCTCTTTGATACTCAATGAAAATCAAAGAGCAAACTAGGAAGCTAGCCACAGGCTGTACTTGAGTACGGCAAGGCGACGCTGACATGGTTTGAAGAGATTTTCGAAGAGTATGAGTTTATTTAAAGAGGAAAATACTAATCAAGGCCAAAATAGCTGGTCCACCTTGCTTCAAAATAATTTTCTTATCTGCTGTGAGAGAGCCATAAGCCGCAGCTCCAATCACAAATAAGACAAAAATAGTCACAATTTCTAAATTCTGTGAGAAATAAATCCCATACAAGAGAAAGACTCCTAACAGAGCATTATAGATTCCTTGATTTTTGAACAGTGAACTTACCGACGGACGAGCCAGTTCTTCCTTTTCCATGTTAAAGACTCGACTGGTCGCATCTGATTGCGTTGCAATACTTTCCAAATAAAAAATGTAAAAATACTCCAAAGCAACGATCGTTGCTAAAATGATTGTCATAATTGACATCTATTTCTCCTTAAATTTCTATATTTTCAATGCCCAAAACCAATTTATTTAATAAACGGCTGAGTTCTGTTCTTTCAGACTCTGTTAAGATACTTTCCATCTCTTGCTTAACCTTGATATGTTTCAGAGGAGGATTCACCACTAACTGCTCCTTGGCATACTTCGTAGCCTCTACCAACACTTCTCGCTGATTTTCAGGATTGCGATGACGCTCCACCAAACCTTTCTTTTCCAGAATTTTGAAATGTCGTGTCAAAGCAGCCTGATCAATCTTCAAACGCTCCTGAACCGCTATTTGATTACAAGGGGAATGCTCCAGCAAAAACAGTAAAATCTGATACCGTGTCAAACTAATCCCAAGTCTTTTTTCAAACAATTGCGTACTCGCTTGCTCAGACAAGCGGAGTTGATAAAGTAAATCTTGAATCTCTAACATTTCTTTTCTCTTTTCAATTGATTTATCAATAGTTGACTAATCAATTATAATGCAAAGTAAAATAAATTGCAAGAATGTTGCTCAAGGCATTACAAAATTCTAACTTCCCATTCTCCATTCATATTGATAC
Organism: Streptococcus sp. M334; assembly: GCF_000187745.1. GTDB lineage: Bacteria > Bacillota > Bacilli > Lactobacillales > Streptococcaceae > Streptococcus. Next base: position 7,332 of record NZ_GL732496.1, on the reverse strand, counting down.
TCGATGAAAATCAAAGAGCAAACTAGGAGGCTATCCGCAGGTTGCTCAAAGCACAGCTTTGAGGTTGCAGATAAAACTGACATGGTTTGAAGAGATTTTCGAAGAGTATGACAAATAAAAAACGAACGAGACTTACTTCCTATCACGAAAGCTAGATCTCATTCGTCAAAATGATATTACCAAGTCAGGTTTATCCATTCATTGAAACGTGAACGTGGTCATAGTGGTTTTCTGTCACGCTACCACGGTCTGGCATTGGGTTCCAAGTATTAGCTGGTCCATATTTGCTATCGAATGGAGCATAGAAACGTTGTTTCCAGATAATATAACTAATTCCACGGCTGGCCATGTTTTGAATAGCGTATTCCGCAATCTTATCCCCTAGTTCTGAGCTTTCTGGTACCATAAAGTCGATAGCCAACCCTTTTCCGTGATCTCCACTATCTCCTGGACGGTAACCACTAAAGGATGTGATGCCAAACAAGTTAGCAATTTCTTCTTTAAAGGCAGCTGTTTGTGGTTGAAGGCCTGCATTTTCAGATTTCGCTAGTGCCAATCCAGCATAATCGGGCGTAGCTGGTGCAGCGTAAGTCGTTGAAACTGTTTTCGTCTCTTCTGGTTGATAAGTAGAAACTGTTGGTTTAGCTCCATTTGATGATGCTACTTCTTTTTCTTCTTCTGAACTTGTTGCAGTTGCTTTTTCTTCTACTGGCGCTGTAGTTGCTTCTACTGCTAATTCAGCTTGAGGTGTTACCTGAGGAACTACTTCTGCAACTGCATTGCTTATTTCGGATGTTTGCTCCTCTGATACAGAAGTCTCTGTAGATGTTGTCACTTCTTCTGAAGTAGTCACTGTCTCTGTAACTTCTGAACTTGTTGCTACTTCTTTTGTACTTGTAGTTTCTACCGCTTTTGGCGCTTCTACAATCGGTTGAGAAAGGTCTGCAACTTGAACAGTTTGATCATCAACGGTCACTTGATTGGTTGTCAAATCTGCTGTCGCAGTTGTCACTTCTTCACTAGAGTCTGTTTGAGGTGTTTGGATTTCAACTTCTGTTACTTCTTCTACTTCATTGACAGTCGTTGTCAAAACAGTTTCTGGGAAAATCAGGTCCATATTAGTGATTTTATTCAAATTCGCAAGAACTGTGACATCTACACCCAAGGCTTCTGCAATAGTGCTCAAGGTATCACCATACTGAACGGTATAACTTGTTTTGTTGTCCGTTTTAGTCAAATCGTTTTGGATTTGCTCAACACTACGTGCAGTCCAAAGAACTTCTTCTGCTTGAGTTGCCAATACTGGGGCAAATGACAAGGCCACTGTTGACGCTAATAACATTCTTTTCTTCATTCTTTCAAATTCCTTTCAAATGAGTACCTGTCTATCATAACACAAAAAGAGCAGAAAAAAAGCCCTCTCGGGCCTATTTAACAGAACTGTCTATTCCTTGTAACAAACTCGGTTACTTGAAATAGTTTGTTAGATTTCTGTCACAAAACTGACACAATCTTATCGTCACTCTCCTTCAAAAATATAAGGAATATCTGCTAACCCTTGAATCCTATGATTGCCTCCATAAGATGACTCTAAAAAGTTGATACTTTGAATCCCACTATTCTGGGCAAATTCCACATCCAGAGTTCGATCTCCTATATAATAAGTCTTTTCAGAATTCAACTGATACTTGTCTAACAGATAGGTAGCCGCTTCTGGACTAGGTTTCCGCACAAAACCACTCTGACTGGTTAAAATCTCTGTAAAATAAGATTCCAAACCCAAGTCTCTGAGAATTGTAAAAGCATTGTCCCCCTTATGAGTATAGACAAACTGTTGAATCCCTACTTGGTCTCCCCAAGCTAGCACCTCACACGCACCTGGCATCAAAACTACCTGAGCATTCTTCTCAGCCAAACTCTGGGCACGCACCTGATTTAACACTGCCACATCCAGCTTTCTCTCTTCCGCAACTTTCTCCAGCAAATCCTGCACAGAAAACTTGAGGATAAACTCTCTCACCTGCTCCTTATCATAAGGAATAGAAAATTGAGCAAAAGTCTCCTCAATCCCTGATAAAATCGCTTCATAAGAGTCCAATAAAGTCCCGTCTAAATCCCAAATAAAAGCTATTTTTTGCATTTCCTATCCTTTCAAGCTCATATAACGCTGGTAGCGGTAGCGTAGAAATAACCAGCGAAAACCATTATCCAGAAGGGTTCCCGCCCAAATACCAGGCAAGCCCCAACCAAGAACAATCCCCATCAGATATCCTGTTCCAATGCGGATACACCACATTCCTATACTTGTCTCATAAAAGGGAAGCCGAGCATTGCCCAAACCCTGCCAGACTGCTGTATAGATGACTGTTCCTATCGTCATAGGAGTACCAAGTAGTGAAAAAAGTGTCACTAGAACACTAGCCTCCACCGCTAGAGAATCAGTCGTATAGAGATGAGTTAGTGGTATACCCAAAGCATAGATACTGAAGGTCAAGGGTAACATGAGGACCAGAGAAAGCCAAAAGGCTTGTTTACTCAACTTATCTACTCTATTCCAATTATCCTCTCCAACTGCTCGAGCCACCAGCATAACCGTTGCCGTAGCGACACCAAAGGCAGGCATATAGTTAAACTGGGTCAAAACTTCTCCGACTGCATTCCCTGCTACTGCCTCTGTTCCAAAAGAAACAACCAAGGCAATGATCACGACATCTCCAGCCCGCATCATAAGCCGCTCTCCAGCTGCTGGCAAAGCTAAAGTCAATAGTTCCTTATCTAAACCAAAAGTCGGTTTTTCAAAAGGCAACTTTAATTGGGACCATAAAATCACAAGACCTACCAAACGAGACAGAATTGTCCCCCAAGCAACACCAGCTATCTCCATACCAAGGATAAAAATAGCTAGACTTGAAAAAAGAATATTCAAGGCATTGGATAAAAGACTCACATAGAGGGGCAAACGTGGATTATGCGTTGCACGAATCAAGGCACCCAAACTAGTCATTAAGCCCAAGAGAACAATCGATCCGCCTACCAAAGATAGGTAGAGACCACCACTTTCAGCTACATCTCTCTCCGTCCCCAAAAGTCTTATCATCTCTTGCCCAGCGAAGATGGACAAAGATCCCAAAAGGAAACTTACTAGTAAAGTAATCTTCAAGGCCTCAGTCACATGATAGGCCAACTTCGACTGGTCTTTCTGCCCCATGCTTTTTGAAATAACACTGGAAATAGCAGCTCCCAGAGCGATGAAAATCGCCTGATAAATCGTGATAATATTGCCAGCTACTGATACACCCGAAATGGCTATCAATCCTAAATGAGCAACCAAGTAACTATCCACCATCCCCATGAGCATCTGCAAAAAGTTTTCGCCCATAGCTGGCAAGGCAATATTCAGAATGTCTTTATTTTTCTTAAACAATCCTTCCTCCTGATGAAAAGAAACTCAGTTGGTTTCCCAACCGAGTTTACTCCCTCTGTCTTAAAGTCCTAGATAAGCCTCAACCGCTGCTTGCATGTCAGCAGCTGCTACTGTTGTCTTATGACGAACAGGAGCTGTTTCAAGCCCATCAACTGCTGGTGGCACAGCAACTCCTGAGATTTCATGTAATTGAGCCAAGGCTTCAAAGTCAGTCAAGTCAACTTTCCCAGTTACAGCTTCTACTGCAACCACTGGGAATTTGTATGGACTAGCTGTTGAAGCAATCACTGTCTTAGTCGCATCGTCAGTCGCCACTTGGTACTTTTTATAAACTGCCGAGGCAACCGCCGTATGTGGGTCCTCAATATAGGCATCTGTTTGATAAACACGTTTGATTTCTGCCGAAGTTTCTTCCTCAGTCGCATATTCAGCCACAAAGAGCTCCAGAATCTCAGCATCAAAATCAGTCAGTTCATATTGTCCTTGTGTATTCAAGGCATTCATGAGTTCAGCTGTCTTAACTGCATCATTCCCCAAAAGATGGAAAATCAAACGCTCTAAGTTTGAAGACACCAGAATATCCATAGATGGACTAGTCGTTACCTTAAACTCACGTTTCTTGTCGTAAACACGTGTCTTGAAGAAGTCTGTCAAAACATTGTTGTCATTTGAAGCACAGATCAATTTACCAACTGGAAGACCGATTTGTTTAGCATAAAAGGCAGCCAAGATATTTCCAAAGTTTCCTGTTGGTACTGTGAAGTTGACCTTATCACCAGCCACAATCTCACCAGTCTTGACCAACTGAGCGTAGGCATAAACATAATAAACAATTTGTGGTACCAAACGACCAATATTCATAGAGTTAGCTGATGAAAATTGCAACTTGTTGGTAGCCAATTTTTCGCGAAGAGCCACGTCGTTAAACATGTGCTTCACGTTTGTTTGGGCATCATCAAAGTTACCGTCTATAGCGATAACATGGGTATTGTCACCAGTCTGAGTGGTCATTTGCAACTCTTGTACCTTGCTGACACCATCCTTTGGATAAAAGACGATAATCTCAGTACCAGGCACATCTGCAAAGCCTGCCATAGCAGCTTTCCCAGTATCACCAGATGTCGCTGTCAAGATGACAATCTTATTCTCCAAGCCATGTTTCTTAGCAGCAGTCGTCATAAAGTATGGCAAGATAGATAAGGCCATATCCTTGAAGGCAATCGTTGAACCATGGAACAGTTCCAAGTTATATTGCCCGTCTAATTTCACTAATGGTGCGATAGCTGGAGTATCAAACTTGCTATCGTAGGCATTGTTGATACAGTAGTCCAACTCCTCAGCTGTAAAGTCATCTAAAAATACTGACAAAACAAGCTTAGCAACTTCCTGATAAGAAGCATCTTTCAATTTGTCAAAGTCCAAATCTACCTTTGGATAAGTAAGCGGTGTAAATAAACCACCATCCGTCGCCAAACCTTGCAAAATAGCTTGGCTAGCAGTTACTGTATTGTTGGCATCACGCGTTGATTGATAAACTAATGTCATTACTCTCTATCCTTTATCTATAGTCTCTTCCATTATATCATGATTTTTCAGAAAATTCTCCCTCTATAGGAGAAATTATAGGCCCAATTCTTCTTTCAAAGCCTGTAAATAGATCATTTCTTGCTTATTTCTCATCACTAGTCCTTCCTCAGCTAGCAGGAGTAAATCCTTTGAGAATTCGATAATTGCAGTTTTTTCCTGATCTGTAAGCTTTTTCTTAGAAAATTGTCGTCTTAAAAATTTGTAATTTCTACCAAATACTTTAAAGAAAGGTGCTGTTTCTAAATAAGCTTCTAACTTGTCTAAATTAACTAATAATCCCAAGTGAAAGGTTGCTGAAGTAAAAGTCCTATCAAGAGGCTGAGTACACACACTACGAAACTCAACCGTTCCTCGAGTCGTTAAGTCTTGATACTGATAACTACGATGAGTTTCAAAATCCTTCTCTTGGGGGTAAATAATAACCTCATCCCCATTAAGAGCATATGCTTGGATTTCAGGTGTAGATAAATATTCCCCAGCCTGAATCGGATAAAAATAATAGGTCTGCCCATCACGTTCCGCAGTAAAAATTGCAGAATGATCTAGATAATCAAAAAAATCATCCTCATCTTTAAAGAGTCTAGCATTGACCCCGACATTTTCTGGATAGATACCATGCATCGATTCTTCCCAGAAAATATCCCTTGAAATTTTCGTATCCCAATCTGCACCCGAAAACTCAGAGTTTGCAAATAAATAAGCCTTAACTGCTTCAATTTGAGTAAAAGCATTAATCACCCGTAAGTAGTTAAACTTTGAAACATCCAGTTGAATCTGACTCCCACAGATAAAAGCACCATATTCAGGGAAATGATGCAAGTCTGATTTAGTCACATTTCTACTCAAATTCAAATAGTCCATCAACATGCGATACCGTGGGAAATCCACTGGACAATTCTCATTTTTATCCCAGTTGGGATGAATGCCACAGCCAACAATAGCATGATTTGATTCAGCTAACTTCTTCTGGATTGCTTCCATATAAATACTAAAACGTTCTTCAACTTCTTGTATCGTTTCAGCCTTACCAAATGCAAACTCAATCGTAGTATAGGAAACTTCAAATAAAATAGCATCCCGACTTACTGGATTCACTAACTGAATAGGAGTCCCAAAGTCATCTACCTTTTCGACAGTAAAATCCAAAGCAGAAACTAAATATCTGAATAAGTGTTTGATAACTTCAACATCTGTAGCATCCCCTTCCAAATTTGCAACAGGATATTCCAACTCAATCCCAACAAACAATTCAGGGTTTTCTTTAATATTTTTCAAATACCGATGTTTTAATAAATCGATAGAACGAGACATACTTCCCTACACTTTCATAATCTAAATAAAATTTGAATAACTATTATTATAGCAAAAATAATATAAAAAAGGAACGAAGATTTACAACGTTCCTTAACTCTATACTATACCGGCGGCCGGGGTCGAACCGGCACGTCCTTGCGGACACTGGATTTTGAGTCCAGCGCGTCTGCCAATTCCGCCACGCCGGCAAATAGTAACTGGGGTAGCTGGATTCGAACCAACGCATGAGGGAGTCAAAGTCCCTTGCCTTACCGCTTGGCTATACCCCAATAATATAAAATAGGCGAGTGATGGGGATCGAACCCACGCATGCCAGAGCCACAATCTGGTGTGTTAACCACTTCACCACACCCGCCATAATTCTATTAACACGGGCAGTAGGAATTGAACCCACACTGAAGGTTTTGGAGACCTTAGTTCTACCTTTAAACTATGCCCGTAAAATGGAAGGGGAGGGATTCGAACCCCCGAACCCGAAGGAGCGGATTTACAGTCCGCCGCGTTTAGCCTCTTCGCTACCCTTCCAAAATATATAAATGGCGCGAGACGGAATCGAACCGCCGACACATGGAGCTTCAATCCATTGCTCTACCAACTGAGCTACCGAGCCTTATTGCGGGAGCAGGATTTGAACCTACGACCTTCGGGTTATGAGCCCGACGAGCTACCGAGCTGCTCCATCCCGCGTTAATAAAAAAGGAGGATGTGGGATTCGAACCCACGCACGCTTTTACACGCCTGACGGTTTTCAAGACCGTTCCCTTCAGCCGGACTTGGGTAATCCTCCAAAATAGTTTATACGGGAACAAACCCGTGTCCTCTTAATGAAAAGATAAATGGACTAAACACTATGGGCACGAGTGGACTCGAACCACCGACCTCACGCTTATCAGGCGTGCGCTCTAACCACCTGAGCTACGCGCCCAAGTTAAAAACTTGGTAATTTGAACAAAGTTCAAAGCGGGTGACGAGAATCGAACTCGCGACAACAGCTTGGAAGGCTGTAG
>NZ_GL732495.1:39768-41172 GCF_000187745.1 Streptococcus sp. M334 | reverse complement strand
CCAAAAGTTAGACAGAAAAAATCTAACTTTTGGGGTGTTTTTATTATGAAATTAACTTATGATGATAAAGTTCAGATCTATGAACTTAGAAAACAAGGATATAGCTTAGAGAAGCTTTCAAATAAATTTGGGATAAACAATTCTAATCTTAGGTACATGATTAAATTGATTGATCGTTACGGAATAGAGTTCGTCAAAAAAGGAAAAAATCGTTACTATTCTCCTCGTTTAAAACAAGAAATGATTGATAAAGTCCTACATGAAAATTGGTCTCAAGATAGAGTTTCTCTCGAATATGCTCTCCCAAATCGTGGTATGCTTCCAAATTGGATGGCACAATACAAGAAAAACGGGTATACTATTGTTGAGAAAACAAAAGGGAGACCATCTAAAATGGGACGTAAACCAAAGAAGAAACCCGAAGAGAGGACAGAGTTAGAACGCCTTCAAGCAGAAAATGAGTACCTGAGAGCAGAGAATGCCATCCTAAAAAAGTTGAGAGAACTCCGATTGAAGGAGAAAAAAGAGAAAGAAGAAAGACAGAAATTGTTCAAGAATTAATGACTGAGTTTTCGTTAGATATTCTTCTAAAAGCCATTAAACTAGCTCGTTCGACCTACTACTATCATTTGAAACAGCTAGACAAACCAGATAAGGATCAAAAGCTTAAAACTGAAATTCAAGCTATTTTTACCGAACACAAAGGAAATTACGGATATCGTCGGATTCATTTAGAATTAAGAAATCGTGGTTATGTGGTCAATCATAAAAGAGTTCAACGCTTGATGAAAGTGCTCAATTTACAAGCTAGAATCCGCAAGAAACGCAAGTATTCTTCTCATAAAGGAGATGTTGGCAAGAAAGCAGACAACCTTATTCAACGCCAATTTGAAGCAGCTAAACCAATGGAAAAGTGCTATACGGACGTGACAGAATTTACCATTCCAGCAAGTACTCAAAAGCTTTACTTATCACCAGTTTTAGATGGCTTTAATAGCGAAATTATCGCTTATAATCTTTCTTGTTCGCCTAATTTAGAACAAGTAAAAACGATGTTGGAACAGGCATTTACAGAGAAATACTATGAAAATACCATTTTACACAGCGACCAAGGTTGGCAATACCAACACGATTTTTATCATCGATTCCTAGAGAGTAAGGGAATTCAGCCATCTATGTCACGTAAAGGTAACAGCCCAGACAATGGCATGATGGAATCCTTCTTTGGAATTTTAAAATCCGAAATGTTTTATGGTTACGAGAAGACGTTTAAATCACTTAATCAATTGGAACAAGCCATTGTAGACTATATTGATTACTACAACAATAAACGAATTAAGGTAAAACTAAAAGGACTTAGCCCTGTGCAATACAGAACTAAATCCTTCGGATAAATTAATTGTC
>NZ_GL732495.1:0-39696 GCF_000187745.1 Streptococcus sp. M334 | reverse complement strand
CGAAATTATCGCTTATAATCTTTCTTGTTCGCCTAATTTAGAACAAGTAAAAACGAATGTTGGAACAGGCATTACAGAGAAATACTATGAAATACCATTTACACAGCGACCAAGGTTGGCAATACCAACACGATTTTTATCATCGATTCCTAGAGAGTAAGGGAATTCAGCCATCTATGTCACGTAAAGGTAACAGCCCAGACAATGGCATGATGGAATCCTTCTTTGGAATTTTAAAATCCGAAATGTTTTATGGTTACGAGAAGACGTTTAAATCACTTAATCAATTGGAACAAGCCATTGTAGACTATATTGATTACTACAACAATAAACGAATTAAGGTAAAACTAAAAGGACTTAGCCCTGTGCAATACAGAACTAAATCCTTCGGATAAATTAATTGTCTAACTTTTTGGGGTCAGTACAAAGAAAAAATTCTGATTGTCAGAAAACTATCTTTGTTCGCTTTTTATATTTAAGGCTAGACTTTTGTCCCAAGCTCATTAAGTGCGGAATATCTCTAAAGTATGTAGCCATGTTTTATATCTACCAGACATAGGAAATCTGATTTATTCGTTTCATTTTTATATCAATTACATCAAAACACTCTGGTGTGAATATAGCTAAATTGAAACCTTCTAGATTCATAACACTACGGAATTCAATTCCTTGAAAGGCATATTGTTCAGGATATTCTTCTGAGACTATAGATCTGACAAAATCAGCTATATATTGAGTTGGGAGATAATCTAAAACATCATCAGACTTTCTCATTACTCTCCCCATCTCATAATCAATTTGTTTTAGATGCTTTTTATTAATTGCCAACTCAGCAATGTCATCAATAATCCCATCTTGAAAGGGACTAATTTCATTGATTTTTTTAAAATCAATAACTGTTATAGGAGACTTTAATTCAAAAGTTCCAATGCAGACATAGTCATATAAACCTGTTCTAGTTTCATGTAATGCTGTTTTTTCTGTATCACCCAAATATAACGTCACAATCCCTCTTGCATTCGCTCTTCCATCAGCAGATTTACCTTTAGGGGGTGCACCTATTTCTTTCGGCTCAAATTGTTTTCCATCTTTTGCAATTCTACATCTAAAGAATTGTTCTCCTCCTGAATAAGTCTTTTGGATAGCTTCACAATACTTTGCTAAAATACCTTTATTAATCTGGTTAGAATGAAAACGATTATTATATTTAATATCTTCAACAAAACATTCCCAACCCTTACTGAATAACGAATGCTCCTGTAAATAGATAGGATCATACATTTTATCTACTCCAACAGGTGAGTTTAACAAGTTTGGAATTTCTTCAAACAGTTCTTTACAAATTTCTGAAAGCATTTGATAAACCTTATACTCATCATTAGTAGTAAATATGTTCCAATTTGTTGCTACTTCAGTTTTTAATAGCGTCTCTTGACCAGATTGGAAATTTTCTATTTTTTCTATTGGAGAAAAAATAGAAATAAATGAACTAAAATAATCAATTAAATAATTATCTTTCTGCGTATCATAAACAAAGTCATTCGCATTATTACATAAATCACAGCTAGACTGTCTTCTAGCTATGACTACTTGAGATTTAAGAATTTCATCTGCAAAGCATTTTTGACAAAACTTCATTAACTATCTGTCTCCATTTATTTGATCAAGATATTTACCAACCAATTCAATATGATGCATCATGGTTAATTTTTTAATGGTGCCAAGCCCTGGATATGTTTTGGTATCGGACAATCGTTGAAACTCTTTGATCGCCATTGTCTGTGATATTTTACCTTCTTCAATAGCATTGATTAACTTTTCGAGAGCCTCCTCAAACTTACCCGCTTGGTTTCTCTGCTTTTCATTTGTATTGGATACAAAATGATGAATTCTTAAATCTTGTTTTTCGTTAAAATAAACGATATGAATAGCTATAGCAGTGGGGGCAAATCCTGAATCACTGTAGCTCTCGCCAACAATAGAGTAATCCGAAAACCCCTTATACCCATCCTTTAAAAAATATTTATGATCTTCTGAGAAAAATTCATCTGTTTTTTTAGCATAATCTACATTTCTTGGCGCTTTCTTAAATCTGTCACTAATTTTAACTTTGCTCCCGCTAACCTCTCTGTTTAACTTACTGTCTTCCCCAATAATATTGTAGGCTGTTAGTTCTGTATTATAATTATCTTCGTATCCATTTAAATCATCAGGATCTTTACATATTGTGATTTGCTTACTCATGTCATCATTCTGCTTGAAATTATCAGCTTTTTGATAATCTGTGCTCATCAGTGAGGCAAAGTACAAATGCTCACTCTGCTCAATCACTTTGTCTAAGCGGCTTGCTCGATTTTTTTCGTTTTTGCTGTATTCCTCATTAAAGAACCCTACTGCTGGATTCATGATGAGGGCACACGGTTGCTTCTTCGTTGCAAACGCTTCCAAAGTACTGACCAGAGTTGGGGATAATCTCACTGGTTCAATAATTGGAATAACATTGTTGCTTAACTTATTATTTTCTAATAACTCTCTGAGCGCTATTAATTCATATTGCCGACCTCTTAGGTATGGAAAATACATACTTTGCTCCTCCTATTTTTGTAAAAATTGTGCAAGTGCATCATAATCCTTTGGTTTAAAGTTCATGAAATACACCAAAAACTTGAGTTCATATGGGACCGCCGCAAACAATTCTTTATTGATTGGATTTCTTTTTTTCAGTTCAATTAAAAAATCTGAATAAAATTGTTCTAGTCGAATATCTTCAGTTAGTTGCCTACAAACATCGTAATAATCGAATTGAGAGACCTGAGGTAAAGAACCAAAATGCTTCTCAATAATACTTTCATATTCGCGTTTCCGAAGAATACTGAAAATGACATCTCTATCTAAATCATTATTGTATTCCTTGGGTTCCATCACTGTTTTAATTTTTACGTTTTTTTGTAAAATATATAAACCAATAGGTTTATTAATCTCATCAATTTTTCTTTTCGCCATTTCTATGTTCTTTTCGTATGTCAAAATGACAACATGGTTAAAAGCTTTATAATATTCATTGATTTGGTTTTCAAGTCTGTCAAAATTGTCTAATTCTGTTTTTATTTCATACACAACCGCCTTTCCGTTGATTAAAATAAAATCTGGTTTTGCTCGACCGACAGGTATCTCTGTTAAAGCTGTTGTAGTATTGACACTATGTATTCCTAATAAACGTTTATTTAAAAGAGTATTCTTATAGAAGTATTCGTTCCGATACGACCGAGATAGTTTATTATAAACATTTTGAATAGTGGACAAATTATTTTCTAATTTATAATGTTGCGAAACACGCTCAAAAACTGAATCTTTTTTATTTTGTACGAGATTTTTGATAGTATTTCTGGAAAAAAATCTATTTATTAAATAATTTTTTTTAATTTCCAAATCAATCCCCTCCTTGATTGCGCTCTGCTAACATCATTATATCAAAAATATTTACTTCTAACATAGTTTATCATAACTTTATTTATTACCTTGCTGATAAAATTATGATGTTTTCTAATTTACAAATAAATTCGCTTCTCGTAATTTTTTTATTAATCTATTATTTCATTTCAAAAAAAGGAAAGAAACTGTTTTCTTCCCTTTAACGTTCTTAATGTCTAAAATGTCTCACTCCTGTGAAGACCATAGTCAAGCCGTATTTATCCGCAGCTTCGATAGACTCTTGGTCACGGACGGACCCACCTGGCTGGATGATGGCCTTGATACCTGCTTTGGCGATTTCTTCCACGTTATCGGCAAATGGGAAGAAGGCATCCGAAGCAAGGACTGCGCCGTCCAGACGGTCTTTGGCTTGGTCAATGGCAATACGAACAGAGGCCACACGGTTAGTTTGACCTGAGCCAACACCAAGTGTCATGTGGTCGTTGGTCACGATAATTCCGTTTGATTTGACATACTTGATAGCCTTCCAAGCGAACTCAAGGGCAGTTGCCTCTGTCTCAGTTGGCTGGCGTTTGGTCACCACTTGCCAATCCGCTGGGCTTTCTTTGACCACGTCTTGGTTTTGCACCAGAAGCCCACCTACTACACCTGTATATTCTGCTTCCACTTGACTTGCTTCTTGAGCGTCAAATGGCAAGGCAAGGATACGCAAGTTTTTCTTTTTATTGGTCAAAATAGCTAGCGCCTCATCCGTATAGCTTGGTGCGATGATGATTTCAAGGAAAACGCCGTGCATCTTCTCAGCTGTCGCAGCATCCACCTCACGGTTAAGAACAACGATACCACCAAAGATAGACACTGAGTCAGACTCATAAGCGTAGTCCCAAGCAGTCTCGATGTCATCAGCCTGACCAATTCCACATGGGTTCATGTGTTTGAGAGCCACAACGGTTGGACGGTCTTTGAAGTCACGGATAATACGAATGGCAGCGTCAGCATCGCGGATATTGTTGAATGACAATTCTTTACCGTTGAGCTGTTTCGCTGAAGCAATCGAATAGTCTGTTGGCAAAGCTTTCTGATAAAAGTCTGCATCCTGTTGAGGGTTTTCACCGTAACGCATGGCTTGTTTGAGGTCATAGGTTAAAGTGAGCTTTTCAGGCTTGCTTTCACCCACTTGAGCTGTGAAATACTCTGCAATCAAGGCGTCATAAGCCGCTGTGTGACGGAAAACCTTGGCTGCCAACCGTTGGCGAGTTTCGTAACTTGTTTCGCCGTTTGCTGCCAATTCGTTAAGCACCACATCATAGTCAGCAGGATCCACCACAACTGTTACGCTAGCGTGGTTCTTCGCTGCTGAACGAAGCATAGATGGACCACCAATATCGATATTCTCCACAGCATCAGCGTAAGTCACGTCTTGTTTGAGAATGGTTTCCTTAAATGGGTAAAGGTTGACCACAACAAGGTCAATGAGCTCGATTTGATTGTCTTTGGCCGCTTCCAAGTGGCTATCCAAGTCACGACGAGCGAGGAGCCCACCGTGGATATTTGGGTGTAGGGTCTTGACACGACCGTCCATCATCTCTGGAAAACCAGTCACATCGTCGATGGCAATGGTCTTCACCCCAGCATTGTCAAGGGCAACCTTGGTTCCACCTGTCGAGATAATCTCCCAACCAAGTTTTTTGAGTTCTTGGGCAAATTCAACAATGTCCGCTTTATCTGAGACGCTGATTAAGGCTTTTTTCGTCATTCTATTCCTCTTTCTTTAGTTCTAAGCGCATAGCGACTTCGTTATTTTCTTCTATAAATCCTGTTCCCTGAAAACCCAGACTAGTCAGCAGGTGCTTCATTTTTTCATTTCCAACCACATAATCTGCAACAATATGAGTGCAAGCGCTATCCATCCGAGCCTCTTTGATTAGGACTTCCAAGGCTTTTCGACCATAACCTCTTCCTTGGTACTGCTGACCAATCATTATCCGCCAGATAAAGTATTCCGCTTCATCCTCGTCTATTTCCAGCAGGAGAAAGCCAACCACCTGCTTATCCCAATAGATTGCCCTCGGAAATACATCCCCATTCTCTCGGTAGAGCCATGCGTCAGCTAAAGAGCGTACATTTGGAGCCACGAAACATGCTCGTTCATCAGCTTCAGATATTTTCAAATCCAGCACTGCCTGAAAACTGCTCTCATCTACTAATTTCATCTCAATCATTTTTTCTCCTAGCAAGATTGCGCAATCAAAACTTGACTTACTTCTTACCTTCTCCCTACTCCCAAACTATCCAGCACCTCTGGATACAACTTATACTCTGCCTCATGGATGCGTTCTTCAAAGCTGGCTATGGTATCATCAGCTAACCGTGGCACACGGACTTGTTGGATAATCTTACCAGTGTCCACACCAGAATCTACCCAGTGAATGGTCACACCAGACTGATCCACATCAGCATTCCAAGCATCCTCAATCCCATGAGCTCCTGGAAATTCTGGCAAGTAGGCTGGATGAATGTTGATAATTCTGCCTTCATAAGCTGCCAGTAAAGTAGGTCCAACAATTTTCATGTAGCCTGCTAGACAAACCAAGTCAATCTGGTGTTCTTCCAAGAGTTCGACAAGTGCTGCTTCGTAGTCTGCCTTGTTCTCAAACTCCTTGAGTTCAAAAGCATAGGACAGAACACCGAGCTTGTCTGCACGCTCGAGCACATAGGCATCACGATGATCTGAAAAGACAAACTCCACCGGAAATTCTTCGGCAATCACCTGAAAATTTGAGCCATTACCTGAGGCAAAAACCGCTATTTTTTTCATTTGATGATGACACTTTCGTTTTCTTTCTTGATGATACGACCAATTTCATAGACTGGTTCATCCAACAATTCCTTAATACGATTTACATTTTCAGGGCTGACTGCCAACATGAGCCCCACACCCATATTAAAGATTTCAAACATTTCTTCGTGTTTGATCTGACCGTATTTTTCAAGGGCTTTGAAAATTGGAAGCACTGGAACTTTGCTTTCCTCAATCTCAGCGGCCAAGTCAGTTGCAAACATACGAGGGACATTCTCGATAAATCCACCACCTGTGATGTGGGCAATGCCGTTTACCAAGCCTTCCTTGATGAGTGGCAAAACAGCCTTGACATAGATACGAGTCGGCTCAAGAAGAACTTCCTTGAGTTGCTTTCCTTCCAATTCTGGAAGGACTTCCTCACCTGTATAGTCAGCAAAGACACGACGGACGAGAGAGTAACCATTGGAGTGAATCCCACTTGAAGCAAGTCCGAGAAGAACATCTCCCTCTGCCACTTTTGAACCGTCAATGACTTGAGATTTTTCAGCCACACCGACTGCAAAACCAGCCAAGTCATAGTCATTTTCGCCATACATGCCAGGCATTTCAGCTGTTTCACCACCGATGAGAGCTGCACCAGCTTGCACACAACCTTCAGCCACACCAGCAACCACTTGTTCTAGCTTATCTGGTTCATTCTTCCCTGTCGCCACATAGTCAAGGAAATAGAGGGGCTCCGCACCTGCAGCAATGATATCATTGACACACATGGCCACACAGTCCTGACCGATGGTATCGTGCTTGTCGTACTTGATAGCCAACATGAGCTTGGTTCCGACACCGTCAGTTCCTGAAATCAAGACGGGCTCTTTAACCCCAGTCTTTGAAAGGTCAAACATACCACCAAAGCCACCCAGAGCTCCCATGACACCTGCACGCTCCGTACGAGCCACGTGCTTTTTAATCCGTTCCACAACTTCATAACCCGCTTCAACATCCACGCCCGACTGGGCATAAGCATTTTTTGTCATTTATTTATTCCTTTTCTTTTATGGAGAATCTCAGTAACTCACTTGTAAAAACTGGTCTTTTCTTCCAAACTTCTACGATAGTCTTCTTCGTAATCATAGAGAGGCGTTGGGTAGTCACCGTCAAAGTAAGCGACACAGAGACCGCCATTTGGCGCATCTGTTTCAATACCAATTGAATCAATCAAGCCCTCAACAGAAAGATAAGTCAGACTGTCCGCACCAATGATTTGACGCGTTTCTTCAACCGTATGATTGGCCGCAATTAGCTCCTGACGGGTCTGGATATCAATCCCGTAGAAGCATGGATAAGCTAGCGCTGGACTACCAATGGCAACGTGAACCTCAGTCGCACCCGCTTCTTTCAAGAGCTGAACGATACGACGCGAGGTTGTCCCACGAACGATAGAGTCATCAATCATAACCACACGCTTGCCTTTTACAACACCTGAAACAGCAGAGAGTTTCATCCGCACCCCTTGCTCCCGCAATTCTTGAGTCGGTTGGATAAAGGTACGTTGGGTGTATTGGTTCTTGATGAGTCCCATTTCATTTGGTAGCCCGGATTCTTCCGCAAATCCCATAGCCGCGCTGAGGGAAGAATTGGGCACACCGACCACAATATCTGCCTCATGCTTGAATTCACGCGCTAGTTGAGCCCCCATTCTCTTACGTGCCGTATGAACATTGACACCGTGGATATTAGAATCAGGCCGAGCAAAGTAGATATACTCCATAGAACAGATTGCTAACTGAGTATCGTCTGTATAGCTATCATACTGGATTCCCTTGTCATCAATGATGACAATCTCACCTGGCTTCAAATCGCGAATCCATTCTGCACCAATAACCTCAAAAGCACAAGTTTCAGAGGAAACAACCACCGCTCCGTTGGCCATTTTCCCGATAGAAAGCGGACGAAAACCATTGGGATCAAGAGCCGCAATCAACTTATCCTCAAACAGCAGGATATAAGCAAAGCCACCTTTGACAAGGCTGAGCGCTTCCTTGATTTTGCCCATCAAGTTCGGATTATGACTGCGACGAATAAGATGAGCCAAGATTTCAGAGTCCGAAGTCGCACTGAAAATGGCTCCTCTTTCTTCTAACTCCTTCTTGAGAGAGGCTGCATTGGTCAGATTCCCATTATGAGCCAAGCCAAACTGCATATCGTGAAAACGGAAGAGGAAAGGCTGGATATTATCTACAGAAGCTTCGCCAGCAGTCGCGTAACGCACATGCCCAATCGCACCAGTTCCTGTCAATTTATCTAAGTTAGCCGGATTTCTGAAGACTTCTGATAGAAGACCCATATCGCGATGGCGCTTCAGTTGTCCTTGATCATTGGAGAGAATGCCTGCCCCCTCCTGACCACGGTGCTGAAGACTGTGGAGACCAAAATAGGTCAATTTAGCAGCATCTGGATGTCCCCATATCCCGAAAACACCACATTCTTCATTAAGAGATTTTACTTCGTATGTCATTTTTTATACCTAATTTTCATTTGCAATCATCAAGAGATAAATCTACATGACTTTTACATTCCTGATACTATCTATTAGAAAATCTGCAAGTCTTATTTTCCAGTGAAGTATTTAACCGCTGACGCGAACAAGTACTGGTCTTTATTTCCTGGGATATTTTGGAAAAGACCTTCCTCATAACGTTCTGAGTGGCCCATCTTACCGATGATTTGGCCATTCTTGCTGGTAATTCCTTCAATGGCATTTACAGAACCATTCGGATTGTACTTAGAATCCATACTTGGTTTGCCGTTAAAGTCAACATATTGGCTGAAAATTTGTCCATTGTCACGGAGCTCTGCAAATTCCTCAGCTGTCACGACAAACTTCCCTTCACCGTGCGAAACAGGAATAGCGTGGATATCGCCTACTTGCACACCAGCAAGCCATGGTGAGTTAGTATTGGCAATGCGAGTTTCCACCATCTTAGCCACGTGTTGGTTGGCATCATTGTAGAAGAGGGTTGGGCTAGTACTAGTGGCTTCTTCAAAGTTCCCGTATGGAAGAAGACCTGATTTGACCAAGGCCTGGAATCCATTACAGATACCGATAATCAAGCCACCACGAGCGATAAAACTATCAATAGCTGCACGCACTTTTTCATTGAGCAGGATATTGACAATAAACTTAGCTGAACCATCTGGCTCGTCCGCAGCCGAGAAACCACCTGCAAAGAAGAGAATGTTAGCCTTACCGATGTTGTCAACCATAGTTTCGACTGACTTGACAATGGCTTCTTCATTGAGTGTCACGAATGGCACCAAGTTAACCTCTGCACCTTCTTTTTCAAAGGCCTTAGCTGAATCATATTCTGAGTTGGTTCCTGGAAAGACTGGGATGTAAACCACAGGTTTTTCAACCTTTTCTTTGACTTTAATCACAACATCTGATGCCACAGCTGGTACTTCAGCCAGTTCTTTGGCTTGGGCAAACTCTGTTGGGTAAACTTCTTCCAGTTTTCCTTGGAAGGCACTGTCAAGTTTCTGTCCATCTAGCTTCACACCGTTGACAAGGAGTGTAAAGTCTGCACTTGTTTGTCCAATCTTCTCTACTCCAGCGATTTCTTCAGGAGATGTGAAGACAAATCCGCCCAATTGTGCTGTCAAAGCTGTTTCAAGTTCAGGCAAGATCACCTCTGCACCGATATGATTTCCAAAAGTAGCAAGTGCCAAACTTTCAAGCACACCACCGTATTTAACAGCTGATGCAGATGTTACTTTGTGAGCCTTTTGAAGGGCTTCAAACTGAGCAAAGTTTTTCTTAATTAAGTCAAAATCAATCTCTACTGAGAGGGCTTGGCCTGGAATATAATAGATGTTTTCCCCAGCAGTTTTGAACTCAGGAGAAAGCACCTTACGGCTATCTGCCGTCGTCACCCCAAAGGCAACCAAGGTTGGTGGTACTGTCAATTCTTCAAAGGTACCAGACATAGAGTCCTTACCACCGATAGATGGCAAGCCAAGCTGAATTTGCGCTTCGATAGAGCCTAGGAGAGCTGCTACTGGCTGACCAAAACGCTCTGCTTGTTTGTCCATCCGCTCGAAATACTCTTGGTAAGAGAAACGAGCCTTAGACCAGTTTGCACCAGCAGCCACCAAACGAGCAGTTGCTTCGATAACCGCATAAGCAGCACCGTGGTATGGAGACCATTCAGCTACATATGGGTTGAAACCTTGAGCCATGACTGAGGCAGTATGAGTCACACCGTGTTGTACAGGCAATTTCTGCACAGAAGCCTCAGTCGGTGTGAGTTGGTAGCGACCACCAAGCGGATGGTTGACTGTAGAACGACCGACTGAGCAATCAAAGATAGTCTGCAAGCCTTTTTGACTCGCATGGTTGAGGTCAGATAGAACCGCAAGGGTATCAACTTCAAGTGTGTCAGCAGATGTTTGACGTTCTTCTGGAAGCTTGACATCCTTGTCCACAACCTTAGCATCGACGACTACACGCACACCATTGGTGTCAAGGAAACGACGCTCCAAGTCCACGATTGTCTCACCATTCCAGTGCATGACTAAATTTGGTTTTTCAGTCACTGTCGCAACCACAACAGCATCAATATTTTCTTTGTTACATTCTATAACGAAGGCATCTACGTCTTCTGGACGAACCACGACCGCCATCCGTTCTTGTGATTCAGATATAGCAATTTCGGTACCATTCAAACCTTGGTATTTAAGAGGTACTTTGTTGAGGTCGATTTCAAGACCATCTGCCAATTCACCGATGGCTACACAGACACCACCAGCACCAAAGTCATTAGACTTCTTGATAAGACGAGTGACATCGCCATTACGGAACAGACGTTGAATCTTACGTTCTTCGATGGCATTCCCTTTTTGAACCTCAGCACCAGCAGTCTCTACAGACTCAACCGTTTGAACCTTAGAAGAGCCTGTCGCACCACCGACACCGTCACGGCCTGTTTTGCCGCCGAGCAAGATAATGACATCACCCGCTTCTGGTTTTTCACGAACTACATTTTCCTTAGGAGCCGCACCGACAACGGCACCTAGCTCCATGCGTTTGGCTACAAAACCTGGGTGGAAGTACTCACGAACGTAAGTCGTCGCAAGTCCAATCTGGTTACCATATGAAGAATAACCATGAGCAGCTGTTTTAGAAATAACCTGTTGTGGCAATTTCCCAGCACGCGTTTCCGAAATCGATGCTGTAATATCACCAGCACCCGAGATACGCATTGCCTGATAAACGTAAGAACGACCTGACAATGGGTCACGAATGGCACCACCGATACAAGTAGCAGCCCCACCAAATGGTTCGATTTCTGTTGGGTGGTTGTGGGTTTCGTTCTTGAACATGAGGAGCCATGGCTCTTTCACACCATTAACGTCCACTTCGATTTCGACCGAACAAGCATTGATTTCGTCTGACACTTCCATATCATCCAAACGTCCATTGGCACGCTCATAACGACCGAAAATAGTGGCCATATCCATCAAGGTTTGAGGTTTATCCGAACGCCCCAACTCCTCACGCATAGCAACATACTTGTCATAAGTTGCTTGTAATTGTTTTTGGAATTTAGAAGCTGAAAAGTCGATGTGTTTAAGCTCTGTCTCAAAAGTCGTGTGACGACAGTGGTCAGACCAGTAAGTATCCAAAACCTTGAGTTCAGTCTCAGTTGGCACGCGCCCGATTGACTTAAAGTAGTCTTGGATAAAGAGCAAGTCATCCACTTCCATTGCCATCCCTTGCTCTGCCTTGTAGCGGGCAAAGTCTTCTGCTATATAGCTTTCAAAGAAAGTCAATTTAGGAATGGTCTTGTCCGACTCTGAAAATTCTTGCTTGGCGATCCCTGTCGTGATGTCCTTGAAACGAGAATCAACTGGATTGAGCAAGTAGTTCTTGACCGCTTCCAACTCAGTCTCATCAATATCTTTATTGACCAAGTACAGTTGGGCTGTATTGACTGTCACGTCACTCGAACTTCCTAGTAAAAGCAAGGCTTCCTGTGAAGATGCTGCACGCTGGTCAAACTGCCCTGGCAGGCTTTCAATGGCAAAGAAAGCATAGTTAGCCAGATCCGCCTGCACAGCAGCTTCATCCAAGACATGGTCTGTCACCTGCTCAGAGAAGATGTGCTTCTCTGCAGGTGCAAACAGGTCCTCTGCCAAATCAAAGACATCATAGACTTGCACAATACGAATACTTTTCAAGCTTGACAGCCCCAAGTTGTGCTGGACCTCTCTAACCAAACTCTCTGACTTGACCTGAAAATCAGCCTTTTTCTCAACAAAAATACGTTTATCCATCAATCCTTATTCCTTTATTTCAGCTCTTGCAATGTTTCCAAATGACCTTGAGAGTCTTGCAAACAGATTATTTCAAACCCTGCAACTTTTCCCAAACAATTTCGTAAACGTCAGTTAATTCACCTAATCCCCTACGGAAAACATCCTTATCCATGTGGTTGCCATCCGCATCCCACAAACGGCAGTTATCTGGTGAAAATTCGTCTGCCAAGATAATCTTGCCATCCTTATCAAAACCGAACTCTAGTTTAAAGTCAATCAACTTAAGCCCAATCTCAGCAAACCAGGCTTTCAAGAGTTCATTGATTCGACGAGTTTCTTCTTTCAAGTAGGAAATCTGCTGATCATCCGCAATCTTTAGGAATTTCACATGCTCGTCATTGATAAATGGATCATCCAAATCATCATTTTTATAGTAAAATTCGACAATCGGAGTCTCAAATGCGATACCTTCATCTACGCCAAAACGTTTTGAAAAGGAACCAGCAGTATAGTTTCGGAGCACGACTTCCAAAGGAATAATCTTAACCTTTTTATTGAGTTGTTCCGTGTCTGAAAGCTTCTCCACAAAGTGAGTCGCCACACCAGCCGCATTTAATTTCTCAAAAATAAAAGATGAAATCTGATTATTCAACACTCCCTTGCCCGCAATCTGCTCCTTCTTAACACCATTGAAAGCAGTCGCCTGGTCCTTGTAAGTTGAAATAATAAGATTTTCATCCTCAGTTGTATAGATATCTTTAGCTTTTCCCGAATAGATTAATTGTTTTGACATTTTAAAGTTCGCCTTTCGTATTACTTGAGCACATTCTACCATAAAAAACCAAAAAATACAAGGATTTAAACGAATAAGTAGCAGATGAACTTCAAAAATTGTAAAGAAAAAACTGCAAGAAGAATCTTTCTCACAGTTTAAAAATCATTTAACTCTAAAAATACGAACATTACTCTTTGTTCAAAAATTGATCCAAATAATAACGAAGATAACTTTTCTTGCCCGTAATCATTTGCAGGCGACCTTCCACCCCATACCGAAGTTTTTCAGCCTGCTCCGAAGTTAGATTAGTCTCCGCCTCAATTTTAAAGAAATTCCCTTTCTCAGTCTTAGTAGCTGTCGCATCTATGCTGGTAATAGTAGAATCTAGGAAAAGTTGATTCTTGGAATCATGAGTCGTCGTATAGCGAACAGAATCACCGACCTTGATTCTTGCTATATCTTTTGAACTTAGATAAGCTGTAAGTTTGGCTTTCCCTTCTTTTTCCAAGGATGGATAGAGTTGGGCTAGTAGGGTACCTTCTGCTACCATGGTAGAATCACTGGTCTCAGGATTAA
Source organism: Streptococcus sp. M334 (assembly GCF_000187745.1). Lineage (GTDB taxonomy): Bacteria > Bacillota > Bacilli > Lactobacillales > Streptococcaceae > Streptococcus. The sequence goes on along the minus strand of NZ_GL732495.1, from coordinate 25,798 downwards.
GATGAAGCACCCCATCCTCACTCGCCGTAATTTTCCCCTTGTCTAGAAGATTTCCCTGAACCTTCTTGCCTGATGCCACCTCCAAGATTTTCTGGTCTAAAAGAGTCAATTCCTGACCAACCTTAGCCAAGTGTTGGGACTTAAGGGACTCCAATTGACTGCTTAAGCCTGACGCATAGGATTGCTGGGTACCTGAACCTGCATACTGGATACGGTAAGTAGCAAGACTGGATTCTAACTGAGAAAGCTGCGCTTCAACTTGCGCAACTGCTTGTGCCTTAGCTTGCGGATTTTCCTCGCCCTGAGACTTGTAGGACTGGTAGAGAGAGTAGGCTAGATTCTGATTGGCCAAGGAAGCGCCTGTTTCAATAGCTGACTTAGCTGTCTGGTAATCGCGAATTTTAGCCTCTGTTTGGCTGATGAGGTTGCCGATTTCGGCTTGGGTTTGGCTAGCTGCTGCATTCTGAGATGCGATGGTCTCATTTTGTTGCGATGTACTAGCCTTAAGACTGCCCGCTTGGCTGAGGTAGTCGCGAAAGGTGGCTTGGTAGCCAAATTTATCCTCCTCTGGAAAGTGGTTCTCCCCTTCTTGCAGGCTCTTTTGCAAATACTCCAATTGCTTTTTTTGATCCTTGAGCATGTCCAACTGACTAGCATAAGCCTCTGCTTGAACACCCTCTGCCCCTTCCTGATATTGAACCAACAGTTCTCCCTTCTTAACCAGCTTATTTTCTTCCAAATGATTGACAAGAATACGATTGTTGCTAGTAGACTGGATACTTGCAAGAATACGACTAGGTTCGACAGTCGCTCTAGTGGACAAACTCATCTCCTTCTCTGCAACAGTTGCAAATCCAAGCAAAAACACGAGCAGAAGAGACATGGGTACAATCACCCGACTGGAAAAATTATGGTAACGACGATTATAAAACTCCGCACTTTCTAAAAATTCTGGTTTCATCCTCTCCTCTTTCTAGCTATTCACCAAATGGGCGTAAAAGCCACCCTGTGCAAGCAAATCAGCATGCTTTCCTTCTTCGACAATCTTGCCCTGATCCAAGACAACAACCTTCTCTGTCCGCTCAGCAATGGTCAAACGGTGGGCGATGAAAATCAAGGTCTTGTCTAAAGCCATAAGATTATCGACAATTCGCTTCTCTGTCAGAATATCCAAACTGCTGGTCGCCTCATCCAAAATCAAGACCGGCGCATCTGTCAAGAGAGCACGCGCCAGAGCGATTCTCTGACGTTGACCACCTGAGATTCCTACCCCATCCGAAGTCAATTCTGTCTGGTAATTCAGGGGCATGCGCTCAATGTCCTCCCGAATCTCTGCCAATTCGACCGCCCGTAAGATATCCTCTTGAGTCGTCCCTTCCTTTGCTCCCAAAAGAAGATTCTCCAAAATCGTTCCGTTAAAGACATAGGGTTGTTGAGGCAGATAGTTGATGTACTGGCGTAAGGATTTTTTGTCAATCTGATTAAGATTGACACCACCCAGACTAATCTCCCCTTGACTTGGGTCGTAAAAATTAACCATCATCTTGGCCAAGGTCGTCTTACCTGACCCTGAAATCCCCACAAAAGCCACCTTAGAGCCTTGGGGAATGGTCAAATTGATAGACGACAAGACATCTCGACCATAGCCATACTTGTAGGAAACCTGCTTGAAGGTCATATCTCCCTTCATCAAGCTCAAATCCTCAACTGTTTTCTTCTCCTCAAACTCAGAAGCTACCAGATAAACCTCATTCAGACGGTTATTGGCAACCTGCGCTGTCTGAAGCTTGGTTTGCAGATTGATGATATTTTCCAAAGGATTGGTAAAGTAAACCAGCAAGGTATTATAGGTAATCAACTGCCCCAAACTCATCTTGCCATCCATAACCAGAACAGCCCCCATCCAGAGAATTCCGACATTGAGCAAGAGATGGGCAACTTTTTTCAGAGCCTTTTGCTGACTCTCTGCCCGACTATAGGTAAAGGATTTTTTCAGATAATCCACAAATTCCTTGTCAATCTTTTGATAGCGTGAACTTTCACTAGTCAAGGACTTGATAGTCTCAATACCGTTGATGTCCTCAATGATAGAAGAAGACAGAACCGCATTGGCTTCCATGGTATCCCGATTCATCTTTTCAAACGGCTTCATAAAGGCAAAGATAATCACTGTGTAGATAGGAAGTGCCAATAAGGTCATGAAAAAGAGATTGGTATTTTGTGAAAATAAAACAAGAGAAATAATGACAACCGTTGACACATCTAGGAAAATCGAAAGAATAGTCGAAGCCAGCGCATCAATAATACTGTTAGCATCTGTAAAACGAGACACGATTTCCCCTGTCCTGCGTGTCGCAAAGAAGGACATAGGCAGGTGAAAAACATGCTTGATATAGGACAAAATTACGTCAATCGACAAGCGTTGCCCCAAAACAAGTAAGAGATACTCCTGGGCATAAGACAAGATTTGCTGGAGAATATAAACGATAACCAGCCCAATAGAAATAATCCCCAGTGTCGAACGCATCTGATCTGGCACATAAGTATCAATGATAGACTGCAGATAATAAGAACCCACAATGTTAATCAAGGTTACCAAGAGGGTTGCCAAAACGATATTGGCAATCAAGCCACGCTGCTTCACTAATATAGGGATAAAAGAGAGCAGACCATTCTTTTGATCCTTATGAGGCTTGTAGTCTGGACTAGGTGCCATAAAAAGAGTCACTCCTGTCCATTCTTCCGCAAAACGCTCACGTGACAGTTTGGTCAATTTCACCCCAGGATCTGGATCGGCAATATGAATGCTATCCTTATCCTGACCAGTCACCACATAGTAGTGGAGCAATTTTCCTTCCTTAAGCACATGGGCAACAAAAGGAAAAGTCAAATCTGGCAAGTCAAAGAGCGTCATATCCGCCTTAATTGCTCGCGTCTCAAAACCAATTTCCTCTGCCACCTTGACCAAGCCCAAAGCCGTCGTCCCATCCATGGTCGTCTTGGCCAATTCTCGCAAGTGAGCCAAAGAATAATAACTACCATAGTATCCAAAAACCATGGCTAATGAAGCTACACCGCAGTCCATCTGATCCACCTGCGGACGATAGTGACGTTTCCCAAATTTCATATTCATCTCCTTTTTCCTAAACTCATCTGATAACAACTATCTTACCCCAATCCCCAAATAAAAACTGGACTTCCTTCCCAAATGCGCCTATCTACCTCCCAAATGCACTTTTGGGATAAAAAAATAGGCAGAACAAACGTCCTACCTAGAAAATATAAGAATTCCAAGTTAATAAAACCGAAATGATTTCGTGTCATTATTAAGTAAAGAAAAGAAATTTTAGTATTTCTAAAAACTATTTATAATAGACACTATAGCATTAAATAAAAATGGTACAGAAAATACTACTGTCAATCTTAAATTTTTAAATCTCGCATAATTTGTTATCCCAATTAGTAATACTGTCAATATGCTGAAATAAGCAAACTTTATATCCGATGGATTAAATAAGTAACAAAGTAAAATGCTAAAACTTAAGGTTATATTTTTAGATAAAAGAACATCTCCAAAGTTCCTCTTATCCTTATCAAAAAATAATGTAATCAGAAAGAGAGAAAATCCATATTCAATAAGAGTTGCTATAAATGTGAAAACAACAGAAATCACTGTCAATATTGTTTCTATTTTAATTGTAAAAAGATTAGATAGTTCAGATAATTTATCAATTTGTTCATTTAAAATTCCCGACTTCATCAGTAAATCAATAAACAGATATAAAAGAAAAAGATAAATAATCAGATTCATTAACTTGTATAAACTATTATTTGTTTGAAATTTCATAAACCCGTCCTTCCTCTATTAAAATCCTTTGAGATTTGCTAATCAATTCTTGATGCAATAAATTATGAGATACATATATAATAGTAGAGCTTTCTTTCATGGAAATTAAGCGTTTAGCAATCATATCAATACTTCTTGCATCCACTGTTGATAAGGTCTCATCAATAAAAATATAATCCCAATTTTTAGCAAAAATTAAGGATAAGCCTAATTTGAATTTTGTTCCAGTAGAGGCTGTCATATAGTTATCTCCGATTTTATTATCAAAAAAAGTATTAATTTGTTCTTTATCCTCAAATGATAGATGAATTTGAAAAGAATCACACAATAACTGCAAATTTTCTTCTATAGTGAATGGAATAACCCCAAGCTGATTGGTATCAAGGTATAGTACATCTTTGGAGACACAATTCTTTAAACCACTATCAAAAGTCTCTAGCCCAGCTAAAAGTTGTAGAAGGGTGCTCTTTCCTGAACCATTCTCTCCTTCAACTCTGTAAATTCCCTTATCAATCTCGAGTGATATATTTTTCAGTATACATTTATCATAACTTTTGGATTCATTTTCAATTTTCATAATTTAATTCCCTCTATCAACGCTGCTAAAATTAATAAAAGATAAGAAATGATATACCATTTTAAATTACTTTTTATATAAATAAGTATATTTTTAATTCCCCTATCCTTCAATAATCGGTATAAAAGATACTGACTCATACCTTGATACCAAATAAAATTCGGTATTTCAATAAGACCATGAGGTAATATTCCTTTTATTGTAGCTACTATTCCAATCATCTGACCAGATATACCCAATTGTATTCCTAAAGATAGCAAATCAAAAAGTTGCAATAAGGGCGAAATCGGAAAACAGAATAGATATAGCAAAAAATTTGTAGAATTTGCCTGTAAAACTGTCAATGTAAATTGTAATTCCAGTTTCGGAGGTATAGTAGCAAAAGTCTCACTTTTTAATATAAAGCTTAAAAGTAAACCTAGTGAAAAACAGACTATACAAAATAACACATAGTAAATCAGAAAACCACTTTTTCTCATCTAATGCCCCCTACTAAAGTTAAAAATATTATCAGAAAACAATATAAAACCAGAAAACTCCATCTCAATAAACTAACTGTACCTTTAATTAAAAATAGAGCTTTCTTATAATAGACATAGGCTATAAAATAATTGAATGGAATCAATAACAAATTCAACAAAATACTTTTTATATCAGTACTATAACTTGTCACCGGAATCAAACATAACAACAATGAAAATTGTAAGAAAGAGATTAAATGCGTCAACATCATTAGTTGTACATTCTTAAAAAAGAAATTCATTTTAGAATGATTGAGAGCAGATAATTGAAGTAAAGCTAGATCTACCCCAATTGAGGATTTATGATTCCCTATTATTGCCTCCATTAATGTGATATATATTGAGGTATAAAGAAATAATATTGGTATTTTTGTGCCATCAATTGATAACATCGTCATCATATACCAAAATAGATAGGAAAGGAGAATACTAATCAAAATAAAAGAAAAAGTTAACCCTTTATTTAACCAACAAAAACGAAGCAATATAAATAGACTGCTACGAAATCTTTTTTGACTCATTCGACTGCTTTTAAAATAGAAATTACTCGCATGATTATCTAATATCCCCATGACTAAAATAAAATAATTGAGTAGTATGGCATAAATTACAACTTGTCCTTGTTCTATAGACAATAGTCCTATAGAGAAAAATAAGAACAATTTACTTATAATTGAAAACAAACTAGGTAGAATTAAAGAAATAATTTGAATAACTATCAAACAAAGAGTAATGGATAAATAAAAATATCCAATAATGTCTAGAAAATACAAAACAAATAAATAAATGAATGATTGTAAAATTTGGAAAGAATAATATTTCTTGACAATGGCAAGAAGATAGAGAAAAATGTAGTTTTTCCTTATATAGAAAGTATTTATTTTTTTACTTTGAATAGGCAGTTTCATATTATAACGATTCAAAGTAGCGTAATCTACTACCAAAAAAAGTAAAAATAATTTCCCTTGAAAAGGAAGATAGCTTTTAAAATAGATTGACAAACTTATGATAACAACAAACAAAAGGGTTATCCCAATAAAATTAAGATAACCTAAAATACTTTCACATTCTTTTTTAGAAAGTATTTTCATCTAGTTCTACCATAGAGCTGCTTTAGCAGCACTTTTCTTTTTCAACATATAAAGAACTGTTGCTGCAATACCCGAACCAATAGAACCTACTCCTGTGATTGCACCTACAATTGAAATTACTGCTGTAACTGTACTATAAGCACTAATCAAATTGACTACAGTAGCAGCAGATCCTGTCGAAATTCCTAATGTCCCAGCCAACATAGGAAAAGAAACAACACCTAAGCTTAACCAACTAATGACTGCTAACATTACTGAAACAATGAGAAATTTATTATGAAATTCCATTCTTTTAGATTTCATTTTAGTGTACTCCTTTTGTATATTATTTATGTTTTATTGAGAGTTAATTCGCATATGTTGTATTCCTAACTCTCTTCAAATGTTCGTCTATATTTTATACTACTTTTATTAACATATCTATAATAAATAAATTACTACTACATTTTCCTAGATTATCAAATTACTTTTATATCACTAAGACTCAATAAAAGATAATGTCTATTTAACTTTTATACGATTACTACCTCCTTTTTAGTTCACACTTCCTACATCATAAATAAACATACTCAACCCTCACAATCTCCAAATCACTCTTTTATATCATTGAAAATTAAGTTTCATCCTCTATACTAATGTAGGAAACCTATTAAAACATTCCTTTAATCCAATATAAGAATACTTTATTCCATTAATATCTACCTGATATTATAGATAGAACCAAACTCCTATACTTAAAAGGACAAATAACGTTCCAACCATAATAAACCTCCTTTCTTTTTGGAATCGTTTTCTTTATGGGTTTAGTATAACAAAAACATGAAAAAAACAACATGACTTAGAAGTCAGGTTGTTGGGAAATCTATTTGTTTTTCTGCTAAGATTCTCTGAACTAATACCTGATCATCTAGCAATTCTGCTAGAGAAATTGCCTTTTCATAGAAACTTTCTGCCTCTAAAATATTCTTGTCTACAAATAAAGCATATTTTGCCTTTAGCAAAAATAGATGAGGTCGGTAAAAAATATGTCTTGTTTTAGCAATAATTTTCTCAAATGTTTGAATATATATCAGACTATCTTCTGTCTGAATTTGGATAAATAGGCTCAGGAGAACTTTTTCCATCTGAGCTAGGCTAGCCTTATCTTCATATTCTGAACATAGCAATACTTTTTGAGCTAACTCCTCAAAATGTTCTTTATCTTCTAATCCCATAGCACAACAAAAGAAATACAATTCAATAATCAACAAATCATTTACAGAAAAATATTTCTTTTTTAATAACTGCTGGAAATATTCTTCCACTAACCCTAAACCGTAGGTCGCATCTGAACTACCATAAATATCAAAACGAGCTTGTGTCACATCCACAATTAACTGCTCTTCCTCAGGCAAATTCTCATAATAGTTTTCATATATTTCCTCAAGTATAGCTTCTTTTCGTTCGATTCTTCTCTTATCAGCGTAGGTTTGAGAATGAATCAGCTCATCTTTTAGTTTTAGGAATGCTTTTGGAATCTCTATAGCCTTAACATCTACAATATTCTGTAATGATACTCCAAGTTTATCCGCAATCAATAATAATTTAGGAAGTGTTGCTAAAGCTTGCCCATTTTCAATACGTGCTAGCTGACGAATCGTCAACTCTGATTCATCTCCACAAATATCTATCTGAGTTTTTCCACAAGATCGCCTAATAGTTTTGATTTTATAACCAATTTCACGTTTCAACTCATCCATAGTAATACTCCTTAAGTTGATTACAAAGATTTCTTTTTCTTCCTAATTCTTTTGTCAATCATGTACAAAACGATAATCGAAAACAGCGGTGGTACAATATAACTCTTTTCACTCATTGTCAGCTGAAATCCCAGAGTTGCTAGTATCTTAAAGATGAAAATATTCATCAAAAATAGAAAAATAAATACTAAAAGATAACTTAAAACCTTCTTCATTCCTTTTCTTCAACTTTCCTAATTTCTACACCTATTTTATCAAAAAATACATATAAAACTCCAAATAAACTCCAAACGATATAAATAAACACCTCAACTGCACTTTTTGGATAAAAAAATAGGCAGAACAAATATCCTACCTAACTAAAAATATGGTATGAAAGGAAATTGATGTTTTACTGTCACCCTAGGCAAGCTTAGAACAAATAAATCATTGATAGCAACATTTACGACATCCTATTTATTACTTCAATTTCTAATGTCCCTGCTATTTCTAAGCCACCTCTGGTATGATCTATTACTAGTCAGAATAGATAACACCGTTCTAAATTACGATTCATAGTTTTTCTTACATTCTTTAATAAAATATGTATCAAATTGTTAAAATTAACGTCTGCTTCCTAGATGACGACCGTACATATAGGCAACAACTCCTAAAACACCCCAAGCGATAGCTGTAGAAGTAGTAATAATAAGTCCACCCTCGGTACTAGCCAAATCTGCTTCTGCCATGATCTCAAATTTTTCTTCTAATTTTTTCATATCCCACCTACTCCTTTAAATATATTAACCAAACGTACGAGATAACCAATAACCAGCTACCCCAGCTCCACCTGCAGCAAGTAATGAGCCTCCGATAACAATCAATAAACCCACTCCGCCTTGTACTTGCTCTAATTCATTTTGCTTTACGATTTCAAATTGATTCAAATTTTGCATGATATACTCCTTTTTAAATAATACTAGCTAATCCAATAGCTACTCCTACTAATAAACCCACTATTCCTGAGGCTGATATAATAACAGCCGCAAATTCGTTTGAAAACTTCATTGATTCTCTCATTATCTCTTGTTTCGACTAATTCCAATAGCTACTCCTGCACTTAAACCAGCAAATGCTGAACCTGCAATAATACTAGCTGCTACTGCTATCGGAATAATTCCCCCATCTACATTAATCAACTCTTCTTCTGTAAGAGCTACAAAGTTCTGTTCCATTTTGTCAAAATTTGTCATCTTTTTTTCTCCTTAATTTTTATATATTTTTATATGTTTAGACTCTAAACTACTTTTTATTGACCTTATATCCTAGATAAAATAGCCCAAATAAAACAGGGTAAATTTCTGGATAAAATAGGGTATTGATTGGATTTTTCAAAATCAAATACGTTGCGATGTAGATTATAAGCGATACGGTAAAATACCCCTCAGCAAAACCTAATAAAAATGTTTTCATGTTAGACTCCTATTTGCCTGACAAGAATGGCGGAAAAACACTACCATTCATATACACAAAATCCTTTTGATTCATATTCTTCATTTATAGTTTTGATTATTTTTTGACAAATCTTTGCGAAAAATACCAAAATATCCTGCGAAAAGCAAACCAACCAAAGTCCATTGCCAATTAAAGGATACTAACGAACCTGTACGAATCACATGAAGCGCGACATTAAGAGTTATTCCCAACAAAGGAAATATCGTGGCTAGTTTAGGTAACAATGTATTGAGATTAAGGTTGCGATTATTCATTATCTAACGCCCACGACGAGCCAAATCTGAACCAAATGTGTAACCAGCCCCAAATGCGCCAAATGCAATAGCACTTAGGCCAAATATAATCGAAATAGGTTCAATTCCTCCTTCAATTACTTGCAAATCTTTCTCATCAACTACTTGAAATTTATCCATTCTTTTCTCCTTTACTTCTATATAATAAAATGAATACCATTAAAAACAATGAAATTGTTGGTATATTAAAATCATCAAACCATGTAGGTAAGGGTAGCTTATTCACATCAGCTACCAACCTGATAATTGTATAAGATATTGAACTAAGTAATACCATAAGCTCAGGCCAAATCTTCAACATTAATTTAACAAATTTCATATATATCTACAAAATTATGGTCGATTAGCATAATATCCTGCAGCTATGCCCGCACCTGCTGAAACTGTAGCAAGCGCAGCTACACCTCCAATTAATTTCCAACCAATAACTACACCACCAATAATAATTGGTGCAATTCCCCCATCTACATTCATCAACTCTTCTTCTGTAAGAGCTACAAAGTTCTGTTCCATTTTGTCAAAATTTGTCATCTTTTTTCTCCTTTATTTCTATTTTTTAGTTTACGATTTCTGGCTCTTAAACCATTTTAAAAACCAGAATAGATAAATTACTGAATTCCTTTTCGTCTCACTTATCTATTTGAGAAGTGATTTAAAATGAACAGGTAAATTTCATTTATTTTAAATACCATTTGATAAACCATGGCAATAAGATTGGTAAATACATCGCGTAGTCTCCTTCCTTTTCCTCTCACTTATTTATTCGAAAAAAATTTCGAAAATGTACAACTAAATTAAATTTTATTTAAAAAATAATTTAATGAACCACGGATACAAGATTGGTAGATACATAAACCAGACTCCTTTCGTTTCCCTCTTACTTATCTATTCGAAAAACAATTCGAAAATGTACAACCAAATTAAATTTATTTGAAAAATAATTTAGTAAACCATGGGTAGAACATTGATATAAACATGAATCAGACTCCTCTCTTTTTCCTCTTACCTATTTATTCGAAAAAGAATTCGAAAACGTACAACCAAATTAAATTTTATTTAAAAAATAATTTAATGAACCACGGATAAAAACCGGTCACATACATAAATATTCCTCCTTTTTCTTCCTTATCTATCTATTCGTAATTCCCACTAAAAGTTCTAAATTTTTTATTTTTCCTGACAATAAAAAAGCAACACGACTTGCATGTTGCTTCTTGCTATTCTTTACTTTTGACGACTTCTACCACATCTCCTACACTTTGGAGTTGGTCAATTTCCTCATCGCTGATTTCGATATTAAATTCATCTTCCAGTGTCAAGATAAACTCCATCAAGTCAACTGAGTCAGCATCCAAATCGTCTTTCAGACTCAATGCTTCTGTCACGACAAAGTCTTCTCCCTGTCGCTCTTGGATAATGGTCACAATACGGTCAAAAATTTCTTTTTCTGTCATCTCTTTTATTCTCCTGAAAAATTCACGCGCAGTCTGGGCAACTACGTCTGTTTCTAGCATGGTACGAATCTGGCGAATCGTACTATAAACAGCTTTGGCATCGCTTGAGCCATGAGTCTTGACAACCGGTGCCTTAACACCAAACAAGACCGCTCCACCAACATCTGAGTAGTTGAGCTGTTTTTTCAAACCTCTGAGGCTATCCTTGAGAAGGAGGGCGCCTAGTTTCGCTCGAAGACCACCACCTGTAATAGCTGTCTTGAGCAAGCCCATGATTCCCATAGCTGTCCCTTCAATGGATTTGAGCACAGCGTTTCCCGTGAAACCATCTGCCACGACAACATCCGCAACGCCATTCATCAAATCACGCGCTTCCACATTTCCGATAAAGTTCAAACTTTCATCAGCCACTAATAATTCATAAGTTTCCTTACGAAGCGGATCACCCTTACTACTCTCTGTTCCGTTGTTAAGCAAGCCAACGCGTGGTTGCGCAATTCCACGGACATTTTTAGCATAGAAGGAACCTAGGACAGCGTATTGATGGAGGTGCTGGGCTGTATTTTCCGCATTGGCACCGAGGTCAAGCATATCAAAACCTTTCCCATCAATAGTCGGCAAGGTTGACATAAGTCCAGGTCGATCTATATTCTTGATACGACCCACGATGAAAAATCCTGCTGCCAACAAAGCACCTGTATTCCCAGCTGAGAGAACAGCGTCTGCTTCGCCTTCTTTGACAGCCTTGGCCGCCAATACCATACTGGCATTTTTCTTTTTCCGAATAGCTCTTGTAGGTTCATCGTCTGAATCAATCTTCTCATCCGTATGGATAATGCTGACGCGTTCTGTCGCTGTCAGATATTGCTTGATTTTAGCTTCATCTCCGTAGAGTTGAACCTCGATATCTGAAAAGTCAGCTAGGGCTTGATTGATACCCTCAACGATGGCCTGAGGTGCGTAATCTCCCCCCATGGCATCTACTGCGATTTTTTTCATTTCTTTTCCTCTTTTAGTAATTGTCCCCAGTCTGCTAGGGAATCAATAAATTTCTTTGATTTTAGGTGAATCCCAACGTACTCTTCGTAGAGTTGATCCATAAATTGGCGTAGCTCTTGCTTGATTTCAGGCTTGAGCGAAATGGTCTCCAAAGTCTCAAAATCAATGGCTTGAAATTGATTGAGCAGATAAGGGATATTGGGATTTAGATGGCAACGTCTCTCATCCTCATGATAATGCTCTGGACAGAGGCAGGCTCCATATTTGAAAGAAAAGTCAAAAGCCTGACCAACCCGATGGCAAAAAACACACTCATTAAAATTGAGGCTGATCCCAAATCGAGTCAAGATTTGGATTTCAAAAATATTGGTCAAAACCTGATAATCTAAGCCTACTTCCATCAACTCCAAAGTCTTTTGCAAAAAAGCAAACAAGGGAGCATCCTGCTGATTGTCCTGCAAACTAGCATCTGCAAGAGCCGCTACATAGGTCGCATAGGCCATGACAAAGAGGTCACTATTAATCTTGGGAAAAGTCATCACCTCATGATAGTCCTCAATGTAGCTAAGCCCATCATCATTGATTCGCAAGAGAAATCGTGCCAGCACCAAGGGCTGAATAACCGGCGCCAGCTTAGACTGGCCAGCATGTTTAACGAAAAACATGCGCTTGCCAGCCTGCTCTGTAAAAATCTTGACTAGCTTGTCATCCTCACGAAAGTTACGATTGTAGAGCACCAAGCCTTGACTCGTGATAGACTGAATCATGCTTCTCTCATGTACTCCTCAAGTCGTTTCATTGCTTCTTTGATCGTCTCCATGCTGGCTGCATAAGACAGGCGAACATAACCTTCTCCATAACGCCCAAAGGCAGCACCAGGGATAAAGGCAACAGCCTTCTTCTGAGCAAAATCCTTCAGAAAAGCAAAAGAATCTTGATTATATCCTGCTGGAATCTTAGCAAAGATATAGAAGGCACCGTCTGGTTTGATAATCTCAAAACCAAGAGCAGTCATTTTCTCGATAATATAATCTCGACGCTGGATGTATTCCTTCTTCATAGGTTCCGCATCATTTTTACCAGCCGTCAAGGCTTCTACCGCAGCATGTTGAGTCATAGTATTTGCGGCAGTCACCAAGTACTGGTGACTCTTGATCAACTGGGCTGTAAAGGCTGCAGGAGCAAAAATCAGACCCAAACGCCAACCTGTCATGGCATGCGATTTAGATAGACCATTGATAATAATAGCCTGATCTCTCAACATGGTTCCTAGAGACACATGGGCTTCCCCTGTGTAGGTCAATTCTGAGTAAACCTCATCACAGACAACAAAAATCTCATACTTGCGTAAAACAGCTGCCAAGGCCTCCAATTGTTCCCGACTGTAGGTAATTCCTGTCGGATTGGCTGGATAGTTGAGAATAACCGCCTTGAGCTTGTCACCCTGCTCCAAAATGGCCTTCTCCAACATTTCAGGAGTCAAGACAAAACCATTTTCAGTTGTGTCAATCTCGACAATCTCTGCCCCAACTAGATTGACAATCGGTTCATAACCTGGATAGGCAGGAGCTGGCAAAAGTACCTTGTCTCCCTCTTCCAAAATAGCCGTCAAAGTAGCAGATAAAGCCTCTGTCGCCCCAATTGTAACCAAGATTTCATTTTCAGGAGCATAGTCCAGTTGGTACTTTTCCTTAACAAAGTCACTGGCCGCCTTACGTAGAGTCAGCAGACCACTCATTCCTGTATAGTAGGATTGGTTCTGATCAATCGCTCGCTTGGCCGCCTCCTTGACATGATCTGGCGTTGTAAAATCAGGTTCCCCCAAGGTCAAACGCAAGACCCCAGGAATCTCAGAAATAGCCTGGTCAAACTGACGAATCAACGAAACTTGAATCTTATCTAACTGTTTATTAAAGCGCTTAGTTAAGTCCATAGATACCTCCTACTTTCAAAACGTATCTCTATTATACTACAAAAGCCCCCCGACCGCAAAAATACATGATAGAATAACTTTCCACTTTCTATTTTACTTTTCCTGTTTAAAGGTCTATAATGGTAACAGATTCTATTTGGAGGTTTTTATGTCATTTCTATCAAAAAATGGAGCAGGTATCTTGGCCTGCTTTCTCATTTCTATCGTATCTTGGTACTTAGGAGGATTCTTCCCTGTTATTGGCGCGCCCGTTTTTGCCATTTTCATAGGCATGCTCCTACATCCCTTTCTCTCGTCCTATAAACAACTGGATGCTGGGTTGACCTTTAGTTCTAAAAAATTACTCCAATATGCCGTTGTCTTGCTTGGTTTTGGTCTCAATATCTCGCAGGTCTTCGCAGTTGGCCAATCTTCGCTCCCTGTCATCCTGTCCACTATCTCAATAGCTCTGATTATTGCCTACTTCTTCCAGCGCTTCTTTGCACTGGATACAAAACTGGCTACCTTGGTTGGAGTAGGTTCTTCCATCTGTGGGGGTTCTGCCATTGCGGCGACAGCGCCTGTTATTGATGCTAAGGAAAAGGAAGTAGCCCAAGCCATTTCCGTTATCTTTTTCTTCAATGTCTTGGCTGCGCTCATCTTTCCAACCCTCGGCACCTGGCTTCATCTATCCAATGAAGGCTTCGCCCTCTTTGCAGGGACTGCGGTCAACGACACTTCCTCTGTAACGGCTGCCGCCAGCGCTTGGGACAGTCTTTACCAAAGCAATACCCTCGAGTCTGCAACCATTGTTAAACTCACACGTACTTTGGCCATTATCCCTATCACGCTCTTTCTATCCTACTGGCAAAGTCGCCAACAAGAAAACAAGCAAAGCCTACAACTGAAAAAAGTCTTCCCACTTTTTATCCTTTACTTTATCCTTGCCTCTCTCCTCACTACACTACTCACCTCTCTAGGTGTGTCCAGTAGTTTCTTTACCCCTCTCAAACAACTCTCTAAATTCCTTATTGTCATGGCCATGAGTGCTATCGGTCTCAAAACCAATCTGGTCGCTATGGTCAAATCCAGTGGAAAATCCATTCTTCTCGGAGCCATCTGCTGGATAGCCATCATCCTCACTAGTCTTGGTATGCAGATCCTTATCGGCATTTTCTAACACAAAAGGTAGCCCACCAGCTACCTTTTTCTTATGCTTCCTCAATCAAGCGTGTATGTTCTCTCTTAATGCAGCGATTCATCACGATGTCATCACATCCACCAGCACGCAAGATTTCTTCCGCTTCTAGACTTTCAAGTCCCAGCTGTGCCCAAAAAATCT
This sequence comes from Streptococcus sp. M334, assembly GCF_000187745.1. Taxonomy (GTDB): domain Bacteria; phylum Bacillota; class Bacilli; order Lactobacillales; family Streptococcaceae; genus Streptococcus. The sequence continues at coordinate 10,529 of NZ_GL732495.1, read as the reverse complement.
TGGCATCAGCCTTGAGAAAATCACGCGCCACATCAGGCAGAAACTCGCTGCGACGGTAAACATTGACAATGTCTACAGGAAAAGGAATCTCAGCTAAGCTAGCATAAGCCTTTTCACCCAAGATTTCGCCACCTGCTACCTTGGGATTGACTGGGATAATTTTATAACCCCGAGCCTGCATTTCCTTGGTCACTCGATTGCTAGTTGTTTCCTCACGGTCAGACAAGCCCACCACAGCAAGGGTTTTACTCGTTGCGAGATACTGACGAATCACGCCATCACTTGGATTGATAAATTCTTGACTCATAGAAATCCTCCTTTTTCATCAGTATAGCATATTTTGAAAAGGCTTGCAGATTTTGGCTACAAAAAAGCTCCCAGCAGTTCACTTCTGCTAGGAGTATGTTCCATTTTAAGTGAAAACTTAAATCTTTTTCTCAATACTGAAAAGTGGAGAAAGTGGGCGTTTTTCATGGATACGTACGATAGCATCCCCCAAGAGATGAGCGATTGAAATCTGTTCAATCTTATCAATCAAACGCTCTTCTGGCAGATAGATTGTATCCAAAACAACCAATTTTTTAATAGCTGATTTTTGGATATTGTCCATAGCAGGACCAGAAAGAACTGGGTGTGTACAGCTCGCATAGACTTCAACAGCACCAGCCTCTGCAAGGGCATCTGCCGCATGACAAATGGTTCCTGCCGTATCAATCATATCATCAATCAAGATACAAGTCTTGCCTTCGACCTTACCAATGATGTTCATGACTTCACTAGTATTCATCTTATCAACGCTACGACGTTTATCAATAATAGCGATAGATGTTTTCAAAAATTCTGCCAACTTACGAGCACGAGTCACCCCTCCATGGTCTGGGCTGACAACCACATAGTCAGAACCAACCATGCCACGACGCTCAAAATAATCCGCAATCAGAGGAGCCCCCATCAAGTGATCCACAGGAATATCAAAGAATCCTTGAATCTGCGCAGCATGCAAGTCGATTGTCAATAAACGATCCACTCCAGCTACTTCAAGCATATTTGCGACAAGTTTTGAAGTGATTGGCTCACGCGCTCTCGCCTTTCTATCCTGACGTGCATACCCATAGTAAGGCATGACAACATTGACAGATTCTGCACTCGCACGCTTCAAAGCATCTACCATAATCAAAATTTCAAGCAGATTGTCATTTACAGGCGAGCTAGTTGATTGTAGGATAAAGACGTGTTTCCCACGGATTGATTCTTCGATGTTGACCTGAATTTCTCCATCTGAAAATTGGCGAACACTTGATTTCCCCAACTCTATCCCAATCTCCTGCGCCACACGTTCTGCCAATTCTTTATTAGAAGAAAGGGCAAACAGCTTTAAATCAGAAAAAGACATGATTTCCTCCGGTATATATGTATCGCTTGTGCTTTTCACAAGATTTTCCATCTACCATTGTAGCTCTTTTTGCACTATTTTTCAATCAAAAATAAAAGAAGGGCACCATATTTGTACCCTTGCATCATTCTTTTGAAAAATATTCTAGTTCATTATCTCATCGTGCTTCTCAACAAAGCGATAAGCCTGATAAAACCCATAGAGAGTAATAGCCGTAACCAATGGAATCGCTAAGGGCAACTCTGTCTCTAATTCTACAAAAGGAGAATTAAACAAGAAGTGAGTTCCCAAGGCTAAACCTAGGAAAATAAGCCCCTGTTTCTTGCCAACCTTCTGTCCTTTATAGACTCTGTAAAGCAAGTAAACACCTACTACAGCTAGACCTGAAAAAGTCCAGTGAGAGGCAATTCCTGAGATGATACGCTCCAAAATCCTTGAAATGGTAAAATCAAAGCCCTCTGGCAAATCTGTACGAATATAGCCAATATCCTCAATCATTTGGAATCCCAAACCAGAAGCAATGCCTAGTAAAAACAATGATTTTAATTTTCGCACAGGAATCAAAGCTAAAACAAAGACAAGTGGCAATAATTTCAAGGGTTCTTCTACCAAAGGAGCCACAATAGCACTTTCAAAGGCATTTAAAAATACACTATCTGGGAAAAGAACCCCCAGTAAATCATGGATATAGGTATTAGCAAAGCTAGACAGCCAACCTGAAAGGAACATCCCACCCAATAAAGACAAGATCAAGGCCTTCTTTGGCAATTCCCATTTTTTCCCAATACGGAAAAGGAAATAAAGAGCCGGAATCATGTAAAAGAGAGCTAGAAAGATAGAAACTCCCATTAGTCTATATTCCGCACCTGACATCGAACCGTCCGTATAGTAGATGGTTTCATACTGCAAACCAACACATAGCAATAAAATAAAAATAAATAAAATACTGTTTTTCTTCATACACTTTCTTTCTAAATGAAGTATTTATAATTCTACAACTGTCATACTTCCTGTATCCACATCATAAATGGCACCAGAAATAATGACATCATCTGGTATTAGGGGGGACTCGATAAGGAGTTGCATGTCCTCACGTACACTCTCCTCTATATCTTGAAAGGGCAAGAAGTCCTGGTCTGACACATCGACACCTAGTTCCTCTTTTAAATACTCCTGAAAAGGGCCATTTTCAAAGGTCTGAGCACCACAGTCTGTATGGTGCAGCACCACAATCTCTCTTGTTCCCATCTGTTGCTGGGAAATCACCAGCGAACGAATCATGTCCTCAGTCACTCGACCACCTGCATTCCGCAAGATATGAGCATCCCCAAGTGCCAATCCCAAAGCTTGTGCAACGTGCAAACGTGAATCCATGCAGGTCACAATAGCTACTCTGGTTTTGGGTTTAAGTGGCAGATTTAACTGCCCATGTAGGGCAACATAAGCCTGATTGGCTTGCATAAACTGTTCAAAATACGACACGATTCCCTCCTTGAAAATTTGATAGTCAAATATTTCTCCTATCTTATCATTTTTAAGAGGATTTGTCACGGATTATGCAAAGACCTTTTTCAAAACTTCCTGAATGGTAGTCACACCAATCACCTGAATTTCCTTAGGTGGAGTAATTCCTGTCAAGGAATTCTTGGGTACATAAATCTTAGTAAAGCCCAGTTTAGCAGCTTCGTTGATACGTTGTTCGATACGATTCACGCGCCGAATTTCTCCTGTCAAGCCCAGTTCTCCCACAAAACATTCCTGAGGGTTGGTTGGCTTGTCTTTATAGCTCGAAGCAATGGCAACTGCAACAGCTAAGTCAATGGCAGGTTCATCCAATTTGACACCGCCAGCAGATTTGAGGTAAGCATCCTGATTTTGCAAGAGAAGACCTGCTCGTTTTTCCAAAACAGCCATAATCAAGCTGGCGCGATTGAAATCAAGCCCTGTCGTAGTACGCTTAGCATTTCCAAACATGGTCGGTGTTACCAAAGCCTGAACCTCCGCCAAAATAGGACGAGTCCCTTCCATGGTCACAACGATTGATGAACCAGTTGCTCCATCCAAACGCTCTTCTAGGAAAACTTGACTCGGATTGAGGACCTCAACCAAGCCACCCGACTGCATCTCAAAAATCCCAATCTCATTAGTGGAGCCAAAACGGTTTTTGACCGCTCTCAAAATACGAAAGGTATGGTGACGCTCCCCTTCAAAGTAAAGCACCGTATCCACCATATGCTCCAACATTCTAGGCCCAGCCAAGGTTCCTTCCTTGGTCACATGCCCTACGATAAAGATGGCAATGTTATTAGTTTTGGCCAGCTGCATAAGTTCAGCAGTCACCTCACGCACCTGAGACACAGACCCCTGCACCCCTGAAATCTCAGGAGACATAATGGTCTGGATAGAGTCAATAATGAGGAAGTCTGGCTGGATGCGCTCCACCTCAGCTCGAACGCTCTGCATATTGGTCTCGGCATAGAGATAAAACTCGCTATCGATATCTCCCAAGCGCTCTGCTCGTAACTTAATCTGCTGGGCAGATTCCTCCCCACTGACGTAGAGAACCGTACCCACTTGAGACAACTGGGTTGAGACTTGTAAGAGAAGGGTTGATTTTCCAATCCCAGGATCCCCACCGATGAGGACGAGACTTCCTGGTACCACTCCGCCTCCAAGTACACGGTTAAATTCCTCCATCTCCGTCTTGGTTCGATTAACGTTGATTGAAGTCACCTCAGCCAGTTTCATGGGCTTGGTTTTCTCACCTGTCAAGGACACACGCGCATTTTTGACCTCGGCAACCTCAACCTCTTCTACAAAGGAAGACCAAGACCCACAGTTAGGACAACGTCCCAGATATTTAGGGGAATTATACCCACAATTTTGACATACAAATGTCGCTTTTTTCTTTGCGATGATAAACCTCTTTCTATATCTCTAACTCACACTCAATCACTTGGCAAAAATCAATCTTCTCATTTGGCACAAACTGGCGCATAAGCATGTTATGAGCTACAACTACCACAGTCTGATGTTCTCGATACTTAGACATACATTCTAGAAAACGAGACTTCATTTCCGTAGCTGTCTCATATTGAATAGGACTATTAGGAAGTAACTCCCCCTTATTTTCTAGAAACATAGTACGAGCTTTTTCAAAATTATCTGTGCCACTTTCATAGACCTGCCATTCATGTAATAAAGGCTCTACTCTTAAAGGAAGACCCGTAGCACAGGCCACATAAGAAGCCGTTTCTAAAGCTCTTGTGACTGCAGAAGATATAATTATTTCAGCTGAAGGGAGTAAAGGATTTTTGCTCAGTTTCTGAGCTTGCTGCCGTCCCTTATCAGACAAGGGTGCCAAATCTATCCCAAATCCCGTATAAGAACGCTCCTCTAACTCACGGTAATCTGGCTCCCCGTGACGGATAAAAATAATTTTCATATTAAGATCCCCATAAAACTATCCAATGTCAAGGACACACGCGCATTTTTGACCTCGGCAACCTCAACCTCTTCTACAAAAGAAGACCAAGACCCACAGTTGGGGCATCGTCCCAGATATTTAGGGGAATTATACCCACAATTTTGACATACAAATGTCGCTTTTTTTTTTGCGATGATAAACCTCTTTCTATATCTCTAACTCACACTCAATCACTTGGCAAAAATCAATCTTCTCATTTGGCACAAACTGACGCATGAGCATTCCGTGAGTTACAATGATAATAGTTTTATAATTTTTATATTTTTCCAAAGTTCTTAAAAAACGATGACGCATCTCCAGAGCTGTTTCATAGCGATAAGGAGAATCTTCAGGTAAACTTCCTTGATGTTTTAGATAATATTCATGAGCTACCAATACACTAGTTAAATCAGAGTTAGTACCATCTAAGTCTGGACGCCACTCATGAAAAAACGGCTCCACAAATAAGTCCAATCCTGTTTCAACTGCTATATAATGGGCTGTTTCTAAAGCCCTCGTCACAGACGATGAAATAATAATCTCTGCCTTTCCAAAACATGCAGTTTTAGCAACTTCTTTTGCCAGACTGCGACCTTTTCCTGTCAATGGTGCTAAATCACGACCAAAACCACTATAGAGTTGTGGATTTTCAAGTTTATCAAGCATACTATAATCTGGCTCTCCATGACGTACAAAGATAATCTTCATTCTAGTGCCCAGTCGATCCAAATCCACCAGTTCGCACGCCATCAGCTGCATCTCCATCTGCAATTAAGAAAGGAGCAAAGACAGCCTGGACCACACGTTCCCCAACTTCAAGAACAACCTCTTGGTCTGTGATATTCTTCATCTGAGCAAAAATATGCCCTTCATTCCCAGGATTTCCATAATAATCCCCATCAATGACACCAACCGAGTTAATCAAGACCAAGCCCTTCTTACGAGGGTTTGAAGAGCGATCATAGAGGTAGAGAACCTCAGTCGGCTGCATATAAGCCTTAACCCCTGTCGGAACCAAGACAATCTCTCCTGGCGCAATCACAGTCCGTTCCGCAACCTTTAAGTCGTAACCAGCCGCATGCGCTGTCTCACGCTTGGGTAATAAATTTTCATCTGTAAAACTAGAAACCAATTCAAAACCACGAATTTTCATATTCTTCTCTTTTCTATTATCATTTATTCTAGATTATTCTATCTTATTTATTCGGAAAAAGCACGAAAAAAAGAGCACACAATTCAAATCGCTTAGGGCTGCTGGATTCCTCCCCTGACCCGCTTCACGCAGAACTGTTGCTCCACTATTTATTATATCACATTCCTCTTCATTTTAAAAGCAAAATTATTTTTTCCGTCTATTTCTAAAAAAGTTCTGCATAATAGCTGCGCATTCATCTTCCAAAATTCCCGTTTCAACATCCACACGATGGTTGAGACGCTCATCTGTCAAGATATCGTACAAACTCCCAGCAGCGCCAAATTTCTGGTTTTTAGCCCCATAGACCACGTTTGGAATGCGGGCAAGTCCAATCGCCCCACTACACATGACACAAGGCTCAATAGTCACAAAAAGCGTGCAATCCAGCAAGCGCCAACTCTCCTCACTCAAGTTCGCATTCTCTATGGCCATAATCTCCGCATGCATAACTGCTCGTTGCAACTCTTCACGCGCATTATGCCCACGGCCAATGATTGCTCCGTCCTTGACAATCACACAACCAATTGGAATTTCATCGTGTTCAAGAGCAATCTCAGCCTCTCTCAAGGCCTCTCTCATGAAGACTTCTTTTTCTTCAACTGTATAATTCATCCGTTTCTCTTTTCCTACTTATCGATTTTATTATTATATCATGAATCCCAACACAAAAAAAGCCACCGAATGCGGTGACTTTATAGGGAGATTATTATGAAAAAGAAAAGTTTAGGATATTTGTTACAACAAGTTAGGAGGTCTTCTTGTAACTGTTTATAGTATACCCGAACTATCTTAAACAAATCTTAAAAATCTCTTAGGACCAAACACTTTCTAAAATATTTGTTTGTTCACGACCAGGACCTACTGAGAAAGTAGAAATACGAACGCCAACCAATTCACTCACACGACGAACGTAGTTACGCGCATTCTCAGGAAGATCTTCCAAATTACGAACTCCAGTAATATCTTCTGACCAACCTGGCAACTCTTCATAGATAGGCTTGCAACGTTTCAATTGCTCAAGACTAGCTGGATAGTAGTCAATACGTTGACCATCAAGATCATAGGCCACACAGATTTTCACAGTATCCAAACCGCTCAAAACATCGATAGAGTTCAATGAAAGATTAGTAATACCAGAAACACGACGGCTATGACGCATGACAACTGAATCAAACCAACCCACACGACGTGGACGACCAGTTGTTGTACCATATTCATGACCTACTTCACGGATACGTTCTCCCACTTCATCAAACAACTCAGTTGGGAAAGGACCATCTCCTACACGACTCGTATAAGCTTTACACACACCTACAACCTTATCAATCTTACTTGGACCAACACCAGAACCAATGGTCACACCACCAGCCACAGGGTTTGATGACGTAACAAATGGATAAGTACCTTGGTCAATATCTAGCATAACACCTTGTGCACCTTCAAAAAGCACACGTTTACCATTATCAAGCGCATCGTTCAAGATAACAGATGTATCTGTTACATATTTTTTGATTTGTTGACCATATTCGTAATACTCTTCAAAAATATCATCGAAAGCAATCGCTTTACTGTCATACAATTTTTCAAAAAGACGATTCTTCTCAGCAAGGTTACGTTCTAAACGCTCACGGAAAATATCTTTATCCAAAAGATCTGCGATACGAATCCCAACACGAGCAGCCTTGTCCATATAAGCTGGACCAATTCCCTTAATTGTCGTACCAATCTTATTGTCGCCCTTAGCTTCTTCTTGCAAGCGATCCAACTCGATATGATAAGGCAAAATAACATGCGCACGATCAGAAATACGCAAGTTATCAGTTGTCACACCTTCCTCATGAAGATAGCTCAACTCTTTTACAAGAGATTTAGGATTTACAACCATACCATTCCCAATAACAGAGATTTTTTCAGGGAAGAAAATTCCAGATGGAATCAAGTGCAACTTAAATTTCTTACCATCGATCACAATCGTGTGGCCTGCATTATCACCACCTTGGTAACGTGCAATCACTTCTGCATTCGCTGAAAGGAAGTCTGTAATCTTCCCTTTACCTTCATCACCCCATTGGGTACCTACAACAACAACTGAAGTCATAATCTTGTCTGAGCCCTCAGGCTCTTCCTTTCTCACATACATGGCAGGAATCTCACCTGCAATTATATCTTACAATTTATTATAAGAAAAAATCGCCTTTTTATCAAGAAGAAACAATAGAAAGATTTGCTATTTCCAACTATTAAAAAATGATTTAGAAAAATAACCAGCTATTTATTATTATTTTTCTATAAAATAACAAATTTGTTCGGAAATTAATCCATACTGTCTCAACAAGCAACAAAACCTTGTTTCATTATCAATTTTTCAAGATACAAACGATAAGCAACACGATAATGGTAGACAATAAAATCCCTACGACACCCAATGCTATATCGGAAAAGATAATAAATCAAAAATTTAAAATGAAAATCTTCCCACTCCCAACTATCACCAAAGAAAGTAGCATACTCTTCTTCGATACTGTTATAGAAATCTGTCATCTGATCATAAATACTTTGTAGCATAAATATATACTCCTTTTCTTTTTATGACCTTATTCTAACAAAAAATTTTAATTAATCATTAATAATTCCTGAATTGTTAAAATACCAACCTCAACAAGAGAAAAAATAGGAAAAGTTGACAGAATAGAAACAAATTTACTAACTAAATTAGACTATTAAAGACCTTATTAACTGTGTTAAATACTAAAAGAGACTGAGGTAAAAATCTTAAAATCATGACCACCCGTCAAACGGGTGGTTTGTCCCAGGGCTATAAGCCCAAATTACCAGCCAGCGCCTAAAGACGCTGGCTTTCACGTTGTTCAAGCCTTATTGCTCTTGACTCGTCACTTGCCTCTCAAAGAGGCTTTAGTATTACTTACCACTATCCCTAAAGGGATCCTCATATTCTTTTACACTCAATTTATCTAGTGCTATATCATGCTTTACTCGTTTTCAAATTTTCATACTCGTGAAGAAATCATCCACTGGATAATTTCTTTAATCTTGAATATATTTCTTAATTGTGGCTTCATTAAGCCCTACTGTACTTACATAATAATCTTCCGCCTAGAAATGCCGATTCCCAAACTTGTACTTGAGATTGGCGTATTTGTCAAACATCATGAGTGCACTTTTTCCTTTTAAATAACCCATGAAACTCGAAACACTTATCCTTGGTGGAATACTTACTAACATGTGTACATGGTCTGGCATTAAGTGACCCTCGATAATTTCAACTCCTTTATAACTACACAAACGATGAAATATTTCGCCTAAACTACTTCGATATTGATTATAGATGACTTTTCGTCTATACTTAGGGGTGAACACAATGTGATAGAACAGTGCCACTTTGTGTGCGATAAACTATGAGCCTTTTGTGCCATATTTTTCTCCTTTCGCTTTACAATTGGCTTGAACACCTTTATTGTATCGCGTTTGGAGTTTTTGGGGTATAACCTTCGACGCACACCCGCATAGCGGGTGGTTTTTTTGTCTCGCACCTAACGGAGCGAGACGGACTGAAAGTCATATAATAAAAAAACGCATAGTATGCGTTTTATTGCGAGAGGATTTACTTCATTTTCTGCGGAAATTGTCTTTTCCCTAACCTCTTCTCAATCTTAGCTTTTCTTCACCCCACTATAGAGGACTGAATCTAGAATAGTACGTAACGATTACTAAAACATTTCTAGGCATTAATTTGACTTTCCTAATCGATTTGTTCACATCTTATTTCAATCTACTATACAATTGAGAAAGAAGCCTATTTGTCTCGCACTTAATGGAGCCAAAGGGACTAATAGTTATATAATAAAAAAGGGAGCACAGTTATGTTCCCTTTCATCTATACTCCGCCAGTAGGACTCGAACCTACGACATCATGATTAACAGTCATGCGCTACTACCAACTGAGCTATGGCGGAATAAAGCTAAGCGACTTCCATATCTCACAGGGGGCAACCCCCAACTACTTCCGGCGTTCTAGGGCTTAACTTCTGTGTTCGGCATGGGTACAGGTGTATCTCCTAGGCTATCGTCACTTAACTCTGAGTAATACCTACTCAAAATTGAATATCTATTCAAACCAAGAAAACCGTTCGCTTTCATATTCTCAGTTACTTTGGATAAGTCCTCGAGCTATTAGTATTAGTCCGCTACATGTGTCGCCACACTTCCACTTCTAACCTATCTACCTGATCATCTCTCAGGGCTCTTACTGATATAAAATCATGGGAAATCTCATCTTGAGGTGGGTTTCACACTTAGATGCTTTCAGCGTTTATCCCTTCCCTACATAGCTACCCAGCGATGCCTTTGGCAAGACAACTGGTACACCAGCGGTAAGTCCACTCTGGTCCTCTCGTACTAGGAGCAGATCCTCTCAAATTTCCTACGCCCGCGACGGATAGGGACCGAACTGTCTC
>NZ_GL732494.1:15102-42204 GCF_000187745.1 Streptococcus sp. M334 | reverse complement strand
ATGGTTATGTTCGTTCGGACGAATCTCAATACCATACTTTAAGAAAGAATACTTAGGCATGCAATAACCCCACGTAGTCCTTCCACGTTTCAAGGTAGTTATCACGATTCAATTCAATTTGTTTTTGTGCAAATCGAATGTCATAATCTGCCAAGTCAAAATCCTCTAAGACTTCACCAGTAAGAATACTAAATGTTCCAATCAATTCTTCATCATCATACATACGCAAAATTGGATTGTTAGGATTTTTGGAAATATCTTCTTTGGTTACTTCCAAATTTGTCACACCAAATTCTTTAATCATGATTCCTTCTCCTTTCACTTTCTTTTATTATATCACTTTTTCCATCTAAATAACACTATACTAATTATTCAATTCCAACAATTCACTTTCAACACGTTTCAAAACTACTTGTACTTCTTCTGTACCACGATAACCTTCGAGAGAAGCTAACTGTCCTTCTATCCTTCCTAAAATACGTAACACTTTGTCTAGTTCATTATTTTGCTTAGGCTTAGATAGTTCTTGATTCGCTACTGTCAATCTTGTTACTTCTTTATGCAATCTTGAATTTTGTAACACAACTTCTTTCATCAAATCCATTGTTTCCAAGATTTCTTTAGCACGTGAACTATTTTTATACAGATTTTCCCTAGCCATTTTTTCATATTTCATTTCATCAGAAATATATCTTGTATCTTCTTTAATAGAAGCATGCTCTTTAGATAAACCATCATGTTCGTTAGACAAGCTATCGTGTTCTTTAGACAAGCTATCGTGTTCCATTTCACGTTCTTTTGACAATGCCTTCATTTCAGCTTTAAGACCACTATTATCTCTAGCTAACTTAATAGCAATACCAACTAATGAAGCTATCGTTGTCAAAATTCCACCCAATGTAACCCAATCCATAATTGAATAGTCTCCTATCATTTTTTCTCCTTTCTATCTTACCACATTTTCAATTATGTTATAACTGTTCTAATAATTTTTCTATATCAGGGAAATAAGTATAAGCTACTCCTCTAATGACATCAAATGAATATTCTTCTATATATGTTCACTTTTTTATCCATAAAATGACAAAAAACAGCAAGCCATTCCTGACTTGCCATTCTTTCCATGCTAGTTACTCAATTCCAACAATTCACTTTCAACACGTTTCAAAATAGCAGTTAGTTAATCTACATGTTATAAGCCCTCATCCAAAATATCATACACCTTAATAAAATTATCGTAAGATACAGGATAAAACTCACCCCTAACACCTCTCACTACAACCTCGCCTGAGAATAAACGCTCAACACCTTCCAAGGTGTTTATTTCAAGAAACCCCTGTTCTTTTATAGATTCTACTAATTCGTCCCTCTGCAGTTCCTCTAAAGGAGTAGTAACAAAATACCCCAAGAAATTGAGGACTTCAATAATACTTTTAGTATCGTCTATATCCATCTTAATAAAGTCAACTTCATACACCCTTTTTACAAAGGTATTTAAAGTTCCTTTTACACGATTGTACGTTTGCAAAAAAATATCTGGATTTATTGACCAAAAACAACCATCTGTATTGTCCTCACGGATAACCCAATTACCTTTAGGTAAAGAAATCTCACCTCTTTCTTTTTCAATGTAAATTGTCCCATCAGACTCATCATACCGAACAGGTTCCTTTTCATTCGTTCTTAAGAGTTTTAAGAACTCTTCTAAAATAATGTCGTGACTATATTGTACAGCGAAAACTTCGATTGGTTTTTTACGCGCTTTCATTTTAATTACCTTTCTATCTTACCACTTTTTTTCAATTACTTTATAACTGTTCTAACAATTTCTCTATATCAGGAAAATAAGTATAGCCTACTCCTCTTGTAAAAAATGCACATTCTTCTATAACTGACAAACTAGCATAATGGCTTTTTGGTAATTTTTGGTTGGCATGACAACCCTTATAATGATAAGCAACACGAACACACTGCTTATCCCTTCTAACCTCAACTAACATAGTTTCAATCCCATAACCAGTATCACGACTAGCTGTAAACTCTAAATAATTTTGACCTTCATGCAATCTTTGAGCCAATTTTACAGCATACATTTTCAACAATTCTACTTGATCCATTTTCTACTCCTTAAAACGACAAAAAAGGCAGGGGTGCCCCTACCTTATCTGATTCTTTTCAAATTCTAAACAACTCTTTCATACCATCTCCCTTAATTCAATTTACGTCGCCCCCAAACAGTCGCAATCAGTCCAATCAAGCCCCAAATTGTCGCAAAGATTGTACTTGCTGTTCCAGTATTCGGAAGAACTTTTAGTTGACCTTCTTTATCCTTCAGAGCGATTGTACCATCTTTTTGCTTAACAGCACCTACTTCATAAGGCTCTTTTTCAACATAATTTCCTTCGTCAGTTTCAATTACTACTTTTCCTTGATTCGTAGAAACCACTTTGTGACCAGTGTTTGTTTCAATCGGTTTCTCTTGAATTTCTTCCTTTGTTACATTCAAAGGCTTCGGAGTATCTTTTTCCTTCACCCCAACAATTTCTTCTGCTTTTTGTTTCTGCTCCTTAATTTCAGGAGTATCTTCTGCTGGTTTTTCTTCTTTCGGCTTGTCTGACGGAGTAGGTGAATCAACCACAATACCTTTATTGTCCTTCTCCTGCTGTTTCTCAGAATCTCCGCCCAAATCCAAATTATCATTCACTTTAGGCGCTGGTGTCCCTGCAGGCGCTTCTGATGGCTTTTCTTTTTTCGTAGGTGTTACAATAATACCACCTGTTTTATCATCAATAGGCTTCTCACTTTCACCACCAATCACAACCGTTGATGACTTGTCTTCCTTTGGTTTTTCCTCCGTCGGTTTTGTTTCCGTCGGTGGAGTTGCTACAATACTTGTCGTATCATTCGTGACCTTACTATCGCCACCAAGCGAAAGTGTGTCCGCAAAAGTCGTCGTTGCCGAACTCAAGATAGCCACAGACAACAATGTTACAAATTTCTTATTCATTTCTTTTTCCTCTTTTTTCTTTATTTTCCAATCACATAATAAAAATTTCTTGCTTCATCAGCACTAAATACTCGATAGTCTGTTATCCCCGTTCCTTGTCCACTTCGAACAAAGTTACATTCAGAAATCAAGATTGATCCATCATCCTTTACATCTTCGACAAAGGCTACGTGACCATAAGTAGGATGACCGCCAGCTTGCCTTCCTTGAAAGCTAACAGCAGAGTGCTTCGTAGGAGTGTTAGACACTTCATATCCTGACTTATGCGCCCAATCTTGACCATTACCCATATACGGATCAAACTGTATTCCAAATTCTTTGGCACGATTAAAGACATACCACGTACATTCACCATAAGGATAGGATTGAGTGATATAACCTTCCTTGGTTATTTCCTTATCAATAGAGTATCCGTTCGGTATCTCCATCGCAACAGCTCCAGGAGCAATATCTAAGCTACCAGCTATTGTATTCCCACTTGACGAACCATCAGATTCAATCGTACCCTTAAAGACTTCATACCACTTCTTACTGTCCTTTTCCAGCTTCTCTAGTTTTGTTTGACCATCTGACAAGGAAACACCTTCATAATGTTCAGACCAATACTTGGCACTTTCAAAAGGATCAGTTGCTTTTTGCATGTAGTCTTTTACTTTTTTATAGCCATGATTCAACTCATAGGACATTAATTCTAGTTCCACCGTACTATCTAGAGTACGAGAACTAGCATTTCTCCATCTATCACCATTGATTGTGTTACCATCCCAGCCTGACCATTGAAAATAGCCAGCAACTCCACCTGATGGATTCGTTAGTTTAGGATCAAAATCACTTTCTCTTTCAGCATTGGCAAGAGAACCGCTAGCACCCTCTAAAGTGAATTTTTCTTTAGAGAGTTGCCAGTTTAGAATCTTAATGACATCTTCTGCACGTTCGACGGAGATATTGGCTTTTTGAGCTACTTCTTGCGCTGTTAATCGTGTTCTTTTCCCAGTAGTGCTTCCTGATGAACCACCAGCAGAACTCGTAATCAGTCCACCAAGAAGAAGCATCAAAAACAAAAAAGAAAGCAAGGGTAGAAAAAAGCCAAGTAGGGCAAAGGTTCGTCTAGTCTTTTTCATCTACGTAGCTAACCTTTCTTGTAAACTAAGTCTACCTTTTTTCTTCTGTAGTTTGCGGATTCTTTCTTTACGTTCCAAGCGTTTCAAAGATGGCAAATCAGCCGTGTCTTTCCATACACCATTTTCAAATGTTCTTGCCTTTGGTGTATAGCCCTCTATTTCCTGCCTTCTATACATGCTTTTACGAACTTTATTTTCTAAAGTCTCGTAATTTTCATCATTTACTTTTTGCTTATTTTCATCCTTTTCTCCATAGTTTTTGAAATACTCAACTTTCATCTTAGCTCGGTTAAGCATTTCTCGTCTATGGGCTTTCCTCCATTCAACTTTTTTAGCACGTTTTATCTTACGAGCCATATAGTCATCGCTTTGTGGAATTTCCATTTTGGCTAGACTGCTTCTTTTTTCCAAGCGGTTTTTATTTTTGTCATTGATCCATCTTTTAGCATTATTTTTAGTAATTCTCGCCAATGATTTAACTCTATTAGGAACTCTATCTCCAACCTTCGTCGCAAATGTTTTTGCCCTTTGATTCAAATTCATCCGATTGCCTAGATGACCTAGTAGTTGTCTTCTTGTCAAACTAGGAAAGTAATTTCCCCTTCCATTCATAAAGGATAGGAGATTATATCTATTCTTAAATAGCCACCAAATCACAATACATTTCAAAAACGTTGCTACAAGACCAGAGCCACCACTAAAATCTTCTATGTAACTTGACATATTTCCATAAATGATTGGAAGAACCACACTTGCCAAACTAATAGCAGATGAAATCAACAAGAAAGAGATCCCTTTTTTAGAAATACCACTAAAATAGTGGTTAAACTGTGGAAACAGACTTAGAATTAAAGTAAATGGTAATATCAACAGCAAAAAAGCATAAGAAAGCAATATCACTACTCGACCTAGCCCCATTGAAAGATACACAACACCGACTACAACGACATCAAAAATTGAGGTGAGAGCATAAGTGAATTTATCAGACCACTCATCTACCAAATTTTGACCTTTGACATCTTCTGTTTCATTTTTATCATTCTTTTTGGTAAGGGCTTTAATTTCTTTATCTGATAACTTGAAATTTCCTTTGCCTTCCTGATAATTCGTTAAATCTTGAAAATCCTGCTCCGAAAGATAATAATTTCCCTCACTATCTTTTTTAGAATTCATATTCTTGTATGCAGGGATAATCGTTGAGTTAAAATAGCTTTCAGCCATTGAAGCATCTACAGCCCCCACCTTTTTCACAATCTCCGTCTGAAATTCTCTTGTAATTTCATCCGTGACATTATATAGGTGAATAGGAAGATAGCGCTCAGGACTGCCATTGATTGATATTTTTGTGAAAAAACCACCAACAACCGCAAAGACCAAGAAAAGTTTTAAAGCCGTTTTGAATACCTGTCCGCCTTTGACCCATACAGACAGAATATATACAGCCATAAAAACACCTGCGATATATTTTATCGTTGGACCAAACAAAACAGAGAAGACAGCACTTGCCATTTCTACAACCTTGGTCAAGAATGGCGATACATCCGTCATTTTTTCAATCGCAGATACTAGACTTACAATGATTCCAAACAAGAATTTAGAGAACCAGAAAATAGCTTGAACGACTTTATTTATCCAGTAATTCCCAACCTCACCAAGACCAAACAAACCTTTGTCAAAATAGACATAGCTGGTCAATCGTTTCATTTTTGTCTTGAAATTGGCATAGCTTAATTTTGTATTGGCTTTTTCCTCCTCTTCCTTCTTTTTCTTCTCTTCTTCTTGCTTTCTTTGAATTTCCTTAACGCTATCAGCAACATCTTGATTGGCATTCGCACCGACAACATCCGAACTTCTTCTTAATGTATCATCAGCAATTTTTTCTAAAGGGTCTTTATTTTCAGATGGACTAGGCTTAACAATACTAGAACTTGCTCCTGTATTACCGCTACTCGGAAGCGTTAAGCCATCACTAGAACTAGATGAACTTGTCGAAGAAGAAGTTTTATCCTTCACAAAAGCTGGAGTTTCAGATAGCGTACCATTCGGAAGCGAAACTGTTCCTATATCTGCCGAAGCAAAGAAAGGATAAAGGATAGAAAGTAAAAAAACAAACAGAGCTAGTTTCTTCCTCATCTTTTCTCCTTTTCTAGCCTGTGGACTTCAGATTCGTTGTGACCGTCGCATACAATGGAGTTATCGAATCATATATCGTACCATCCACTGTAATTCTTTCCCTTCGACCAAAAACATCCGAAAAGATACATTGACCCATTGTCTGATTTTCAACCCATGCCCTAGACAAATCATCTTCTTTGATTTTAAGATGATCCAATATCGAAGAAGTCTCACTATCTTCTGAAAAGGCAAAGACTGTACCAAAACCAGTACCATCATCTTCAGTTGAAACATCTTTTACAGATTGAGTTGCCAAAACTAAGAAATTATTAAACGAACGACCTGTACGCTTGATTCTCGCCAACAGTTGACGACCACTAGGAGTCAACGAAATTTGCCAAGCCTCATCCACATACAACAAGGTTTCTTGTGTTCTATCTCTTTCTCCAAAATCAGCACAGAAGAAGGTTAAACCGTACATAACCGCAAGACTTCGCAATTGAGTATCTGTCATATCCTCATAATTAGAGGTTTTAGGCATATCCAATCCAGCAATTTCAAAAATCGTAATCTTATTATCGCACTGCAGAGACTTATTAGAGCCATCAGAGAAGCACAATTTCAACAAGGTATTTTCGCCCATTTTTGACAAATAACGACCAATCCTTACTACATCTTTGTCTTTCTCCTCCTCAAAAGTCTTAAACAGATGTAACATT
This sequence comes from Streptococcus sp. M334, assembly GCF_000187745.1. Classification (GTDB taxonomy): domain Bacteria; phylum Bacillota; class Bacilli; order Lactobacillales; family Streptococcaceae; genus Streptococcus. Next base: position 35,242 of record NZ_GL732494.1, on the reverse strand, counting down.
CCAACCGTTTCTCCATTTTGTTTCCTATCCCAAACCTTATCAATATTTTCCAACAAGTAAGATTTCAATTTCTTAGAATCCTCTTTGTCTAAAACGGTAGAGATTAAGACCGAAGCAATTTCTGTCAACGTTGTCTTTTCATCAATATAAGCAAATGGATCCAGAACTCCAATATTTCTATCTTCCTTCATATCCAGCGTTACAAAGTGAATAGATTTGATATACTCTTGAACTTCTTTATGAATATTCTGTTCCTCATACTCCTTCAAAATCTTCATAAACTGATTTCTTATTTCAGACTTAGGATCAATATAAGCCGACTTGATTTTTAAGAAACTATTCAACGTAAACAACATTTTCATCAAAAATGATTTTCCATTTCCAGTCGCTCCAGTAATGGCAACATGAGGATTATTAGTAATCTTATCCTTAATCCCCATTTTATTCGCCTGTAACAAATTTGAAAAGACTAGACGATTACTTGCTTGTAAGGCTGCCATAAAATCACCACCCCAACTCGCAATTTCATTGTCTATTCGTGCAATAGGGAAGCCAACCTTGTTTCCCACCTCTTTCGTGACAAAAAACATATTCTGACAGAAACCTTCCAAAGAAGTATATTGCACATAACTTTCACGTTTTTTATCCAACAATTCTGTAAAGCGACCTTTATAGAAAAGATACAACCTATCGGCATAACCTCTTGCAAGAGAACCTCCTAAGTTAGCTATAAGCTTACTTAAAATATCATATCTTTCTTCAAGTTCATCCTCATCATCACCAGTCACAACCAAGAAATGGAGAAATTCAACCATTTTTTCTTTACTTTCAACCTTTTCTTGATAGTCAACTAACATTTCATGAGCTTCTAGCACTTCTAAACGTTGAATATCGCCATCTTCCTCAATTTCAGCAACCACATTCCCCAAATTTTTACGTTTACTTCTTGCTTTCTTTTTCCTAGAAGAAACACCCTTATCTGCCGAGAACGCAACTTTATAGATACTTTCTACAGGAAAATCTAGCAACTGCAATTCTTCTTGTAGATGAATAGAAGATACATTTTGAGGATAGTCCACAATCGGAAAACAAGCGACCAAATTATCATCATCTTTATTTTCCAATCGCAACACTTTGTGATTCTCAAAATAGATATTTGTATCATCGATATTATCGATACAATTCCTAATTGCATTTACTTCTGTCTCTTTGTCATAAAATTGACCTCGTAAGAATTGTAAACGGGCTAAAAACTCCAACTCCGTTTTTTCAACCTCACGAACCCTCAACTGATGTAAAGCACTTTTCAAAGCATTCTTTTTTAGTTGCCAATCCTCATACCAATTTAGAGGAGGTAATTCACCCAGCCCAAGCAACTTCAACGTTTCTTTTTTGTAGAAAGACATGCTGTCTTTTAAAGTCGAAACTAAGTCTGGACTGATATTGTTTGATTTTAATGGAACAGAGATATAATGCTTGTACTCAAACAAAAACTCAATTTCATCCTCAATCTTTTCTTGAAGACTATCCATCATCAAGTTTGCTAAAGGCGCTGTACCACTATCTTGGTCAATATCTTGGCGCAAGAGTTCAAATCGCTCATACAAATCTATCGGAATAGGGATCGTATACAATTCAAAATCACCATAGACCGATAGTTGACTAAAAGCTGAGAAAGCGGTTTGTTTAAACCGCTCACGTCCCCTCTTGTCTATCGTAACCAAAACCTCACTAGGAACTTCAAAGACTGCAAATACACCACCATTTTTACGTAATATCAAACTGTCCGCAAAGTCCCAGTAATTACTCGTAATTTCCACGATAAATCCTTTCTATTTTTACATATCGTTTACCTTTATTTATATAATACTTTTTACTGTATTTCCCATAATGCCAAAAATAAAAAATGTAATCACGAAGATAAATCACTATCGTTTTACCATCAATTTTATTATTAGTCAGAATTTTCCCCAATTTCCAGCCTAAAGCAGAACCAATAACTAAGCACCAACCCCACTCAATAAAACCTACTGACATCAAGAGAAAAAAGAAAATCGGAGTAAAAAAGATAAAATATAATAAAGTTGACATTTCAACTGCAAAAGGCAAACTGAAATTATCCGATAACTCTTTTACAAATATAGGCTGGTCAAAACCACGCTTATACGAAAATAATTGTTTCTCTTCTTTTTCCATAGCTTAATTGAAAATTTCTAAAAACTTATCAAATAAAAACTTAGGAGCTCTCAACACAGTTTCTGGACTTAACAAGAACCATAAAATTAAAGCACCAGTCAAAATCGCCACAAAAATCCCCCAAGTCTTCCCTTCCCTCCAAGCATGAATTGCTTTGCCAAATACAAACAATCCGATAACAGGAACACCTAACTTATCAACTAAATACTGAAAAAAACTCATTTATCTCATTCTCCTTAATTTTCTTTTGTTTTATCTTTCGCATAATCAAATGGAATCTGATGTTCCATTTTATCTACAAAATAACTATCTTTATCTTTCCTTAACTCAAAAGAAAAATTCTCACTATGACTTGTACCTAAAATATCAAAAGTAACTTGTACATAAGCTAATGTCTTATCACTACCTTTTACAAAATAGCTATAATCAATGCTTTTAACAGTTGCTCCACCAATTGTTTTGATATTTTTTGAGATTAAATCAAGATTCGATTGACTACTTGTATAATTCTTGAAGAACAATTCTATAAAAGCAACCAAATCTTTTCTATCATTTTCACTCAACCCATCATTTGCAGTCAAAATCAGTTGTTTTTCTTTGTCAATCTCCTGACTCTTAAAATCCGTAACAGGAGCAAACCAAGGCAAGCCATCAACATAATAGCGACCGTCTTTTTCAACGTATGGAATTGAAAACTCGATTGATACACGTTGAACCTTGTTATCAACCTTTGTATCATAAGTCACTGCATAAACTGCAACTCCATCTTTCGCCATAAGCAAACGACCACTCACAATAGACATATCTTGTTTTGACTGCCCTTGATTTTTAACACTAGGCGGTGTTCCATAAAAGTCACTCAAACGCTTTGCGTTTTCTTCACTATCCTTCTCACCTACCTTGTAAGTGAAATAATAGCTTACATAGCTATCCAAAAATTGCTCCAGCCGTCTATCAATTTCCTTATTATCTACTTTAGCAATCTGATTCTTTTCAAATTCCTTTACTTTAGATACATTCTTAATTGATAAAACTCCAGCAACACCCACAAAGACCACAAAACCAATCAACAAAGAGCCAAAAATTAGATTCGCACTCTTTTGATTGATTTTCTTAGGAGTGTATACCTTCTTATCAGAAAGTTTCTTTAATCTTTCTTGATTCATTTCTCTTTTTTTAAATTTTCTTATCATTTCAAATAGATTACCTCAATTCTCTTCCTTCCTTTTTTAAAATTAAAGAATAACCTTTCTATAAAATCCTTGAGGAGTATTTAAGATTTCTCCTTGATCCACAAATCCCTGAAAAGCTATTACCCAACTTCCAGTCTCACAGATATAATTTACAACAGATTGATAGTCCAATCCTTTTGTTACTTCAAAAAAAGTTTGTGCTTCATCTTTAGAACAAAATCTATAATATGTAGTCACAATTTGAGTTACAGGCACATAACGTTGCAATTGAAATTTCACAATATATTCATCACCATCATACAATTTCAATACCGCTTTCTTAAGCAAGTAAACCTCGTCCAGCGACATGATCATATCAACTTCCCAATCAGATATACCACAAACAAAAAAGTTACTTTTATCAATCCCTCTTTCATTCATTCTTTCAAGAACCTGTTCTTGACTGTACTTCATAATATCTAACTCACAAAGATAATCGAAATTGCCTTCATTCAAAACTCTTATATTCGCTATCATTTTGATAAAAAGTAACCTTTATCTACAAAGCTACCACCCTCTTCTAAGCGAACATCACGACCATACTTTTCATAGTCAAAATAGAGTTCTAATTGTTCCCTTGACAATTCAGCACCCAATTCTTCTACAACATATTCACCTAATTCTCTATCAGTTGAAACATCACGATATAAACTACAATTATCAAAATCAATACTTTCTAATATTTTTGGATCAGAACTTTCTGATTCAATGAATGATAAAACAATATCTTCATCTACATCTTCCAAATTTTCAGCAAGTTCATTCGCTAAATCTAAGGTCAAACGTTCACATTCCAAAGTAGGTAATTCTTCAGTAGATTGAATTGTTATAGAAACATCTTCTACAGCATATCCAAGTTCAGAAGCTACATATTCAAATTCAACAGGCAAAGAAAACTGTTTAGCCTTCTTTGACCGATTATCCATAATTAAAGCTGTTAATTCCATTTCTTATCCTTTCTTAATCAACTTTCTACTTGTCTATTCAACTGTTCTTTCCCAAATATAAAGGCAAGCTAAACCAAGCCTGCCTTCCATTTTTTGGATTCTCAACAACTACTGTAAATTCCATATTTCTAACTCCTTATCAATGATCATCTAAAATCAAATTCCAATCAAAAATGTAATTTTCAATAACTTCTATACCTTCAAAATAAATATATTTCTTTTTCAAAAGACTAAGAATATCAGAATATGCATTAATTAAACAGCTAACTTTATACTTATCTTTTGAATCCAAATTCACACTCATTTCAGAAATTTTTTGTAGAAATTCATCTTCTGATAATTTACACATATCCACATTAAATCTTGCCCAAATATAAGTCTGATAAGCACGAGAACACATATCTGAACCTTCTTCTAAATAAGATAAATCATCAGGAAAACCTGCTTCCCTTCTAGCTTTTAAATCATTGACTACCATTGATTTTAAAAGTTCATATTCTACCAAAAATTTTTCATAAGAATACTCTTCACTCCGTAAAGCCTTACAGACCACAAATGCCTGCTTAACCAAATCAATGTCACTAACACTTTCTCTATCCACGAGAGGAAACACTCCTCCTACTTGACAATCAAATTTTTTATTCATTTTTTATTCTCCTTTTCCATATAAAAAAAGGAAGCCATACTAGACTTCCTTCATTCCTTTATTTAAATTGAAGCTGATCGCTCAAAACTACAACCAATCGCAAATGCACGTTTTGAAACCTTATTATACTCATAATTCATGGAATAATAGCTTTTCAAATCTTTCCTAATTTCCTCAACAACTTCTTCAGACAAAGTTAAATCCCCTTCGCCTTTTAAAAGATAGTGCAAATCACCTGCTACCTTGTAAGCAGACTTGAAATCACCTTCTTTCAACTTTTTCGCAAGTTCACTTGCAAACTCAAGAACCTGCTTATCTTTTCCTTGTAATTCCATTTTTATACCTCATTTTCTATTTTTTAGCTTTTATTTTTTATTTCCCAGCAACTAAGCAGGGGAACGTTTCTTAATTCTCATTTATTTTCTCCCAAATAACCAATCCAACGAAACACCAAAAAAATCAGCTATTTTTTCTAATTTTTCATAGTTAGGTTTACTCTTACCATGTTCCCAATCACTATAAGAATTTTGTTTTATACCAATTTGTTCTGCTAATTCTTCTTGACTAAATCCATGCTGTAAACGTAATTCTTTTAGTCTGACTGAAAATAAATTCTTTTTTTCTTCTTCTTTTTGTTTTTTTAACTTTAAATACCTTTCTTTAGATATTTCCAAATAATCACCTAACAAATAATCAATCGAAACATCAAATATACAAGCTAACATACTTAATTTTTCATAGTTAGGTTTACTCTTACCATTTTCCCACTTTGTATAAGCTACTCGTTCAACATTAAGTAATTCAGCAACCTCTTGCTGTATAAGTCCTCGCTTCTTCCTTAAATTTTTTAACTTTTCATGAAATTTCTCCATATTCTAAACCCATCTTTCTAAATGATACCTCTTAATCAGCAACGAATACATACTTTGTCTTTCTTTCTGATCACGTTTCATCAATCCAAACAACAAAAGCTTTCGCTTAATATCTACTTCATTTGCTAAAAAATCCTCATACTCTTTGGTAAGTCTTTTTACCTCTCGCCAGTCTTTGCGATTTTTAGTCTTTCTATAGGTTTGACATTGAATATCTATATAATCTTGATAGTTTCTAGCTTTATCACTTGTCACAACTCCTTCATAAAAATACCGAGCAGGAATTAAAAAAACTAACTTTCTCAATTTTTCATCAGTAATTTTTTTCTTACTCATATCTAAACCTCACTTCTTAACACCTAACATTTTCTATAAAACTAGAAGTAAATTTAATCTAATAGATAAAAGAACCCAAACCAGTAACAATGCTATGAATAATATACAATATAACTCATACAATAATTAAATCAACAATAAAATCAATCTTTTTAGCTTTTATATCTTCCTTTATTTTTTTAGCTAACAAACTATGAATGATTTTTTTCTTTTTTATTTCTCATATACATATCCTCTCAATCTGCTTTTTTCTTAATATCAAGAATCGCATTCACTTCATCAGGCATTCTTGACCAGTCAATCACATAATCTCTAAAATAAGGCAAAAACACTCGCTCAGATTCTATAGGAATCACAGTCAAATTTTCATTTCCTTCAAATGAAGGTAAATAATGACTAATTGATTTTAGTCCACGATCAGTCAAACATACTAAGTTACTGTTATTTACTACTACAGAATCAGTACCTATTTTTTTGTAAATCTTTCTCAAAAACAACCCTCGCTTGATCTAATTTCTTACGATTCTTTTCACTAATTTCTCCACTTGAAAAAATACCATCTAGTTTATATTCTCCAGTTATCTTCTCCCACTCCATCATTGTAATTATCGTTGGTGCAACATCAACACTTATCCACTTATACTGTTTATCAAAGAATCCCACCTCAACAGGTGCAGTTGAAAAACCAATCTTATCAACTTCACCTAGAAGTGAATACCACTCACGATTCAGAACCTTATCTCCATTCAATCTTTCAAAAACTTTTATCTTACTATTAATCACCCAAACAGCAAGTCTAGCCATATCAATTTTTTCATTCAAGGATTTTCTAACAAAGTCCAAAGCGACATCATCACACATCCTTACTTCATAACGATTTTTGAATTTCAATGACGAATGAATCAAATCTATATCAAGTCCTAGCTTCTTTGCTTGCTCAATATCCTTTTGATAAAAACAGAAATGATAAGCAGACTTACGAGAACCAAAGTAAATCGTTTTTGCCTTTCCATATTGCCCATTATCTTCAATTTGCTTCATTGTCAATCGACTTTCAACCAAACCTCTATCCCAAAGGTCAACCAGTTTTCCAAGTTCAAAATTCCCATTTTCTTTATATTTTTCATCTAGTGCAATATCAAGCCGAGGAATATTCATGAATTTCCCTTCACCTTGTGAAATAGCACGCTCATACTCAAAACAACGAATAAAGAAATCCCTCCAGCTTGACTTCTGCTCATTTTCAAAATACCACTCATACTGTCTGCATGCTTGACCTTTTAACTCAATCATACAGCCCATATCTTCCCTTTTCTTTGAGATGAAAACATTGATATTTTGAAAAGTATATTTTGTATCATATCCTGAACCACCCTTTTCTTCTTCAAAAAATGGCTTATTTTGAAGGCACAATACTTTAGCTATCACATCTATATAATCTTGCGTTTTAAATGTGACCTTCACATAGTCAACTTTTCCTTCCAAGGAAAATCCACTATCTCGCACACCTTCCTTAAAAGCTATCAACGCATTCACTTTCAATTCATAAGACTCAGGAATCTCTCCAGCTTCTTTCCATCTATAAAATGTTGCTCTATCTATTTCTAAATAGTTAGACATTTCCTGATCTGAAAAAGCGTACATCTTTTGTACCTTGCTTAAATTCTCAAATTCCATATTTCTCCTTACTTTTCAATAGTGTTGCATTTTTTTTAGCCCAAAAAGTCAGTATTATCAAGGCTTTATGCTTCTACGCACATCTTCTACCCCCCTATTAGTCATAGGGGGTTAATCCGCACAATCCAGCCTGCTAGTACACGCTAGTACACGCAGTCGCTCGTCGCACTCGCTTCCTCGCTCCTGCTACTAGCTACTAGCAAGCTGGATTGTACCAACTAGCACAGTAACCAAAAAGAGGGGAGAATCCCCTCACAACTAACCAAATCAGTATTCATCAAAAGGAAAATCTTCCAAAATCTCACTCCAGTTTTGAGTTGTATTCTGTTTCAATTCAAACAAATCCTTTATGATATTTCTTTGAACCTCATTCAAATACACTACATTATCTTCCTTTTCAAATTCTAAAATAACATCTAACTTATCTACCAAATTCTTCATTGAACCAGCAGACACACCAATTTCTTTAGAAAACGCAAACGTTCTTACTAAATCATTTCCACTTTCTTTTTGTTTACTAGCCATCAACTTCTGGACTAATTCAGGACTAGTTTTCTTTATTTTTACCATCCCTTTATCAAGTTCTTCTTTAACTTGCATTTCTTCCTGCAATGCTTGTTTTTCTTCTTCTGATAATTCAACATTCGGATTTTCCAAAGGATTGAAAAGATTTTCTCGTCGCTCAATCTTCTCATATTCATCAGTAAAAGAGAATCCCTTCTCTAACAAAGGGGAATAAAATTCTCTTGCAACTTCTCCATATACACTAGCATACCCACGACCATAAACACGCTTACCGCCTAAATACTTAACGTACTTGAATTCTTTATTTCTATTAACTTCTCCGAAGGCTAAATCATATCCAACCTCGTCCAATCGACCAACAGAAACTCGGAAATTGATATTCGCTTGCAGTTTTGAACCTAAATCTTCCCTCGAAGGCTTCTGCATAGCTATTGTTCCAAAACAACCAGCTTGCCTTCCAAGTAATAAGAATTGTCCCATAGCATTATCCAAGCGTTGTCCAGTTCGAAAATCAAGCATAGCACACAAAGCATTGTATTCATCACAGACTAGAAAATAAGGTTCAAGACCATACTCATAGAACTTTTTCAAATCCTTGTCGCCATTTTCTTCACGTTTTTGTCGCATATAAGCATAGCGAGCAAACATAATTTGAACAGCCCTTTCAATCATAGAAACAATATCTTCTACCTCATAAGAAATACGACCTTCAAAGGCTTTCTGCTCCGACATAGTAACAAAGTCAGCTTGTTTTGGATCACATATATCCACTACTCCAACTTTAGCCATAGCACGAATCAGAGTTCTTAAAAGAACTGTCTTACCCCCACCAGTACCACCACAAACCAGTAAATGAGGATCATCTATAGGATTCCAATAAAGATTCTTCATCAGTTGAATACCTTTATCAGTATACTCCACATCAGTCACTTTAATTCGATTCAAGAAAGCAGAATAAGCCATCTTATAGGTTTTGAACTTAATATCATCCTGAACTTCCATAAAGTCCATGAAGAAAGTAGTTTCTAAATCACTACCAATCTTCTTGAACTTATCCTGAAACTTATTTCCAGCCATTTTAAAAGCAACTTCTAAATCATACCGATTCTGTTTCAAATAAACCGTTGGAAATTTAACTTTATCAACCGTTCCCGATTCAGTTTTAACCTTTTTTGTATAGGTATATCCATTCTCCTTTAGAAAGAAAGCTAATTTAGCAAGTCTTTCTATCTTTTGAAAGAAGAATACTCTTTCTTGTGATAACCAAGTCAAATAAATACTTACACCAACTATCAGAATCAACATAACTACTGAAACAACAATGGAGAAAATATCTACATTCTTGATTTTCTCAAAATTAGAATAAACAAAAAAAGCTAGTATAGGACTAAACAACAAAAAGAAAAAAGAAAATATAAAGTATCTTAATTTTTCCATAAAAGGAAGAATCCTAACTCCTCTATAAGTAGGAAGTAAACTCATATCTTTTCTCCTTTAAAAACTATCCTTTATGTTCTTGTTTTTGATCAGGTTTTTGCTCGTGCTTCTGTTCCTGTTTTGGTTGACTTGCACCTACACGCTTAACATTTTCAGCACGCAAGGCAAAAGCATGACCTTTAACCTCAGAAACATTGTTTCCACGTGAAATTGTATATGGATCTTCATAAATCCAAATTGTAACATCACCAACAAGTTCAACTTCGGACATCATAGTAATATCATCTACAGAGATACCTTCTTCCAATTTAACTGGAATAATTTCTTGCATTTTATCAGAGAAAACTTCTGCATGCGTTGGATAATCAACAGGCGAACCATCTACCATTTTAAAGTTTTCAATAAAACTGATAAATTCCAGTTTGCCAAGCAATTCTTTTGCATTTACAGGGATTTCTGCATTATTAAATTTACGAATACTAAAAGCCATTATTTTTTTCTCCTATTTTCTATAATTTATTTCTCAAAACGCAATTCAGTTGCTTCAAATTGAATTTCTTCTTTTGTACCAACCAAACGTGTTACCATATTAAGTCCTGAAACTGACTTAACAAATGTAAGACCTCTTGTTTTCGGAACATCAGAATTTGCTAAACCATATACACGAATAGTTACCGTACTTTGACAATCCCCTGAAATTTCAAATTCTCGAAAAGGTACAAAATCATCATACGAACCATTCACTACTTCACGAAACTTCGGACTCACAACAACTTTAGATCCAATCACATTCAATCCCACAGGGAGTTTTTTAATTTTTGCCATTTTATTAATTTCCTTTTCTATTTACATTTTTTTCTTTTTTTCAAAAAACAAAAGGACAATAATTCCTGTTTTATTATCGTCCTATAGACAACATTATTAATCTTTCTTACGCTTCACACCTACTAAACCTAGCATAGACAAAATGCCAGTACCAACAAATCCAAGCATACTAGAAGCCGTACCAGTATTCGGCAATGATGGTTTCTTAGGTTCTTGTGGCTTTTCAGGCTCAGGTGTATGAGTTGTCACTTTCGCTTCCATTTCTTGTCCATTGACAATGTTTACGAAGGTGTTATCTACTTGACCACTTGCAATACGCTCAACTTCGATATAGAAGTCAGCATCAAATGTTCCTTGCACTCCAAGAGAGTTTAAAAACTCTTTGTCAATAGTGTAAGCCCACTTACCTTCTTTCTCATTCCATGTTACTTTAACAATCTTCTTGATAAAGTCAGAGTTTGTACTTTGGTCAAACTCAAATTGGAAGGTATACTCAGAACCTTTAGCAATCTTATCTCCTGCCTTAACCACTTTACCGTCAGACAAAACTACATCATAAGGCAATGTAAGCTCTTTTTCAGCAACATATTCTGTACCTCGAATGATACCTTTCCAGTTGCCAGTATAGCGATCATGCTTCACATCTAGCTTATCAATACCATCATACTGATAAAGTGTATCGTGTTTAGCAGGAACAGTTACACCATCAAGGAAATAACGCAAATATTCGCCAATTTGAATTTCTTGACCATCACGAATCTTCTTATCATCTTTCTGATCCACAGCATGTTTTTCAGGTTTCAAGTCAGGAATTTGCACAGTTACCAAGTTAGAGACAAAGGCATTTCCAAAGTCAATTTGATGGAAATCATTTTTAACAATCTGTCCTTTTTCTACCAATAAACGAGCAGGAAGGTCAATCGTGATATTCTTAGCTTGTTTAACGTATTTTTGATAGAATGAAACAGAATCTTTCGCCACCCAAAGATAAAACTCACCTTTTGAATTCAAACCAGCTTCCTTCAAAATGTTTTGAATTTCTTGTGTACGCTCTTTATCCGATAAAACATGGTACATTTTAAACAAATCCTTAACATTTTTACCAATAGAATCCTTCATAGTGATTTTGCTGTCATCTACTTGATATGCTCCATCTTGCACATCATCTGCCATAGCCCATGTTTTACCATAAGTCTTAGAATCAGCAGTAAATGTTGAATAAGGCTTATAATCAGTAGTCAAACTGAATTTCACATTCTTGTCAAATGTACTTGCGCCATCAATGTTGTGACCATAATTATCAGTAATAGCCTTCACAGGTTTTGGAGTTGAAGGAGTAACACGCAAACGTGAATAATTCACTTTCACAGTAGGAACTAAAGGCATTTCAGGAATTTTTTTCTTCTCTGGCGGAGTTGGAGCTGGTGGAATTGGGAGTGTTGTACGAGGTACAAACTCTTTTGGTTTCTCCAATTTAGGCTTAGGAATTTCTTTAGTATCCTTTTGCTTCAATTCAGGCTTAACAAGAGGTTTAGTTAAAATAGTAACAGGAACAGTTGCACTTGCTTTACCAAAAATACCAACAGCCCAACCATCTTGATAAAAAATATCCTTATCGTCAAGTTTTTTACCACCGTTTTGACTGATTACTTCCTCACGTTTTGATTCAATTTCTTTTTCACTACCAATCCCTCGTCCATTGTGGTAAGCAAAGTTTACGCTAGAGCCATATCCTACAGAAAGAAACGAACCAAGTGGAATATCACTTTCATCACCTACATTAGCATAATACAAATCACCTTTTTTAACCTCAATTGAAGGATGATCACTTTCATAAGCCAATTTATATTCGCCCTTGTAATATTCTTTACCATCACGAGTGATTTTCTTAACTTCTGAACCATTCGGATTCAATACAATCCCTTCTGTTCCATCTTGATAAGTGAAGCGCAATTCTTGTCCGTAGTCAATATCATTGAAAGTTGAAGCAATCGCCATCACAGCGTCTTTGTTCGTGTTTTCATAGAAGAAATTAATTTTTGTATCAAACTGAATCAAGTTTCCGTAAACAAAGTTGATAGAACCACTTCCATTGTCTTTTCGGATATAGATTCTTGTATCACTTAATGGCTTCCCATCTTTAACCCACTCAGCTTCTGCACTATTGAAAGTAAATTTAGCAGAGATTTTCTTACCATCTTTACTTTCAGCAACATTATGAAGCGTGAATGAATCGCCTGCTTTTGGATTTACAATTTCAGCAAAATAGTCAGAATTTTTCCCAAGCAAGTTCGCACGACTTCCACTAATCGTTGTATCTGAGTGCAACCCAATATAATCTTTAACCGCAATTAGACCGTCAACACCTTCAAAAGAAGCTGTTAATTTGCTGTAGTACCCGACACTACCACGTTTGCTATTGTCATAATCGCCATAAACCGTGATATGAGGTTTTTCAGCTTTTACGCCCTTCTTAGCTAGTTCTTCTTTTTCTTTGTTGTACTTAGCAAGATCGCTTTCATATTTTGCTTGTTTATTCTCATAATCGGCTTTTAAATCAGCATTGTCCTTTTCAACCTTTTCATTGTAGGCTTTTTGGTCTGCTACATTTTTCTTGTAGGTAGCTTCTTTTTCAGCGTTGTCCTTTGCGATACGTTCATTTTCAGCTTTGGTAGTAGCTTCTTTTTTAGAATTGTCAGCAAGAATAGCTTTATTTTCAGCTTCAATACGTTTGACTTCTGCTTTATGATCCGTTACAGCTTTGTCATACGCTTCCTGTTTAGCCTTGTTTTCTTTTTCAATTACTTCACGTTCTTTAGTAGTTTTATCTACCTTAGAAGAATAATTATCAGTCACGGCTTTGACTTCTTCTTCCTGTTTCGCATAATCAGCTTCAATTTCTTTTTGCTTTTCTGCGACTGTTTCAGATGTTGCAACACCTTTGTCCTGAACAGCTCCAACTTCAACCTTTACACCTGCGTTTTTAGCTTCTGCTACAGCTTTGTCAAGCTTGTCATGAGCAATAGGAACTTCTACTTCTGTTTTCTGTTCTACAGCAACCGACTTATCAGTTGAAACTTCATCAGCTGATACAGTACCATTAAATGCCATACCTAACATAGCAAGCGCCAAGATTACTCCACAAGCACCACCGACTTTCATTTTACGAATTGAACCATATGCTTTAAATTCTTGTACCTTAAACACTTTTTTCCTCCTTTTTTTATCACTATTTTTTATTTTTTGATCTCTAAAAATATGATGGCAAACGAGACCGTTTAAAAACTACTAATAACATTTTCTCTCCATAGGATCTAAGCCTGAGTTTTTGCTATTCAACTAATTAGCAAATTGCATGCCTTCAATAACTGCAAATATAACATCTAAATTATCTTCTTCAAGTAAAGATTTTAACTTGGTCTCTGATAACTTATTCATGACAATTATAATACTTTTACTACCAAACTTGGACTGCAATATCTCGACAGTATGCATATTACCATACTTTAAAACTATCTTTAATTTAGATGGTGAAATTTGAGATATTTCATCAGGTGTGATTATTCTCAAACCATGAACTAATTTTTGAATTGGTACACTACCTACCATTTCGACTAAATCAGAAACCTGCAATTCTTTAAATGCCGTCAAAACGTTACCCAAGGGAACTTGTGAAAGCAAGTTCGACAATGATTGCCCAGTTTGTTTTTCTACTTCTTCAACTTTATTTACTATTTGCAAATCTAACATTTTCAAAACCTCCGTTACTCTTTGAAATTTTCTATCAACATTATGATGATAAAACATAATGTCATTAATAAGAACAAACCAACATATTCTATTGGTATTTCCGTTATATCCAATAATACTATTTTATTCATGCTATTTTATCCCTTCCCGATAACAACTATTTAATGAAATTCAATAATTTCTCCTGTTTCTAAAAAATGGTTATAAGTACAATCAATCAAATCTTTAACCTTACGATAAAAAGAACCCGTTATCATCCCCATTTTATACAACCTTCTATTTAAATCTTTACAACATTTTTTTGATGAAGCATAAACATCAGCACCCCTTTTTACATGGGCATATATTTTCAAATTCCAACAGAATCTAAAATATATTCTTAAATATTCCTTTCTGATCCATTTCTCAGAATATGTTTTTACATCATCTTCTCCTTTCCATTCTACAGATACGATTTTTTCTCACCTCTTTCCTAACTCTTATCAATCTTATCTGCCAAGTCCAATAAATACAATTTCACTTCAGATTTTAAAACATATTTAGTCTTATCATCTTTAATAAAACGAATCATTTCCTCATACGACTTACCCTCAGTCATCATAACCATCAATCCATGAGAAAACTGATGATGACAACCTAAATTATCTAAATCTTTAGTCGATACAACATCATTTCGATCAACACTAAAATTTTCTTCAATATTGATAAAATCATCAATCTTGCAATGATAATAATAGCTTAGTTTATATAATTTCTCAATGCTAGGCTCACGTTCTCCACTTTCATAACGCTTATATGCTTTCTTTTGAATACCTAAATAATTAGCTAAATCATCTTCTGTCTTGTTACTTCTTTCTCTAAATAAGCGCAATGATACAGATACATCTATCATTTCTTTTCCTCTTTTCTATTCTCTACTCATATTGTTAGTTTACATAAAAGAATACTTCTTATATTCCCTTGTGAAAACTAACAATACTTTCAATTCTTATCAGGACAAAACCTGTTTTATAAAAATCTAATTATTGTTAATTTTTCGCAAAATAAAAAGGCTTATTTCAAAGCCTTTTTACGTTTTTTTTTAAATAGAATATAGCAATATAAAAAATGTATGCTCCTATCTTCGCATACTTTCAGCTTTACAGCCTACTACCTTCGCTAAGGTCACAAATTTAAGGATAACTCAATATCCCCTCTTTCTTACCCAAAAGCATTAGCAAAATTTTACTCTCACATACCGACCATACGACACATAGACCTCACTATCTCACTCTAGCTACCTTCTAAGAAGTATCATTGACTGCTCCACAGCCGTCAGTTCCCTTTTCTTATCTACTAAGGCGAAAGGACGAAAAACCCAACGTGAACTTATTAAAAGTTAGTAAATATAACTTATGAAATCTATCTAAATTATAACATATATACAGAAAAGAGGAAAGGAGATGTCAGATAAGAATTATTACGAGTATAAAGACATCATGGAAGCCACTTAGAACTTGGGAGAAATTTCTAGGACGGTCAAAACCTGTTTCTCTGGAGCAATTCTTAAAGCATATAAATTTCTTCTAAACTCTTTAGATAGACTTCATAAGTTATACCTACTATCAGACAACTTGACATTTTTCCAAAATTCACATATAATTAAATTGCTACATTTAATTGTGTTAGTCAATGCTTGTCGTTGTCTGACACGTTTTTTTATTAAATTTTCAAAGTTCACTTAACTTTTATATTGAATCAAAAATCATACTACTTAAAGTTACAAGTTCTAGTTTCTTGAAACAACATTCAATACTGAAAATTAAAATTTGTTTTTTTAAGTTATGTTCAGGATTTTTAAATCTCTATAAAATGTTATTATTAAGTAAAGTTTTTTTACTTAATCTTTATAAGCTATAGCTTATGCATCTATTATATAACCTATGGCTTATTTTGTCAACGCTTTTTTTAAATTTTTTTAAAAAAATTTTTGAAAGGAATAAATTATGATTATTGAAAGACTAAAAAAGCTACGAAAAGAAGGAAAATTAACTCAAAAAGATATTGCTGCTTTCCTAAACATTTCTCAACCAGCTTATCAACAATTTGAAAGTGGTAAAAAGAAAATGAACCTCGAAACAATGAAAAAACTAGCAGACTTCTTCAATGTTTCCACAGACTATCTTTTAGGTAAAACAGATTTTCCTGATCTTGACTTAGAAGTTGACATCGACACAGCTATTGATAACTCAGTTGCCTACGATGGTACACCAATCACAGATAACGACCGTGAAATTATCAAAGACTTCCTAAAAGAATACTTTGCAAATAAAAAATAGTATGGAACTAAGAAAAGTCATAGAAGAAATCGAAGCCCTAAACTGCAAGGTTGTCTTGTTAGACTATTTAGAAACAAAAGGTCGTTATCTTTTTGTAAATAATCAACACTTCATCTTTCTACGCTCCGACACTACAGATATAGAAAAAATCAACATCCTACTACACGAGAAACACCATTTACTAAATGATGATTCCCATAACTCTCTTGCTCATATCGATACCTTCTCCCAACGCATCGAAACCAGAGCTGAAAAAGGACGAATACTTGATTTTATGAGTTTAGTGAATAGTGAATATCCAATAGATGAACACTTCAACTACCTTGACTATATCAAAAACACAGGTATACCAAGCACTTACGAAGTGTACGTGCAAGAAATAGCTACCAAATTTTTCAAAGAAAATAAAAAAAATAACATTATCTAATGATAGTGTTATTTTTTCTATTTCCGAACAAATTTTAAATACCTGGTTGCACTTTTAGACTCAAAAACCGAATTAAATATCCAGGATTATTTAATTTTCTTTCGCTTTTTATTCTAAAATCACAGTACCCCAAAGCTCATCATTACAAGAGACAAATAATTTATTTTCTGTTCTATCTAAAGAGAAAAATCCACCTTCCCCTTTTTTAAGAAATCTAAATTCAACAAAGTAGACTTCTAAATCTCCTTCATATTCTTTGTTAATTACCAAACGCTCATTAAAGTCCAACTTATCCAACTGATCAGAATACTCCTTCAAAAAATCCTTCATAAAATAATTAAACTTTGAAACCATGTTTTTTGGGAGTCTATCCTGATAACTTATTTCCTTAATTTCCATAACCAATCTCCTTAAAATAAATCCGAATGGGTACCTACACGCTCAAATACAACATGAGTACCTCGTTCTAGGTAATAATAAATCATAAGTAAATCTGATTTTCTACCCCCAATATGAATTTCCCACAGTTTTGGTATTCTTTTTCTAGGTTCTAAAACGTGCCTTTTATACTCATAACCTAATTCTTCATCATTTATTATCTTCTTAACTGCTTCATTGATAGGAGTTACATCTATTCCACGCTTAATTATTTTAGCTAAATCTTTATTATATCTATTCGAGAACTCATAACTAAGCATTTTCTCTTACCATTCTTTCAAAATAATCATCTACGCTTTCGGTACTTTTTGTTATCCCCTCATTTTCATATTTTCTAATACTCTCTTTAAAAGCATTTTGAGTAACTTCGTTATATTCATCTAGACTTCTCGTCCGAATATAATCACCATTTTCTAGCTCAATTTCATAATCTGAATCAAGTTTAACATCAAAAGGAATGCTTCTTGTCAACACACTTTGCTTCAAAAACAACTTCACAGCAGTTGACATATCCAACCCCAACTCATTAAAAATAGCAGTTGCTTGTTTTTTTAATTCATCATCTACTCTTACAGCAATTTGTGACATAGCAATTCTCCTTTTTTTATCTTGTATATCTATTGTATCACTTTTAGAAAAACGATTCAACTTTTTATATATCAGTAAATACAAAATAAAATAGACCATCTTCCTGATCTACTTTATTCTATATTCATTGACTAAAAATATACATTACTTGGTTAGTTTTTGGTTAGTTTCTTAAAAAATACAATTTCTTAATTCTTCAATCCTTTTAAAATCAAAGAATCCAGCTACATCTTTAAATTACTACTATTATAACAATTTCCCTTAATAAAAGCTAGACAAATACCGTCAATTATAGACATAAAGGCTTTTTTCTACATTCTTACTCCAAATATTATAGACTATTTTAGACATTTCTTGGTTACTTTTTGGTTAGCTTTTACAAGTCCAATTTATCCAATTTTTCAGTTATATTAAACTTCATCTGCTGCGTAACATGAGTATAAACTCCCAAAGTCATTTTCTCGTTCGTATGACCTACTCGTTCCATAATCGCCTTGATTGGAACTTCCAATTCTGCAAGTAAGCTAATATGAGAATGTCTAAAAACATGAGTAGTTAATACAAAATCTTCTTCTTTTTCAATTTTACTTTTTTTAAAACTACTTTTTAAAAAGTTATTAAACCCTGTAATCATAAAAGGAGTTCCATTTTTCGTAAATATAAATCTTCCTTCACCTTCTAAAAGAAGATACTCTTTTATAATACTTACTACTCGATTACTAATACCAACAACTCGATAAGAAGCTAAGCTCTTAGGACTATCTAAAAATATCTCAGCCTTACTTCCGCTTGTATGTAATGTATGTTTAACTTCTAACGTTTTATTCTCAAAATCAATATCGTCTATAGTCAAAGCCAAGACTTCTCCAAACCGCAATCCTGTCAAATACATAAATTCAACAATTAAACGCACTCGTTGATTCTTTTCCTCTTTTTCTAAAAAATTCAAATACTGAAACATTTGAACCCTTGTTAAATACTTATTTTGTTTTCTCCTAATCTCTTTTACATTCTTTTTTCTTTTTGGTAAGACAACCTTTTCAACAGGATTCTCCATTATATAACCAATATCTAAATAATACTTAAAAAACAGATTCAATAAAACTTTCTTATTTTTTCTATGAACCGCAGAACATTCCAGCTCCAACAATATATTCTGAACTATATGACTTGTCACATCTACTAATAAGTAATTCTCTAACTTTCTGACTTCACCTATAATAGTATATTTCTGAGACTTAAACGTACTTCTTTTTAATTCTGTTTCACGAATTTTCAAATATTCTTCGTAGGCTTGTTTAACTGTAATATCCTTAACTACTTCCTTCTTCTTTTCTATTTTCTCCCTCTTTTTTTCTATTTTCTCATCCAGCAAAATTCTTGCTTGTTTCTGAGCTTGCCTTGTCTTAGAAGTTAAAGTTATAGAAACTTGTTTCCATTTATTCTCTTCTAAATCAAAATATTTTTCATAATATCTATATTTTCCATTCTCCAATTCTCTAAAAAACATTTTATACTCCTTTTTAAAATGAGTATATCTCTAGTCAACAACTATAGTATATCATTTTTTCCAATCAAATATATCTAACTCTCTCTTTATGCAGAAGAAATAGATAAAATCCTCTCACATTAATCAATACTTTTTGTCCTGTTCTAAAAGATATATCTTTAAATTCTTTCGTCTTTTTGACTTTTCGTCTAATCTCCTTTCAATTGTTTTAATACTAATCGAAGGAAAATAATTTGCTTTTAAATCCTTCTTTGACACACAAATATCAGGATAATTATTATATATTTTTTCCATTTTCTACTCCTTAAAACGACAAAAAACAAGCCATTTCTGACTTGCTTTTAATTTTTAATATGCACTTTTTTGGTATTCATTCCATAAAGCTTGAAGTTCATCTGCATTTTCTAAAACATACT
>NZ_GL732494.1:14054-15082 GCF_000187745.1 Streptococcus sp. M334 | reverse complement strand
ATCGTGGTACAGAAGAAGTACAAGTAGTTTTGAAACGTGTTGAAAGTGAATTGTTGGAATTGAATAATTAGTATAGTGTTATTTAGATGGAAAAAGTGATATAATAAAAGAAAGTGAAAGGAGAAGGAATCATGATTAAAGAATTTGGTGTGACAAATTTGGAAGTAACCAAAGAAGATATTTCCAAAAATCCTAACAATCCAATTTTGCGTATGTATGATGATGAAGAATTGATTGGAACATTTAGTATTCTTACTGGTGAAGTCTTAGAGGATTTTGACTTGGCAGATTATGACATTCGATTTGCACAAAAACAAATTGAATTGAATCGTGATAACTACCTTGAAACGTGGAAGGACTACGTGGGGTTATTGCATGCCTAAGTATTCTTTCTTAAAGTATGGTATTGAGATTCGTCCGAACGAACATAACCATAAAGGTCAGATGGCTCATATTCATATTTATATTCATGGCGAAGAAGTTGGTTCGATGTTTTTGAATGGTGAACTTCGAGATGGGAAACTAAAGTCAAAGGATATGAAAATAGTAAGACAGTATGTTTTAGAAAATGCAGATGAACTTCAAGCTTTATGGAATGAATACCAAAAAAGTGCATATTAAAAATTAAAAGCAAGTCAGAAATGGCTTGTTTTTTGTCGTTTTAAGGAGTAGAAAATGGAAAAATATATAATAATTATCCTGATATTTGTGTGTCAAAGAAGGATTTAAAAGCAAATTATTTTCCTTCGATTAGTATTAAAACAATTGAAAGGAGATTAGATGAAAGTCAAAAGACGAAAGAATTTAAAGATATATCTTTTAGAACAGGACAAAAAGTATTGATTAATGTGAGAGGATTTTATCTATTTCTTCTGCATAAAGAGAGAGTTAGATATATTTGATTGGAAAAAATGATATACTATAGTTGTTGACTAGAGATATACTCATTTTTAAAAAGGAGTATAAAATGTTTTTTAGAGAATTGGAGAATGGAAAATATAGATATTATGAAAAATATTTTGATTTAG
>NZ_GL732494.1:0-13959 GCF_000187745.1 Streptococcus sp. M334 | reverse complement strand
ATGAAAATAGTAAGACAGTATGTTTTAGAAAATGCAGATGAACTTCAAGCTTTATGGAATGAATACCAAAAAAGTGCATATTAAAATTAAAAGCAAGTCAGAAATGGCTTGTTTTTGTTGTTTTAAGGAGAAGAAAAATGGAAAAATTATATAATAATTATCCTGATATTTGTGTGTCAAAGAAGGATTTAAAAGCAAATTATTTCCTTCGATTAGTATTAAAACAATTGAAAGGAGATTAGATGAAAGTCAAAAGACGAAAGAATTTAAAGATATATCTTTTAGAACAGGACAAAAAGTATTGATTAATGTGAGAGGATTTTATCTATTTCTTCTGCATAGAGAGAGAGTTAGATATATTTGATTGGAAAAAAATGATATACTATAGTTGTTGACTAGAGATATACTCATTTTTAAAAGGAGTATAAAATGTTTTTTAGAGAATTGGAGAATGGAAAATATAGATATTATGAAAAATATTTTGATTTAGAAGAATCCAAGTGGAAACAAGTTTCTATAACTTTAACTTCTAAAACAAGACAGGCACAAAAGCAAGCTAGAATGTTGCTGGAAGAAAAGATAGAAAATAAAAAGGAAAACATAGAAAAAGAGAAAACAGAAGTAAAGAAAATAACAGTTAAGGAAGTCTATGAAGAATATTTAAAAATTCGAGAATCTGAGCTGAAGAGGAGTACTTTTAAGTCTCAGAAATACACTATTATTGGTGAGATCAGAAAATTGGAAGACTATTTACTGGTGAATGTGACAAGTCGAATAGTTCAGAATATATTGTTAGAATTGCCATGCTCTGCAGAACATAGGAAAAATAAGAAAGTTTTATTAAACTTATTTTTTAAGTATTGCTTAAATGTTGGTTATATAAGTGAGAATCCTATTGATAATGTTGTTTTGCCAAAAAGGAAGAAGAATTTAAAAAAAGTCAGGAAGAAACAGAATAAGTATCTTACTAGAGTAGAAGTAGTTCAGTATCTTAATTTTTTAGAAAAAGAAGAAAAGAATCAACGAGTACGTTTGATTGTTGAATTTATGTATTTGACCGGATTACGTTTTGGAGAAGTTTTGGCTTTGACTCTTGAGGATATTGATTTTGAAAATAAAACACTAGAAGTTAAACATACATTACATACAAGTGGAAGTAAGGCAGAAATATTTTTAGATAGTCCTAAAAGCTTAGCTTCTTATAGAGTCATTGGTATTAGCGATAGAGTGTTAGAGATTATAGAAGAATATCTCCTCATGGAAAAAGAAGGGCGATTTATATTTACGAAAAATGGGAATCCTTTTATGATTTTTTCTTTTAATGATTTTTTGAAGAGAAGTTTTAAAAGAAGTGGAATCCAAAAAGAAGAGGATTTTGTATTGACTACTCATGTTTTTAGGCATTCACATATTAGTTTACTTGCAGAATTGGAAGTTCCAATCAAGGCGATTATGGAACGAGTAGGTCATACGAACGAGAAAATGACTTTGGGAGTTTATACTCATGTTACTGAGAAAATGAAGTCAAATATAACTGAAAAATTGGATAAATTGGATTTAAAAGACTAACCAAAAAGTAACCAAGTAATGGCTGGAAGTGGTAAAAACTGTCTATAATGTTTGAGGTAAGAATTTTTGGAAATAGTCTTTCTGTCTATAATTGACGGTATTTGTCTAGTTTTTATTGGTGGAAAATGTTATAATAGTAGTAATTTAATAGATGGAGTTGAGTTTTGAAGAAAAACTTTCGTGTAAAAAGAGAGAAAGATTTTAAGGCGATTTTCAAGGAGGGGACAAGTTTTGCCAATCGCAAGTTTGTTGTCTACCAACTAGAAAATCAGAAAAACCATTTTCGAGTAGGTCTATCAGTTAGCAAAAAACTGGGGAATGCCGTCACTAGAAATCAAATTAAGCGACGGATTCGGCATATTATCCAGAATGCAAAAGGGAGTCTGGTAGAAGATGTCGACTTTGTTGTCATTGCTCGAAAAGGAGTCGAAACCTTGGAATACGCAGAGATGGAGAAAAATCTACTCCACGTATTAAAATTATCAAAGATTTACCAGGAAGGAAATGGGAGTGAAAAAGAAACTACAGTTGACTAGTTTGCTAGGACTGTCTCTATTGATCATGACAGCCTGTGCAACCAATGGGACAGCTAGCGATATTACAGCCGATTCGGCTGATTTTTGGAGTAAATTTGTTTACTTCTTTGCGGAAATCATTCGCTTTTTATCGTTTGATATCAGTATCGGAGTGGGGATTATTCTCTTTACGGTCTTGATTCGTACACTGCTTTTGCCAGTCTTTCAGGTGCAAATGGTGGCGTCTAGAAAAATGCAGGAAGCTCAACCACGCATTAAGGCGTTACGAGAACAATATCCAGGTCGAGATATGGAAAGCAGAACTAAGCTAGAGCAGGAAATGCGTAAAGTCTTTAAAGAAATGGGTGTCAGACATTCAGATTCTCTTTGGCCGATTTTGATTCAGATGCCGGTTATTTTGGCCTTGTTCCAAGCTCTATCAAGAGTTGACTTTTTAAAGACAGGTCATTTCTTATGGATTAACCTTGGCGGTGTGGATACAACCCTTGTGCTTCCGATTTTGGCAGCTGTATTCACCTTTTTAAGTACTTGGCTGTCTAATAAAGCCTTGTCTGAGCGTAATGGGGCTACGACTGCGATGATGTATGGGATTCCAGTCTTGATTTTTGTCTTTGGAGTCTATGCTCCGAGCGGAGTAGCGCTCTACTGGGCGGTGTCCAATGCCTATCAAGTCTTGCAAACCTATTTCTTGAACAATCCATTCAAGATTATCGCAGAACGCGAGGCGGTAGTACAGGCACAGAAAGATTTGGAAACTAGAAAAAGAAAAGCCAAGAAAAAGGCTCAGAAAACGAAATAATAAGGAGGGATCTGGTAATGGTAGTATTTACAGGTTCAACTGTTGAAGAAGCAATCCAGAAAGGATTAAAAGAGTTAGATATTCCAAGAATGAAGGCCCATATCAAAGTCATTTCTCGTGAAAAAAATGGATTTCTTGGTTTATTTGGTAAAAAACCAGCCCAGGTTGACATTGAAGCTATCAGTGAAACAACTGTCATCAAAGCAAATCAACAAGCTGTAAAGGGTGTTCCTAAAGAAATTAATGAACAAAATGAACCAGTTAAAACAGTCAGTGAAGCGACCGTTGATTTGGGGCATGTTGTAGAAGCAATTAAAAAGATTGAAGAAGAAGGTCAAGGGGTTTCTGATGAAGTCAAGGCTGAAATCTTGAAAAATGAAAAACATGCTAGCACTATTTTGGAAGAAACAGGTCATATTGAAATCTTAAATGAAATGCAAATTAAAGAAGCTACGATGCATGAACAAGTAGAAGAGCCTTCAGGTGTCGAGGAGCTAGAAGATGAGCATCAAGAATTAGAAGATTTGGGCTTAAAAGTTGAACCGAGCTTTGATATTGAACAAGTAGCTACGGAAGTAACGACTTATGTTCAAACAATTATTGATGACATGGATGTTGAAGCCACACTTTCAAATGATTATAACCGTCGTAGTATCAATTTGCAAATTGATACTAACGAACCAGGTCGTATTATTGGCTACCATGGTAAAGTTTTAAAGGCCTTGCAACTGTTGGCTCAAAATTATCTTTACAACCGCTATTCAAGAACCTTCTATATCACTATTAATGTCAATGATTATGTTGAACACCGTGCAGAAGTCTTGCAGACCTATGCTCAAAAATTGGCGACTCGTGTTTTAGAAGAAGGTCGCAGCCGACAAACAGATCCAATGTCAAATAGTGAACGCAAGATTATCCATCGTATAATTTCACGTATGGATGGCGTGACTAGTTACTCTGAAGGTGACGAGCCGAATCGCTATGTCGTTGTAGATACAGAATAAACAAAATCAGGGTTCTCCTGATTTTTTGCTAGCTGGAGGAGATTAAATTAATGTTGAATAAGATAAGAGACTATCTAGACTTTGCTGGTTTGCAGTACCGTAATCCTGATAAAGCGGGAGCAGAGCGAGAGAAAATGCTGGCATTTCGCCACAAAGGTCAAGAGGCCAGAAAGGCTTTTACAGAACTGGCCAATGCCTTTCAAGTAAGTCATCCAGAATGGCAACTCCAACAGACTAGCCAGTGGATGAATCAGGCGCAACGTTTGCGACCACATTTCTGGGTCTATCTACAGAGAGACGGACAAGTGACAGAACCTATGATGGCTATTCGTTTGTATGGAAGCTCTTCTGATTTTGGAGTTTCACTTGAAGTTAGTTTTATCGAACGTAAGAAGGATGAGCAAACTTTAGGCAAGCAGGCCAAAGTTTTAGAAATTCCAACCGTTGAAGGGATTTATTATCTAGTCTACTCTGATGGTAAAAGTCAAAGATGGGATGCGAACGAAGAAAATCGTCAAATTTTAAGAAATAAACTATCCAATCAGGAAGTCCGTAAGGTGTTAGTTAAGACAGATGTTTCTTTTATAGAAAATCAATCATTAGAAGTGATTTTAGAAAAATTAGAAGAAGCTTATGAACGCTTGCTTCCCTATTATCAGGCGACAAGAGAGTAGAAAACAGGAGACTTATCTGGCGTCGAATTGTTTAATTGCTATTCTATGTATTTTTTCATATAATAGTAAAATAGAATGTGTGATCCAATCATCACCTCAAATAGAAAGGAAATTCTATGTCAAATCTATCTGTTAATGCAATTCGTTTCCTAGGTATTGATGCCATTAATAAAGCTAACTCAGGTCACCCAGGTGTGGTTATGGGAGCAGCTCCGATGGCATACAGCCTCTTTACAAAACAACTTCGTATCAATCCAGCTCAACCAAACTGGATTAACCGCGACCGCTTTATTCTTTCAGCAGGCCATGGTTCAATGCTCCTTTATGCCCTTCTTCACCTTTCTGGTTTTGAAGATGTCAGCATGGATGAGATCAAGAGCTTCCGTCAATGGGGTTCAAAAACACCAGGTCACCCAGAATTTGGCCATACAGCAGGGATTGATGCTACAACAGGTCCTCTAGGACAAGGGATTTCAACTGCTACTGGTTTTGCCCAGGCAGAACGTTTCTTGGCAGCCAAATATAACCGTGAAGGCTACAATATCTTTGACCACTATACTTACGTTATCTGTGGAGACGGAGATTTGATGGAAGGTGTCTCAAGCGAGGCGGCTTCATACGCAGGTTTGCAAAAACTAGATAAGTTGGTTGTCCTTTATGATTCAAATGACATCAACTTGGATGGTGAGACAAAGGATTCCTTCACTGAGAGCGTTCGTGACCGTTACAATGCTTACGGTTGGCATACAGCCTTGGTTGAAGATGGAACAGACTTGGAAGCAATCCATGCTGCTATCGAAACAGCTAAAGCTTCAGGTAAGCCATCTTTGATTGAGGTGAAGACGGTTATTGGATACGGTTCTCCAAACAAACAAGGAACGAATGCTGTACACGGTGCTCCTCTCGGCGCAGATGAAACTGCAGCAACTCGTCAAGCCCTTGGTTGGGACTACGAACCATTTGAAATCCCAGAACAAGTATATGCTGATTTCAAAGAACATGTTGCAGACCGTGGCGCATCAGCTTATCAAGCTTGGACAAAACTAGTTGCTGATTATAAAGAAGCTCACCCAGAACTGGCTGCAGAAGTAGAGGCTATCATCGATGGACGTGATCCAGTTGAAGTGACTCCAGCAGACTTCCCAGCATTAGAAAATGGCTTCTCTCAAGCAACTCGTAACTCGAGTCAGGATGCCTTGAATGTTGTGGCGGCTAAGTTGCCAACTTTCTTGGGTGGATCAGCTGACCTAGCTCACTCAAACATGACTTATATCAAGACTGATGGACTTCAAGACGATGCCAATCGCTTGAACCGTAACATTCAGTTTGGTGTTCGTGAATTTGCCATGGGAACGATCTTGAACGGAATGGCCCTTCACGGTGGACTTCGTGTATATGGTGGAACTTTCTTCGTCTTCTCTGACTATGTGAAGGCAGCTGTCCGCTTGTCAGCCTTGCAAGGTCTTCCTGTGACTTATGTCTTTACCCACGATTCAATCGCAGTTGGTGAAGACGGTCCGACTCACGAACCAGTTGAGCACTTGGCAGGTCTTCGTGCTATGCCAAATCTAAATGTTTTCCGTCCAGCAGATGCGCGTGAAACTCAAGCAGCTTGGTACCTTGCAGTGACAAGTGAGAAAACACCAACTGCTCTTGTCTTGACACGTCAAAACTTGACTGTTGAAGAGGGAACAGACTTCGACAAGGTTGCAAAAGGTGCCTATGTTGTCTATGAAAATGCATCCGACTTTGATACCATCTTGATTGCGACAGGTTCAGAGGTTAATCTTGCTGTTGCGGCGGCCAAAGAATTGGCTAGTCAAGGCGGAAAAGTCCGCGTAGTTAGTATGCCATCGACAGATGTCTTTGATAAACAAGATGCAACTTACAAAGAAGAAATCCTACCAAATGCAGTTCGCCGTCGTGTTGCAGTTGAAATGGGTGCAAGTCAAAACTGGTACAAATATGTTGGACTAGATGGTGCCGTTCTTGGTATTGATACCTTCGGAGCCTCTGCCCCAGCACCAAAAGTATTGGCAGAATATGGCTTTACTGTAGAAAATCTTGTAAAAGTTGTTCAAAACTTGAAATGATCCTAAAAATCAGGGCGCAAGCTCTGGTTTTTCTTACTAGAAAAGCAAGGTACAATCTTGTAAAAGTAGCTGAAATTTGATATAGTAGTCCTATGTAAAAGACAAAGGAGAAACGAATGAATCCAAATTATACATTTTTAATTATGCTAGCCCTTATGGTGGGCTTGATGTTCTTTACGCAACGTTCTCAAAAGAAACAAGCACAAAAACGTATGGAAAGCTTAAATAAACTGCAAAAAGGCTATGAAGTGATTACAATCGGTGGACTTTATGGAACAGTCGATGAAGTAGATACTGAGAAGAGAACAATTGTTCTTGATGTAGATGGAGTTTACTTGACTTTTGAACTAGCTGCTATCAAGACAGTATTACCGCTGAAAGAAACAGCTTCACTCGAAGGCGCAATTGAAAAATAAGACGGGATTATTAACTCCCGTTTTTCTATAAAAGAAAGGAAATGGGATGAAAAAACTAGTCTTTGTCTGTCTGGGAAATATTTGCCGTAGCCCTATGGCCGAGTTTGTTATGAAATCAATGACAGATAATTATGAAATCCAAAGTCGAGCGACTTCCTCTTGGGAACATGGCAATCCGATTCATAAGGGCACTCAGGGAATTTTTCAACAGTATGAGATTCCTTATGACAAAGCCAAAACATCGCTTCAGATTAGTAAGGAAGATTTTGAAGCCTTTGATTATATTATCGGGATGGACGCTTCAAATGTTTCTGACTTACGTCAGATGTGTCCAGTAGACTGTAAAGATAAGATTTACTCATTTGCATCTGAAAGTGTTCCAGATCCTTGGTATACAGGAGATTTTGAAGAAACCTATCAGCGTGTTCAAGAGGGCTGTCAAGCTTGGTTAGAACGTTTAGAAAAGGAGAGTAAAGGTGGAAAATCTTAAGAATTTTTACGAGAAATATCGTGTCTATCTGACTCGTCCACGTTTAGAGCTTTTAGCAGTAGTTGCCATTGTTTTCTGTGCTGTACTCGTCTTTTTTCTAAATATTCCTGGAAAAGGTGTTCTAAAGTTTGATAATGGAACAATTGTTTACGAGGGCAGTCTTGTCCGTGGTAAAATGAATGGTCAAGGAACCATTACCTTCCAAAATGGAGACCAATATACAGGTGGTTTCAACAATGGAGCCTTCAATGGAAAAGGTACTTTTCAATCTAAAGAAGGTTGGACCTACGAAGGTGATTTTGTAAATGGTCAGGCTGAAGGAAAAGGGAAACTAACAACAGAACAAGAAGTTGTTTATGAAGGAACTTTTAAACAAGGCGTTTTTCAACAAAAATAAAGTCTCCTGACAAGGCAATCTGACGCTCAGCAGTCTAAAAGCAATCTGAGTTCACACATCTTATGAGTAAATTAAAAGACGGTTTAAAAAATGAGCCGTCTTTTTTCTATTATTCGTCAAATATAAATATTGTTTTTTGGGTTAGATACCTTAGATTTGAATAAGAGAAGATAATTTTAGTTTTATCTGGCAATGTAACTAGACCGTAACTCCTTAACTTATTTATCTTCCTCTCTTTCCATTCTGCGTTTTTCTTCGTGCTTATCCAGACTTTTCGAAAAGAATTGCTCGGTTAAATCTGTTAGCCAATCCGCAAAACGCTCGCCTGCAAATTGAATAGCGATAAGAATTCCAGTTACTACAATAAAAACCAAAATCAAGTAATTATCCAAATTAGCCATTGTAATTATTTTCTCCTTGTTTTCTTGCCTCTACTAAAATATCTTTAAAATCGTCATCTTGCCAAAGTGTGAAAAAAGTAATTCCGCCAACTACAGCAGAGACCATCACGCCTGTAAGGCTACTCCCACGCTTTTTCGAAACCAGTTTGTTTATCTCTTTGCCTGCGGATTTAAATAGCCCAGCTGAAAGATAAGAATCAGGATTAAATACGGAACCTGCTGTATAGCTTTGCCCGTAATAAAGCACCGAACCATTATCTCTGAATCCGTAAAATAGAAACCCAATAATAGCTATTGTTATAATTGCCAACCGAATTTTAATGCTATTTTTCATATTAATCCACCTTTTACATTACTCGTAATCAATACCTTTTCTTGTAATTGCAACGACCTTTCCTTTACTAAGAAAAACAATCACTGACTTACCGTCTTTTAATTTGTAAACGTAGTAGTCTGTAATGATACCATTTATTCCCACAGTCCAATTTGATTTATGAGACAGGATTGATTCACTACTAGATAAGTCCATTTTTAGTAGTTTTTCATATAGCTGGGTAACATCACTAAGAGAAGAGGACTTCTCGTGTGGCGCTCCAACTGCCTTAACCAAGTCTTTTTCGGTTAGCTCATTCTGAACACTTGGAAAATTCGATAAAACTAAATCCTTTCTCTTATTTGCGCAAGAAACAAGTAGCAGAATCATTACTAAACATGTAAATACCATTCCTAATTTTTTTATCATTATTCTACCTTTTTAAATTCAAACTTTAATGAATTTTCTCCAATCATAAAACCATTCTGGTTATCAGAATTATCATTCAATGGCTTATTTTCGAAATATAAAGTCTTTTGGTCATCGGACAGGGTTGCAATTCCGGAAATATTTTTTCCTTCAATTACAATTTTGTCGCCTTTTTGATGCCATTTGGCGGAGAAAGTTTCGCCGTTGTCCATTGTTAAAGTTCCGTCTTTTTTTATCTCCATAGTAGCATTCCAGTGAATATATTTAGAGATAATTGAAGCAAGGTCGGCTTGCCCAGTTGCTTTACCTGCGATTTTCGCTCCATCTTCTCTAACAGTTCCTTGGTCGAAGATATCGGTTTTCCATTTACCTGTGAAGTTCTTAGGGGAACTACAACCTAAAAGCATAATACATGACATTAAAATTATAAATGAGAAAAATAACCTTCTCTTCATCGATACTCTTTCTAATAAATTACCAATATCTATCAAAGGCACTAAGAATATAGCTAAGGTCTTTGGATTGTTCTTTAATCTTCCCACCAACGACTAATTGATATTCAATTCCGCCAAGAAAACCACCTGAGCTTTCAATAACCTCAACCAATTCACCACGAACTACTTTTTGATTTAAACGAGTATTCATTTTAAACCTCTTTCTATTCTATCTTGAACTATATTGCATAATTCGTTCTACAATGGCGTCACGGCGTTTAATGCTTTCAGACATTTTTATCGCACCATTAAGACCATACCACATTTTCGAAAATCCAGAATCACCTAAAGCAATGAGCTGAAGTCCACATTCATTCTCAAGTTGGTAAACATAAACCTGAACTGCATAAAATTGCGGAGAGAATAAGCCAGCTTTACCTTTAATGACGATTTCTATATCAGCTCTATCATCAAAATCAGCTAATGCACCCGAACTACTCTGAATAGCTTCTGGGGTTGTTTTCCACTCGGCGCAAATTTCTTGAAGAATCACGCCAATATCAGAAACCGAAAGTTTGGTTGTCACCTCAACTGAATCGGCTTTTAAGTCGTTAAGTCCCATAAAGAACCTCCATTTTTTATTTTTCACTCAAAAAATCCCTGCTACAATAGGGGCTGAGTTTGTTTTAGTGAACGGTCGTCAACTAAAACAATGAAAAAATAAAAATGCCAATTCAACAAGGTAACTAAAACCTTATTAAATCAGCATTTTAAATATTTTTATTGATAACTTTGATTGTTTTAACAAACGACCGTTTGCTAAAACTGTTGATAGGTTTAATGTACTATTTTTCTAAGGATTTGTCAATCAATTATAGGTGATTTTTTCTATTTATTTGAATACTATTGCGCCTTAGCACATTATATATGGTTGCGGTGGAAATACTCAGCTGATTCGCAATCTTGCGCACAGGCAATTCTTTTCGTAGGTATTGCTCGATTATTTGTTTTTCGGTATCTTTAGGCAACCCTTTATTGCCAAGTTTAACGCCTTTTTCTTTCGCTTTACGGAGTCCGTCTTTAGTGCGTTCAGAAATAGCTTGAAGCTCCCATTCTGCCACATAACCCAACATTAAACAAAAGAATTTTCCAGTTAAAGAATCTGTTTCAATATTTTCATGAATAGATTGAAGATGAATACCATGTTTGGTTAAATCTTCAATAATAGCAGATAGGTGAAGCATTTTTCTGGTAAGTCTATCCAATTTATACACAACAAAATTTGTTTTAACACCTTGTTTAGCATAATTTTTGGCTAATTTTAACGCCTTCTCAAGCTTCGGTCGCTCTTGATTTCCACCAGAATCTTTTTCAATATAGAGTTTATCGCAAAAGCCGAGTGCTTCTTTTTGAACAGATAACCCTAATTCTTGCCGATTATCTGTTGAGCTAACTCTGGCATAGTCAATGGTTATGGTTTTGATATTTTCTAATTTGTTCTTGTGATGATTTGTCAAAATTTCTCCTTTCCTTACCATTGTAGCAGGTAGTTATATTTTAGAGAAAAAATCAGAATAACTGTAAAGCAAAAACACTTGACACAAAAATAATATAGGAGTATAATTAACTGAGTCGCAGGTTGTAAGCGATTACTTCTTGCGAAGAAAAATAAAACAGTTCCTTATTTTTGCATTTCAGGAACTGCTTTATATATTTATAGCATCCAGAAGTCTGGCACTCCTCTCGGAGCTTCTTCTGGAATTAAAATTTTTAGTGCTCTTTGGCATCTGCTGGAGGGCTTTTTTCTTGTCTGCTCTCCATATTGGTATTATTTTCATTATTTGAACTCACTTTAATATGTTGTTTACTTTTAAACCAATCCACTCGTAAAAAAATCCCTAAAAACCTATTCTTTACAATAAAACGTATTTTACTGTTTAGCACTTTACTCTTTTGAGTGTTCCGTCTATTAGGGGCGTTCAGCGATCGGTTTTTAGGAGGACTTCTTCTCACTAATGCCGTATATACTTGGTAGCATTCAAAGAGATTAGGGATAAGAGGGCTGATAATTCCTAAAATTAATTCTGGTGTAAAATAATTAATAGTATTTTCACCCACTAGTATTACAATAGCAAACAAATGTGTTGTTTCCATGGTGAATCCTCCATACATCGAAAAGCGACCAGTTTATCTGGTGGAGTAAAGATATATTTACTAACACCGAAGTGTTTAAACATGATATATAGCACCTCTCTTCTTATTTTGAATACCTCAATAGAAAATACTTTTTGATTTTCTATATACCAAATTAACTATGAGAATATAGGTGTATCACCCCTAACTTATTTATTTTAGTTCCAAAAAGAGCTTGCCGATTTCTATATTCATTTAGGACCACATAGGAAGCTCCTACGGTTCGACAAATGAGATAGGTGTTGACAAGCTCTTTATTAATGAGAACTACACTCTTGGATTTATTATATAAAATTTCAGGAAAAATATCAAACGTTTTCATTGGATTTTTAAAAAACTTTTATTCCTTTATCCATCCTGAAATACTCACAACAATCGGCAATATTTTTAAGTTAATCTCAAATATTTTTCCCAACTCCCTAAAAAACTCATCATTAGTTTCAATCTCAAAAATCTCAATCAAGGCTTTGGCGGTATCTGTTAGGTGGAAGGCGCTGTATTCAAAAGTTATTCTTTCGTCAGATTCAGTGGTGAAAGTTAAGACGAGGTTATCATTTTGGAAACCAGATAGTTCTCCTTTTTCTACAATTATCTCATGTCTGCCACCACCAGAAATTAGACCGTATTCTTTCAATCTTGAAATGTCATTTCCTTTGATACCATATTTGGTGAATAAATCTAGAAAATCAGCGTGAGAAATCAAGTAATAATCTAAAATGTAATCGTCAGAGAGCTCATCGTAAGATTCATCATAAAAAGTAAATTGTGCTATTTTTCTGAACAGTTGGAGTTCTTCTTCTGAAAAACGATTTAAGTCTTGAGTAATCCGCTTCGAATAACCGTTAGCTCGTGACACAAGCTCTTCTAATGGTCTTGATACAACTTCTGTTTCTTGGCTAAAGTCTGGCTCAATATACTGCTGTTGTTTGTTGTGCTGGCAAGCTAACGCATAAAATAAACACTCAGCCAGAAAAAGATAAGGTCGGTCTTGGTGATTAAGTTTGTAAGACTGCTTCAAACCTAATAAAATTGACTTTGGCAGATTTTGCGATTCTTCTATTAGTTCAAAAAAATCTTCTAACGTGTCAGCCAATAAGAACTTATTTTCTTTGTAGTTGGTATCACTTAACCGCTTTTCAGTCTTGAAAATATAAGCTGAAAATTCTGTCTCATCTATCTCATCTTGGACGATTCCGTAAAGGGTTCGTCCTTTATTTTGTCCTGTAAATAATTTATTAAAGGTTGTATCCGATAGATAAGCCAAAGAGTATACATGTAAGACGAGCGATAAGCCCACGCTAACTTTCTTTCTATCAGACCAAGTCGTTTTATTGGCGTGTTTTAAAATAATAGAAAATAGATTAGGAATATCAAACATCAAGCACCTCCGAAACTGGCAAGATTTTAGCACAATTATTGGCAACAAATCACGCTTGGACTTTTCTATAATAAAGCCATAAGTTAGCTAACTTAAAACAATTATACCAAAATCAAAGGAGAAATCTCATGAATCATATTCAAAAATCGACCCCAAAAGTAGAACTTCCTCAACTTGTTAGTCCCTATCAGTTAGAAGTAGCTAAAACACTGAGTGAAGCGATGGCAGATAATCAGGCCTTGGAGCTTCTCGCTAGCGACATTTTATATAAAGTGGGCAATCTGGCGCTTACTCAGACTGAAATACTCAAAAATACACCAGAAGCTAAAGCCTACACCGAGTATATTCTCAAAGCGTTCACTTATTACGCTACTGAAAAGATGAAATGAGGTAGCTTTATGATGGACTACTTTATAGCTTTTATAATTATCATTGTTGTTGTATTTCTTTGGGATTGGTTCGAAAAACCAAAACAAGCAGATAAAAAGCACTATAGTGAAGAAGAAATCGCCCTGGCAGAATTTCTGGAAAAACGGCAAGAAATCAATGAACTTTTCTTGGCTGCAAAATCCGAATTGAGAAAATTCGAAAGAAAATAAAAGCCTTGATTGGACTAGACAAAAGTAAAAAATATGTTGAAATATACTACTGTTTCATTACTTAAAATTCATTCCAATCGCTCTAAAAACTGAAGGTAATGAAATTTAACTTTTCACCAATTTTCTTGTATAAATGGAGGCAGAAAGGAGACCAGCTATGAGAAAACTAATGGCATATATTCTTGGATTTGTTGCTTGTGCTTGGCTTATTAATTGGGCGGTGAAACTAATTCT
>NZ_GL732493.1:37190-52264 GCF_000187745.1 Streptococcus sp. M334 | reverse complement strand
CGCCAGAAGGAATACAGCAGTTATCCCAGCGTCAGACTTGACTAAGTCAGCAGCAGATGCAGCTAAAGCAAATGCAGGCAATGCAGTAAACACACCAGCAGCTAAGGTGGAAGTTAAAGATCCAGCTAACTTAACAGATGAAGAAAAAGCAAAAGTTAAGGAAGCAATTGAGGCAGTCAACCCAGTATCTAAAGTTGTAGTAGACGATAAAGGAAACGCAACCGTCACAACGCCAGAAGGAAATACAGCCGTAATTCCAGCAGCAGACGTAACTAAGTCAGTAGCAGATGCAGGTAAAGCAAATGCAGGCAATGCAGTAAACACACCAGCAGCTAAGGTAGAAGTAAAAGATCTAGCTAAATTAACAGATGCTGAGAAGAAAGCAATCGAAGACAAAGTTAAAGCAGTGAACCCAGGATCTAAAGTTGTAGTAGACGATAAAGGAAACGCAACCGTCACAACCCCAGAAGGTAAAACAGCAACAATTCCAGCAACAGATTTAACTAAGTCAGCAGCAGATGCAGGTAAAGAAAATGCAGGAAATGGAGCAAACACACCAGCAACTAAGACAGTAGTAAAAGATCCAGCTAACTTAACAGATGAAGAAAAAGCAAAAGTTAAGAAAGCAGTAGAGGATGTAAACCCAGGATCAACTGTAGTAGTAAATGATAAAGGTGATGCAATCGTTACTAAAGGTGATGGAACAGTATTAGTAATCCCAGAACTTGACTTAGTAATTCCAGAAGATAAATTAACTGACCCAACTCAACAAAATGGTGTAAACACACCAGCAACTAGAGTGTTAGTTGGAGATAAAGCTAAATTAACAGCTGATGAAATTGAAAAAGTTAAAGAATCAATTAAAGCAGTGAACCCAGGATCAACTGTAGTAGTAGACGAAAACGGAAATGCAACAGTAACGACACCAGAAGGTAAGACAGCAACAATTCCAGCAGCTCAATTAGTTAAAGATGCTAAAGATGTTGCAGCTAAGAACAATGGTGAAAACATCAACGTTGACTTCGAAAAAGAAACAGTAGCAGATCTCAATAACTTAACAGATGCAGAAAAAGAAGCTGCAAAAGCTAAGATTAAAGGAGCAAATGCTGATGTGGTAGAAGTTATCTTCGACAAAGCAGGAAATGCAACTGTAATTACTAAAGATGGTAAAGTGTACACAATCGTATCCAAAGATATCTTTAAACAACGTTCTTCTACAGACAATGGAAGTTCAGCTAATACTGGTCAAATAGTATCAGAACACACAAATGCACGTAAAGGAGCGAAAGAATTACCATATACAGGTACAGCAGATTCTACTGTAGCTATGGTAGCAGCAGCCGCAAGTGCCTTACTTGGTCTTGGTCTTGCAGGCCGTCGTCGTAAAGAAGACGAAGAAGCTTAATTGGTAGATTATTTGATAAAGATCAGATGATAAATCCGATTTTCAGAGCTTAAATAAGTACCTTTTATAAGAAAATCTCCTAGCAGGAAAGTATGCTAGGAGATTTTTTGAAGTATAGTGAATTGAAGCTAGAATAGTGGGATACGACTTCTATAATAAATTGAAACTAGAATAGTACTTTTCGGATGCTAAAACATTTTTAGAAATTAATTTGATTTTCATAATCAATTTGTTCGGATCTTATTTCAATATACTATGATTTGCTAAAAATCTGTTATTGTTATTGATTTTGTAAATCTGATTTATACTTGTAAATGAACTCTTTTAGTTGGTTAGGAAAGATTCTTTAGTTTGTTGCTTTATTTTTATTTAGTATAAAAGGTTGATGCGTTTTACTATATACTTTGCTTGGTGATAGAAGAAGTAGACATTAAATTATCCGATTGATTCCAAATAACAGTGCTAAGTCTGTTAATCAGGCCCTCAAATTTATCTTAAAACAACATTAAAATCGTTCCATTACGGGAGATAATAGAACGGAACTCAATCGCTTGACTAATGTGTTTTCTAAGGAACATATCTGCTATGCAAACCCTTATGTCTCTTGAGAAAGGGGAACTAATGAGAATCACAACAGAATCATTTAGAGATAGCTACCTAAAGAAAATAAGAAAACGTTTATAAAGTGGTTGCCTTCATTGAAAAGTGGATTAACAACTATCTGAAAAAACGATTGGCATACAAGTTTTCCGAAGAATTTCTGGTTGTTAGTTAACTTGGAATTGAGTGTTTCTCGTGAAACATTCTATTTCTATACCTTTTTCTAGTTATAGGTGACTTAGTTCGATAAACTCAAGAGGGATGATAGATTAAAAGAAATTATTTTGCTTGACTATTGGAGGGATTATGGTACATTTAAAATGAGTAAAATAGGAAATAGAGGCTGAAAAGCTATTATTTGTGCGTTCTTGGATTGTTTTCGTCAAATTTGGGAAAGGTTGCTATCGGCGTATACACATTCCTAAAAAAGAAACGTTAGTAGAATTGGTAGGTATGATTTTAGGGAGTTTTGATTTTACAGATGATCATACTCATGGTTTTTGCATGGATAGTGTTGTTTGGAGCGATGAGGATTTTTATCATGTCAGTTTTATTGTGGGAAGATTTACTTCGTTTTCTTCTGAAATTGAGTTTTTGTCCAGCTTCTAAATAAAAATTTAAGTTCAGTCTAGATATGCTTAGTATTTCAATGAGATGGTTTATTGTGGCTTGCTAGATTAGTTGCTAAATCGGTAGTTAAGATTAAGTTTTATTTTTTAAAACTTCAATCCGGCTTATGCATCTTATGTGATCAATAATATTGTCGCTACCCTACCATTTTTGCTGACTTTTTTACATAGGGTGTGGTAAAATACTGGCACGAGCGTTAGGAATGAACGTTTTTCAATTTAAGGAGGGAAATAAGAATGACGCCATTAAAATGGTTTGCTGGAGGAAGCGAAAGACGTTGTGAAGCCATGACGATCATAGATCATCTATTGGAAGATATAAAGGATACGCCTCAACTGACTCCCTTGAAAAATCAGTTAGTTATGTATAAAAGACGATTAAAGGACGATGGGACTTCTACTCCGTTTATATTGAGCCAAATGAATGTTGATATCTCACATGTGTTGATTGATAATAAGCTGATATTGTCAGAAAATCAATCCGATCAGATCAAAAAATTGAGAGAATTATCTGCTATTCGCTATGGTTACTGATTAGGTGCAGGGATATGCCTATTTCTACAATTTCCAGTCAAATAAATTGCATTCGTTTTCTCAAGCAGGTATACTAGTATAGTCAGATGAAAAATTCTGAGAATTTAAGAATAGAAAAGAGAACAAATCTTATGGCAAAAGATATTCGTGTCTTACTTTACTACCTTTATACTCCAATTGAAAATGCAGAGCAATTTGCTGCAGACCACTTGGCTTTCTGTAAATCAATCGGTCTTAAAGGCCGTATCCTAGTCGCTGACGAGGGAATTAACGGAACAGTTTCAGGTGACTACGAAACAACTCAAAAATACATGGACTACGTTCATAGCCTCCCAGGAATGGAAGACCTATGGTTCAAGATTGACGAAGAAAATGAACAAGCCTTCAAGAAGATGTTTGTTCGCTACAAGAAAGAGATTGTCCACCTTGGTTTGGAAGACAACGACTTTGACAACGACATCAACCCACTTGAAACAACAGGTGCTTACTTGTCTCCAAAAGAGTTCAAAGAAGCTCTTCTTGACGAAGATACAGTTGTCCTTGACACACGTAACGATTATGAGTACGACCTAGGACATTTCCGTGGGGCTATC
The DNA here is from genome assembly GCF_000187745.1 of Streptococcus sp. M334. Taxonomy (GTDB): domain Bacteria; phylum Bacillota; class Bacilli; order Lactobacillales; family Streptococcaceae; genus Streptococcus. The sequence continues at coordinate 48,503 of NZ_GL732493.1, read as the reverse complement.
CGCCCAGACATCCGCAACTTCCGTGAGTTGCCACAATGGGTTCGTGATAACAAAGAAAAATTCATGGACAAGCGTGTCGTGGTTTACTGTACAGGTGGCGTTCGCTGTGAGAAATTCTCAGGCTGGATGGTGCGTGAAGGCTACAAAGATGTCGGTCAATTGCATGGAGGAATTGCAACTTACGGGAAAGACCCAGAAGTCCAAGGCGAGCTTTGGGATGGAAAAATGTACGTCTTTGACGAGCGTATTGCCGTAGATGTTAACCATGTCAACCCAACCATCGTAGGAAAAGACTGGTTTGATGGAACACCATGTGAACGCTATGTCAACTGTGGAAATCCCTTCTGTAACCGTCGTATCTTGACATCAGAAGAAAATGAAGACAAGTACCTTCGTGGATGCTCACACGAGTGCCGTGTCCACCCACGTAACCGCTATGTTTCAGAACATGAATTGACACAAGCTGAAGTTGTCGAGCGCCTAGCCGCTATCGGTGAAAGCTTGGATCAAGCAGCTACTGTATAAGATTAAACAGTCCTTAGGGGCTGTTTTTCTATGCTTTTTACTAAAAAATCTAATACTCAATGAAAATCAAAGAGCAAACTAGGAAGCTAGCCGCAGGCTGTACTTGAGTACGGCAAGGCGAAGCTGACGCGGTTTGAATTTGATTTTCGAAGAGTATAAAGTTTGTTTTTGTATCTTTCAGAAAAATAAGGTATACTATATGTAAACGATTTCAAAGGAGCCCAGTTATGTCGAAAACATTTTTTATTCCAAATAAACAGAGCATTTTAGGAGCACAGGAAATTTTGACTGCCAAGTCTATCTTGGCCTTGGTAGATGGCTTGGAGTCACATAGCTATGATGCAGTCTATCTGCGTCAGCCTCTTAATCGTCTTGAGTATATCGAGTGTGCGATAGTGGGGCAATCGCAATTTCTCTTTAAGGTCAGTTATGATGATGGTCAAAAGGCTTACCGTGTCGATCTTCCTGACCTACTCACGAAGACAGACTGGCAGATTATCAAATCATTTTTAGATGCCCTGCTTGCTTACACAGGAACTGAGATTGAAGGACTAGATGGTTTTGATTTTGAAGCTTATTTCCAGGCAAGTCTTCAAGCCCATCTGACAGATAATGCAGCTCGTTTTACGATTTGCCAAGGAATTTTTAATCCTGTTTTCTTTAGTCATGAGGACTTGAAAAGCTTTTTAGAGGCAGATGGCTTGGCACAGTTTGAAGCACGTGTACGTGCGGTTCAAGAGACAGACGCCTACTTTGCAAGAGTTTCCTTCTATCAGGATGGAGAAGGCCAAGTGCACGGTATTTACCATCTAGCTCAAGGCGTCAAGACTGTTTTACCGAGAGAACCATTTGTACCTGCAGCCTATATGGAGCAATTGGTGGATAAGGAAGTGCAGTGGGAGATTGACTTGGTTCAAATCACAGGAGACGGCTCTAAACAAGAAGACTATGAAGCCATTGCCCGCTTGAACTATGCAAAATTCCTAGAGTCACTACCACCAGCATCTTACACCCACTAGATGCCAATCAATTAGAAGTACAACCCATCCTAGGACAAGATTTTAAAACATTAGCACAAGAAGAGTAAAGCAGAAGCAGGTCAATCGACTTGCTTTTTGGCATAGAAAAATCCTGCCATGAAAGACAGGATTGAAGTTTAAAGAAAGGCCAAGATACGAAGATAATCTCCAATTAGTGCCACTTCAGCTACAAAGAAGAGGAGGATAATGACTCCGTTCACAAGGACAGACAAGAATAATTGATAGAAGGAGTCGGTTTCACTTGCTTGGCTTGGTCTTGTAATGATATGGAGACTGGCAAGCAGAATGATTCCAATGCTAATCACACACAAGAGGGCTGTAAATCGTAGGCTGTCAAAGAAGGCAAAGAAACTAGCAATAGCAGTGAGGATGATTGGGAAACCTAGATGTAGTAATAGTTAAACTGGAATTTATGACATGACACAAAGATAGTTATATATATTTCAAATATTGCTTATCTCCATAGAAAATAGTAAAATATATACAGGGAATTTATTTTTTATATGGAAATAGTTGTCAGGAGAGTAAATAAATGGATATAAAAATAGAAGTAGGTAAAAGAATCCGAATGTTGCGAGAGATGAAACATATCACTCGTGAAACTCTTTGTGATGATGAAACCGAGATAACGGTGCGCCAATTGGCACGGATTGAATCAGGTCAGTCTTCTCCGAGTTTATCCAAGGTAGAGTATATAGCTTATAAACTAGGCTGTCCAATTTCACATATAGTAGATATGGATCATATGATTTTACCCTCAGAGTACTTGATATTAAAGGATAAACTCATTAAGTTTCAAACTTATGGAGATGATGATAGAATCCAGGTTAAGGAAGAGTTGTTTGAAAGAGTTTACGAACACTATTATGACAGTCTACCTGAGGATGAGCAGATTGCAGTTAGTGCCTTACAAGCTAGTTTTGATGTCTTTGTAAGTGAAGATGCAGGTTTTGGCGATGCTTTGCTGGATGAATATTTTGAACAAGTAAAGATAAGGAAAAACTATTCTGTGAATGATTTGCTTCTTATAAAATTGTACTTTGGTTCATGTTTGGCAAGACCGACTGAGTATCATCATGAACTATTTTGGATGCTTTCTAAAAAACTTATAAGAGAAACAAATTCATCCGATTTAGAGACAGCTTATATGTTAAAGAGAACGGTGCTTGATTCTTTAGCTGTTCAATGGATGGAAAAATCTTACTCTACTTTTGAGCCTTATGTTAAGGCGATGAACAGGCTGATGATTTTATCGCAGGATTTTCAAAACAAGCCAATTGTTGATATGCTTGAAGCTATGTGTACCTTATTTCATAAACGGGATAAGGAAAAAGCCATCCGCTTATACGATAGAGCTATTATTTGTGCTCAAGCATTTGGAGACTCAGTATTAGAAGCGCGTATATTGGGAGAAAAAGAAAAAGATATAAAAACTTTTGAGGAAATGGAGAGCTGACATGACATTTTTGTCATGTTTTTTTATTTTTGAAAGCGTTAAACTAGAGATGTAATGAAAAGTCAAGAGAGTTATTTGGGTTAGGAGGGAAGAGATGGGGAATCTTAGTATCTTACTAGAGACTTTTACACAAACTCGCCACAGTTTGATAGTTCGAAATAACACGACTTCGCAAAAGTTGGTAGAGATAGCATTAAATAACGAAATCTTTCGCCTAGCAATTTTAGATGCAGGTGAAGAGCGAATTGTAATTTTGCCTGAGGAAATTACAGATGTTAAGAATTTTGGGATTTCAGAGGTGGAGGATAATTCATGAAAGCAAAGGGTATAATGAACGGAGAGAAACTATGAATCGTGTGATTTTAAGTCTTAAAAATATTGATAAAATATATGGGAAAGAACAGGTTCTACATAATATTTCCTTTGATATTGAGCAAGGGGAAATATGTGGTCTTATCGGAGAGAATGGTGCTGGAAAGACAACATTAATGAGAATTCTTCTAGGACTCATTCGAGCTGATAAGGGAGAAATCAAGAGTGTTTCTCAGCATAAGATTGGCAGTATTATCGAATCACCTGCCCTTTATCCAAACTTGACTGGGCGTCAACACTTGCAATATTATAAAACAAGATTTGGTTTAAAGACAGATATCATAAAAATGTTGGAATTGGTTCGCCTAACCAAACCATCATGGGACAGAAAAGTAAAAAACTATTCTCTTGGAATGAAGCAAAGATTATCGATAGCAATTGCTCTTTTGGATAATCCAGAGCTTATTATCTTAGATGAACCAGTGAATGGTTTAGATCCTCAAGGGATTTCAGATTTAAGAAAAATGATTTTGAATTTAAGGGATCAGTTGGGAGTTACCTTTTTGATTTCAAGCCATATCCTATCGGAGTTAGAGTTTATAACAGATAAGTATATCATTATGAAAAAGGGGAAAATTCTAAATGTGATGAGTTCAAAAGAGCTAGCAAATGATTTGTCGGAAAAGCTCTTTCTTAAGACGAGTGCTAATCAGATTCTAAAAATGTTTTTAAAAGAAGAGGGCATTGTTCATTTTGAGCAGGAGGACTATCTGGTTGTGCCAGAAAAGGAAAAATTAATGGTTATCTTGGAATATAGTGTTGCTTCAAATCTAGTGATACAGGATATATATATTAAGAAGGAACGCTTTGAGGACTACTATTTGCGTAATATTATCTGATGATTTAAGAAAGGAGGAGAATCATGAATTCTCTTAAAGCAGATATGTATAAATTTTACTGGGAAAAAAGAGGAGTGCTTCCTAGTTTGTTGATAGGATTATTGATTTTGTTATTCTCCTTATTTTTTAAGTCATCGAATGAAGATGAACCAGCATTTCGAGTATTGATTTCAAATGTGAGTGGTTTTATTCCTTTGCTTTTCATCTCTACTAATTTATTTTTCTGGGGGGAAGATTATAGTTTTCGTACGATTAATATTCTGCTCACAAAAGAAAACCAACGATGGAAGTTATTTTTATATAAAACTTTGGGAGCCTTTTGTTTGTCTTTCCTATATGTAACTATTTTTTATAGTTTAACAGCTCTTGTCTATTTGGAGGGAGACTTGGTGTTGATTGTTTCGACATTTTTACATCAACTACCATACTATTTGGTTATTATCAGTATATCATTATTAATTTTTCAAATATTTGATAAGGTTTATGAATCATGTATGATTTATATACTCTATATTTTACTGTTTGATAACCTATTAGTTTATGTCCTTCCAAACTCTGGTGAGAGTGTGAGAGACTATTTATTAATGACTTTAAATTTGAAAACTTCCTCTGGGGTAAGTCAATTTACCCTTACGAATGTAGGCTATCCTATATTGGTAAGTATAGCAGTGATTGTACTTGCGTTTGTTGTATTCAGTAAAAAAGAATTTAAGTAGGAGTACTAATGATGAAAAAAATAGGAATTGTAATTGGGCTGTTGTTACTGTTTGTAGTGGCTGGAATTTTATTAACCTTAAAACGAGGAGAGACGACAATCAGTGTAAAACAATCGTGGACTCTTTCTTCTAAAAGTATTAAAACGTTAGAGTTTTATGGTTCAAAGCAAGCAATTGATGTTAAAGTTGTCAAGAGTGAATCAGATGAGACAAGTGTTCAAATAGAAGGAAAAGTTTCCGAAGAATCAGTGAATAACATAACTAAAAACGTTAAAATGAGTTCAGATAGTCTATATATTCCATTTTCACAACATGGCTTTAATTTGGCTTTGAGTTCACAAGGGAAAGATAAGTTATATGTAACCATTTCCTTAGGGAAAAATGCGACTTTCGAAAAAATATTTATAGATACTCTTGTTGGTGATGTATCTATTACAGTTCCTGAAGACTTTGATGGAATCTATACTTTACATACAAATAATACAGGAGAAGTTTTAAGGGTTCCTACGACAAATCAAACTTCGAATAGCGTCATTGAAGTTGATGGTTATAGTAAGATAAGTGTTGAAAAAGGAGAAAATAATGGTTAGTCACTATAAACAAGCAACTTTGCTGGATTGTGGAATGGCTTGTGTAAAGACAATCATTTCTTACTATTTCCCAAAATTAGAACATTTAGATAGTCTACAATTTGATAACAATAACCACTAAGGACTGTCTTTGTTTGATATAGAAGATATACTAAAAAGCTATGGTATTGATGCGGATTCTTATCAAATTGAGACTCCTAGTTTGCATAATATTTGGGATAACGAACTTCATAGCAACGTTATCATACTACTGAACTATAGAAATACAACCCATCCTAGGACAAGATTTTAAAACATTAGCACAAGAAAAGTAAAGCAGAAGCAGGTCAATCGACTTGCTTTTTGATATATAAAAAATCCTGCCATGGGTGACAGGATTGCTACTCAATGAAAATCAAAGAGCAAACTAGGAAGCTAGCCGCAGGCTGTACTTGAGTACGGTAAGGCGAAGCTGACGTGGTTTGAAGAGATTTTCGAAGAGTATGAAGTTTAAAGAAAGGCCAAGATACGAAGATAATCCCCAATCAGTGCGACTTCAGCTACAAAGAAGAGGAGGATAATGACTCCGTTCACAAGGACAGACAAGAATAACTGATAGAAGGAGTCGGTTTCACTTGATTGACTAGGTCTCGTAATGATATGGAGGCTAGCAAGCAGAATGATTCCAATGCTAATCACACACAAGAGGGCTGTAAATCGTAGGCTGTCAAAGAAGGCAAAGAAACTAGCAATAGCAGTGAGGAAGATTGGAATTGCCAAGAGTTGACTATACTGTTGGAGAGCCTTTTCTAGTGTCCAGTCTTTTTCCTGGTGGATAAATCGTCTCACAACGAAACTACCCAAGAGGAATGAAAAGAAGAAGAGTGTTGTTGCTACTAGGATAGAGATAATCGAAAAGAGATTTAATGAAGCAAATTGTTCAGGGAAGTGATTATGCATAGTTGCTATATGTCCATAGTAAGCATGTTTGATGTGGTAGATACTAAAGAAAAAGGAAGATGCAGAAAACAGAATGAGCAAGAGAAAGGCTGTATAGCTGTGTGTGCTACTTGTTTCAAGATTGCTCGTAGGAGATTTGATTGCTTCCACTAGCCAAGACCAAAAATCAAGCGCTTGCTCTTTCCATTTATCCGTAGATTTTGGAACTTGGTCGGGGATATAGGGACTTTCTAAGGATTGACTGATAAGAAGGGGCTCTTTCGTAGTTGTTTTTTGCTGAGGAAGTGCTTCTTGACTCTCTTCAGCTATAGTGACTTTTTCTGTTTCTTTAGAAAGGTCTTGCTCTTCTTCAGTAGAATCTAATGCTTTCTTTTCTTCTATTTCTGTTCTCGCTTCACTGTCTTCAGGCGTTTCAATTTTCTCTTCTTGCTGGCTTTCCAGTTCAACTTCAGCTTGAGAGACTTCCTCTTCTAACTGAGTATTTTTTTCAATTGGCATATCGAGATCAGCTATCCTTTCTTCAGCCTTGTCTGCAACATTTTGGGACTGTTCATCAGGCTTGTTCTTACTTGTTGTTTTTACAAAATCATTACTTTCAAACCATTCTTGTTTCATGAGGAACCTCCTTTTTGGTTGTTTTTTTTATTTTACATTAGCAGATGTAAGCGCTTTTGTCAACGATTTCTAGAAGAAGGCTCGTGTTCCTCTGATTTGAGTAGATAGATATCCTGTTCTGCTCTTGCCATGAGTTGATCTTTTGCATCTGCTTTTTCTGTTTTATAAGGATTGCTTAATCGTTCATCTTTGTTTTTAAACGAACGTCTTCCTTCTCTTAAAAAATGAAGAATAGAACCATGTTTTGTTGAAAGATCTAAGTTGATTCTTTGTTTTTCTTCTTCGGAAAGTAGGAGTTGTAGGTCTGTTTTCGCTGCCAATTCCACCCTACCATGGACTTGGATATTTTCAGCGTGGAAGTGATTCTCTGTTGACTCTAGCTGACTATCTGTAAGGTCTGTATCAAAGATATTGATAATATTGGGGGTTGTGAGTTTGCTGTTTTTTATCCGACTCTCTGTGATTCTTAGGAGAAAGCCATTATTGGTATTGATGGTCGCATTTTCAAGACTGGCATTGGTGATACTGGTTTGTCCACGATTGGCTGACACGTTGATTCCTTTTAGGCTTCTTCCTTTTGGCAATTGGAGAATAACTTCATCAAAACGACTAGAGTAGCTACTTGCGATATGGAGAATCCCGCCAATTCCAGAAGAGAGAAATGGAGTTTCAGACAGTTTCTTATCAGTGAGGCTTAGAGTTTTGTCGTTTTGATTTGTGACAAGATCATGGTTAGCAGAAATAGATGGATGATAAGAAATGTGGATTTGATCATCGAAAGAGTCTGTGATGGTGAGCGCGTGTTGGTAGAGCGTAATCTCTAGGTTTTCGACTTCCTTGCCAAAGGTCAGCTCTTCCATCCGACTATCATAGACAGGTTCCTTAGACATGGCAAGTAGGCTCTTGATTCCGTCAGATTGGATACCTACAAAAAGCAAGATAAAGCCGATAACGGTAGTCACCACACCAAAAATGAGAAATCCTTTTGTCAATTTACGCATGCTGGTCACCTCTCTTTCCTTTTTTGAGAACAAATTGCACCAGGCGAACAATGAGTAGACCGAAGAAGCGAGCTACATAGGAGATACCTAGTAAGACCAGCGAAGAAGCACCGATGGCTAGTAAACCAGAGCCGAAAATCAAGATAAAGGCTGATTTAGCTTGGGCTAGGACAGTGAAACTTTCAACTAAAAATAGGAATCCGCCAATGATACCAAGTATGGAAATCGCAAAGAAAGCCAAGATGACAGTCAAGGCTGCCACAAGGATTGCGAACAGGGACACGAGAATGGCGATTCCCAGAGGAATACCAATGGGTGCTGCAAGGAGAGCTAACAAGGCGATATGTAAAATTTGTCGGTTATTCTTTTGAGCGTGTGCCTCATTGATTTTTTTATCGAGAAGATTGGAGAGGACTTCGTGAGCTGCTTCCTTAGGAGTTCCCAAGCTAGCGATGAGTTCTTCTTCTCCTTCAACTCCAGCATCGTCAAAGAGTTCCCTGAAATAGTCCATGGCTTCAATTTGGTCAGCCTGAGGTAGTTTTTTGAGATAAAGTTCTAGCTGAGTCAGGTATTCAGTTCTTGTCATGGCGGATACTCCCTTCTATGATGCCATTGATGGTGTCTGTATAAAGTGCCCATTCATCTTTTAGGGTCACGAGCTGCTCTATACCACCGTTTGTCAAGGAGTAGTATTTGCGCATGCGACCTTGGAACTCTCTAGAATAGGTTGTCAGAAAGCTATTGCCCTCCAATTTTTTGAGAATGGGATAGAGTGTAGATTCTTTGATATTGGCGATCAGCTTAATGGTTTGGCTAATCTCATAACCATAAGAATCATCCTGCTCCAGTACGGCCAAGATGAGAAATTCAATCAAGGCAGAGGATGTTGGAAAGTACATGGGGAACCTCCTTTTCTAATGTGTAAAATTTTTATATATAATTTTTCTACACATATATTGTACATCTAAAAGAAAGCCCTGTCAAGAGAAATGTGTAAAATTTTTATATATAAAAAGAGCCTGGGACAAAATAGTTTTCGACCACAAAAAAGCTAGAGATTTCCAATAGCGGAAACTCTAGCTTTTTAATATGGTTCACCTCCTTTTCATCTAAACGAAGGAGATTCTCTTCACTTCCATATCCAGCATCTGCGACAACTGTCTTTACGTCATGAGGATAGGTTTCAAGTAAGGACAGAAGAGTCTTGTTGTCTGTTGGATTTGAGAAGACATCATAGTGAAGAACAAATTGGTTTTCAGTAGCGATTTGAAGATTATAGGCAGCCTTGAGTTGAGTCTGGGACTATTGTCCCAGACTCTTAGAGGATTTTTGTGAGAATATTATCTGAATTTTATCGTAGATTTTGTATAATCAATATTTTCATCCAATAGTTTTAGTAAAGGAGTTACATACTCAGGATTCGGAAACTTGGGACCGAAAATGACTTCACCGATTTGAATTGAATTTTTTCGTTCTATATAAAGTTTACCTACTCCAGAGGTTTTGTCAATTTTGATTTCCTTATTACTTGGGTCTAGATTAGCATAGCGTAAGATACGCAGTTCATTTTCATATTTATAATCTACAGATTTAAACAAGTAACGAATTTCTTCGATACATTCAGCAATAGCATTTTGATAGTTCTCCTCCGTAATTTTTGAACCGATATCTAGTTTTTCTTTTAAACTATTCAACAATTTTTCTAATTCTTCTATTTCCGACTTCTCAAATAGTTCAGTTTGTTCTAGTTTTAAATTTTCCTCTTTATGCTTAACATAGGCAATTCGGTAGAGATAATCACGATTCCCTTTTGAATCACTATCTTTTTCTACAGAATTCGGTTCAGTTCCTTCATCATTAACAGTATCGACTGAATTTTCACTTTTACTCCGAAAGATAGATTTTTCAAAACCACTATTTAATTCAGATTTCAGTAAATACATCTTATCAGAGAATTCTAAAAAGTTTTTTTCTTGACGCCAAGAAACATCATTGAAGGAAGTAAATCTAGAAAAATCATCTTCTCGAAGTACCAGACAAACACCTTTGGCATCATCACCATACTGGGACCACATGGTCAAATCATCCGTTTTATTTGTAAAACTCATTAAGAACCATGAGCTTGGTTCCAAAACATCTCGTCTATCTAAGCCCAATATCTGTTCTATGACGATTCCTTCTTCAGGATCATTCATATAATTAGCATTATACAAACGAGTTTTCCCAGATACTGAAAAATCCTTCTTATCGTTCTCCTCTTGTTCTAACATGATTTGGAGAGTGCTTCCCTTGGTGTAGTGGCCGAATTTAAGCACCTGATTTTTATCTTCGTCTTTTAGTCCCAGTTGATACTTGATTTTCTGAACAATTTGATAAATTGATAGCAAGTTCTTTAGTTCACTGGAGTCTTCTTTATAACGATCTGTCCATTTTTGTAAAATAGCATATTTAGTCTTCTTTAAAAGCCCTTCCCTTAGGATAAAGTTGAATAGCATGTACTTCGTACTGTCACAAACATTATCATTACTAAAAAATAAATCATCAAAATTTTGTAACATAAAGTTGGAGAATTCTTCATAGAGTTTTTTAATTATTTTTGTGGTTTGAAGACGTTCATCTAACTCCGTTTGATGATTAAATAAGTTTGCTAATAATATACTATATAAAAAAGCAATTTCTTCAGATTCTTGGAATTGTTGTTGCAAGTCTTGCAATTTCTCAGCAGTAGTCTCCAATTCTTCTAATTCAGTCTGATTGGTTGATAAAATGAACAAAAACCTGGCAAATACTTCTGCTATATCATACGATTCCTGGAATTGTTGTTGCAATTTCTCTAATTTTTCAGCAGTAGTCTCCAATTCTTCCAATTCAGTCTGTTTGATTGATAAAAGGAGCAAAGTCTTAGCAAATGCTTCAGCTATATCATGCACTTCAGGGAATTTTTGCTGCAATTTCTCTAATTTTTCAGCAGTAGCCATCCGTTCCTTCAACCCAGTCTGCTTGGTTGATAAAATAGCCAAAATTCTAGTATAGTGCAAAGCTAAATCATGCGATTCCTGGAATTGTTGTTGCAATTTCTCTAATTTTTCAGCAGTAGCCATCCGTTCCTTCAACCCAGTCTGCTCGAATGATAAAAGGAGCAAAGTAGCAGCAAATGCTTCTGCAATATCATGTGATTCCTGGAATTTTTGTTGCAATTTCTCTAATTTTTCAGCAGTAG
>NZ_GL732493.1:0-36917 GCF_000187745.1 Streptococcus sp. M334 | reverse complement strand
AGTAGCAGCAAATGCTTCTGCAATATCATGTGATTCCTGGAATTTTTGTTGCAATTTCTCTAATTTTTCAGCAGTAGCCATCCGTTCCTTCAACCCAGTCTGCTTGGTTGATAAAATAGCCAAAATTCTAGCATATTCCAAAGCTATATCATGTGATTCTTGGAATTTTTGTTGCAATTTCTCTAATTTTTCAGCAGTAGCCATCCGTTCCTCCAACCCAGTCTGCTTGATTGATAAATTGACCGAAATCACGGCATACTGCAAAGCTATATCATGCGATTCTAGGAATTTTTGTTGCAATTTCTCTAATTTTTCAGCAGTAGCTTCGATTTCCTTCAGCTCAGTCTGCTTATTGGATGAAATCAGTAAAGTTATTGCATACCGCAAAGCAATCTCTTCTGATTCAGGGTATTGTTCATAAATTATTCTTGCTTTTTCTGCCAGAGCTTCACAGGCAGTCTTATCTGTCTCCTTGGCTGATAAGTAAAAGAGCTGATCTAACTCTGCTAAACTTTCTTCCAAATTGTATTTCTGTTCATCCATACTATGCCCTCACTTTGAAATAGTAATTATTACTAGTTAAAACTAATCTGCCTTTTCGTTTCTTAATTAGTTTTTACATATTTTATTATATCAAAAATCACATTTTTCTCCTAGTATATATATGATGCTTTTTAAACATATACTCATACAAAAAACCAGACAGAGTCTGGCTTTGCATTATTTATATCTGAGAAGTATTTTAGAAAAATTAAAGGATTTTATCAACTCTGTCCACTGTAAAGAGGGCCACAGTCATCACGAGATCGACGAGCAAGAGGGCAGCTACAGCTGGTACCCAAGAGTGGAACAGGTCAAAACTGTAACCAAATAGGGTTGGACCAAAGGCTGCTAGGATATAGCCTCCTGTTTGAGAAAGGCCAGACAATTGGGCTGTCTTTTCAGGGGCGATTGTCTTAAGTGAAAAGTTGACCATGAGATAGGGGAAGAGGGCGCTGGTTGCGGTTCCGATGAGGAGATGGATGGCAAGCCAGTAAAAGAAATTACCGATTGGGAAAAAGAGCATGGAAATGCCGACAACACCAGCTAGTGAAACCAGAGTGAGCATGAGCTGACGGTTGCGAGTAGACAAGCTGGTTGTCAGGCTTGGGATGGTCATTGAAAAAGGAATGCTAATCAGAGAGAAGATAGAGGTCAGCAAGCCAGCTTCGTGACTGGATAGGCCTGCGTGGTTGGCCATGGTAGGTAGCCAGGTCATAGCGGTGTAAAAGAGCAAGGATTGAAAACCTGCAAAGACAATCACTGCCCAGACCTGTTTATTACGCATGACCTTTGTTTGGCTTTTTTGTTTAGTTTGTGGAGCCAGTCTGTGATTATAGCGGTGATTTGGCAGCCAGACCAAAAAAGTTGCTAGACAGAGCAGGGTGAGGAGGATGATAAGTCCTTTCCAAGAACTGGCTTGTGTAATGGGCACGGCTAGATAGGAAGCCAGAGCCGTCGCAATCCCCATAGAGGTTACATATAAGGTGGTCAGAAAACCAATCTTCTTTGGTTGATTGGCTTGGATAAGACTAGGAAGCAGCACATTGATGACTGCGATACTTGCCCCAACCATCAAGGTTCCTAGATAGAGCAGGGGCAGATTGATTAGTCGAATAAGTGAGCCAATGGTCAAGAAGAAGAGGCTGTAGGTAAAGAGATGCTCCAAGCCGATTTTCTGAGCCAGTCGGGTAGAAAAGAGTGAGAAGAGGGTAAACATGAGGAGGGGAAGGCTGGTCAAGACACCAAGCGAACTAACTTCTACCCCCAGCCCTTGCGAAATATCTCCCAAAATAATGGGTAAAACAGTAAAAGGAGTCCGCAAGGAAACACCAATCAGGATAATACCTGGAACAAAAAAGAGTGATTGCTTTTTCATAAAATACCTCTTCTAGCTGATTTTAATAACAGCTTATTTTAAGGCTTTTTCCCTATAATGTCAAGTAAGGTTTCTGGCTTTCAAGATAAAAATGGGAAAGTCTTGAAAATTATGATAAAATAGTGGAAGGAAATCTATATATTGGAGAAAAACTGTGCTTGAAAAGCAAAAAATCAGCGTCTTGATGTCGATTTATATCAAGGAAAATCCGACATTTTTGCGAGATGCCATTAATAGTATTCAAAATCAAACCTTGAAACCGAGTGAGTTGGTTTTCGTAGAGGATGGACCTCTCACACCTGAGCTCTATCAGGTGTTAGACCAAGTAGAAGCTCAGTCTGGAATTCCAGTTAAGCGTTGCCCCTTAGAGCAGAATCAAGGTTTGGGTCTGGCTCTTCGATACGGTGTTTTACAGTGTCAGTACGATATCATCGCTCGTATGGATACAGATGATATAGCTGTTCCAGATCGTTTTGAGAAACAGCTTCAGCTAATGGAGAAGGACAAGCTCGACCTATTAGGTGGACATATTGCAGAGTTTATTGATAATCCTGATGAGATTGTTTCTTACCGTCGTGTTCCAACCCAACATGCAGAGATTGTGGCTTATCAAAGGATGAGAAGTGCTTTTAACCACATGACTGTCATGTTCAAGAAGGATATGGTTCTCAAGGCAGGCAACTATGAGGATGGCCTTTATATGGAGGATGACCTCCTCTGGCTCAACATGATTGCTGCAGGAGCCAAGACTGGAAATCTGGATCAAATCTTGTGTAAGGTTCGTGTTGGAGCAGGGATGTTTGAGCGTCGTGGGGGACTGCGTTACCTTAAACTCTATCGCCAGGCTCGTCAGCGCATGCTGAAGAGAGGGCAAATTTCTTACATGGAGTATGCCAAGAGTGTTGCGATTCAGATGGTTGTTGCCCTTTGTCCCGGATTTGTCCGACAGTTTATTTTTATGAAGCTGTTACGAAAAATCAATTAAAAGATTGTAGCAAATCGTAAACTGGATAAAAAGTGTTATAATAACAATATAATATTCTTCGAAAATCTCTTCAAACCGCGTCAACGACGCCTTGCCGTAGATATATGTTCCTGACTTTGTCAGTCTTATCCACAACCTCAAAACAGTGTTTTGAGCAACCTGCGGCTAGTTTGCTCTTTGATTTTCATTGAGTATAATCATCCAACTCTTTTAAGGAGGAGTAAACTTCTATGAATAAAAAACTCACAGATTATGTGATTGATCTGGTGGAAATTTTAAATAAACAACAAAAGCAGGTTTTCTGGGGAATATTTGATATTTTGAGTATGGTGGTTTCCATCATTGTATCTTATATCTTATTCTACGGATTGATTAATCCAGCCCCTGTTGACTACATTATCTATACGAGTTTAGCCTTCTTGTTCTATCAATTGATGATTGCATTTTGGGGGTTGAACGCTAGTATTAGTCGTTACAGCAAGATTACGGATTTCATGAAAATCTTTTTTGGTGTGACTGCAAGCAGTATCCTGTCATATAGTATCTGCTATGCCTTCTTGCCACTCTTCTCCATCCGTTTTATTGTGCTCTTTATCTTGTTGAGTACCTTCTTGATTTTATTGCCACGGATTACTTGGCAGTTAATCTACTCTAAACGCAAAAAAGGCAGTGGTGATGGGGAACATCGTCGTACCTTCTTGATTGGTGCTGGCGATGGTGGAGCTCTCTTTATGAACAGCTACCAACACCCAACCAGTGAATTAGAACTTGTTGGTATTTTGGATAAGGATGAAAAGAAAAAGGGTCAAAAACTTGGTGGTATCCCTGTTTTGGGCTCTTATGACAATTTGCCTGAATTAGCCAAACGCCACCAAATCGAGCGTGTGATCGTTGCGATTCCGTCGCTTGACCCGTCAGAATATGAACGTATCTTGCAGATGTGTAATAAGCTGGGAGTCAAATGTTATAAGATGCCTAAGGTTGAAACCGTTGTTCAGGGA
This sequence comes from Streptococcus sp. M334, assembly GCF_000187745.1. Classification (GTDB taxonomy): domain Bacteria; phylum Bacillota; class Bacilli; order Lactobacillales; family Streptococcaceae; genus Streptococcus. Next base: position 33,013 of record NZ_GL732493.1, on the reverse strand, counting down.
CTTCACCAAGCAGGTACTGGCTTCCAAAAAATTGATATTACGGACCTTTTGGGACGTCAGGAAATTCGTCTTGACGAATCGCGACTGGGCGCAGAATTGACAGGTAAGACAATCTTAGTCACAGGTGCTGGTGGCTCAATCGGTTCTGAAATCTGTCGCCAAGTTAGCCGTTTCAATCCTGAACGCATTGTCTTGCTCGGTCACGGGGAAAATTCAATCTACCTTGTGTATCATGAATTGATTCGCAAGTTCCAAGGGATTGATTATGTGCCTGTGATTGCGGACATTCAAGACTATGACCGTCTCTTGCAAGTCTTTGAGCAGTACAAGCCAGCTATTGTTTATCATGCGGCTGCCCACAAGCACGTTCCTATGATGGAGCGCAATCCAAAAGAAGCCTTCAAAAACAATATCCGTGGAACTTACAACGTTGCTAAGGCTGTTGATGAAGCCAAAGTACCTAAGATGGTTATGATTTCGACAGATAAGGCGGTTAATCCACCCAATGTTATGGGAGCAACCAAGCGCGTGGCTGAGTTGATTGTCACTGGCTTTAACCAACGTAGCCAATCGACCTACTGTGCAGTCCGTTTTGGGAATGTTCTTGGTAGCCGTGGTAGTGTGATTCCAGTCTTTGAACGTCAGATTGCTGAAGGTGGGCCTGTAACGGTGACAGACTTCCGCATGACCCGTTACTTCATGACCATTCCAGAAGCTAGCCGTTTGGTTATCCATGCTGGTGCTTATGCCAAGGATGGGGAAGTCTTTATCCTTGATATGGGCAAACCAGTCAAGATTTATGACTTGGCCAAGAAAATGGTCCTTCTAAGTGGACACACCGAAAGCGAAATTCCAATCGTTGAAGTTGGAATCCGACCAGGCGAAAAACTTTACGAAGAACTCTTAGTATCAACCGAACTCGTTGACAACCAGGTTATGGATAAAATTTTCGTTGGTAAGGTTAATGTCATGCCTCTAGAAGCTATCGACCAAAAAATTGAAGAGTTCCGTACTCTCAGTGGAGATGAGTTGAAGCAAGCCATTATCGCCTTTGCCAATCAAACAACCCACGTTGAATAAAAAAGAAAAACGCATATTATCAGGTCAGAAGAGCTTGATAATATGCGTTTTGTTATGTAGAAACTTGCTCCATTTTCTTCTGAAATAGAGTTATTGCCCAGTCTATGTTATTGAAAATACTCCAAAATTTCTAAGGGTTTGTGAGCGATAAAATCAGGATGATAGTTTAGCAAGTCTGCTTGCTCTCCAAATCCCCAAGTGACGGCCAATTTCTGAATGCCTGTTTCTTGAGCTCCTAGCATATCAAACTTGGTATCTCCGATGATGATGGCTTGTTCTGCTGCTAGTTGATGCGTCTGTAAGGCTTGGCGAATGACATCTGCCTTATGGGGTGCTTCAGGGCTGGAACCATAAATGCCATCAAAGAAATGATAGATTCCCAAATTTTTAGCCATGTCTTGGGCGGTTGGAGTATTTTTTGTCGTGGTGATGTAGAGTGGATAACTGCTTGATAGCTCCTCAAGCAAGTCTACAATCTGAGGAAAGAGTTGAGCTTCATAGATGCCTTTTGCCTTGTAGTAAGAACGGTATATCTGCACAGCCTCAGCGATTTGTTCTTTGGGCAGGCAGGTTGCAAAACTACTTTCGAGGGGTGGGCCCATAAAACCACGAATAGTTTTGGCATCAGGGCTAGGCACTCCCAGCTCCTTAAAGGTATAGGTAAAGGCATTGTGAATCCCGATAGAACTGTCAACGAGGGTTCCATCCAGATCGAAAAAAATAGCTGCGATAGAGGTCATGGTTTCTCCTATTTGATAAGCTTATTCTCCGAAAATTTCTTTTTGGAGGCGGCGACCAGTAGGGGTGGCAGCGAGTCCACCTTCAGCTGTTTCACGGAAGGCAGTTGGCATGCTTGCTCCTACTTGGTACATGGAATCGATAACTTCATCCACAGGAATTTTAGATTCGATACCTGCCAGGGCCATGTCTGCTGCGATGAAGGCAAAGCTAGCTCCCATGGCATTGCGTTTGACACAGGGAACTTCAACTAAGCCGGCAACAGGGTCACAGATGAGGCCTAGCATATTTTTAATGACAAAGGCAATGGCTTGACTGGCTTGGTAGGGTGTCCCACCGGCAGCTAGAGTCAAGGCTGCAGCACTCATAGCAGAGGCAGAACCGACTTCGGCCTGGCAACCGCCCTCAGCACCTGAGATAGAGGCATTATTTGCGATGACTAGTCCAAAGGCACCCGCAGTAAAGAGGAAATCCAGCTGTTGCTCGTGGCTGAGGTCTAATTTTTCAATCGCAGCAGTGAGAACGGATGGCAGACAGCCAGCACTTCCTGCGGTCGGAGTAGCGCAGACCAAGCCCATTTTAGCATTGTGTTCATTGACTGCGATAGCATTTCGGGCAGCAGAGAGAATCGTGTAATCTGACAGAGTTTTTCCACTTTTGATATAGTGATCCAGTTTAGCAGCATCTCCACCTGTCAGGCCACTACGAGATTTATTTTCATTGAGGCCAAGTTGGACAGAGGCTTTCATGACTTCCAGATTGCGTTCCATGAGAAGGAGGACTTCTTCACGTTCGCGACCTGTCAATTCAAACTCTGTTGTAATCATGAGTTCTGCGACATTTCCTTGAAAGTCCAGATCTGCTTGCTCGACCAATTCTTTAATAGAATAAAACATGCTTCCTCCTATTTAAAGAAATTGACATTGTGGAGATGAGGGATTTTTCGAATTTCTTCGATGGCCTCATCACAGTTGCGACTGTCAACTTCGATAATCATAATGGCTTTTTCACCAGCTTTTTCACGAGTAACGTTCATCTGGGCGATATTGATATCATAGCGAGAAAGTGCCTCCGTTACGAGGGCAATCATACCTGGAATATCTTGATGAACGATGATGATAGTTGGTGTATTCATATTGAGAGAGACGGCAAAGCCATTGAGTTCGGTGACCTGAATATTTCCTCCACCGATAGAAATACCCGTCACGCTGATGGTCTTGTGGGCATTTTTAACGGTAATTTTAGTAGTGTTTGGGTGAGGGGCATTACTGTCTTTCTGAATGGTCCAGACAATCTTAATGCCACGCTTGTGGGCAATTTCCAAGCTATTTGGGATTTCAGGATCATCTGTATCCATGCCTAAAATACCAGCAACAAGGGCTAGGTCTGTTCCGTGACCACGATAGGTTTTGGCAAATGAGTTAAAAAGTTGGAATTCAACTTCTGTCGGAGTATCATCAAAAATGGAAGAGACAATCTTCCCAATACGCACAGCACCAGCGGTATGACTACTAGATGGGCCAATCATAACTGGTCCGATGATATCAAAGACAGATTGAAAACGAAGTGATTTCATCAGTTTCCCCTTATAAAAATTCTTATCTCTATTATATCAAAGAATGAGGGTCTTGACTTTAATTGTGGATGAAAACCTTTTTAATGCCATAAACAGCATAAAATAGCGACTTTTATGACAAAAATAGCTTATTTAGGGAAATAAAAAATAATTTTGTAATATTTCTACATAAAAGTGTCAAGAAACGGTAATATTTAAAGGGTATGATAGAAGTATAGAAAGAAGGAGAATTTTCAAATATGAAATCAACATCTAAAAAGATTAAAACAACTCTTGCAGGAGTAGCTGCCTTGTTTGCAGTATTTGCTCCATCATTTGTATCTGCTCAAGAATCGTCAACTTACACTGTTAAAGAAGGTGATACACTTTCAGAAATCGCTGAAACTCACAACACAACTGTTGAAAAATTGGCAGAAAACAACCACATTGATAACATTCATTTGATTTATGTTGGTCAAGAGTTGGTTATCGATGGCCCTGTAGCGCCTGCTACAACACCAGCGCCAACTACTTATGCAGCACCAGCAGCTCAAGATGAAACTGTTTCAGCTCCAGTAACAGAAACTACAGAAGTAGCAGCTCCAGTGTCAAGTGAAGCAGTAGCAGAAGAAACAGTAGTTTCAACAGAAGTTTCAGCACCAGCTACAACTGTAAGCGAATCTGAAGCAGAAGCTAAAGAATGGATCGCTCAAAAAGAATCAGGCGGTAGCTACACAGCTACAAACGGACGTTACATCGGACGTTACCAATTGACAGATTCATACTTGAACGGTGACTACTCAGCTGAAAACCAAGAACGTGTAGCAGATGCCTACGTTGCAGGACGTTACGGTTCATGGACAGCCGCTAAAAATTTCTGGCTTAACAACGGCTGGTATTAAGAACTAACTAGCAGAATAAGATGTAAAGAGGTTGGGCAAAAAGCCTTTAAAATTAGAAAAACGCATCATATCAAGTGTTCAACAAAAATCTTGATATGATGCGTTTTTTTGTGGGAAGATTTACTTTATATTCTCCTGAAATTGAGTTTTTGATAGTCTCTGGTAATTTTTATAACTTGGTGCAAACTACCTATACTCTTCGAAAATCTCTTCAAACCACGTCAGCTTTATCTGTAACCTCAACGCTGTACTTTGAGCAACCTGCGGCTAGTTTCCTAGTTTGCTCTTTGATTTTCATTGAGTATAAATCAAGTAGCAAAATATTTGCTGTCTTCAATTGAAAACAAGCAAAAAATGAAGTTGAATCTTTAAAAAATGAATATAACTGAGGAAATTGGCATTGATGTTGTTGAGAAGGAGCTATAGGAGTTAGATATTCGAATAGAATTAGAGAACGATAGTTATGAAAAAATGATATTTAAGATGGATAAGTTTATAAATCAATTAAATAAAGAAAAGTTTGTATATCAAAAGAGCAGAGATATTTAAAAAGTGCACATATTACTCATTTAAAATATTCTAAAATTTGTTAACATCATGGAAGCAAGGAGGAATTTATTATGTCTAATATATCTAAAAAATGGCTGAAATTATTTAGTGATAATATTAGTGATGAGGAACAGTTGGATCGGTTTTTGACTTCTAATACAGAAAATAATCTCCGAGAGTGGGAGAGGAAACATAAACAGTATGAACAACTAGGGAGAGAATACATTGCTCAACAACTGAGTGATAATTCTTGGAAATCATACGAAACTAGTGAAAATTTAAAAATTAGAATTCATTGGTTATCTTTATTTAAGCCACTTTGTTACAAGTATATAAATAGATTATCTATGTACTTAAATAGCATAGTTTCTGTTGAGAATAAAGAAAAGTTTTTGATTGAAATAGAGTCAATGTTTTTTGAAATGTGTATGAATATTAGTTATCGTACTGTTGTATTAGAAATTAATGATTTAAGACGTTCATCACGTTTAATAGGAGATGATTCTGAAAAACGTTACAACTTTTTTATAGACACTTTATTAAAAAGCAGAGATTATATATTGGAGTTTTATCAGAAATATCCAGTATTGTATGAATTATTAGATAGGAAACTTTTAAATATATCTGATTATGTGAAAGAAATAATTACAAATTTTGAAATGAATTTATCAGATATAGAAAAATATTTTGGATTTGAAAATTTAAAATTATCAAATATAAAATTTAATGTAGGAGATACTCATTCTAACGGTAAGAGTGTTTGTATTTTAGAACTGAATAATAAGAGAAAGATAATTTATAAACCAAGAAATATGTCTGTAGACGTCAACTTAGATTTATTTTCTAAAGAATTTGCATCACAATTCAGTCTACCAAATGTTTTATTTCTTCCTCGAACACTAAGTAAAAGTAGTTATAGTTTTGTCGAATTTGTAGAAGTAAAAGAATGTAACTCACGTCATGATGTAGAAATGTACTACGAAAACATAGGAATGCTTTTGGCTTTTTTGCATATATTTGGTGCAAAAGACTATCATGGCGAGAATATTTTATCGTGTGAATCATATCCATACTTAATTGATAATGAAACTATTTTACATTTTAGTGAGAAGGAAAGTATAGATTCTAGTATCCAGAGAATGTATGATGTAGTAGCTGACTCTGTTTATAGCGTGGGTATCTTACCTATGACTCTCTATTCTGTAAATAATGATAAAGGAATGGAAGTTGGAGCATTAAATTCAGGAGAAAAAAGGGAATCTCCTTACCAAACACATCAATTAACTAATATTGGTACAGATGAAATTAGAATTGAGAATGTATTTAAGGAGATAGAAGATTTCCCAAGTACTGTAAGATATATGGGGAAGACTGTATCGTGTAAAGAATATAGAGAAAATGTTTTGTATGGATTTGAATTAATTTACAGGATCATTCTAAAAAATAGGAACAAAGTTCAAAAAATGATTATGAAATACTTTGAAAATTGTGAGACAAGATATATTTATAGAAATACAAATATATATGTTCAGTTTTTAGAAACAAGCCATCATCCAGATTTATTAAGAAATAAATATGATTTCGAAATGTATATGCTTAGAATGTTAGAATATGGTAATGTTGACAATGAGTTTGATAAAAGTATGATTAAAGATGAAATTAATCAACTTAGAAAAGGAGATGTACCAATTTTTTACACTAGTTCATCTAGTAATGAGATTTATAATGGACTTCATTCTCGAATATATTCTTTGGAGGGAGATAACATTATTAAAAATGTATCAAAGAGAATATGTAGTCTATCAGAAGAAAATTTGCTTCGTCAACAAAGAATTATAAATATGGCTTTTATGGGAAGCGAATTATTTATAAAAAATAAGAAACTTAAAGAAAGAAAGCTATTAAAAAAATTAAGTTCAAATATTATTGAACGTATTTTATCTGCGAAACTAGAATTCAATGATGAAATTAGTTGGTTAAATATGTTGGCCATGAATAAAAATTATGAAATTTCACCAATGGATTATAATTTATATGGTGGTACATCAGGTATGATTTTAGGAATTAGTAGTATACAGGATGACAGACTAGAATCAATTTTACGAGGTGTTATAGACTATACCAATAATTACATTGAAAGTTGCCAGGGGAATTTCCCTCTTTCTAAATTAGGAGCTTTTACTGGTATTTACGGCTATTTGTATGTTACATGTGTGCTAAGACAGAAAGGAATAAAGACAGTTGACAATTCAGAAGAGTTTATATATAACATCTTGTTATCCACGTATAATGATGTTAGAAAATTTGACAATCTAGATATTATAGGGGGTCTTGCAGGAATTCTGGCTGTACTTGTAAAAATCGAAGAAGTTATGGTGCATAGTTCTAAAGTTGTACAATTAGCACATGTGATGTCTGAAGAAATTGTAGAGAAATTAATTGAAGTATATAAGAAACAAGGATATTGGATGGAAAATGACCCAGGATATGCACATGGAAACTATGGAGTTATTACACAATTGTTCAAATATTCTAAATTGTGTAATGAAGAATCGATAGAGAAGAATAACATAATATTTTGCATACAAGATTATTTGAATAAAGAGCGTTTGCAGTTAAAAACGGATAAGATTGTACCTTTAAGAAAAAATGCTAAGTACTATTCTTGGTGTAATGGAATTGTAGGAATCGTACAGGCTAAACACTATCTCATGGTAAATGAATTTCCAGATCAATATTTAGAAGAAGAAGTCCGATATTATGCAACTGAAATATTGAATCAAAGATTAAATATAGAAAATTCTATCTGTCATGGAAATGTAGGCAATTTGACAATTATTTCTTCTATTATAGGAGATAATTCTGAAATAAATAAAAAAATATTGTCCGAGAGTGAATTATATTTGCTGGATAAATTAACTTATGATTGTGATGATTGGGGAATTCTTACAGGAGAACTGGGAATATTGATGGCTAATTATGAGACTGGAAGAGCAATGTTGAACAATGTACTACTTCTAAACTAAAATTGAGGTAGAGGGACGTAAAACCTCTCACGATGAGTGAGTATTTTCGAATAGTTTGATATGATCTTCTGACTGTTGTATAATTCTCCAAAAATATCTTATCGTCAATACAGAAGTTATACGGCGTATGCAACTGAGTGACTAACAGTTTAGGATTCGAAAGTCGAAGAACTAACTCATAGTTATTTCTTCGACTCTGTCATGCCAATAAAATTTTAAATAATTGAATTAAAAATTGATATTTTAGAATTCTTATTATTTTATATTAATAGGAGATAAGTATGAAAAATAAAGTTCCTTTTGTTGAACAACATCAAAAAACAGAGTGTGGTTTATGTTGTGTTGCGATGGTATCAAGCTATTATAATCATGAAATCTCTGTAAAAGATTTAAGAAGTATTAAAGAAACAGGTAGAGATGGTACAAGTTTTCAGAATTTAATTGAACTTTTAGAGGGGATGGGATTTGTTATTAAATCATTTCGTTTCCCAAAAGATAGAATGGATACTTTCAAAAAGATAAAAACTCCAGCTATTGCATTATGGGAAAGTAAACATTTTATTGTAATAGAGAGAGTAACATCTAAGTTTGTATGGGTAGCTGACCCAGAACTTGGGAAGTTAAAGTATAGTTTCAGTGAATTCTCAGAAGGATTCTCGGAATATCTTATTAGTGTTATGAGTAGTGATAAAGTAACAAAACAAAAATCTAGGGAGAATTATAGTATAGTTTATAGACAATTATGGCAGTCTTGGAATTATTTTATACCACTATTGTTAGTGACATTAGCAAGTTATACAGTTAGTTTTGTTTTACCAATTTGGTTGCAACAAGTTTTCAACCAAGTTTCTACAGGAGTTAGTATAAACCAATCGAATATTGTCATTAATTTCGTTATATTTACATTTCTATATTTTGCAATTATGTTTGGACAACGCTATCTTTCTATTAATTTGACAAATGATATAGATAAAAGGTTGAATATTAATGTGATCAGAAGTTTATTTAGGCTACCATATAAATTCTTTTCTACGAGAAGCAGTGGCGATTTAATTTATTCTATAAATGGTTTGACAAGAATTAGACAGTTATTCACTAATCAAGTAGTTCTAGGTGTGTTGGATGTTGGATTGGGAGTTTTTATCCTAATTTATTTCTCATACATAAATTTTTCTATTGCAGTCTTAGCATTATTACTACTGTTAATAAATTTATTATTGTTGCTAGTTACTAGACAGAACATCGAACAAAAGAATAAATCATTTGTAATTTCCCAAAACAATCTTCAGAATAAACAAATTGAGATGATTTATTCTATGATGGGAATAAAAATGGAAGGTTTTGAAGAACAAACATATAAGCAGTGGAAGGAATATTTCGATAAATGTTTACATAGGTATAAATACAGTGAGATGTTTTCAGGATTGGTAAATTCATTATTTACAATAATCACTTTTATATCACCGTTTATTTTATTAATAGTTACATTATTGCCACACCCTCAATTAGAAAATCCATTAGGGGGGATGTTTGTGATATACTCTTTATCAACTGTATTATTTAGTAAAGTGAATAGTATCTTTGATACTATTGTAGCATTTTATAATAGTAAGACGTTTTTATCTCGTATTGTAGAAATTTTAGAGGAGGAACACGAAGTAAATGGCAATATTAAACATGATTTGAATGGATCTATTTCACTAAAAAATGTATCATTTTCATATACTAAAGACAGTAAAAGAGTTTTATCGAATATTAATATTGAAATTCATAAAGGAGAAAAAATAGCAATTGTAGGTACATCAGGTTCTGGGAAAAGCACACTTTCAAAATTGTTGATAGGTTTATTTCCTGCAACTACTGGAAAAATTTTCTTTGATAACTTTGAATATTATAGTCTAGATAAACAGTATTTAAGACAACAAATTGGTATTGTTCCACAAGATATGACACTCTTTAATAAGACGATATTTGAAAATATCGCTGGAAGTTCGTCTGTATCACAAGAAAAAATGGAAGAAGTGTGTAAGTTGGTGAATATTCATGATGATATTATGGAGATGCCTATGGGGTACAATACGTTAGTATCAGAGATGGGGATGAATTTATCTGGAGGTCAAAGGCAGAGAATAATCTTAGCTCGAGCACTTATAAAAAAACCTAAAATAATATTATTGGATGAGGCGACAAGTTATTTAGACAATGTTAATGAGAAAGAAATTATGCAAAAATTTAAAGAACAGAACATTACGATTGTGGTAATTGCACATCGGCTATCTACAATCATTGATTCAGATAAAATTTTTGTGATGGAAAAAGGAAAATTATAGAGCAGGGGAACCATCAAGAATTACTGCAAGGAGAAAGAGGGCTTTATCGAAAATTATATCAATTAGATAATTCATAGCTTTTATTGATATAAAGTTATTATTGAGTAGAAAAATAGAGAAATCAGCTATAATTCATATTTAGATAACTTTAGCTTGATTTTACTATTAATTTTATAATAGTTGAATTTATGTTATTATAGTGTAATCGTCTAATAACGAAGTATATTAAAAAAATCTCCAGACTAGAGAACTCACTGATAGTTCCTAATCTGGAGATTTCTTATTTGCACTTTTCTGGTACAACTTTTGTCCATGGTAAATAATCCTCTAAAAGCTCTTTGTTTACGAGATTCTACTCGTTTAGAAGACATTCTAGAAGATAGGATATATATTTCTCACTATTTAATTGATGGCGTTTAGCTGTTTCCAACAAGCTCATAATAAAAGCTGTTGCTTTAGATCCTTCAAAACTTTGAGAAAACAACCAATTTTTACGTACCATAACCAATAATTTAATGGCGTGTTCAGCTAGATTATTGGAAAGGACGAGATGCCTGTCTTTCCAAATTATCTTAAAGGTTTCTTCATACTTGAGACTGTATTCAATTGCCCGTCCTAGTTTTGAACCAGGTAAAATTGACTGCCGTAGGTACCAAGCAAAGAAGTATTCCATTAAGGGTTGAAGATCTTCTTGACGTTTCTGTAAGCGTTCATCAACTGACAAGTCTTCCCAGTCTCTCTAAAGAAAATAACTGAATTACAATAAGCTAAACCTTTAGCACCTAACGATGATTTATCTGCCTGCTTAGAGTTTTTAGTTTTAAAAATTTTAAAAATATAGTTAATTTGAGAAACTTATAACTTTTGCACGATTTACTCATTACGTAGTTAAGATTAAGTTGTATACTAATTATTGTAAAGATGATCATCTAAAGAAAAAAAGGAGGAATAAGCCTATGGCAAAGGATGCTGAACGTCCAGTGATTGATTCTCTAGACTTTGAAGTTGCCAATCAAGAACTTGCTGGGAAATCAGGTTCTGGTTGGTTTACAGCGATTCAGTTGACATTAGCAGGACGTTGTGGGAACTGGTTTACTGGTTCGTTTGAATGCACAAGTAATAATGTTAAATGTGGATAAATTTTAGTGTTATGCTTGCTCAATAATATCTGTACTAATCTTTAGTTACTTATAAATTGAAATTAAAATGTGTTGTTAAATCATCTTGAGGATGATATGTTAAAAATGTAAATCATATTTATCTCAATAGAAAATTCGTACATTATATTGGGCAAGTTTATACACTGGCACTAATTAAATTTCTATTTTCAATACAAAGAAATACTAGCTCTATATAACAAAAATAATTTACAGTATTTTAAAATAAGATGTGAACAAATCGATTGGGAAAGTTAAATTAATTGCTAAAAATGTTTTAGTAGCTGTAGTGTATTATTCTAGTTTCAACCTACTATAATAACGTACGTAATTTGTTTATGTGAACCAAAGATTTTCCTGGTGGGAAATAGGATTTAATTGAATGTTTGAAAGCTGATTATTGTTGATAGTAATAAGGGAGAATTATGAGGTGAAACTATGAAATGTGATGAATTCAAAAATGAAATTGATACACTTGAATTTGAAGTTAGCAATCAAGAGCTTGCTGGGAAATCGGGTTCAGGTGGATGGTATACTGCTTTTAAATTGACACTAGCTGGGAGATGTGGTCTGTGCTTCACATGTTCTTATGAGTGTACTAGCAATAATGTTCACTGTTAGAAACTAAACATAGATTTTCCTTTGTTTATTATTGACAATATAGAACAAAAATTATATATTAAAAGAGGTAAAGAGATGAGAAAAGAAAATCACGGTATCGATACTTTGGACTACGAAATTAGTCATCAAGAACTGAGTGGGAAATCTGCTGCAGGTTGGCAAACTGCTTTTCGTTTGACTATGCAAGGACGATGCGGAGGGGTGTTTACACTTTCCTATGAATGTGCTACACCACATGTAAGCTGTGGTTAAAAGAGGTGAATTGTACCTTAAAGGAGGATAAGAATGGAAGGAATTATTGGAACGCTTGAATTTTATGCTCCTGTACTTGTACTAGGAGTAGTCATTATCGGCATTGTCTACTTTATGAAAAAACGTAATGATAAACAATAGTGGATAGATTGGTTTTATCACTATTATTTCTAACCAATGCTCTTGAGGAGTATTGGTTTTTATTATGCGACTATTAGTCCGTCTCGCTCCGTTAGGTGCGAGACAAAAAAACCACCCGCTATGCGGGTGCGCGTCGAAGGTTATACCCAAAAAACTCCAAACGCGATACAATAAAGGTGTTCAAGCCAATTGTAAAGCGAAAGGAGAAAAATATGGCACAAAAGGCTCATAGTTTATCGCACACAAAGTGGCACTGTTCTATCACATTGTGTTCACCCCTAAGTATAGACGAAAAGTCATCTACAATCAATATCGAAGTAGTTTAGGCTAAATATTTCATCGCTTGTGTAGTTATAAAGGAGTTGAAAATATCGAGGGTTACCTAATGCCAGACCATGTACACATGTTAGTCAGTATTCCACCGAGGATAAGTGTCGCAAGTTTCGTGGAATATTTAAAAGGTAAAAACACACTCATTATGTTTGACAAACACGCCAATCTCAAGTACAAGTTTGGGAATAGGCATTTCTGGGTGGAAGGTTATTATGTGAGTACGGTGGGACTCAATGAAGCCACAATTAAGAAATATATTCAAGATTAAAGAAATTATCCAGTGGATGATTTCTTCACGAGTATGAAAATTTGAGAACGAGTAAAGCATGATATAGCACTAGATAAATTGAGTGTAAAAGAATATGAGGATCCCTTTAGGGATAGTGGTAAGTAATACTAAAGCCTCTTTGTGAGGCAAGTGACGAGTCAAGAGCAATAAGGCTTGAACAACGTGAAAGCCAGCGTCTTTAGGCGCTGGCTGGTAATTTGGGCTTATAGCCCTGGTACAAACCACCCGTTTGACGGGTGGTCATGATTGTGCTTTGCAAAAAATGAGAAATGTCAGTCACGACTCAATTCTGCACGAAATACTCATGAAATAGATTTTTCTACAAGCTATAATAATTGTATAAAAGAAATGGAGGAAACGATTATGCCACAACTAGTAGTAACAGGATTAAATAAGACATTTGGAGAGGGCGAAAGTTTAGTTCATGCCCTATCTGATATTTACCTTTCAGTAAATAAGGGTGAATTTTTAGCCATCATGGGGGCGAGTGGTAGTGGAAAGACAACTCTATTGAATTGTATATCCACTATTGATAAACCCGATTCGGGTAGTATTGTTTTTGAAGATTTTGATATGATTCAAGCAAAAGAAAGCCAATTAGCCGATTATCGCGCTAAGAATATCTCTTATATTTTTCAATCTTATAATCTGGTAGAGACCTTAACAGTTTATGAAAATATTATTTTACCCCTGCAAATTCAAGGGAAATCCATTAGAAAACATCAGAGGAAAATTGATGATATTATAGAGAAATTGGCTATTCAAAATCTAAAAAATAAATTTCCAAATCAATTATCAGGTGGGCAACGCCAACGTGTCGCAACAGCTAGAGCGTTAATAGATGATTCCAAACTCTTGATTGCAGATGAACCGACAGGAGCTCTTGACTCTGCTAACTCAGAAAATCTCATGTCCCTCTTACAAGAAATTAATCGAATGTTTGAAATAACTATTCTACTTGTTACTCACGATCCTGCTGCTGCTAAATATTCGTCTCGAATGGTTCTTCTCAGTGATGGACAGATTATAGATGATATTGAGCGGAATGGACTATCAAACGACTTATACCTAGAAGAAATATACAGACGAACAAGATAGGAGGGGAGCTATGTACCCAAAGTTAATTTTACGCAATGTGTTTAGAAACTTACAAACCTATACGATTTATTTTTTAAGTCTTGCTTTGATTTATAGTCTTTTGTACGCCTTTAATGCTCTTCCAAGTCATCCTGTCATGCAGAGCTTATCGGGTGCGAAAGAAATGCTGACGAAAGTTATGACCCAGTACATGGGCTTGTTATCTTATTTGATACTAGGCGCCGTTGCCTTTCTCATCGTTTACTCAACGAATTTTGTTTTAGGAAGACGACAAAAAGAGCTCGGGTTATATTCAACACTTGGAATGAAAAAATATCAAATTATCGGAACACTCTTCTTTGAAACCATGTTAGTAAATATCTTTGCTTTAGTTCTAGGATTTACTTTTGGGCTAATCTTACTTATTTTACTTGCTCACATTGCTTCTGAGTTTTTTATGGCAAATTATTTTGGAAATCTATTCTTTTTAGATCCTAAGTCACTCTCTCTGTTGGGTTATTCCTATGTGGTAACTAGTTTAATAGTTGGTTTAATGGACTTTTTGAAATTTAGAAAGAAAACAATTATTAGCTTAATTCAAGAAAACGGTATTGAAAAATCACGAATTATTAAAGAAAATTCTATTCTACAATTGTTGATTTTCATTATTTCAAGTATTGTTATCATCTCTGGTAGTATTTATTTTTCTGATTATCATCACTTATCCATTTTGAAAAACTGGGGAGTTTTATTAGTATCTATTTTAGTGATCTTTGTCATTTTATTTTACAACACCTTAAGTAATTTCTTACTTGGAGTTGTTAAGAAAGTATCTTCCTTCTATTATAATAAATTAAACTCATTTAAAATCCGCCAATTTTCCAAACAAGCGGACAGCAATTCTGTAACGCTAGCAGTACTATCTATGACCTTGACTTTGGCTCTTAGTTTACTAGTGTTTGGTGGCAGTTCATACACAACCATGAACCATGATTTGAATCGTTATGCCCCTTATGACTTACAAGTCAATTTATATAGAGGTAATGAGTTTCATTATGGAAACGAGAGTGTAAAAGATCGATTAAAAGCGGATGGTTTTGATTTTGATGTCGTAAAAGAAGAATATGTTTATTCAACTTTTACGAGTGATCTGACTTATAAAGATATAATAGATACTAGTCAGTTATGGGAGCACGATAAAGGGTTACCCGATTCAAAAGTCCATATTTTAGGAATTTCAGTTTATAATCATCTAAGAAAACTACAAGGCAAAAAAGATATTGACTTAGCTGATGATGGCTATCTAGTAAATGCCAATTACAAAGGAACCATTAAACAAATCCAAGAATTTTTACTACAAACGAAAGATTTATCGATTGGCGGTTATTCTTTAAAATTGGCATCGCCCCAACCATTAGATACTGTTTATTTTCTTTCTTCAGTAGGATTAAATGATGCGGGGACTCTTATTGTACCAGATAAAGTTATTAAAGAATTGAATGAAGGCTCTACAACTTATGTAGTTAAATATAAAGAGAATATCGATAAAAGAAAAATTGAAACGTTTTTGAAAGAGTGGGTTGAGAAATATTACTTTACTTTAAATGGTACAGAAGTAAATGACTTCACTTATCAAACTAAGGTGAGAATATCTGAGATTTATATAGGATTTATGGGAGTCATTGTACTAGCATTGATATTTATTAGTGTTGTATTTATTATTATTTCACTTAGCATTTTATCTCTACAAATCTCAACTAGTGCACTAGATAGCATTAATGATTATCGTATCTTATATCTATTGGGAAATAAGAAAAAACAAAATAAGAGAATACTGATTCAGCTAATTATGAGTTACTTCCTTGTTCCCTTGCTACTTGCTGTTCCATTAGCTATTTCTCTAAGCAATTCCTTATTAGGTTACTTTGAAAACTTTGCCAATACAACTATCACAATTGATGTGACCTATCTAGGAGTGGCAGCTCTCCTCTTTCTAATTTACTTAGTTATAACTTATAAAGTAAGTTGGCATATTCTCGATAAAAATTAGCATAAAACTAGGATACTGTTAAATAGTATTCTAGTTTTATGCTATACTATACTTATAAAATAGAGGGAGATGATTATGATGAAAAAAATTGTAAAAATCATTTCTAATCATTCATTATGGTTGTGGCAATTAACTTTGCTGAATCACTTGATCTTGATGTTCTACATATACTATAGAGTTCCTATTTATTATGCAAGTGGTCTCATGCAAAAGTTCTCCGTAATACTTGTGATTTTGTTGATTGTGTCCAGCTATGTTTGTAACTTTACTACCTTTCGACATAGTGAATTAAAATTATGGACTATCTTTTTGCTAGCTTTGGTCAGTTGGCAAGGCATCTTTCAACAAGGAACAAGTAACACTTTGTTGCATTTTTTTGACATACTGAATCCCATCAATTCATTTTTATTGGTTTATAGTTCTCTTTCAATTATTTTATTAGGAGAACAGGTTGGAAAAGAATTAGTGGATGTTTCATTAGCATTAACTGTTATTACAGTTTTTTCTTACTTTATTTATTTTCCGTTATTTTTATTCCTATCACTTTTCACTACTTTTTTTCTTACATTTGTTCCTTTGATTTTATTACTCTTGTATCGAAAAGAGTTGAGAAATGTACTAGCTTTCCAAAGGCGAAATGTTATAATCCTTTCGGTTGTCTTACCTATTTCATATATTGTATCGTATGTTAATACGACAGGAGCGGGTGTTTTAAATTTAGTTTGGTATGTTGAAGTATTGTCTATCCTAACTTTTTTACATTTCAAGACAATATTTACGTCCTTTAAAAAGAAGATTGCTGAATTGAAATTATCCTATTTAAAGGCTTTTATACGCTTATTTTTTGTAGTAGGAGGATTGTTACTGCTTTCGTTTATTGTCTTTCAATTAGATTTGAATGTGAGTGTATTAATCCTAAATCTAGTCTTGCTTATCATGGGAATCGTTGCCGAAGAATGCATTCGCTTGTTTCATGTATCGAATATGAAAGATGCGAAAGATTATCTGGAGATTCTATTTTTGAAGCGGAATAGAATGGTTAACAATCTTCTTTCTAACGAGGTTGTGGAGCAGCAATTTTCAGAATTTCTACACAATGAAATTTTACAAAGTGTGATGGCTATTAAGAATTTCAATACTTACAGTAATAATGAGATGTTTGGTAATCAAATAAATCTTGTTACCGAAGAACTGGTGCAACGAATCAGAGAGCGAATGGATTATTATCAGCCCATGAGTGAGATAGATGAGCCGCTGGCAAAAAAATATCAGGCACTCATTGATAGAATAGAGAAAAGATATAAGAAAGAAAGTTCAGTGGTGGTACACTTTCCACCTAAATTTTCTTTAATGACTCCCTATGATAAACTTGTCTACCGTTTTGTTGAGGAGTTAATTACCAATGCGGTCAAATATTCACAAGGAGGAGAGATTTCTTTGGAAATCGAGGTGAAACAGGATACTATTTTTCTAGTTTCTAAAAATAAATCTGTCTCTACTAAAGAACCTTCTCTGGGATACGGACTGAAAAATATGGCAAATAAATTAAATGTTTTAGGTGGTAAGATGGATACTTTAGATGAGAATGGTATTTTTCGTGTTATTATTGTATTACCGATTGATAAGGAGCTATGTTATGAAAATTTTGTTGGTTGATGATCATAAATTGTTTAGCCAGAGCATCAAACTGATTTTGGAATTATCAGAGGTCATTGAAAGGGTGGATTTGATGGATGATTTTTCTTCTGTCTTGGACTTTTCTTATGATGATTATGATATTGTGCTCATCGACATAAATTTGACGAGTTTGTATCAGGAGGATGGGTTGTCTTTAGCTCAAACGATTATTGAAAATGGTTGCTCCGCTAAAATTGTTATCTTGACAGGATACAGCAAAAGAATGTATGAGTATCGTGCCAAGATAATGGGGGCCTGGGGCTTTTTGGATAAGAGTATTGGTCCAGAGGAATTACTTCAAAACTTGCTAAGGATTTATCAGGGAGGAAAGATTTTTTCAGATGAAGTAGTGGTAGATGTCTTGACTTCCCGTGAAATAGAGATGTTAGAACTAGTCCGAAATGGTCTGACCATAGATGATATTTGTGAAAAAGTCTATGTGAGTAAGAGAACTGTTTCAAATCATCTTGCAAATATCTTTTCAAAATTAGGAGTATCCAGTAGACAGGAAGCTATTCATGTTGCGGAGCAACTGGGTTACTTCTCGCCCGAATAATTGATAAGTTATTGTCCTATTGTTTAGAAATCTTTAATCAAATTTGAGTGAGGATGGTTGCGGAAGTGATTATTACTTACCCCTTTTTAAAAAATCCTTTACATAGAAATAAAAGTTTATATAGGTTGGAAAATCAAGATTATGCCTCTTTGAAATATGCTTTTGAGGGAGAAAGAAAGCAACAGACTTCCTTATCTTTTGATGAAAAGATTTATCTGGACTGGGTAGATGCTATTCTAACCTATCAATGTAAACATCAATTAAAACTAGCTATTTCAAAAATAGAGGACATCCTCAGTAGGATTAGTATTGATAAAGTGGATTATTTGTATATTTTGAATACCCTGCTGATTTTCTTAGGCTATGATGAGGATAAGGAGAAATTTGAGCAACTATATGATCAGGTTTCCGTAGCCCTTTCAAAAATTGATACCAGTGTGCGTGAATAAATTGAGTTGTATATCAAAATAAAATACAATTATTGTTACCACCTTTGGAAACAGGAGGAGATGGATAAGTCCAGAGCGCTATTATTGGAGATGATTGAATTTTGTAACAAATATCATAGTAGCTTTAGGTTAGCCGATTTATATTGTTTGTTGGGAAATGTAACAGAAGATCTTGATCTCTCTGTTGCTAAGGACTATTATATGAAAGCTAAGGTGCTCTATCTAATTGAAAATAATGAAGTTATGGCACTCAAGGTAGAACAATATCTGATGGATAAGTAGTCAGAGAATGTATAAGGATAGCAGAAGCTATCTTTTTTATGTGCAAAATATAATTATAATCCTTTTTTTAAAAATATCTAATTCCATACCTTGATTACTTGACAGGTTATATATGTTGATTTATAATATAGGTGAAACGAGTTGTGTAAACGCTGCCAAAAAACGGTATTCTTAACTTTGTATTTGTTCGAGTATTATGATGTAACTAGAAAAGGGGTGGAAAAATGTTTAAAAATAAGGAGCTTTTTCGAGTAGTCATGATATTTGTGATAGGAATTATCCTAATTTTAATGACACCCGTCTTATTTAAAGTTGTGATGGAACTATTTTCAAAATAAATAGGCCTCTGCTTTAAGTGGAGTAGTGAATCAGGAGGTTAAGTGATGAACTACAATGTAAAATATCTCTTATCAGGAATATTTATTATAGTCTTTATAGGTTTTCTAGTCTGGATGCGTTATTTTAATCAGAAGAAGGAAGAAGCGCATTCGGATGTGTCTTTTGAAGCGAGGTTAGATAGTGAGGTCAAGGCCTTATATAAACAACTAGGATTGGGTGAGGAGCCTCATTATTTCTTAGCCTATCGCTACCTACATCCCTGGTTTAATTTGGCGATTTTACCACCAACAGTTGAAATTTTCTTAACTAAAATAGCGCTGGTGATGGTGACTCCAGATGAACTACTGATAAGAAATCTTGGGAATGGGATGACTTTCACAAGTGAGCACCATCGTGATTTGCGACAAGGACTTATCCGCATTCCAAAATCAGAGATGAAAGAATTTGAGATTCGCAACTGGAAAAGAGTTTTTATATTTGGCGATTTTTTGACAATTAAAACAAGCCAACATAGTTATTATTTACAGGTTAGAGATGATGGACTTCAAAAAGGAAGTCTTTCTACCAAACATTTCTCCGACTTGAAGAGACAAGATTTTTTAGGATTATTGACAGATAAAAGAACATTCTGATAGACAATTACTCTAAAAACTGACCTCTAAACATTCAAAAACCACACAGTGTTTCTTTCAACTTGATTGTATTCAAGACTGAAATCACTGTGTGGTTTTATTGGAAAGTTAGTTTTTCCCAGCCTCTTTTTGCTTACATGTAGGGAAATCTGTTCACTCTTTGTAGACAATATGTCATAATCTTCTCAAAAAAGTAGTATAATGTTTTTATAGAATATAAATAGTGGTGGTTAGCATGCATGCATTATTAGCAACAAGATTAAAAAATAAGCGAAAAGAGCTGGGCTGGTCGCAAAAAGAATTGGCAGAAGGAATTTGCCAACAAACTCAGATAAGTCGAATGGAACAAGGCAAATATATGCCAGGAGCAGATTTGTTATATAAATTATCTGAAAAAATGGGCTTAAATATGGACTATTTCTTTTCAGGAGAAATTTCGAAAGAGTTTCTAGGCTTGTCTGCTTTCAAGAGATTGTCTGAAACATTGTTGGAAAATCAAGATTATGCCTCTTTGAAATATGCTTTTGAGGGAGAGAGAAAGCAACAGACTTCTTTATCTTTTGATGAAAAGATTTATCTGGACTGGATAGATGCCATTCTAACCTATCAATGTGAACATCAATTAAAACTAGCTATTTCAAAAATAGAAGACATCCTCAGTAGAATTAGTATTGAGAAAGTGGACTACTTGTATATTTTGAATACCCTGCTGATTTTTTTAGGCTATGATGAGGATAAGGAGAAATTTGAACAACTATATGATCAGGTTTCCGTAGCTCTTTCAAAAATCGATACCAGTGTGCGTGAACAAATTGAGTTGTATATCAAAATAAAATACAATTATTGTTACCACCTTTGGAAACAGGAGGAGATGGATAAGTCCAGAGCGCTATTATTGGAGATGATTGAATTTTGTAACAAGTATCATAGTAGCTTTAGGCTAGCAGATTTATATTGTTTGTTGGGAAATGTAACAGAGGATCTTGATCTCTCTGTTGCTAAGGACTATTATATGAAAGCTAAGGTGCTCTATCTAATTGAAAATAATGAAGTTATGGCACTCAAGGTAGAACAATATCTGATGGATAAGCAGTCAGAGAATGTATAAGGATAGCAGAAGCTATCTTTTTTACGTGTAAAAAAGATAACTATAATTCTTTTTTAAAAAAATATATGATTTTTTACTTTAATTACTTGACAGCTTATATATATTGACTTATAATATAGGTGAAAGAAGGTGGCAAGATGGGAAAATTAAAATTCGAATATTTGAAAGCGCTATCTATTTTGCTTATTGTGCTAATTCTACTGAGTAATAGTCGGAGTTTTATTAGTACTACTCTAGTTGTTCAAGGTATTGATACAGGAGCGTACTATTCTCCCAGTTAAGAGTAAGTTCGTTGTTTAAAATGAAATGAGATAGAAGGAAGGTGAGTCCAATGGACTACGATACTTGTTGATAAATTACTATAGCTGTTTTTACGGAACAGCTCTCGATAATAGGAGAAATAAATCATGAGAAAATTAGTTAGAATTGGTGTTGCATCTTTAATGGTATGTGGTATACTTGCTACTACAAATGCTTTAGCAGAATGGGTTGATGGTGGTCAATGGAACTATGGAGTAGGTTGGACAGGAACTTTTGGATATTCTGATTATTTACATTCTACTCGATCTCATACAGCAACTGTCAAGCATGGAGGTAGAATCTCTAAGGATCGTGAAGATCCCGAGGTTTGGGCTCAAGCTTCCCTTAATAAAATTCCGCCAACAGGATTAGAATATTTCTATGGATTTTAAGTGAAATTTTCCCTCTCCTATTAGGAGAGGGAAAACTTTAGTGGAGGTACTTTTATGAAAAAAATCAGTCATCTTTGTATGTTTCTGCTGTTGCTGTGTACCACTTTTTTTGTTTTTAATGTAAACTACACACGTGAAGCGGTTCGGATTCGGGAAATGGGAAAGACTGTAGATTCTTTGGATTTGTATTTGAAAGATATTAACGAACCTGCAGCGTCTGTTCTTCGATTTTTTGAGGATGTATCAAAGGAGTACAAAGTCTCCATCATCAAAACAGACAGTGGTGATGAGGTAATCAAGTCTGGTGTTTTTGATAAAGATACCTTCCCCTACCAAGAGTTTGGGATTTCTTCTCTTGATTTTACCACAGATGGTGAAGGAGTCTACAGTAATAAAGAAATTTCTAATAAACTTGGTACGATACCGACCTTTCTAAAAGTCAAGCCTATTCAGCTTATAACTTTTCAAACCTATATCAAGGATACATCTCGTAGTTTAAATGGTCGCTATACGATAACTTCTACACAAGAGATGGATAAGGATAGGATTGTACAGAAATGGAGCGATTTTTTCAAGATAGACCAGGCTACCTTGCTAGAGCCTACCTATAAAAGTGCAGTGGAAGTCATAAATCGAGATTTGCTTTTATCTGCCATTGTTTTTGTCTTGGCTATTTTACTTCTTGTGTTAGTAACAGTTTATCAGCCGATGATGGAGATGAAACGAGTGGGGGTTCAAAAGTTACTTGGTTTTCAAAGCGGGGCGATTTTAGCTGGTTTTGTAAAAACTAATTTTTATCTTCTCTTGGGTGGAAGTCTTGTCATTGACTTGGGACTATTTTTAGTGCTGGACTACAGGCCAAAACTTCTGTTCCCAAGTTTACTCTTATCCCAATTTCTGCTTTTACAGTTGTATTTGTTCATCAGTTGGCTGACCTACCTGATGATTCAGAAAATGACAGTTAGTTCCATGTTGAAAGGTTTTTCATCTGTCAAACTTGGTCTTATCTTCAATTATGTGATGAAAATAGGGACAACTATTTTACTGACGGCCTTACTGATTGGGGTAGGCAGAAGTCTAGAACAAGAAAACAAAGAACTTGCTTATCAGCAACAGTGGGTAAGCCAAGGGAATTACTTGACCTTAGAAACCTTCCAACTCAATGATAACCTGTGGCAAGAAGAGCTAGCAGGGTCAGGGAAATCTACAGATTATTTCTACCAATTTTATCAAGATTTGCTAGCAAAAATACAAGTAAATTATGTGCGAAGTGCGAGTCTTCCTATCAAACCAGTCATCAAAGCTGAACAAGTACAGCAGTACCAACTGCCTGATAAGGTAGATGTTTACTATGCTAATAGCAATTTTCTAAAGAGCAAGGGATTCAAGTTACCAGATAACAGCACTAAAAAAGTTATTTTAATGCCAGCCAGTGATAAAGGACAAGAAGGTAAGAATCAGTTCTTGGGAAAATCCATCGCCTATCTTTCTCTGAGGTATGAAGATCAGCAAAAGCAAACAATAGAAGATATGGATGTAGAAATTGCCTACTATGAAGGAGATTGGTCATTCTTCCCTTATAATAATGAGCGAAAGGAAAATCTCCACAATCCAATTATTAGTCTGGTAAATGATCAAGACATGATGTGGGAAGAAAAGACTCGCTTGTCAACGACAGGTTTAAACAACCCGATGAAAGTTGAAAATACAGAACAAAATCAAAAAGTGATTACGGAGTTAGTTGAGAAATTATCAGATGGGAATTATTTAAAATTTTCATCGCTTCAAGCCATTCAACAAGAGAAAGTAGATTCTTATCGAGATGCAGTTCGAAATCTTAATATACTCTTTGCTTTGTTTGGTCTCCTTAGCATGATGATTTCCTACTTCTTACTAGTAACAACTTTCTTATTGAAGCGCAGGGACATCATTACCAAGAAATTTATGGGGTGGAAACTGGTCGATCGCTACCGCCCTCTCCTCGTTTTGCTCTTGTTGGGCTATAGTCTCCCTCTTCTAGTATTGATTTTCTTTGCCCATGCGCTCTTGCCACTCCTGCTGTTTGCAGGCTTTACATGTCTGGATATACTATTTGTGCTAGTCTTGGCTTCTAGGATGGAGAAAAGAAGTCTAGTAGAATTATTGAAAGGGGGCATCTTATGATTGAGTTAGAAAATATTACCAAAACCATTGGAGGAAAAGTGATTTTGGCTCACTTGTCTCTCAGGATTGATCAGGGAGATTTGGTTGCCATTGTTGGCAAGAGTGGCAGTGGTAAGTCGACCTTGTTAAATTTATTAGGTTTGATAGATGGTGATTATAGCGGACGGTATGAGATTTTTGGTCAGACAAATCTAGCGGTCAATTCTGCTAAGTCGCAAACAATAATCCGTGAGCATATCTCTTATCTGTTTCAAAATTTTGCCCTGATTGATGATGAAACGGTCGAGTACAATCTTATGTTGGCGCTGAAATATGTGAAATTGTCTAAGAAAGACAAGATTAAAAAGGTGGAAGAGATTTTAGAGAGAGTAGGTTTGTCAGCTACTTTGCATCAAAAGGTCTCCGAGTTATCTGGTGGCGAACAACAACGAATTGCAGTTGCTAGAGCCATCTTAAAACCCAGCCAGCTGATTTTAGCCGATGAACCAACAGGTTCTCTGGATCCTGAAAATAGAGATTTAGTCTTGAAGTTTCTCTTAGAGATGAATCGCGAGGGGAAAACAGTTATTATTGTGACCCACGATGCTTATGTAGCCCAACAATGTCATCGGATCATTGAATTGGGCGAGGGGAAATGAGTTCGTTCGGCTTCTTTTGATTGGCTGAATACTCATGTTTTCTAGAGAGAAATAGCATAAATACGCCTAGGAATGACATTTTTATGTAGTATTTCTAGGTTTTTTTGTTTCAAATTGAAAATTTTTCCAATTTAGGCTTGACAAACGATGAACATAGGAGTATTATTTATACAACCAAAAAGAATAAACATAAAGGAGGCTTTGTTATGAATAAGATGAAGAAGGTGTTGATGACGATGTTTGGTTTAGTGATGCTCCCCCTACTATTTGCTTGTAGTAACAATCAATCGGCTGGAATTGAAGCTATCAAGTCCAAAGGAAAATTGGTTGTAGCCCTCAATCCAGATTTTGCTCCATTTGAATACCAAAAAGTGGTTGATGGGAAAAATCAGATTGTGGGTTCAGATATCGAATTAGCCAAGGCTATCGCAACAGAACTAGGTGTCGAATTGGAACTATCTCCCATGAGTTTTGACAATGTACTGGCTAGTGTTCAATCAGGAAAAGCCGATCTTGCCATATCTGGTGTTTCTAAGACAGATGAACGGAGCAAGGTATTCGATTTTTCAACTCCCTACTATACTTCAAAAAATAAGCTCATTGTCAAAAAATCTGATTTAGCCACTTATCAGTCTGTCAACGACTTAGCGCAGAAAAAGGTCGGAGCGCAGAAAGGTTCGATTCAAGAGACAATGGCGAAAGACCTGCTACAAAATTCTTCACTCGTATCTCTGCCTAAAAATGGGAATTTAATCACAGATTTAAAATCAGGACAAGTGGATGCCGTTATCTTTGAAGAACCTGTTGCCAAGGGATTTGTGGAAAATAATCCTGATTTAGCAATTGCAGACCTCAATTTTGAAAAAGAGCAAGATGATTCCTACGCGGTCGCCATGAAAAAAGATAGCAAGGAATTGAAAGAGGCAGTTGATAAAACCATTCAAAAGTTGAAGGAGTCTGGAGAATTAGACAAACTCATTGAGGATGCATTTAAAGCGTCCATTGAAAAATAGAAAGAAGGAAAAGAACATGAGTAAAGAAAAAGTAATTTTGGCCTATTCTGGCGGTTTAGACACATCAGTTGCTATTACCTGGCTAAAGAAAGACTATGATGTTGTTGCAGTTTGTATGGATGTGGGTGAAGGGAAAGACTTAGATTTCATCCATGATAAGGCTCTCAAGGTTGGGGCAGTCGAATCTTATGTCATTGATGTTAAGGACGAATTTGCTACAGATTATGTGCTAGTGGCTCTTCAATCACATGCCTACTATGAACAAAAGTACCCCTTGGTATCTGCCTTGAGCCGTCCTCTTATTTCTAAAAAATTGGTTGAAATCGCGCATCAGACAGGAGCGACTACAATTGCTCATGGTTGTACAGGTAAGGGGAATGACCAAGTGCGTTTTGAAGTATCGATTGCAGCCTTGGATCCCAATTTAAAAGTGATTGCGCCAGTTCGTGAATGGAAATGGTCTCGGGAGGAAGAAATTCATTATGCCAAGGAAAATGGGGTACCTGTTCCTGCTGACCTTGACAATCCCTACTCTGTCGACCAAAATCTTTGGGGACGTGCCAATGAGTGTGGTATTTTGGAAAATCCATGGAATCAGGCTCCAGAAGAAGCCTTTGGCATCACAACTTCTCCAGAGAAAGCTCCAGATATGCCAGAATACATTGAGATTGAGTTTAGTGAAGGCGTTCCAGTTTCCCTCAATGGAGAAGGGCTAAAATTGGCAGATTTGATTCAAAAACTCAATGAAATAGCTGGAAAACATGGGGTTGGACGGATTGACCACGTGGAAAATCGTTTGGTTGGGATTAAATCAAGAGAAATCTATGAATGCCCAGGGGCAGTGACCTTGCTGACAGCTCATAAGGAAATTGAGGATTTGACGCTTGTGAGAGAAGTGGCTCATTTTAAACCAATCATAGAAAATGAATTATCAGATCTCATTTATAATGCTTTGTGGTTTAGTCCGGCTACACAAGCCTTGATTGCTTATATTAAAGAAACTCAAAAAGTTGTCAATGGGACTGCAAAAGTTAAACTGTATAAGGGGAGTGCTCAGGTCGTGGCTCGGAAATCACCAAATTCACTTTACGATGAAAATTTGGCGACTTATACTAGTGCAGATACCTTTGACCAAGATGCGGCTGTTGGCTTTATTAAGTTGTGGGGACTTCCAACCAAGGTTCATTCTGAGGTTCAAAAAAGCGCCAAATAGGACGATTGGCTAGAGAGGTGGATGGTGATATGGCTAAGAATACAAAATTATGGGGTGGTCGCTTTGAAGGTACTGTTGAAGACTGGGTAGAGCGCTTTGGTGCGAGTATATCTTTTGACCAGAAATTAGCTAAATTTGATGTGATTGGTTCTTTAGCCCACGTTCAGATGTTGGGCCAGACGGGCATTTTGAGTTTGAAGGAATCAGAAAAGATTCAAGAAGGGTTGAAAGAGCTTTTAGAAGAGCTAGAGGCAGGCCAACTTGACTTTGATATCGCAAACGAAGATATTCATATGAATATGGAAGTATTGCTGACAGAAAAAATTGGTCCCCTTGCAGGGAAGTTACATACAGCTCGTTCTCGAAATGACCAAGTAGCGACAGATATGCACTTGTATCTCAAGGAGCAACTAGGCTATGTCCTAGATAAACTGGCTCATCTCAAGGGTGTTTTATTAGACTTGGCGGAAAATCATGTGGAGACTATTATGCCGGGCTATACCCATCTGCAACATGCCCAGCCTATTAGTTTTGCCCACTACCTGATGGCTTACTACAATATGTTTCAGAGAGACAGTGAACGTTTTGAATTTAACCAGAAGCATACAGACCTATGCCCTCTAGGTGCGGCAGCTTTGGCAGGAACGACTTTCCCCATTGATCGCCAATTGTCTAGCGATTTGTTAGAGTTTAAGCAACCTTATACAAATTCTTTGGATGCTGTTAGTGACCGCGATTTTATCTTAGAATTTCTGTCCAATGCCAGCATACTCATGATGCATATGAGCCGTTTTTGTGAAGAAATGATAAATTGGTGTAGTTTTGAGTATCAATTCATTACCTTGTCAGATACGTTTACAACAGGTTCCTCTATTATGCCCCAAAAGAAAAATCCAGATATGGCTGAGTTGATTCGAGGAAAGACTGGTAGAGTTTATGGGAATCTGTTTGGGCTATTGACAGTCATGAAGTCCTTGCCTTTAGCTTATAATAAGGATTTGCAAGAGGATAAGGAAGGAATGTTTGATACGGTTGAAACGATTTTAAATTCCCTTGATGTGTTGGCAGGTATGTTATCTAGCTTGCAGGTAAACAAGGAAAAAATGCAAGAGTCTACAGAGAAGGACTTTTCAAATGCGACTGAGTTGGCAGATTATTTGGCAGGAAAAGGCTTGCCATTTAGAGAAGCTCATGAGGTTGTAGGAAGATTAGTGCTAGACTCTATCAAGTCTGCTAAAAATATTCAAGATTGGACTTTGGAGGAATTACAAACCTATCATTCCCTCATTGCCGAGGATATCTATGTCTACTTGCAACCTAAAACTGCTGTTCAAAGACGAAATTCTTTGGGAGGTACAGGATTTGACCAAGTGAAATACCAGATAGAACAAGCTAAGAAAGAACTTAAAGGGAAAAATTGATTCGTTTGCAAAGTAAGAAAGAGAGGCTGAGATGATTTATCAGCCTCTTTCTTGTCTTCTCCAACCAAGCATGTTATAATGAATACTGCTCAAGCGACCTTCAATCGTGAAGCACACACGACCTTCAATCGTGAATAAACGAATAGATGGGAGACTTACCATGAGTGATAACTCTAAAACACGTGTTGTCGTGGGGATGAGTGGTGGTGTTGATTCGTCAGTGACGGCTCTTCTTCTCAAGGAGCAGGGCTACGATGTGATCGGTATCTTCATGAAGAACTGGGATGACACAGATGAAAACGGCGTCTGTACGGCGACCGAAGATTACAAGGATGTGGCTGCCGTAGCAGATCAGATTGGCATTCCCTACTACTCTGTCAACTTTGAAAAAGAGTACTGGGACCGCGTTTTCGAGTATTTCCTAGCGGAATACCGTGCAGGGCGCACACCAAATCCAGATGTTATGTGTAACAAGGAAATCAAGTTCAAGGCATTTTTGGACTATGCTATGACCTTGGGGGCAGATTATGTTGCGACGGGGCATTATGCCCGAGTGGCGCGTGATGAGGATGGGACAGTTCACATGCTTCGTGGCGTGGACAATGGCAAGGACCAAACCTATTTCCTCAGCCAACTTTCGCAAGAACAACTCCAAAAAACCATGTTCCCCTTGGGACATTTGGAAAAACCTGAAGTACGCAGACTAGCAGAAGAAGCAGGCCTTGCGACTGCTAAGAAGAAAGACTCGACAGGGATTTGCTTTATCGGAGAAAAGAACTTTAAAAACTTCCTCAGCAACTACCTGCCAGCTCAGCCTGGTCGCATGATGACTGTAGATGGTCGCGATATGGGAGAGCATGCAGGTCTTATGTACTATACGATTGGTCAGCGTGGCGGTCTCGGTATCGGTGGCCAACACGGTGGTGACAACGCGCCGTGGTTCGTTGTCGGAAAAGACCTAAGCAAGAATATTCTCTATGTCGGCCAAGGTTTCTACCATGATTCGCTCATGTCAACCAGCCTAGAGGCTAGCCAAGTCCACTTTACTCGTGATATGCCAGAGGAGTTTACGCTCGAATGTACGGCTAAATTCCGCTATCGTCAGCCTGATTCTAAGGTGACTGTCCATGTCAAAGGAGACAAGGCAGAGGTCATCTTTGCGGAACCGCAACGCGCGATTACACCAGGACAGGCAGTTGTCTTTTACGATGGCGAAGAGTGTCTAGGTGGTGGTTTGATTGACAATGCCTACCGCGATGGACAAGTTTGTCAGTACATTTAGATTGACAAATTTTCTCAATTTGCTACAATAATAAAAGCAATAGAAATGATGGTCAAAGCTCATGGATGTTGCAGGCTTTTTTGTCCTGCACTTCTTTGGAGTTTTGACTGTTTTTGTGTCGTTTAAGGGAAAGGACAAGAATGACTCAGCAAGACTTTCGGACAAGAGTAGGAAATACGGTTTTTGGAGTTCGGGCGACAGCTTTGATTCTTCAAAATCGCAAGCTCCTAGTTACCAAAGACAAGGGCAAGTATTACACTATTGGTGGTGCGATTCAAGTCAATGAAAGCACGGAAGACGCGGTAGTCCGTGAAGTGAGGGAAGAACTGGGTGTCAAAGCTCAAGCTGGCCAGCTAGCTTTCGTAGTTGAAAATCGTTTTGAACAGGACGGTGTTTCCTATCACAACGTTGAGTTTCATTATCTGGTGGACTTGCTTGAGGATGCCCCATTGACCATGCAGGAAGATGAAAAAACGCAGCCCTGTGAATGGATTGATTTGGACCAGCTCCAGGATTTTCAACTAGTCCCAGCCTTTTTAAAAACAGCCTTACCCGATTGGGACGGCCAACTAAGACACATTCATCTTGAGGAATAGGAGAGAAAATGATGGTTAAGCTTATTGCCCATGTACTTGTTCATAGTGGTGATGATTATTTGCTCATTCAGCGTTCGGAAATTAAAAGAGGACAACCCAATGTTTATCCAACTTACTGGGATATTCCTGGTGGCGGGGTTGAAAAGGGTGAACTTCCGCGAGATGGAGCTCTTAGAGAATGCATTGAAGAAGCGGGAGTTAGGCTAGATAGCAGTTCGCTCAAACTTCTTCACGAAGATAGTCAACTGGATACCTCTAAGGATACTGTCTTTACTCGCTTAGTTTATAAAGCAGAGTGGGTTGGGGAGAAGCCGATTATCAGATTAGATCCTGAAGAGCATACACACTTTAAATGGGTTACTATGGATCAAGCTCTAGAGGAGGAGAAGTTAGTTCCTTATTTGCGAGAAATTTTTGAAAGGTTAAGAAATGACATATAATTTTACTGAAGAATATGATATTATTGTAATCGGTGCAGGACACGCTGGGGTCGAGGCTTCCTTAGCTGCTAGCCGTATGGGCTGTAAGGTCTTGCTTGCGACTATCAACATTGAAATGCTGGCTTTCATGCCTTGTAACCCCTCTATCGGTGGTTCTGCCAAGGGAATTGTTGTGCGTGAAGTCGATGCCCTCGGTGGTGAAATGGCTAAGACCATTGACAAGACTTACATCCAGATGAAGATGCTCAACACAGGTAAGGGTCCTGCTGTCCGTGCTCTTCGTGCGCAGGCTGACAAGGAGCTTTACTCTAAGGAAATGCGCAAGACAGTTGAAAATCAAGAAAATCTGACCCTTCGTCAGACCATGATTGATGAGATTTTGGTGGAAGACGGCAAAGTTGTCGGTGTTCGTACAGCGACCCATCAAGAGTATGCTGCTAAGGCTGTTATCGTGACGACAGGGACTGCCCTCCGTGGGGAAATCATCATCGGAGACCTCAAGTACTCGTCAGGTCCTAATCACAGTCTAGCTTCTATTAACCTTGCTGACAACCTCAAGGAACTAGGCCTCGAAATCGGTCGTTTCAAGACAGGAACCCCTCCACGTGTCAAGGCTTCTTCTATCAATTACGATGTGACAGAGATTCAGCCAGGGGACGAAGCGCCAAATCACTTCTCATATACTTCACGTGATGAGGACTATGTCAAGGATCAGGTGCCATGCTGGTTGACCTATACCAATGGTACCAGTCATGAGATTATCCAAAATAACCTCCACCGTGCACCTATGTTTACAGGTGTGGTCAAGGGAGTGGGACCTCGTTACTGCCCGTCGATTGAGGATAAGATTGTGCGCTTTGCGGACAAGGAACGTCACCAACTATTCCTTGAGCCAGAAGGGCGCAATACAGAGGAAGTCTATGTCCAAGGACTTTCAACCAGTCTGCCTGAGGATGTCCAGCGTGAGCTGGTTCATTCTATCAAAGGTTTGGAAAACGCAGAGATGATGCGAACAGGTTATGCCATTGAGTATGACATGGTCTTGCCTCACCAGTTGCGTGCGACTCTGGAAACCAAGAAAATCTCAGGACTTTTTACTGCTGGTCAGACAAATGGAACGTCAGGTTACGAAGAGGCAGCAGGCCAAGGGATTATCGCGGGTATCAATGCGGCTCTGAAAATCCAAGGCAAGCCTGAATTGATTTTGAAGCGCAGTGACGGTTATATCGGGGTCATGATTGATGACTTGGTGACCAAGGGAACCATTGAACCCTACCGTCTCTTGACCAGTCGTGCTGAATACCGTCTCATTCTCCGTCATGACAATGCCGATATGCGTTTGACGGAGATGGGACGCGATATTGGCCTTGTGGATGATGAACGTTGGTCTCGATTTGAAATCAAGAAAAATCAATTTGACAATGAGATGAAGCGCCTCGACAGTATCAAACTCAAGCCAGTCAAGGAAACCAATGCCAAGGTTGAGGAGATGGGCTTCAAGCCGTTGACCGATGCAGTGACAGCCAAGGAATTTCTTCGCCGTCCAGAAGTTTCTTACCAAGATGTGGTGGCCTTTATCGGACCAGCAGCAGAGGACTTGGATGACAAGATTATCGAATTGATTGAAACAGAAATCAAATACGAAGGCTATATTTCCAAAGCCATGGATCAAGTGGCCAAGATGAAACGTATGGAAGAAAAACGCATTCCAGCCAATATTGATTGGGATGACATTGACTCTATCGCGACGGAAGCTCGTCAGAAGTTCAAACTCATCAATCCAGAAACCATCGGACAAGCCAGCCGTATTTCGGGAGTAAACCCGGCAGATATTTCTATTTTGATGGTGTATCTGGAAGGTAAAAATCGTAGTATTTCAAAAAATCAAGAAAAGAAAGCATAGAGAAAAACAGCTCCGAAATGCTGACCTGACACATAGCAGTTTGGTTATTTGGGTTAATATTAGCGAGCCAAGTCGTTTGGCTCGCTTTTTTCATTGTTTAGTTTTCCGATGAAATTATAATAAATATCAATCTGAATAATTCGATTGCGTTTCGTGCCAGTTGGTTTATAAATCACAATCTTGTCAATCAGTTCATTCACTATCTCAACGGTTAGTTCTGGTAGCTCTGTATATTTCAAAATTCTCGTCATAAACTTGGAGATATTCAAGTTATCTTCTTGTTGTTTGGCGAGTTTTTCAGTTAAATCAGAAATGGAAGTTTGAAGCTGTTTCTGTTCCTCTTCATAGCTCTGACTTAGCTTCACGAAGCGTTCATCTGAAATTTTACCAAGTAGATTATCTTCATAAAGCTTATGAATGATATTGTCAATCTCTTTAGAGCGGTGCTCATCCTTTTGAAGTTGCTGGCGCTGGCGTTTGTTATCTTTGCTGAATTGAGCTTGGCTTTG
>NZ_GL732492.1:66885-98580 GCF_000187745.1 Streptococcus sp. M334 | reverse complement strand
CTGCTTGAAGGCGTTCTAACTCTGTCCTCTCTTCGGGTTTCTTCTTTGGTTTACGTCCCATTTTTAGATGGTCTCCCTTTTGTTTTCTCAACAATAGTATACCCGTTTTTCTTGTATTGTGCCATCCAATTTGGAAGCATACCACGATTTGGGAGAGCATATTCGAGAGAAACTCTATCTTGAGACCAATTTTCATGTAGGACTTTATCAATCATTTCTTGTTTTAAACGAGGAGAATAGTAACGATTTTTTCCTTTTTTGACGAACTCTATTCCGTAACGATCAATCAATTTAATCATGTACCTAAGATTAGAATTGTTTATCCCAAATTTATTTGAAAGCTTCTCTAAGCTATATCCTTGTTTTCTAAGTTCATAGATCTGAACTTTATCATCATAAGTTAATTTCATAATAAAAACACCCCAAAAGTTAGATTTTTTCTGTCTAACTTTTGGGGTGCTGTTCACTTGTTCGCTTTTTTATTTCATTTACCAAGTCTAAGAATTTATCGTATAGAATTCCTACAACAAATGAACTGTCCATCCGAAAAATTAAAGCCTTTCGTCTGAGACGTTCTTAGAGTACTTTGTGCCTACTTACTGTCAATTTGCTTTCACGGCATAAAGGCGTATGCTTATGAGATAAATTAGAGAATAAAAATAGCTATTTAAAGATGTTTTACATTATAGGATTTCATGTTTTTGTAGTGTTGACTTGATTCAGCTATCAGTTTTTACTGTACAATTGTATCAATTTATCTATTTGTGTTTGTGATTAATAATGCGCGTGATAATGGGATTTCTAAGGGTCGATTAAAAAATAGAATAGGAATGAATGTATGTGAATTTAGCTATTCAGCGATTAACTCTCTATATCAAAAATATGTTAGTAATGTGGAATTGTCTGAAAGAGATTCATGTGATGTAACGGATATACAAAATCCCTGCAATGAGTAATTGCAGGGATTTTGCATACGTTATATAATCAAGTGCTTACAGGTTACTACTGTAAGTAAGAACGATTTATTTACCTACGTAATAGTAAGCTTCTTTACTAGAGCGGGGTGCATCTTTTATGACCATAATTCTAATTTGGTTTTTATCCGAACTGTCACCACTCCTAGTAATGACAGTAGATTTAGGCGGGTAAATCATGATGCCACCTTTTACCGAATCTAATCTCATACTAAAACTGATGACACCTTGGTTCCCAATCGTTGGAATTGTAATTATTTCACCATTTACTAAACCACTTTTATCAAATGCTATTTCTTCTCCAAATCCGTTTCTCCACGTACCAGCTATACTTGAGTAGTCTCCTTGTAAAATAGCCTGTGAGTCAAGTTTTAGTGGCTCAGTTTCTGTGTGCTTTTCTTCTGTGGGAGTCGTGATAAGTGTGGCATCAGTAGCAACCCAGAATTGAAATTTTTCAGAGTCTTCCATGATTTTGACTGTGAAAGTAACGGTCGCTCCTTCTTGCCATCCCTCAATCATAGATTTCTTAATTTGTACTTGTACACCAGTCATAGGAGCATTACTAGCTTTTACCCAAATAGTATGGTATGTATCCAGAGCTTTAAAGTGTCCTACGTATGCTTCCCAAAACTTTTGGCGTGTTAGTTCTGCTGTGAAGCGGTATAGCTGACCAGTCTTTAATCTACCATCATTCTCCATTTCTCGAAGCCCTTCGGCTGTCGTATCTATTATACTATCTTCAGTTGAGCTAGAGCTTGTGGTAGATGTGCTAGATGAAGAGATGGATGATGCAGAGGAACTTTGTTGTGAAGATTGATTATCTACTGTTTCTATATTCCTATCTGGATGTCTAAAGAATAAAAAAGTAGTTCCTATAACGATAAGAATTAGAAGTGTAATTGAGGTTATAAGAATCCAAAGCTTGTTGTTCTGTGGTTGAGGACAAACTACTACGTGATTTTGATTTTGATAAACTTCAACAATATCATTTACTTTAGGATGAAAAGTTAACTCATTTATAGGAACATTTAGAGTCTCATTTGTGTGGAGTCGAATGATAACATGTGTATCTGAAACGTGAATAATTTGGTTATATATTTTCTTTTTCATGTAGTATTAGTTTTCGTACATATAGGCAACCATGAGAGGTAGTGTTTTTGTTTCTTTGAAGATTGTTTCATAACTTTGTCTCCCTTTTACTAGTCCGTACAATGTTATATGGTCATCTTCAGCTATGACTTTCTTATTGTATTCATAAACTCTCCTATTTATCTCTTTCATACAAATAAGCAATCATAAATGGTCGCATTACTACAGAATCACCTGATGAATACTGCTTAACTCCATAAGTTTTCCCATACAAATCTAATTTATCACCTTCTACTATGATATCTGACAAGTAATCACTCGGAATAAAAACAGAGACAGGCTCACCAAGTCCTGGACGACCTATTTCATTTAAAACTATTTGTATTAAAATACCTTTATCATCTTGGTCTTGGCTAACTTGTATAACTTCTCCTCTAACATGTAGTTTTAGATAGCGAGGGAATTCATCATGAATCCATTTATCATAGTCAAATGACGAGGAATATTTCTGCTTATCCGTCCTTTCTTCATAGTCTATTGTCAATAAATTCTTAGGAATTTTTCCTGATATCGAAGATTTTGTGGAACTAGAGCTACTTTCTTGAGATGAAGAAGAGTTAGATTTATTCTTAGATGACAACGCAGAGGACTTAGAAGAACTAGAGGTATTCTGTGATATAGTTATTTTACTCATTATAAAATATGCACTAACCGACAAAACAATAACTACAAGAGCTATTAAAATAGGTTTTATCTTACTTGAGAATGATGTTTTTATAGAGTTATGCTTTTTAACTGTGCTACTTTCAACCTTTATAACAATATCACCATAAACCTCGACATAATCACCTATTGCAGGTTCAAAGTCACAATCTTTAATGCCAATTTCCTTCAAACTGCCATCTTCATAACCTATGTAAGCAGTATCTTCAATTATTTTAATAATTTTTCCTTTATTCATTATTTACCCCCATACAATGGCTCCTAACCACATTCCAAAAATCATAGCACCAGTTGCACAAATCATTATAACAGTTCCTTGTTCTTTATCCCCTCTGCTTCTGATGAGATATCCTAAAACAATACCTATTACTCCAAAAATAAAAGGGAAGAAGAGCAGAGAGGTTGCTGTGCAAATCCATCCCCATATTTTCAACGTTTTAGTGTTATCAGGAGTATCTGAATTTATTATGAGTTTTCTAGTAATGATGTAGTTTCCATCATTGCCAAAAACTTCAACCTCTTCTCCGACCTCTGGAAGGAAGTCAAAGTATTTTCTTTCTATCTCTAGAAGGCTACCATCAGCCTTACCTAGATAAATTGTTTCAATATTGTCCTTAAGTATTTTGTATGTATTCATTATTTATTCCTTTCTTATAAATGATTCAATCACTTCAACACTAGCTTGACTTGCATTCTGTAATCTTTCATATGCTGTACCATTTGTGAAGCAAGTGAGATTGGGGATTGTTTTGAATCCTACAGTTGTTTTGAAGTTATTCCAACTTGTCTTATCTATATGCTCACTATCCAAGTAATACACAGTCGTCTCAGTTTTATCCACTGCTTTTGCTAGCTTTGGAGCAAATTCTTGACAGTATGGGCAACTTTCTCTCCCTGTATATAGGTAAAAGCTTTCTTGATGTTGTATTTTTTGTTCCACAGCCTCTAAACTTATCTTTTGTAGTCTGTTTACAGCTATCTGGTAGTCTGTTTGAGGCAGAGTAGTTAAGTATGCTGTGAATGTGACGATTATAATAAGTAGTAGTGACAGTAGAATAAGAACTTTTTTACTATTCATCACATCCGTATCCGTCTTTGTCTCTATCTAGCCATGGACCATATTGTGGGTCACTAGCAGGTATGTTTACACGTCCTGCTTTTCGTGCTTCCTTACAGTTTTTGAACGGTCTTAAATTTGATTGTGGAGCAGTCGTAGACGATTGTGTAGGAGTGGTTGTGGTGTGAGATGAAGTTTGTTCTTGCTCTTTTTCTCGTGAAGATGCTTTCCTTTCCTCCTCTTTTGATTTGGAGACTTCAACACTTGCTTTTTCCTCTTCTTGTGCTTTTTCTGTTTTTCTCACTTCACTGATTACTAACGAGCCTTTATCGATTGAATCATATTTTTCTAAAGATACTGTATTTCCTGTATAGACCATAAGTTCATTCATTTCCACAGCTAGTGATTCAGGTGTACGGATAAGAAGCTTCTTACCTGTTATGTTGTACTCACGGTATTCATCTTTTTCTTCAATCCCAATTACCTCAGCTTCAACTTCGTAGAGTTTATCTGTGTTAGAGAGTTTGTGTGCTACCTCTCTCAGTGCTTTGGCTCGCAGTATGATTTTAATTTGTGGTGTATTTAGATAAGCATCTACAGCTATATGTCCAGTTGGAGACCATTTCTCTATTTTAGAGCTAGTTTCACCACTAGATGATGAAGTAGAGGAAGATGAACTAGACTGTTTAACTTGTGAAGACTGTTTGACAGAATCACTAGCCTTAGTTTGAACTTGTGAGTGTTTAGTGCTACTGCTAGTTAATAGTGTGAAGAACAGAACGAGGATAAGCAGTAGTACAATACTACCTGTAATCTTTTGTTCTTTACTCAATTTCTTTAGCTTGTTAAGCATATGTAAGCCCCGATGTTTAACTTTATTTAATGAAATAGAAGAAATATTTCCTAATAGTTATAATTATATTACACAAACTTTAACAATAGAATATGTTTTTATTTAATATTAAACTATAGAGAATGTAAACCTGATTGTTTAATCTATAAGATAGATAGTAGATTTAACATAGAGGGTGAAGTAATGGATGATATATTAGAAAATATAAGTAATCAGATACGAGACTTACGAGCTTCAAAGAAGATTACACAGCAAGAATTAGCAGAAAGAACAAATCTAAGTGTTCCTTATATCAGTCAGATAGAGAATAATCACAGAAATATCTCTTTAGAAACTTTTGTGAAGATTGTTGATGCTTTAGAAGTTACGTTGAGTGATTTTTTCTTACCTTATTCTGTGCCACAAGATACAGAAATGATGGAACTATTATTGAAGATTCAGAGACACCCACAGCATAAGATGATTGTTCATAAGGTTATGGAAATACTTGAATTAAGCCAAGATAGTTAGTGTAAAATAAAAAGCACCTAAAGTGTAATTTATCCGAAATATATCCAACCGTAGATAGTTACTTTAGTATCTATTGGTATTTCCTTCATTCTTCAGATTGTTATAGTCTCTTGTGAAGTAATTTTTAATAGTAATCTGTAGGTCGGGCGATTAGAAATTATCTGTACTTTTTGTATATTGTGAGGATTATAGGTTACATTATTCAGATAAGGAATGAGAATTATTTTTCTTTATTGAAGAAGTCGATTAAAAAATAAAAATAAAAAAGAAAGTACTGAATCTAAGTATCCAGTGCTTATCTATTACCTTAAAAATGTGTTATCTCTTATATAGGGGAACCTGTTAGAAGAACCCTAATAATTGTTGTAATTACAAAAGTAAAAATTTCTACTATTCTTATCAATTTACTACTTTAATATTCCAGAAAACTTAACTTCATCAGGAGCCATTATATAACGATTCACAGCGACTTCTTCATCGCTGAGTGTGTAATAGAATCTAGGGCTATTTACTCCGTGGGATTTAGCAATTTTATATAAAGATTTGTTTAGCGCACTGATAATTGCTCTAAGTTCTTTATTTGAATACGAAGCATTATTTTCTGTGAGAATGATTCTGATGCCAGGTGTTACAGATGTTTTTTCCATTTCAAGCATATTTGCTCCTAATTGTGTATTTACTTTATCTACACCCTCTTGAATTGCATTATAGAAAGCATCTAAATCTACTTTTCTGTTTTCTTCATTAGATTTTTTCTCAGATTCTTTAGATTTTTTTTCTGCTTCCTCTTTCATTTTTTTCTGTTTTTCCCGTTCTTCTTGTTCTTGTCTCTCCTTTTCTTCTTTAATCTTTTCGATTTGTTTATTAAGTTTCAATTCCACTTCATCTACACGGTAAGACAAGTTACCAAATTTTACCTCATAATCGGTTGGATATGTATCTTTTAGGTGTCTAATTTCCTTTTTAACAGATGACAATTCACTATCATCAGAAACAAGCTTCAAAGCTTCCTCTAGCGTTATATTTGGTTTAATATTTTCTGTGTCATTTTCTAGTGTTTCAACTAACTTAGTAACACGTTCCGTATCTTTAGCATATTCTTGCTTACTATTGCTTTCTATTATATGAGCAAACCAAAAAACTAAAAGAGAAAATATCACTAAGAAGCCTATAAAATAGTTAGCAAATTTCTCAATTTTCTTTTTATTCATAAAAAGCCTCCTGTTTTATATTTATGTTTAAAATATTGTTAAACACTACCCTAATTATACCACAGTTATATATACATTGGTTAATGTTTTTTAATAATTTTTAACCAAAGTAAATATACAACCTTAATCTACAAGATGAATAGAGTAAAATAAAAAGTACCGAAATGGTACTTCTTACTTGCCTACTGAACTCATCACCATGAAATTTGTACTCCTTTTTGTCCACTTGGAGTAAAGTTTAATCTATTTTATTTAATATGTAAATTCTAAAAATACTACAGAATCAACATTTATAAAGCATAACAAAGTGTAATTTATACTAAATCTATTCTAAAGTCAAAATTTTTTTTGTCCCAACCTCATTAAGTGTTTAAAGATTTAAAAAATGAACTAGCTTCAGTAAGTTTACTCTATGTTGTATTTTTCTACTTGTAGATATAATTAGATTAAAACGAACGTTTGTGATATAATATTATTAAATAATTCGCAAAAGAGGTTGAGGAATGAAGCTGTTAGTTGTCGGTTCGGGTGGTCGTGAACATGCGATTGCTAAGAAGTTACTTGAGTCAAAAGACGTTGAAAAAGTATTTGTAGCTCCTGGGAATGATGGGATGACTCTGGATGGTTTGGAGTTGGTAAATATCTCCATTTCCGAACATTCTAAATTGATTGAGTTTGCAAAAACCAACGATATTGCTTGGACCTTTATCGGTCCAGATGACGCCCTTGCAGCTGGGATTGTGGATGATTTCAATGCGGCAGGACTCAAAGCTTTTGGTCCGACTAAGGCTGCGGCTGAACTTGAGTGGTCTAAGGATTTTGCCAAGGAAATCATGGTTAAATACGGAGTTCCGACAGCAACCTATGGCACATTCTCAGACTTTGAGGAAGCCAAGGCCTATATCGAAAAAGAGGGTGCGTCTATCGTAGTCAAGGCAGATGGTTTGGCACTTGGGAAAGGTGTCGTTGTTGCTGAGACGGTTAAGCAAGCGGTCGAAGCCGCTCATGAGATGCTTTTGGACAATAAATTTGGTGACTCAGGTGCACGTGTAGTTATTGAGGAATTCCTTGAAGGAGAGGAATTTTCACTCTTTGCCTTTGTCAATGGCGACAAGTTCTATATCATGCCGACAGCGCAAGACCACAAACGTGCTTATGATGGCGATAAGGGGCCTAACACGGGGGGGATGGGTGCCTATGCGCCAGTTCCTCACTTGCCACAGAGTGTAGTTGATACAGCGGTGGAGACTATTGTCAAGCCAGTCCTCGAAGGGATGATTAAAGAAGGTCGCCCTTATCTGGGAGTTCTTTACGCAGGGCTTATCTTGACAGCTGATGGACCTAAGGTTATCGAGTTTAATGCTCGCTTTGGAGATCCTGAAACTCAGATTATTCTACCTCGATTAACCTCTGATTTTGCCCAAAATATCACAGATATTCTGGATGGCAAGGAGCCAAACATCACGTGGACGGACAAGAGTGTGACTCTGGGTGTGGTTGTCGCATCCAACGGTTACCCGTTAGACTATGAAAAAGGTGTCAAGTTGCCAGCCAAGACAGAAGGCGATATCATCACCTACTATGCAGGGGCTAAGTTTGCGGAAAATAGCAGAGCACTGCTCTCAAACGGCGGACGTGTCTATATGCTCGTCACCACAGCCGACACCGTCAAAGAAGCCCAAGATACCGTTTACCAAGAGCTTGCCCAACAACAAACAGAAGGTCTCTTTTACCGAACAGATATCGGAAGCAAGGCAATTAGATAAAGATATAAGAAAAAGCGACGCAGTCGCCAAACACGATAATGGTCGTTTGATTTGCGAGCGTTAGCGAGCTAATATAGAACAATCACCGCCGCTGTGAAAGAACGATTGGATGACAATCCAATCGTTCAGGGAAATTGGAAGACCTTGGGCTTCCAATTTAGGCATGAGACACCTTTGGTGGCTGCTGCCGTCCCTCACAACCTAAGGTGATTGTTGAAAAAGAGGAAAAAGGAGAAGAAATGAAACCCGTAATTTCCATCATCATGGGCTCAAAATCCGATTGGGCAACCATGCAAAAAACCGCCGAAGTCCTAGACCGCTTCGGTGTAGCCTACGAAAAGAAAGTTGTTTCTGCCCACCGCACGCCAGACCTCATGTTCAAGCATGCAGAAGAAGCACGTAGCCGTGGCATCAAGGTTATCATTGCAGGTGCGGGTGGCGCTGCTCACTTACCAGGCATGGTAGCAGCCAAAACAACCCTTCCAGTCATTGGTGTGCCCGTCAAGTCTCGTGCCCTTAGTGGCGTGGACTCGCTCTACTCTATCGTACAGATGCCGGGTGGAGTACCAGTCGCAACCATGGCTATCGGTGAAGCAGGAGCGACCAATGCGGCTCTCTTTGCCCTCCGTCTCCTGTCAGTAGAGGATCAGGCTATCGCGACAGCTTTGGCAGATTTCGCAGAAGAACAAGGAAAAATCGCAGAGGAGTCGACAAATGAGCTCATCTAAAACAATCGGAATTATCGGTGGCGGTCAGCTGGGACAGATGATGGCCATTTCTGCTATTTACATGGGGCACAAGATTATCGCGCTGGATCCAGCGGCGGATTGTCCAGTCTCTCGTGTAGCGGAAATCATCGTGGCGCCTTATAACGATGTGGATGCCCTCCGTCAGTTGGCAGATCGCTGTGATGTTCTTACCTATGAATTTGAAAATGTCGATGCAGACGGTTTGGATGCTGTCATCAAGGATGGGCAACTCCCTCAAGGAACAGACCTCCTTCGCATTTCGCAAAATCGTATTTTTGAAAAGGACTTCCTTTCAAACAAGGCAAAAGTCACTGTGGCACCTTACAAGGTTGTGACTTCTAGCCAAGACTTGGCGGAGATTGACCTGTCCAAAAACTATGTCCTAAAGACTGCGACAGGTGGTTATGATGGCCATGGTCAAAAGGTCATTCGTTCAGAAGCAGATTTGGAAGAAGCCTATGCACTGGCTGCTTCTGCAGACTGTGTCTTGGAAGAATTTGTCAACTTCGACCTTGAGATCTCTGTCATCGTGTCAGGAAATGGCAAGGATGTGACAGTCTTCCCAGTTCAGGAAAATATCCACCGCAATAACATCCTGTCTAAGACCATTGTACCTGCTCGCATTTCAGACAGTTTAGCAGCTAAGGCCAAAGCTATGGCGGTTCGAATCGCAGAACAACTCAACTTGTCTGGAACTCTTTGTGTGGAAATGTTTGCGACAGCTGATGATATTATTGTCAACGAAATTGCCCCACGTCCACACAATTCTGGCCACTACTCGATTGAAGCCTGTGGCTTCTCTCAGTTTGATACCCATATTCTGGGCGTTCTGGGAGCACCATTGCCAGACATTAAACTACATGCGCCAGCTGTCATGCTCAATGTCCTCGGCCAGCACGTCGAGGCTGCTGAAAAATATGTCACAGAAAATCCAAGCGCCCATCTCCACATGTATGGTAAAATAGAAGCGAAGCATAACCGCAAGATGGGACATGTGACTTTGTTTAATGATGTGCCAGATAGTGTGGTTGAGTTTGGGGAAGGGATTGATTTTTAGGAGAAATATATGATTCAAATAATCGTAAATGCATTTGTTGAAAAGGATAAGACTGGAGCAGTTGTCGAAGTCTTGTTTGCTAGTGCTGACCAGAATAAGGTACAAGCTAAATATGAAGAACTAGCTACACAATACCCTGAAAACTACTTAGATATCTATAGTTTACCGCTGGATACGGATTTGAATACACTAGATCACTATCCGTCTGTGTTTATTGAGAAAGAGGAGTTTGAGGAGTCCTCTAATTTGAGTCCTTAAGAAAATGAAAGATAGGTGAAAGAAAATATGAAATACTACGCTGTAAAGTTAGGCAGACAAACTGGAATTTTTGAGACATGGGGAGAAGCAGAAGCACAAGTTAAAGGATTTCCTAATGCAAAGTTTAAATCTTTCTCTTCGTTTGAGGAGGCTAAATCTTATCTTGAAGATTCTAATCAGAGCCAATCGAGTAATCTAGTTGAGTATGAAGTTTATGTAGATGGTTCGTTTGATAGAAATACAAATACATACGGTTCAGGTGTTGTCATTACCAAGGAGAATGAAGTAATAAAAAAAATTTCATTTTCAGGTTCTGATGAAAAATATATTGAAAGTTATCAGATTGCAGGAGAGGTAAAGGCAGCTCTGCGAGCTATGGAATGGGCTATTGACAATCATATTTCGAGGATTGCAATTTTCTATGACTACGAGGGGATTAAGTCGTGGGCTGTAGGTGAGTGGAAGACAAATAAGTCGGTTTCAAGAGATTATAAAGTTAAATATGATAGTTTATCATCACAAGTAAAAGTTTATTTTAACAAGGTTAAAGCGCATAGTGGTGTAAAGTTTAACGAATTAGCAGATCAATTAGCGAAAAGAGCAATAAAAGAAGGTGATTCTAATACTAATGATAACTTATCTGATAATCAATTAGGCATAGAATTTTATAACTATTTAATTTCAAGTGATGAGAACGATAAAAAAGATAATATCATTTATTATAATGAGTTTATGATTAGTGATAAAAAGATTCTTAAATTTATTAAGAATATCTGGAAACAAGAAGGAAAAAAGGTTGGAGAGATCAAAAACATCTCATATAAATTGAATTTCAATAGTAATATATTGAGTGCAAAAATCGAGGCTAAGGAATCTAAAAATTACGAAATAAAATTTTAGGAGAAATGTAATGAATGATATTTTTAAAAATCTTGATTTAAATAGAGAACAGCTCTTCGAGACTATTAAAGAATTTTTGGCAACTAAGCCGCATTTAGATG
The DNA here is from genome assembly GCF_000187745.1 of Streptococcus sp. M334. Lineage (GTDB taxonomy): Bacteria > Bacillota > Bacilli > Lactobacillales > Streptococcaceae > Streptococcus. The sequence continues at coordinate 87,332 of NZ_GL732492.1, read as the reverse complement.
CTCAAGTTGCTGATGAATTAGAATTAAAAAATGCAACCCAAGGGCTGTATCGATGTAATATTTCAACAAATAGTGGTACATTTTTCTTAGATATGTTTTATCGTACCGATGGTAAAACGACATTACAAAGTAATAATGGTAATGTCCAGTTTTCAGAATTGAAGATTGAATTATGCCGATATATAGCTAAAAATTGTAAAAAAGGAGTCACCCAAAAAGATAAGAAAGACCCGTGGTTTATTGCAAGGAGCATTAGTTATGAGGATATTGAAAGTGTAATATCTTTAATTAAGGAGTCTTCTTTTTATGAAAGTGAGTTACCTCATTCTGAGGGGAATGGTTTTCCAACCTGGAAATTTAAAGGAGTTCAGAAAGAAACTTTGACAATTACCTATTTTAATAAACTATCGGGAGGTATTGGAAAATTATTATTGCAGGGTAAACCAAAATTATTATTTTTAGAATCTATTGAAATAATAACTCAGTTATTTGAGACAGATGAGATTAGTAATAAGTTAAATGAGAGTGGATTCTTCGAAAGTCATATTGATGATTCAATTATTCAAGATGATATTTCTGATCTAATGTCAAATTCTTTTGATAAATTATCTAGTGATCAATTAAGAAAAACTGTAAAACAAGCTTTGATTTTTAAAAATCTTAAATCTAATTGGGAAGATTATACAGTGTACACTTTTCCAGCTTATCGTGCTTTAGAGGGTCATTTAAGATGGGTTTTAAGTAAGCTTGGTATTGATTGGCTAACTAAGTTAAATTCTAAAGGGCAACCAATGACAACATCGTTTTATATGTTTGATAAGGTATCAAGTGAGGGCGAATACAGCTATGTTTTACAATCTTGCTACCATATGAATGTTGAAAATAAATACCCAACTAAAAAAGAACAGTTTCTAACATATATAGGCGAATTGTATCAAATATTGAGTGACGAGAGAAATAGTTATTTCCATTGGAAAAAGTTTGAACCTGGACTTTCTTTAGATGAGACTGCGTTGATTGAAGATGAGGCAACTGCTCGAGATATCATTGTAAAATGTTTGACTAAAATCGAAGAATATTATAGACTATTCTATTAGTATTAAAAATTTAAAGGAGGTAGAAAATGTTTCGCATAGTAGAACTTGAATTGGATAAGTATATGGCAATTGTTTATTCATGTTCTTATGATTCTCCGCTTTCTTATCTCCTTGATATTGAGAAACAGATAAGGGAGTTAGGTATTGGAGATGGCTATATTCTATTTGATACCTTATTAAGTAAAGGAAATATATCTACAAGATTTTTTGAAACAAAATTTGAAGATGGTAAATTTGTTAAGTCATCTTTTCAAAATATTGAAATTACAAAAAAGTCCGAAATTAGAAAAAAAGCTAGTGAATTTTATAGAGAATCAGGGATAAACTTAAACAATTCCTTGCTAACAGAGGTACAGAAAAGAATAATTAACAAAGGATTAGCTCTATAACTTTGCAATATTATATAGGAGAAAAACAATGATCAACCGATACTCTCGCCCTGAGATGGCGAACATTTGGAGTGAAGAAAATAAATACCGTGCTTGGCTTGAGGTGGAAATCTTGGCTGACGAGGCATGGGCTGAGTTGGGGGAGATCCCTAAGGAAGATGTGGCTTTGATTCGCGAGAAGGCGGACTTTGACATCGACCGTATTTTGGAGATTGAGCAAGAGACTCGTCACGATGTGGTTGCTTTCACACGTGCGGTTTCTGAGACTCTTGGTGAAGAGCGAAAGTGGGTTCACTATGGTTTGACTTCTACCGACGTGGTGGATACAGCCTACGGTTACCTCTACAAGCAGGCCAACGACATTATCCGTCGTGACCTTGAAAACTTCACCAACATCATCGCTGACAAGGCTAAGGAGCACAAGTTCACCATCATGATGGGTCGTACCCACGGTGTGCACGCTGAGCCGACAACTTTTGGTCTTAAATTGGCGACGTGGTACAGCGAAATGAAGCGCAATATCGAGCGTTTCGAGCATGCGGCTGCTGGTGTGGAAGCTGGTAAGATTTCTGGTGCGGTTGGTAACTTTGCAAATATCCCACCATTTGTGGAGCAATACGTCTGCGACAAGCTTGGTATCCGTGCTCAAGAAATCTCTACACAAGTGCTTCCTCGCGACCTTCACGCTGAGTATTTTGCAGTCCTTGCTAGTATCGCGACTTCAATCGAACGTATGGCGACTGAGATTCGTGGCTTGCAAAAATCTGAACAACGTGAAGTAGAAGAGTTCTTTGCTAAAGGTCAAAAAGGGTCTTCAGCCATGCCTCACAAACGCAACCCAATCGGTTCTGAAAACATGACTGGTCTTGCGCGTGTTATCCGTGGTCACATGCTTACAGCCTATGAGAACGTCGCTCTTTGGCATGAACGTGACATTTCACACTCATCAGCTGAGCGTATCATCACACCAGATACAACCATCTTGATTGATTACATGCTTAACCGTTTTGGAAATATCGTCAAGAACTTGACAGTCTTCCCAGAAAACATGATCCGCAACATGCACTCAACTTTCGGTCTCATTTTCAGCCAACGTGCCATGTTGACCTTGATTGAAAAGGGTATGACTCGTGAGCAAGCCTATGACCTAGTGCAACCAAAAACAGCCTACTCGTGGGATAATCAAGTGGACTTTAAACCACTTCTTGAGGCAGATCCAGAGGTGACATCACGCCTCACACAAGAAGAAATCGATGAGATCTTCAACCCTCTTTATTACACTAAACGAGTGGACGATATCTTTGAACGTCTTGGACTTGGTGATTAATTAAAAAATAAACAGCGAGCTTTAATTTCGCTGTTTATTTTTGTATCTAAAAGGCTTAGTCTTCTTTTCTTTTAGTGAGTCCATAGGCTGCTAGTGTGGCCATGAGTCCTGCTGCGACCAAGCCTGCAGAGTCTTGACTTCCTGTTGCAGGGAGTTGTTGTTCTTCTGCTTTTGCTCTGGTTGGTTGCCTTGGGATTTCTAGTTTTGGTTTGTCTTCAGCAATAGCGGCTTGTTCGTTTTCATCGCCTACATGTGTTACTAGAGTTCTGACTTCGACAACTTGGTTAACAGCTTCTTTGGTTACCTGGCTATCAAGGACTGTTTCTGTTATTTTTCCATTTTCAGTAAGGACAGAGATGTAATGAGTTCGTTCACCTTTGACTCCTGCTGTAATAATGTTTTCCTGACCAACTGGGAGGTTAGGATTTTCTTTCTTGATAACTTCAAATGGGATTTCTTCAGTTCTTGTGATGAGTTCTGGTCTGGTTTCAACATTGGCAGCCACTTCATTTTCATCCAGGCTTCCTAAGTGAGTTGCAGCTGGTTTGAGACCTAAGCGAGCGGCTTTTAGTTTGGCTACAAGTGTGTCAAGTTCAGCTTGTTTATTACGATTGAGGTTGTAATTTAGAGCTGTTTTAGCCGCACTTAGGGCATCCAAGCTTTCCTTGCTGTATCCTTCTAAGTTTTCAGGAATTTGTGCGATTTCTTCACGGAGAGCATTATAATTAGCGCGGAAGTAGTCTTTGTTGTGGTCTGCAAAGGCAGTCATAAGTTCAAAGATTTCTTCTTCCTTGTACTCTGCACTTGGCTTGTCTGCCCAGATAGCAAGCATACTTCCGACTGTTGGAAGGTCTACTTCAGGATATTTGGTAGAAGCTAGTTGATTGAATGGAACTTTTCCAGAATTTTCAATTGCCTTTGAAAGAGGATAAGCTTCATCTTGTTTGTGATTGCCTATAACATAGTACCAGTCTCCGTTGGTATTCAAGAACTTATAACCCTTGCTTGCTAGGTATTGAGGTGATGCCAGGTTATATCCCCACCAGCCTTTAGACCAGTAAGAAATCAAGACCTCTTTGTCAAACTGAACATCGTCCTTGTCCTCATAGTAGAAGCCATCGTTGAAGGCCATTGGTTGAAGACCCCTTTCTTTTGCCATAGCTGCGAGGGTGTTGGCATATTCGGCAAACTTGCCATAGAGTTGATACCATTTGAGGTAGTACCAGCCTTGGGCACTAGTCGCATCGTTAGCGTATTCGTCAGTACCAAAGTTGAAAATCTTTGTTTTTCCTGCAAAGAAGTCCATGTATTTACCGATGAGGGCTTTTACAAAGTTCATCGCTTCTTCGTTTTTCAAGTCCATAGTTGTTTTTGAAATTTTATCAAAGTGGGCTTGAGGATTTTTAATACCCAATTTTTCCATGGCAACTAGCATAGCATCCATGTGACCTGGGCTGTTGATAGCTGGGATGAGACCGATACCCTTAGATTTAGCGTATTCAATTAATTCTGCCACTTCTGCCTGTGTAAGTGCAGTACCGTTTGGATCGTCGTAGTAAGCTTTTGTTCCTTGGATGATGGCATTTTTGACATCATCACTTGCATAGCTTTTTCCGTTGGCAGTGATAGTCATATCATCGAGTAGGAAGCGAAGTCCGTCATTTCCTAGAAGGAGATGGACATCAGAATATCCGAGCTCGCTGGACTTATCTACGATGCGTTTGAGTTGGTCAAGAGTAAAGTATTTGCGTCCAGCATCGATTGAAATCACCTTGTTTTTAGCAAGTTTTTCAACCTCACGTTTAGCATCTTCTTCTTTTTGAGCTTCTGGTGTGAAGGTCAAATTGCTGACTGCTTCTTGAAGTTTTGCAATTGCTTGGTCAATCGTGTCTTGTTGGGCGCGACTGAGGTTGCTATCAAGTGAGCGAATGGCTTTTTCAGCTTCTTTGACAGCCGCGACACTTTCTGCAGTATAACGGTTAAGGTCTTTTGGTACCTCGTTAAGTGCTTGTTCTGCAGACTCATAATCAGCTGCGAAGTATTCAGCATTAGAATTTGCGAATTGACGCATGAGTTTGAAGAGGCGTGATGGTGAATAACGTGCAGATGGAGTGTCAGCCCAAGCAGCTACCATACCACCGATGAATGGAATAGTTGCTCCGTCGGATTTTGGAACCGAAGTGATTGGAGTGTTCTTGATACCGTTTAATCCTTGATCAAGGTTGTACCAACCTTGGCCATCTGCATTTCGCCCAAGAACATAGTACCAAGCATCGTTAGTGTTTAGGATTTGGTGACCTTTTTCTACTAGAAGTTTAGAAGAAGCGACGTCGTAACCTCCCCAACCACCAGTCCACATTGAAACGATGATATCTTTGTCAAAAGTTCCGAAGCTAGTATCACTATTGTAGTAAATACCATCATTGAAGGCCATTGGTTTAAGACCGTGCGACTTGACGATGTGAGCAAGATCATTAGCGTAAGTGATGAATTTACTATATTTTCCTTTTGTTTGAAGGACAGTCCAACCTTTAGCGTTTGTTGCATCATTGGCATATTCATCAAGTCCGATGTTGAAGATTTCAGTCTTTTTCGCGAAATAAGCAGCATATTTATCGATAAGGGCTTTTGTAAAAGCGACCGCTTGTTCGTTGTCAAGATCTACGGTACGGGCTGATTCTTTCCCAAAATAGCTAAAGTTAGGGTTTTGGATTCCCAATTCTTTCATGGCATTGAGAATAGCATCCATGTGACCAGGACTATTTACTGTTGGGATGAGACCGATACCTTTATCTTTGGCATAGTTAATCAGGTCTGTCATTTGACTTTCTGTTAAGTGATTGCCGTTTGGATCGTTGTAATAATCATTTGTACCTTTTTCAATGGCACGTTTGACATCGTCACTGGCATAGGTCTTGCCGTTAGCTATGATGCTCATATCGTCCAACATGAAGCGGAGCCCATCATTTCCAACTAATAGGTGTAAATCAGTGTAGCCATAATGTTTCGCTTTATCGATAATTTCTTTTAGTTGTTCTGGTGAGAAATATTTACGTCCAGCATCAATAGAAACAATTTTCTTTTTCGATAGTTTTTCATTAACTTGAGTGGCACGTTCAGTAGTCGGTGCGAGTACAGCAGGAGTAGCAGGCTCGTTTTTCTTTTCAGTATTAGCACTCTCTGCGCTTTTTTCCACTTGAGTTGTGCTCTCTACTTCCGTAGTAGAGGCTGGGCTGCCATGTTCTGTTACTACTGGTGCTACTGCATTTTCTGTTTTTGGAAGGACTGTGTTAACAGCATCCTTTTCAGTTTTGACTTTCTCTTTTACAGTTTTATCAGCTTGTTTTACAAGTTTTTCTTCTTTATCTTGAATTGGTGCTTCTGATGCTTGTGGGCTATCCGGCACAGCTTGCAAAGTTTCAGTAGCTTTTGGTGCTGGTGTGGGTCCATCTGCAGATACGACTTGCGCACTGAAGGTAAATCCTATCAGTACAGAAGCTGCTCCGACTGCATACTTGCGGATTGAGAAACGCTGTTTCTTGTCTAGTTTCATGATAAAACCTCCTTGATACAACTATTTTGATAACGTTTACATAAAACCAATTTAATTTTATTATCTATATAGTAAAAAGTCAAGCAGGTTTATATAATAATTATAATAAGCGGAGCAAGTCATAAAATTTTGGAAATAACAATTTATATGGGGAGGTAAAATCAAGGAAAAATCAGTAATTTTTAACTTATTTTTAGTAAAAATGCTACAAATAAATATATTTAACAGCGTTTTTATAGTCGTTTTTTCGTGCTATAATACATAGAAAAAGCCCAAGCAAGGCTCAGGCTTTCATCTTAATGATCACGGTCACATGAAATGAATTTGATTTTATAATAATCCGCTCGTTTATAAGTTTCGCTGTATGCGAGAACTTGGCCAGTAGATTCTAGCCTAGTAGTCTTGGTTTGTAAAACTGTTGGGAATTGCTCATCGACTCCGAGGGCCGAAGCCGCATGTTCTGGAGTTGGAAATGTGATTTCATTGATTTCTTCAAAATGTTCATCATTCATGTGAATGTGGTAATCTGATTTGAAACGGTTATAGATAGAACTATAATATTCAAGATTTGGATAATTTGCGTTGATGTATTGTTCTGGAATGTAAGATGTGTGGTAGATGTATACGACACCATTTGTTTCGCGTACGCGTTCAATCTTGTAGTAGAACTGGTCACCACGTAGTCCAAGTTTTTCTAAGTAGTTTAATTTGTTGCCACGTTCAATAGAAAGGACAGTAACTTTATCATCTTTAGTTTCAAAAACTTCTACATCTGAAAACTCTACGAGTTTGTGTTTGCGTGCGCGTGAAACGAATGTACCCTTTCCTTGTTGGCGGACAATATAGCCATCTTTGGCAAGATCGTTTAAGGCGCGGACAACGGTTATAGAACTTACATCATACATTGCAATCAATTCAGCTTCAGTGTAGAATTTATCTCCACTGGCAAATTGACCAGAAATGATTTTGTTCTTTAACTCATCTTTAATATATTGATACTTTGGAATTGCCATGTTTTCACCTCGATTTTCCTTTTCCACTAAAAATTTTACCATAAAATTGAAAAGAATAGTAGAGTTTTGAATAAAAAAATTAGAATAATAGGGTAAAAGGTTAATTTACATCGAAATTAATAGGAAAACATACATTTTTATACATGTTTTTAAAGGATACTATTGTTATAAATTAGAGATTTTTATAAGTTTTTTGTGTAAAAGTTAGTTAAAAATGAAAAAAATTGTGAAAACCTATTGACAAATGCAAAATATTGAGATATAGTTACTATATCAACAAATGAAAGCGTAAACTTTAATTGTCAGAAGGTAGTAATATGACACGATTTGAGATACGGGATGATTTTTATCTCGATGGAAAATCATTTAAGATTTTATCTGGCGCCATTCATTATTTTAGGGTTCCTCCAGAAGATTGGTATCATTCGCTCTATAATTTGAAGGCTCTTGGTTTTAATACTGTAGAGACTTATGTTGCCTGGAATTTACACGAGCCTCGTGAGGGTGAGTTTCACTTTGAAGGGGCTCAGGATTTGGAGCGATTTCTCCAGATAGCACAAGATTTGGGGCTTTACGCTATCGTTCGTCCGTCACCCTTTATCTGTGCGGAGTGGGAATTCGGTGGCTTACCAGCTTGGCTCTTAACCAAAGACATGCGAATTCGCTCATCCGACCCAGCATATATCGAGGCAGTTGGTCGTTACTATGATCAATTATTGCCAAGATTGGTTCCACATTTGTTGGACAAGGGTGGCAATATTCTCATGATGCAGGTTGAAAATGAGTATGGTTCTTATGGAGAAGACAAGGCTTATCTGAGAGCCATTCGGCAGTTGATGGAAGAGCGTGGCGTAACCTGTCCCCTCTTTACATCAGATGGTCCATGGCGAGCTACTCTGAAAGCTGGCACCTTAATCGAAGATGACCTCTTTGTGACAGGTAACTTTGGTTCTAAGGCACCTTACAACTTTTCACAGATGCAGGAATTCTTTGATGAGCATGGTAAGAAATGGCCACTCATGTGTATGGAGTTCTGGGATGGCTGGTTCAATCGTTGGAAAGAACCGATTATCACACGGGATCCGAAAGAGTTGGCAGATGCAGTTCGAGAAGTTTTGGAGCAAGGTTCCATCAATCTATACATGTTCCATGGTGGTACAAACTTTGGTTTCATGAATGGTTGCTCGGCTCGAGGGACCTTGGACTTGCCACAAGTCACATCATATGATTACGATGCCCTTCTGGATGAAGAAGGAAATCCAACGGCTAAGTACTTGGCAGTCAAGAAGATGATGGCAACACATTTTCCAGAGTATCCGCAGTTGGAACCGCTCTATAAGGAAAGTATGAAGGTGAATGCTATTCCACTAGTTGAAAAAGTTTCCTTGTTTGAAACCTTGGATAGCTTATCTAGTCCAGTAGAAAGCCTTTATCCTCAAAAGATGGAGGAGTTGGGACAAAGTTATGGCTATCTACTCTATCGAACAGAAACAAACTGGGATGCAGAAGAAGAAAGACTTCGTATCATTGATGGTCGGGATAGGGCTCAGCTTTATATCGATGGTCAGTGGGTTGAAACCCAATATCAAACCGAGATTGGGGAAGATATTTTTTATCAAGGTCAAAAGAAAGCGCTATCTAGATTGGATATCTTGGTAGAAAATATGGGGCGTGTCAACTATGGGCACAAGTTCTTAGCGGATACGCAACGTAAGGGAATTCGGACAGGGGTTTGTAAGGATTTGCATTTCTTACTAAACTGGAAACACTATCCACTCCCACTAGATAATCCTGAGAAAATTGATTTTTCAAAAGGATGGACAGAAGGACAACCAGCCTTTTACGCTTATGACTTTACAGTCGAAGAGCCAAAAGATACCTACCTAGACTTGTCTGAGTTTGGTAAGGGAGTTGCCTTTGTCAATGGGCAGAATCTAGGACGTTTTTGGAACGTTGGCCCAACACTCTCGCTTTATATTCCGCATAGCTATCTCAAGGAAGGTGTCAACCGCATCATTATCTTTGAAACAGAAGGTGAATATAAAGAAGAGATTCATTTAACTCGTAAACCTACACTAAAACACATAAAGGGGGAAAATTTATGACAATTGTAGGATGCCGTATCGATGGACGTTTGATCCACGGACAAGTAGCCAATCTATGGGCTGGAAAACTAAATGTTTCACGTATTATGGTTGTGGACGATGAAGTTGTCAACAATGACGTTGAAAAGAGTGGTTTGAAACTTGCGACACCACCAGGTGTGAAATTGAGTATTTTGCCAATTGAAAAAGCGGCAGCCAATATTCTTGCTGGTAAATACGATAGCCAACGTCTCTTTATCGTTGCTCGTAAACCAGACCGTTTCCTTGGTTTGGTAGAAGCAGGTGTACCACTTGAAACTCTCAATGTTGGGAATATGTCTCAAACACCAGAAACTCGCGCCATCACACGTTCTATCAACGTAGTGGATAAGGATGTGGAAGACTTCCACAAACTGGCAGAAAAAGGTGTTAAACTTACTGCTCAAATGGTTCCAAATGATCCAGTTTCAGACTTTTTGAGCTTATTAAAATAGGAAAAAATTTTTAGGAGGTCATTGTTATGATACAATGGTGGCAAATTTTACTTCTCACTTTGTACTCAGCTTATCAAATCTGTGATGAGTTGACGATCGTTTCATCTGCAGGTTCCCCTGTATTTGCTGGTTTCATTACTGGTTTAATCATGGGAGATGTGACTACTGGTCTGCTTATCGGTGGTAACTTGCAACTGTTCGTTCTTGGGGTTGGTACCTTCGGTGGTGCTTCTCGTATCGACGCAACTTCTGGTGCGGTTCTTGCGACAGCTTTCTCTGTTTCACAAGGAATTGATACAGCACTTGCGATTACAACAATCGCTGTGCCAGTAGCAGCTCTCTTGACTTACTTCGACGTTCTTGGACGTATGACAACTACTTTCTTCGCTCACCGTGTGGATGCTGCAATCGAACGCTTTGACTACAAAGGTATTGAACGCAACTACTTGCTTGGTGCGATTCCTTGGGCTCTATCTCGTGCCCTTCCAGTCTTCTTCGCGCTTGCCTTTGGTGGTGCCTTCGTACAATCAGTTGTAGACTTCGTTAAAGAATACCAATGGGTTGCAGATGGTTTGACACTTGCAGGACGTATGCTTCCAGGTCTTGGATTTGCAATCTTGCTTCGTTACCTTCCAGTTAAACGTAACCTTCACTACCTTGCTATGGGATTTGGTTTGACAGCTATGTTGACTGTTCTTTACTCATACGTAACAGGTCTTGGTGGCGCTGTTGCTGGTATCGTAGGTACTCTACCGAAAGATGTTGCTGAAAAAATTGGTTTTGTGAACAACTTCAAAGGATTGTCTATGATTGGTATCTCTATCGTAGGTATCTTCCTTGCAGTGCTTCACTTCAAAAATAGCCAAAAAGTAGTTGTAGCAGCACCTTCTACACCATCAGAAAGTGGGGAAATCGAAGATGACGAATTCTAATTACAAACTTACAAAAGAAGATTTTAATCAAATCAACAAACGTAGCTTGTTTACTTTCCAATTGGGTTGGAACTACGAACGTATGCAAGCTTCTGGTTACCTTTACATGATCTTGCCTCAATTGCGTAAAATGTATGGGGATGGAACTCCTGAATTGAAAGAAATGATGAAAGTTCATACTCAATTCTTCAATACTTCACCATTCTTCCACACCATTATCGCTGGTTTTGACCTTGCCATGGAAGAAAAAGATGGTGTAGGTTCAAAAGATGCCGTTAACGGTATCAAGACAGGTTTGATGGGACCATTCGCTCCTCTTGGAGATACGATCTTTGGTTCACTTGTACCTGCTATCATGGGTTCTATCGCAGCAACTATGGCTATCGCTGGGCAACCTTGGGGTATCTTCCTTTGGATTGCAGTTGCAGTTGCTTATGACATCTTCCGTTGGAAACAGTTGGAATTTGCCTACAAAGAAGGGGTTAACCTTATTAACAACATGCAAAGTACTTTGACAGCTTTGATTGACGCTGCATCTGTACTTGGTGTCTTCATGATGGGTGCTCTTGTAGCAACAATGATCAACTTTGAAATTTCTTATAAATTGCCAATCGGTGAAAAGATGATTGACTTCCAAGACATCTTGAACCAAATCTTCCCACGTTTGCTTCCAGCAATCTTTACTGCCTTTATCTTCTGGTTGCTTGGTAAGAAAGGTATGAACTCTACTAAAGCTATCGGTATTATTATCGTACTTGCTTTGGCTCTTTCTGCCTTTGGTAAATTTGTACTTGGAATGGGCGCATAATTTATGACTAAATCATTAATTTTGGTGAGCCATGGTCGTTTCTGTGAAGAACTTAAAGGTAGCACTGAAATGATTATGGGGCCACAAGACAATATTCATGCAGTGGCTCTTCTTCCAGAAGATGGCCCAGAAGAATTTACTGCAAAATTTGAAGCTGCTATTGAAGGATTGGATGATTTCCTAGTCTTTGCGGATCTTCTCGGTGGAACACCATGTAACGTGGTAAGTCGTTTGATTATGGAAGGTCGTGATATTGACCTTTACGCAGGGATGAATCTTCCAATGGTGATTGAATTTATCAATGCGAGTCTTACAGGCGCAGATGCGGACTATAAGAGCCGTGCTGCAGAAAGCATCGTGAAAGTCAATGACCTGTTAGCGGGCTTCGATGATGACGAAGATGAATAAGATGTGACAACGTGAAAATCGTTAGAACATTTTATATAGAATATACATGGGAATGGGGCTTACTCCCATTCCCATCTTTAATAGAAAAAGAGGAACTCAATGCTACATTATACAAAAGAAGACTTACTCGAGTTGGGTGCAGAAATCACTACACGTGAAATCTACCAACAGCCTGATGTATGGAAAGAAGCTTTTGAATCTTATCAAGCAAAGCGTGAAGAAATTGCAGCCTTCCTACAAGGGATTGCTGATAAACATGACTATATCAAGGTTATTTTGACAGGTGCTGGGACTTCTGCTTATGTGGGAGATACCTTGGTACCTTACTTTAAGGAAGTCTACGACGAACGCAAATGGAATTTCAATGCTATTGCGACCACAGATATTGTTGCCAATCCAGAAACTTATTTGAAAAAAGATGTGGCAACTGTCCTAGTATCTTTTGCTCGTAGTGGGAACTCGCCTGAAAGTGTGGCGACTGTTGATTTAGCCAAATCCTTGGTGGATGAGCTTTATCAAGTGACGATTACTTGTGCAGCGGATGGTGAGTTGGCTCTTCAAGCCCATGGTGATGACCGCAATCTTTTGCTTTTGCAACCAGCTGCTTCTAATGATGCTGGCTTTGCCATGACTTCTAGCTTTACCTCTATGATGCTAACAGCTCTCTTGGTCTTTGATCCTACAGAATTTGCTGTTAAAGCTGAACGTTTTGAAGTTGTATCTAGTCTTGCCCGTAAAATTCTAGACAATGCAGAAGATGTCAAAGAACTTGTTGACCTCGACTTTAACCGCGTCATCTACCTTGGTGCTGGTCCTTTCTTCGGTCTTGCTCATGAAGCTCAGTTGAAGATTTTGGAATTAACAGCTGGTCAAGTTGCGACCATGTATGAAAGCCCAGTTGGCTTCCGTCACGGTCCAAAATCATTGATCAACGAAGATACAGTTGTTTTGGTATTTGGTACAACGACAGACTACACTCGCAAGTACGATTTGGACTTGGTTCGTGAAGTGGCTGGTGACCAGATTGCTCGTCGTGTTGTGCTCTTGAGTGATCAAGCCTTTGGTCTTGAAAATGTCAAAGAAGTAGCCCTTGGCTGTGGTGGTGTCTTGAACGATATTTACCGTGTCTTCCCTTACATCGTTTATGCCCAACTCTTTGCCCTATTGACTTCACTTAAGGTAGAAAATAAACCAGATACGCCGTCTCCTACTGGTACCGTAAACCGTGTGGTACAAGGTGTGATCATCCACGAATATCAAAAGTAAGACAGTGTTTATGAATTCTTGACAAGAGGATTTGTATATCATCAGGCAAACCATAGATTGTCAAGGCGCTTTCTATGGTTTGTTTGCTTGAGAGAAATAGTAAAAGGAGAACAGAATGAAAGCATACACAGAGTATGTATTTGGAAATATTGAGGGCAAGGATGTCTTGGCCTATCGCTTTGAGACAGACGGTGGCTACCAGCTTGAGGTTATGACTTATGGTGCGACCATCTTGCGCTATGTCACGCCTGACAAAGATGGAAATTTTGCCAATGTTATTTTGGGATTTGATGACTTTGATAGCTATGTAGGCAATAGTCCCAAGCATGGAGCTAGCGTAGGTCCTGTAGCAGGCCGTATTGCAGGCGCGACATTTGAGCTCAATGGCAAGACCTATGACCTTGAGGTTAATAATGCTAGTAACTGTAATCACAGTGGTTCAACTGGTTGGGATTCTAGCTTGTTTGAACTAGTTGAAGTGAGTGACCATGGCTTAACCCTCTACACAGAGCGTACAGATGGGACAGGAGGATTCCCTGGCAATCTCAAGATTTGGATCAGTTACCACTTGGAAGAAACTGGTGCCTATGAAATTAGCTACAAGGTAACGACAGATCAGGATACGCTGGTCAATCCAACCAACCACAGCTATTTCAACTTGTCTGGTGATTTCACGCAGACGATTGACCGTCATGTCTTCCAACTAAACACAGAGGGTATTTATCCAATCTCTCCCGACGGTGTTCCTGCCAAAATTCCAGACGCCAATCGTGATGTGGTCAAACACATCTACAATGGTGCCTTGTTGAAAGACATCTTTGCAGAGGATGATGAGCAAATCCAGCTGGTATTTGGTTTGGATCATCCATTTGCCCTTCCTGCAGGTCATGACAATGCTGGTTTCCTTTATGACCAAAATTCAGGTCGCTTCCTGCTTTTCAAGACAGAGGCCCCTTGCTTTGTAGTCTACACAGCAAACTTTGTGGATGAAAGTGTCATCATAGGAGGTCAGCCAATGGTACAGCACAATGGGATTGCCCTTGAAGCACAGGCTTTACCAGATGCTATTCACAGTGACCTCAAAGACCAAGTCATCCTTAAAGTCGGTCAAACCTTTACAAGCAAGACACGTTATGAGCTTGTTGTGAAGTAAAAAAAGCTGGTTAAAAAGTGAACTGCACCCCAAAAGTTAGACAGAAAAAATTTAACTTTTGGGGTGCAGTTCAAACTGGGATGCTTTTTTCTCCTCAGTTTATCAGCCCCCTACTTGACACTCTGTCTGCTTTTGATACAATAGTACAAAATTAGAGGAGGTAGGTTATGATTCAGAAACATGCGATTCCTATTTTAGAGTTTGATGACAACCCTCAGGCGGTCATCATGCCTAATCACGAGGGGCTGGACTTGCACTTGCCCAAGAAGTGTGTCTATGCTTTTTTAGGTGAGGAGATTGACCGCTATGCAAGGGAAGTAGGGGCGGACTGTGTTGGCGAATTTGTTTCTGCTACTAAGTCCTATCCAGTCTATGTTATCAATTACAAGGGCGAGGAGATTTGTCTGGCTCAGTCTCCTGTCGGTTCAGCTCCAGCAGCCCAGTTTATGGATTGGTTGATTGGCTATGGTGTGGAGCAGATTATCTCGACTGGGACCTGTGGTGTCCTAGCTGATATAGAGGAAAATGCCTTTCTAGTACCTGTTCGGGCTCTGCGAGATGAAGGAGCTAGTTATCACTATGTGGCAGCTTCTCGTTATATGGAAATGCAGCCAGAGGCTATTACTGCGATTGAGCAGGTTTTGGAAGCCAGAGGGATTCCCTATGAAGAAGTCATGACCTGGACGACAGACGGTTTTTACCGAGAAACGGCTGAAAAGGTGGCTTATCGCAAGGAAGAAGGCTGTTCTGTTGTGGAGATGGAGTGTTCTGCGCTTGCGGCAGTAGCCCAACTGCGTGGGGTTCTCTGGGGAGAGTTACTGTTCACAGCTGATTCCTTAGCAGACTTGGACCAGTACGACAGTCGTGACTGGGGTTCAGAAGCTTTCGAGAAGGCCTTGGAACTCTGTCTTGAGATAGTCTCTCAGTTCTAGCTACTCTCCTACTTTTTATGGTACAATGGATGTATGTTATTCAAAATATTTGTGAAAAAAATTGAAAGAGCCTTGGGCGGACTTTCGCCAGCTCGTCGGATTTTTCTGAGTTTCGCTGGAGTTATTTTTATAGGCTCTCTCCTTTTGAGTTTGCCTTTTGTTCAGGCAAGTGGTTCGCAGGCTACTTATTTTGACCATCTCTTTACGACGGTTTCTATGGTCTGTGTGACGGGTCTCTTTACGCAGCCGGTGGCTACCACCTATAATGTCTGGGGGCAGTTGATTTGTATGCTTTTGATACAGATTGGTGGTCTGGGGCTCATGACCTTTATCGGGGTCTTTTATATTCAGGGAAAGCAAAAGCTCAGTCTTCGCAGTCGCGAAACCATTCAGGAGAGCTTCAGTTACGGGGAGACTCGCTCGCTGAAGGCCTTTATGCGGTCCATCTTTTTGACGACTTTTCTGGTGGAGGGCTTGGGTGCCTTCCTGCTAAGTTTCCGTTTTATTCCTGAGTTTGGCTGGGGACGAGGCATTTTTACCTCTATCTTTTTAGCCATTTCAGCCTTTTGTAATGCTGGTTTTGATAATTTCGGCAGTAGCAGTTTAGTGGCTTTTCAGACGGATCCCTTGATCAATCTGGTCATTGCTGGCTTGATTATCACAGGTGGTCTTGGCTTTATGGTCTGGTTTGACTTGGCAACCCAGTTTGACAAGAAGAAAAAACGCCGTCTGCGTTTCCACACCAAGCTAGTCCTCTTCTTGACTGCAGGGATTTTGCTGTTTGGGACAGTATCCACACTCTTTACGGAGTGGCACAATCCAGGAACCATTGGCAATCTCAGTGTTCCAGAGAAAGTGTTGGTTAGCTTTTTCCAAACCGTCAGCATGAGAACGGCTGGTTTTGCTTCTATTGATTACACTCAAGCTCGGCCTGTGACCTTGTTTATCTATATCCTACAGATGTTTCTCGGTGGAGCGCCTGGAGGGACGGCTGGGGGTCTCAAGATTACGACTTTCTTTGTCTTGTTGGTTTTTGCGCGTAGTGAATTGCTGGGCTTACCTCACGCCAATGTTGCGCAGAGAACTATTGAGGCTCGCACAGTCCAAAAATCCTTTAGTGTCTTCATTATCTTTTTGATGACCTTCTTGTTGGGTTTGGTGTTGCTGGGAATTACGGCAGAAGGAACACCGCGATTTATCTACCTTATGTTTGAGACCATTTCAGCTCTTGCGACAGTTGGGGTAACGGCAAATCTGACGCCAGAATTGGGCAAGTTGGCTCTCAGCATTGTCATGGTGCTCATGTTTATTGGCCGTATCGGTCCCTTGACCTTGTTGGTTAGTCTAGCGGATTACCAGCCTGATAAGAAAGATTTGATTCAGTATATGAAAGCAGATATTAGTATTGGATAAGAAAGGAAGAACGATGTCAGATCGTACGATTGGAATTTTAGGTTTGGGGATTTTCGGGAGTAGTGTCCTAATGGCCCTAGCCAAGCAAGATATGAATATCATTGCCATTGATGACCACGCCGAGCACATCAATCAGTTTGAGCCAGTTTTGGCGCGTGGAGTTGTTGGCGATATTACAGATGAGGAACTCCTCAGAACTGCAGGAATTGATACCTGTGATACGGTTGTAGTGGCAACAGGGGAAAATCTGGAATCGAGTGTGCTTGCAGTCATGCACTGTAAGAGTTTGGGGGTACCAAGGGTTATTGCCAAGGTCAAAAGCCAGACAGCTAAGAAAGTGCTGGAAAAAATCGGTGCCGACTCAGTGATCTCACCAGAGTATGAAATGGGGCAGTCCCTAGCGCAGACCATTCTCTTTCATAACAATGTGGATGTCTTTCAACTGGATAAAAATGTGTCTATCGTGGAGATGAAAATTCCGAGTGTTTGGGCAGGTCAAAGCCTAAGTCAGCTGGATCTACGTGGTAAATACAACCTCAATGTCCTAGGATTTCGTGAACAAGAAAATTCACCCTTGGATGTCCAGTTTGGTCCTAATGACCTCTTGAAAGCAGATTCCTATATCTTGGCAGTCATTAACAACCAGTATCTAGATGACTTGGCAGAATTAAATTCCTAAGGAGGGGAATCCCCTCTTTTTTTGATGTTCAAGATAGCAAATAGAGAGACCTGTATTCCAATTGAGACCAGAACCCCTTGTATTCTAGTAAAAGTCCTTCAAAAACGGGACTTTATGGTAGAATAGAAAGGAGTGATAAGAGAGAGTAATACTCTTCGAAAATCTCTTTAAACCATACTAGTGTCGCCTTGCCGTAGATATCATAGGTATAGGTAACTGACTTCGTCAGTCTTATCCACAACCCCAAAACCGTGTTTTGAGCTGACTTCGTCAGTTCTATCTGCAACCTCAAAACAGTGTTTTAAGCAGCCTACGGCTAGTTTTCTAGTTTGCTCTTTGATTTTCATTGAGTATAAGAAAAAATCAGTCCCCTAAAGGAGTAGATTATGAAGTTATTGTCTATCGCCATCCCTAGCTATAATGCCGCTGCCTATCTTCATTACTGTGTGGAGTCGCTAGTGATTGGTGGTGAGCAAGTTGAGATTTTGATTATCAATGACGGTTCTCAGGACCAAACTCAGGAAATAGCTGAGCGTTTAGCCGACAAGTATCCTAACATCGTTAGAGCCATTTATCAGGAAAATAAGGGCCATGGCGGTGCTGTCAATCGTGGCTTGGCGGAGGCTTCTGGACGTTATTTTAAAGTAGTTGATAGTGATGACTGGGTAGATCCTCGTGCCTACTTGAAAATTCTTGAAACCTTGCAGGAACTTGAGAGCCAGGGGCAGGAAGTGGACGCCTTTGTGACCAATTTTGTCTATGAAAAGGAAGGCCAGTCTCGTAAGAAGAGTATGAGTTACGAGTCAGTTTTGCCTGTCCAACAGATTTTTGGCTGGGATCAGGTCGGAAATTTCTCAAAAGGTCAGTATATCATGATGCACTCGCTGATTTATCGGACAGATTTGTTGCGAGCGAGCCAGTTCCAACTGCCTGAGCATACCTTTTATGTCGATAATCTCTTCGTCTTCACCCCCCTTCAGCAGGTCAAGACCATGTACTATCTACCTGTTGATTTCTATCGTTATTTGATTGGGCGTGAGGACCAGTCAGTCAATGAGCAAGTGATGATTAAGCGTATTGACCAGCAACTCAAGGTCAATCGACTCTTGGTAGACCAGCTTGATTTGTCCCAAGTGAGCCATCCCAAAATGCGAGAATATCTGTTGAATCATATTGAGATTACGACGGTGATTTCCAGTGCCCTGCTCAACCGAGCTGGAACAACGGAGCATCTGGCAAAAAAACGTGAGCTGTGGACCTATATTCAGCAGGAAAATCCAGAGGTCTTTCAGGCCATTCGCAAGACCATGTTGAGTCGTTTGACCAAACATTCGGTCCTGCCAGCCCGCAAACTGTCCAATGTCGTCTATCAAATTACCAAATCTGTTTATGGATTTAATTAATATAAGTATTTTATAAGAGGGATTTAAGAAAAATTTTAACTTTTTCTTAATCCTTTTTAATTTTAGGAGATTATACTAGAGTCATCAAATAAAGAAAAACTCTAAGGAGAATCCTATGAAATTCAATCCAAATCAAAGATATACTCGTTGGTCTATTCGCCGTCTTAGTGTCGGTGTTGCCTCAGTTGTTGTGGCCAGTGGCTTTTTTGTCCTAGTTGGCCAACCAAGTTCTGTACGTGCTGATGTGGTCAATCCAACCCCTGCTCAAGTCGTACCAGATGCTACTTCGGTGAGTGAAAAGAGCGACTTACCAGTAGAAGTTCTCAAAGAAGCAGTCGATACAGCTCTTCCTTCAGAGAAAGCAGCCTCAACACCTAAAGCAAGCTTGGATGCTACAAGCTCTCCAGAAAAAGTGAATGTAGCTGATAAAGACCAAGTGGTAGCGCCAAAAGAAGAAGTGCAAGCAAAACCAGAATCTAAGAAAGAAACAGAAGATACGGTTAAACCTGCGACAAATCCTACGCCTGCAGTTTCTGGACAAGACCGTGAAGCAAGTGAAGCGCAACCAGCAACCACCCCAGCTGAAGTCCAAAAAGGCGTAGCTGACAACACCAAAGACACAGTGGACGTTCCAGCCACTTACTTGGATAAAGCCAACTTCCCTGGACCGTTCACAGCCGGTGTCAACCAAGTTATTCCATACGAATTCTTCGCTGGTGACGGTATGTTGACTCGCCTGATCTTGAAGTCTTCAGACAAGGCTCCATGGTCAGACAATGGTTCGGCTAAAAACCCCGCTCTTCCACCAGTAGAAAACTTGGGCAAAGGCCTCTACTTCTACGAAGTAGACTTGGCAGGTACCCAAGGCAAATCAGATAAAGAGCTTCTTGATCTCTTGAAACAAAACGGCACTCAAAGCTATAAAGCTACCATCAAAGTTTACAGTGCTAAAGATGGCAAGGCCGATTTGAGCAACCTCGTAGCAACAAAAGATTTGGATGTCAACTTGAACGGTTTGACTACACCAGCTGAAGTCCAAAAAGGCGTAGCTGACAACACCAAAGACACAGTGGACGTTCCAGCCACTTACTTGGATAAAGCTAATTTCCCAGGTCCATTCACAGCTGGTGTCAATCAAGTTATCCCGTACGAGTTCTTCGCTGGTGACGGTATGTTAACTCGTCTGATTTGAAAGCCTCAGACAAGACTCCATGGTCAGATAACGGTTCAGCTAAAACCCCGCTCTTCCACCAGTAGAGAAATTGGGCAAAGGCCTCTACTTCTATGAAGTGGACTTGGCAGGTACTCAAGGTAAATCAGATAAAGAGCTTCTTGACCTTTTGAAACAAAATGGAACTCACAGCTATAAAGCTACCATCAAAGTGTACGGTGCTAAAGACGGCAAGGCCGATTTGACTAACCTTGTAGCGACTAAGGATTTGGATGTCAACTTGAACGGTTTGACTACACCAGCTGAAGTACAAAAAGGCGTGGCT
>NZ_GL732492.1:0-66814 GCF_000187745.1 Streptococcus sp. M334 | reverse complement strand
GATTTGGATGTCAACTTGAACGGTTTGACTACACCAGCTGAAGTACAAAAAGGCGTGGCTGACAACACCAAAGACACAGTAGACGTTCCAGCTACTTACTTGGACAAAGCCAACTTCCCAGGCCCATTCACAGCTGGTGTTAACCAAGTCATTCCATACGAATTCTTCGCTGGTGACGGTATGTTGACTCGCCTTATCTTGAAGGCCTCAGACAAGGCTCCATGGTCAGATAACGGTTCAGCTAAAAATCCCGCCCTTCCACCAGTAGAGAAATTGGGCAAAGGTCTTTACTTCTATGAAGTGGACTTGGCAGGTACTCAAGGTAAATCAGATAAAGAGCTTCTTGACCTTTTGAAACAAAATGGAACTCACAGCTATAAAGCTACCATCAAAGTGTACGGTGCTAAAGACGGCAAGGCTGATTTGAGCAACCTTGTAGCGACTAAGGATTTGACAGTCAACTTGAATGGGTATAAGTCCCTCAATGAGATGAAATCTAAAATGCCAGCTACTAGTCAGGATAAGATGATGCCTAACAAAGAGCAGGACAAAACCATGAATACCAGCCAGCCTATGGCAACACCAAGCATGAAACAAGATCAAGCTCCAGCAGCCTCAAGCCAAATGTCTGATGAAGGCAAAATGGTATCTACTAACAAGGTATCAAGTCCAATGATGGCTGATCAAATGAAAGACCAAAAAGACATGCTTCCATATACTGGTGAAGCCCAAACATCAATGGCTACTCTTGGATTCTTTGGATTAGCTTTGGCCGGCCTGCTAGGTGGACTCGGCTTGAAAGCTAAAAAAGAGGAAAATGACTAGTCTAGCTACAGACTTTCTATCTAGGATATGAAAAATCCAGATATCGTTTAGAATGTTCGTAAAGAGATTAAAATAGTGTTATACTATTGTGGTATAGCACTGTTTTTTTCAAAGGAGAGACAGATGGGAAAGACAATTTTACTCGTTGACGACGAGGTAGAAATCACAGATATTCATCAACGCTATCTGGTTCAGGCAGGATATCAGGTTTTGGTGGCCCATGATGGAGTAGAGGCCTTAGAAATCTTCAAGCGAAAACCGATTGATTTGATTATTACAGATATCATGATGCCTCGGATGGATGGTTATGATTTGATTAGTGAGGTTCAGTATCAATCTCCAGATCAGCCTTTTCTCTTTATCACGGCTAAGACTAGCGAGCAGGACAAGATTTATGGCCTGAGCTTAGGGGCAGATGACTTTATTGCCAAGCCCTTTAGCCCTCGTGAGCTGGTTTTGCGTGTCCACAATATCTTGCGTCGCCTTCATCGTGGAGGTGAGACAGAAGTCGTCAGCCTCGGGGATTTACGGATGAATCACGGTAGTCATGAGGTCCAAGTCGGAGATGTGGGGCTTGATTTGACAGTCAAATCCTTCGAACTTCTATGGCTTTTAGCCAGTAATCCAGAGCGAGTTTTTTCTAAGACAGACCTCTATGAAAAGGTCTGGCAAGAAGACTATGTGGATGATACCAATACCTTGAATGTTCATATTCATGCTCTTAGACAAGAGTTGGCTAAACATGCCAGTGCAGAAACGCCTACCATCAAAACTGTCTGGGGCTTGGGCTACAAAATTGAGAAAGCACGAGGTAGTCAATGAAATTAAAAAGTTATATTTTAGTGGGGTATATCATTTCAACACTCCTAACGATTATCGTGGTTTTTTGGGCCATCCAGCGCATGCTAATTGAAGAAAGAGAAATTTATTTCCTAGTGGGTATGACTCTCGTGGCTAGTTTTATCGGTGCTGGAATTAGTCTCTTTCTCCTATCGCCTGTCTTTACTTCATTGGGCAAACTCAAGGAACATGCCAAGCGAGTAGCGGACAAGGACTTTCCATCAAATCTGGAGGTTCAAGGACCTGTAGAATTTCAACAATTAGGACAAGCTTTCAATGAAATGTCCCATGATTTGCAAGCTACTTTTGATTCCTTGGAAGAAAGCGAACGAGAAAAGGGCTTGATGATTGCTCAACTTTCGCATGATATAAAGACCCCCATTACTTCGATTCAGGCGACGGTAGAAGGGATTTTGGATGGGGTTATCAAGGAAGGAGAACAGGACCATTATCTAGCAACCATTGGGCGTCAGACGGAAAGACTCAATAAACTGGTTGAAGAGTTGAATTTTTTGACCCTAAACACAGCTAGAAATCAGGTGGAAACTGCCAGCAAGGACAGCATTTTTCTGGACCAGCTCTTGATTGAGTGCATGAGTGAATTTCAGTTCTTGATTGAGCAGGAGGAACGAGATGTCCATTTGCAGGTAATCCCAGAGTCTGCCCGAATTGAGGGAGATTATGCCAAGCTTTCTCGTATCTTGGTGAATCTGGTTAATAACGCTTTTAAATACTCAGCTCCAGGAACCAAGCTGGAAGTGGTGGCTAAGCTGGAAAATAACCAGCTTTCAATCCGTGTGACCGATGAGGGACAGGGGATTGCCCCAGAGGATTTGGAGAATATTTTCAAGCGCCTTTATCGTGTAGAAACTTCGCGTAACATGAAGACAGGTGGTCATGGCTTGGGTCTTGCGATTGCGCGTGAATTGGCCCATCAATTGGGTGGAGAAATCACAGTCAGCAGCCAGTACGGTCTAGGAAGTACCTTTACCCTCCTTCTCAACCTTACTAGCAATGAAAATAAAGCTTAAAACCCCTTTACAAATCTAGCCATTCATGGTAGAATGGATTTTGTGTGAAATATCAGCAGGAAAGCATGAAGCTCGTCAACAGGTGTCTTATGATAAGTAACCTTGGCTGTTTAGGCGAAGGGCATCTGCACGAATCAGGGCTTTCTAAGTGACTATTTCCACCGAAATATTATTTATATCAGGAGGACATTCACATGTCACGTTATACAGGACCATCTTGGAAACAAGCTCGTCGCCTTGGCCTTTCACTTACAGGTACAGGTAAAGAATTGGCACGTCGTAACTACGTACCAGGACAACACGGACCAAACAACCGTTCTAAATTGTCAGAATACGGTTTGCAATTGGCTGAAAAACAAAAACTTCGTTTCACTTACGGTGTAGGTGAAAAACAATTCCGTAACTTGTTCGTACAAGCTACAAAAATCAAAGGCGGAATCCTAGGTTTCAACTTCATGCTTCTTTTGGAACGCCGTTTGGATAACGTTGTTTACCGTCTTGGTCTTGCGACTACTCGTCGTCAAGCTCGTCAATTCGTAAACCACGGTCACATCCTTGTTGACGGAAAACGCGTTGATATCCCATCATACCGCGTAACTCCAGGTCAAGTGATCTCAGTTCGTGAAAAATCATTGAAAGTTCCAGCTATCCTTGAAGCAGTAGAAGCTACTCTTGGACGTCCAGCATTCGTATCATTCGACGCTGAAAAATTGGAAGGTTCATTGACTCGCTTGCCAGAACGCGATGAAATCAATCCAGAAATCAACGAAGCACTTGTCGTTGAATTCTACAACAAAATGTTGTAATATTTTATTAAATAAGATAGGCTGTAAAGCCTTGATATTGAGCACTTTGGGGCGCTTTCCCTTAGTGCTTTTTGATTTCTCTTAGTATCTAGCTGTAATCGTCTATACATAACTAGACCGGTATAGTTTAAAGTGATATAATGGTCTAAAGGAGGTGCTACCATGAATGTTTTAGAAAAAAACACACAGGTAAACTTTAAGACTAACAGAGACTTGTTGGAGAAGGCTAAAGCTATTATCACAGCGCAAAATCTTGATATGACAGCCAGTTTTAACTTGTTTTTAGAACATATTGTAGAAAATAAATCCTTGCCATTTGAAACTCAAGTAGACAAAGAAAGAGAAGAACTTCTATCAGGGTTGCGTTCGGAAATTGCCCGTAGCTTTGAAGATTTAGAACATGGAAGAACTTACAGTCTTGATGAAGTGAGGGCTAACCTTGGAATTTAACGAGAACTCATATAGCCTTATTATCTCCGAAACGGTACAAGAACAGCTAAGAGGTATTAAAGATTATATCTCAGCTAACTACTTTTCAGAACAGGCAGGAGCAAACACAGTTAAGAATATTCTTTACGGATTGGAACGTCTTGAAGTTTTCCCGGAAGCAGGATTTGATGCTGATGAAAGAGTAGGAGTTATTATATACCCACCCCACAAAACTCGATGCATCATTTTAGGCGATTACTTAGCCTTCTATCATATTTTAGAGGACAGAAAAGCTGTCTTTGTATCAGATATTATTCATAGCAAACAGGACTACATCCGCTTGTTCAAGAAAAAATAGTGCATATTATTGAACTGCGTTTTGGATTCCAAAAATTTTAGAAAAGATTACTCTATTTCAAAAATTTTTAGGAATGAAAATATAAAAAAAGAGAAACCTCATAATGAAGTTTCTCTTGCTTTTAATCGTCCGAATCAATATTCTTATTTCAAAAAAGGTAGTGATTCGAATGATTTCCCTTGCAATGTACTGAAATTAACAAAAAGAAAAAACGCTGATCAAGCGTTTTTCTTCTGTATTG
Source organism: Streptococcus sp. M334 (assembly GCF_000187745.1). GTDB lineage: Bacteria > Bacillota > Bacilli > Lactobacillales > Streptococcaceae > Streptococcus. The sequence continues at coordinate 62,284 of NZ_GL732492.1, read as the reverse complement.
ATTCGTATTGAATGCTTACTTAACTTCTGTAAACACAACGTGTTTGCGAAGTTTTGGTGAGTATTTCTTCAATTGAAGACGGTCTGGAGTGTTACGTTTGTTTTTAGAAGTAAGGTACAAGCGTTCACCAGATTCTTTGTGTTCAAGTGTAATATTTACGCGCATGGTATCTCCCTTCTATTATTCAGCTGATGCAGCTTTAGCGATTTTACGTCCTTTGTAGTATCCTTTAAGTGATACACGGTGAGAACGTGAGTAATCTCCAGTAGTTTCGTCAAAGTTTACAGATGGAGCTGTTACTTTGTAGTGTGTACGACGTTTGTTTTTCTTCGCTTTTGAAGTGCGACGTGCAGGTACTGCCATTTTAATTTCTCCTTTAGGTATTTATATTCGATTCAATCTACTGATTTTCATCAACCATACTAGGATAACACATTTTTTTTGTAAAGTAAAGTTACTTGACAAAAAAAGATGAAAAAATTAGAAGGTCATCAACCAAATTAATCGAAATTTTCTGAAAATTCAAGAATTTTCTTCTGTTCATTGCTTTTAAAATGTGCTATAATAGTAAAAACTGAAATGGGAGGGAACAAATGACTGAATTAGATAAACGTCACCGCAGTAGCATTTATGATAGTATGGTAAAATCACCAAACCGTGCCATGCTTCGTGCGACTGGTATGACAGATAAGGACTTTGAAACACCGATTGTGGGAGTGATTTCGACTTGGGCGGAAAATACACCATGTAACATTCACTTGCATGATTTTGGGAAATTAGCTAAAGAAGGTGTCAAATCGGCAGGTGCTTGGCCTGTGCAGTTTGGGACAATTACCGTAGCGGACGGGATTGCTATGGGAACGCCTGGTATGCGTTTCTCTTTGACATCTCGTGATATTATTGCGGACTCTATTGAGGCGGCGATGGGGGGCCACAATGTGGATGCCTTCGTTGCTATCGGTGGTTGTGATAAGAACATGCCTGGCTCTATGATTGCCATTGCCAATATGGATATTCCAGCTATTTTTGCTTATGGTGGAACTATTGCACCGGGAAATCTTGATGGTAAAGACATTGACTTGGTTTCTGTTTTTGAGGGTATCGGAAAATGGAACCACGGTGACATGACAGCTGAGGACGTAAAACGTCTTGAATGTAATGCCTGCCCGGGCCCTGGTGGCTGTGGAGGTATGTATACAGCTAATACCATGGCGACTGCTATCGAAGTTTTGGGTATGAGTTTGCCAGGTTCTTCATCTCACCCAGCTGAATCAGCTGACAAGAAAGAAGACATTGAAGCAGCAGGACGTGCTGTTGTTAAGATGTTGGAACTTGGTCTCAAACCGTCAGATATCTTGACTCGTGAAGCCTTTGAAGATGCTATCACTGTAACTATGGCTCTCGGTGGTTCTACAAATGCCACTCTTCACTTGCTTGCCATTGCCCATGCTGCCAATGTTGACTTGTCACTTGAGGACTTCAATACGATTCAAGAGCGTGTGCCACACTTGGCTGACTTGAAACCATCTGGTCAGTATGTCTTCCAAGACCTCTATGAAGTCGGTGGTGTCCCTGCGGTTATGAAGTACTTGTTGGCGAATGGTTTCCTTCACGGGGACCGTATCACATGTACTGGTAAGACTGTCGCTGAGAACTTGGCTGACTTTGCAGACCTCACACCAGGTCAAAAAGTCATTATGCCACTTGAAAATCCAAAACGTGCGGATGGTCCGCTTATCATCTTGAACGGGAACCTTGCTCCTGACGGTGCGGTTGCCAAGGTATCAGGTGTTAAAGTGCGTCGTCACGTTGGACCAGCTAAGGTCTTTGACTCAGAAGAAGATGCTATTCAGGCCGTTCTGACAGATGAAATCGTTGATGGTGATGTAGTCGTTGTTCGTTTCGTTGGACCTAAAGGTGGTCCTGGTATGCCTGAGATGCTGTCACTTTCATCAATGATTGTTGGTAAAGGTCAAGGAGACAAGGTTGCCCTCTTGACGGATGGTCGTTTCTCTGGTGGTACTTATGGTCTGGTTGTTGGACATATCGCTCCTGAAGCTCAAGATGGTGGACCAATCGCTTACCTTCGTACAGGCGATATCGTTACGGTTGACCAGGATACCAAAGAAATTTCCATGGCCGTATCCGAAGAAGAACTTGAAAAACGTAAGGCAGAAACAACCTTGCCACCACTTTATAGCCGTGGTGTCCTCGGTAAATATGCCCACATCGTATCATCGGCTTCTCGTGGAGCTGTGACAGACTTCTGGAATATGGACAAGTCAGGTAAAAAATAAACTCAAAAAGCAAGCCAACTTCGGCTTGCTTCTTTTCATCTCCAAAAGTGATTTGCCTGCTTATACTCAATAAAAATCAAAGAGCAAACTAGAAAGCTAGGCGCAGGTTGCTCAAAATACTGTTTTGAGGTTGCAGATAGAACTGACGAAGTCAGTAACATCTATACGATAAGGCTAAGCTGACGTGGTTTGAAGAGTATTAACGAGGTGGCAGTCCAAGGGCAATGCGGCCGTAGCGACTGATTCGTGTGATTTTCCAGGCAGGCGACCAGGTAACTTCAACCTTGACATCTTCGATACCCTCGATTTGTTTCAGACCTGCAACGATTTCGATAGGCAAGCTTTCGGCACAATCGCAGGCAGTGTCGGTGAAGGTCATGACAATCTTACAGAGGCCTGTTTCGTCTAGATTGATTTCATAGATCAGTCCTAGATTGTACACATCCAATTCCACATCTGTATCAAAAACCTTCTCTAGTTTTTCGATAATTTGGTCTTGCAAGGCCAAAGCACGGTCATTGATTTTGATATCCTCTCTCATTACAGTCCCTCCACGTGATAAATATCCTCTATTTTCTCATAATTCTGACAATTTGGCAAGTTTTTGATGAATTTTCTGAAAAATATGATAAAATGAAGAAAATACTCAATCAAGGGGAAGTCTATGGAGCAGATTGGAAAAGTCTTTAGACAATTACGAGAGTCAAGAAATATCTCGCTGAGACAAGCAACTGGGGGACAATTTTCGCCGTCTATGTTATCTCGATTTGAAACAGGTCAGAGTGAGCTTTCGGTGGAAAAGTTTCTATTTGCCCTAGAAAATATATCTGCCAGTGTAGAGGAAATCCTCTTTCTGGCGAGAGGTTTTCAGTATGATACAGATTCTGAGTTGAGAAAAGAAATCATAGATGTCTTGGATCCAAAGAATATAGCACCTCTTGAGGACTTGTATCGCAGGGAGTATCAAAAGCATGCACATTCTCAAAACAAACAGAAACATATTTTAAATGCCATTCTTATCAAGTCTTATATGAAGGGCATGGACGAAAGGGTAGAGTTAACGGCAGAGGAGGGGAAAGTCCTTCATGATTATTTGTTTTCTACCGAGATCTGGGGAATCTATGAACTCAATTTATTTTCAGTCAGTTCTCCCTTTTTATCTGTTTCTCTTTTTACTAGATATGTACGAGAAATGGTACGAAAATCTGATTTTCTAATGGAAATGTCTGGTAATCGAAACCTTTTTCACACTATACTATTGAATGGCTTTTTAGCCAGCATTGAGTGTGAAGAATTTACCAATGCCCATTATTTTAAACGTGTTATCGAAGAGCATTTCTACCAGGAAAATGAAACCTATTTCCGAATTGTCTATTTGTGGGCGGAAGGTCTCCTTGATAGCAAGCAAGGTAGAGTCAAGGAAGGCCAGAAAAAGATGGAAGATGCTGTCCGTATTTTTGAGATGCTTGGTTGTAATAAATCTGCCGAATACTATAGAAAAACGACCGATTGTTGAATATCTGCAAACCAAGAAAATAATTTGAAATTTTAAGCGATAAAACTGTTGGGCTCTCTCGTGTCACTGGAGAAATTCTATCGTTTCTTTTTGCTCATTTTATTTGTTGCATATATTCAAAAGTTTTTTCTCTAAAATTTCTAAGTGCTATACTATAGTCATACTTCACATAAAACTTATACTCTTCGAAAATCTCTTCAAACCGCGTCAGCTTCACCTTGCCGTAGGTATGGTTACTGACTTCGTCAGTTCTATCTACAATCTCAAAACACTGTTTTGAGCAACCTTCGGCTAGCTTCCTAGTTTGCTCTTTGATTTTCATTGAGTATTTGAACAAGAAGGGAGATTACCTATGAAACTATTGTTCAGAAATCAAGCTTATCGACTCTTGACTTTGTCACGATTCTTCAATGCTTTTGGTGCTTCGATTTTTAACCTGGTCTTTATCGTCTATGCATCGACCTTGCCACAGGCCTCCTTTGCTGTTGCTATGGCCAATATTGTCATGATTCTTCCGACTTTCTTTACAGTTTTTGTAGGGATTCGGGCAGATTACACGAGGGACAAGGTCAAATGGATGACCTACAGCGGTTTGTTTCAGGCGATTTTATTTTTTCTAGCAGCTTTAGTTGTTCAGCAAGCTAGTCTCTTTGCCTTTTCTAGCCTGTGTTTAATCAATGTCATTAGTGATGTCATCAGTGATTTTGCAGGTGGTTTGCGCATGCCTCTCATTAAAGAAAAAGTAGCTGAAGAGGATTTGATGGAAGCTTATTCTTTTTCACAGTTTATCACCTATATTTCAGCCATTGGTGGTCAAGCTTTCGGAGTCTGGCTCTTAGGGCTATCGGTCAATAATTTTTCTCTCGTTGCGGGAATCAATGCCTGTTTTTTCTAGTATCAGCCGTGATCCTCTTTTTAGGAAAAAGCAAATTGAGCCTGTCAATGTCAGCTGCTGATGGTGAAAACGTAAAAAATGAGAAGCTTTCTATCAAAGAGCAGTTCCTAACGATTTATCGAAATTTACGTCTTGTTTTTCTTAAAGGTGGACAGAAAAACTTTGGATTCATGATCTTTGCTGTCTTACTTATCAATGCCTTGGGTGGCGCTTTAGGAAGCATCTATAACATCTTCTTTTTGAGCCATTCTCTTTTGGACTTTTCTTACACAGAGGCATTATTTATCAGTCAATTCTGTGCTTTGTTAGCAATCATCATCAGTAGCCTTACGGGCAATGATTATTTTGGGAAGCAGTCCTTGCCTAGATTGATGATGTGGGTGACCGTAGGACTCAGTCTAGTTGGTCTAGCTAATTTATTCAATCAAGTCGTACTTGGTTTACTATTTCTCTGTTCAACTCTGTATGTGTCTGGTAAAGTTCAACCAAAGATTAGTGCCATGCTCCTGAAAAATCTAGTTCCAGAGGTTCTAGCTCGTACCAGTAATTTTTTAGGTTTATTGTTCACCTTATCCATACCTGTGGGAACAGCCTGTTTTTCACTTGTAGCTGTATGGAATATACAGTTGACTTGGATGCTATTTATTGGTCTCTCCTTGATAGCTATTCTTTTGACAGGTCTTAATCTCAAAAATGATATCTAATACTCTTCGAAAATCAAATTCAAACCACGTCAACGTCGCCTTGCCATACTCAAGTACAGCCTGCGGCTAGTTTCCTAGTTTGCTCTTTGATTTTCATTGAGTATAAATCCTAATTTTTTTCTGACTGTTTTAATCCCTCTATTTATGGTAAAATAAGACTATTAAGTTTAAAGAGGATTCCCTATGAAATTACAAAAACCAAAAGGAACGCAGGATATTTTACCTGCTGAGTCTGCCAAATGGCAGTACGTTGAGGGCTTTGCCCGTGAAATTTTCAAGCGCTATAACTACGCAGAAGTGCGCACGCCTATTTTTGAGCATTACGAGGTCATCAGTCGCTCTGTCGGAGATACAACGGATATCGTAACCAAGGAAATGTACGATTTCTATGACAAGGGTGACCGTCATATCACCCTCCGTCCAGAAGGAACTGCGCCCGTTGTCCGTTCCTATGTGGAAAATAAACTCTTTGCTCCAGAAGTGCAAAAGCCAAGTAAGTTCTACTACATGGGCCCTATGTTCCGCTATGAGCGTCCACAGGCAGGACGTTTGCGCCAGTTCCACCAGATTGGTGTTGAGTGTTTTGGCTCTAGCAATCCAGCTACCGATGTGGAAACAATCGCTATGGCAGCCCACTTCCTGAAAGAAATTGGCATCCAAGGTGTCAAATTGCACCTTAACACTCTTGGAAATCCTGAGAGTCGTGCGGCCTACCGTCAAGCCTTGATTGACTATTTGACACCGCTCAAGGAGACCTTGTCCAAGGATAGCCAACGTCGTTTGGAGGAAAATCCTCTCCGTGTTTTGGACTCTAAGGAAAAAGAAGACAAGGTGGCAGTAGAGAATGCACCGTCTATCTTGGACTTCCTTGATGAAGAAAGCCAAGCTCATTTTGATGCTGTACGTCAGATGTTGGAAAATCTTGGAGTAGACTATATCATCGATACCAATATGGTGCGTGGTCTGGACTACTACAACCACACCATTTTTGAGTTCATCACAGAAATCGAGGGCAATGACTTGACAGTCTGCGCAGGTGGTCGTTACGATGGTTTGGTTGCCTACTTTGGTGGCCCTGAAACTGCTGGATTTGGTTTTGGACTTGGTGTAGAGCGCCTGCTTCTCATTCTTGAAAAGCAAGGTGTGGCTCTCCCTATCGAAAACTCTCTAGATGTTTATATCGCAGTCTTGGGCGAAGGGGCAAATGTCAAGGCCTTGGAATTGGTACAGGCTCTTCGCCAACAAGGATTCAAAGCAGAGCGTGATTACCTCAACCGTAAGCTCAAAGCTCAGTTCAAGTCAGCCGATGTCTTTGCGGCTAAGACCCTCATCACCCTAGGAGAGAGTGAAGTCGAAAGCGGACAAGTAACGGTCAAGAACAACCAAACCCGAGAAGAAGTGCAAGTGTCACTTGAGACAATCAGCCAAAACTTCTCAGAAATCTTTGAAAAACTAGGCTTTTAATAACAGATAAAACGGTCAGGAACCTACTCCTGACCGTTTTCTTTTGCAAAATGACAAAAATCATAAACTTTTTGACAAATATGATTGTCAAAAAGAAAAAGATGTGTTACAATGTAAGCAAGTTAAGAGAAAAGGAGCAAGGAACGATTATGTGGGCATTAGGATTTGTACCTCTTGTGATTATGTATTATATCTACCATTCCCAAAAGGTCAAGAAACTAGAGAATAAAATCAAAAGAATTGAGCAAAAACAGAAAGGAAATAAAGAAATGTCAAGAATTTTAAAAGAATTGATTGGGAAAACACCGACAATCGTTGGACAAGTTTTTGGAACAGATAACTGGGAAGTTGTAGATGTAGATGAGGAATGGGTCAAGCTACGTCGTGTTGATAAAAAAGGAAAAGAAAAATTCAAACTACAACGCATTGAGGATATCCAAACCGTTTAATTTAACGGAAAGTAGGTGTGTAACATGCAACTAAAAAATCGTCTAAAAGAGCTTCGGGCTCGCGATGGTCTCAATCAAACCGACCTAGCCAAGCTAGCTGGGGTTTCCAGACAGACTATCAGCCTATTAGAACGGGATGAATACACCCCGTCCGTTGTGATTGCCTTGAAAATATCTCAGATTTTCAATGAAACAGTCGAATCGGTATTTCGCTTGGAGGAGGACGAGTGATGAACAAGTTTAAAGTGATTTATTACATGAGTGTTCTTGCCCTTATTGTGAATGCTTTCGCTATGATTGGAACATTACTGGGGTGGTTCTATTTTGTTGAAAGTAAGTATTTGTTTTGGCTTAATTTAGCCCTCGTGTCCATTTTCAATCGGTTGAAGAAAAAGGAGAAAAATGATGAACAAGTATAAAGTGATCTATTATGTAGTTGCCATAGTTCTATTAGTCAGCCTGTGTCTACTAATTGGAACAAATCTAGGATGGTTTGATCTCTATTACAGCGACCAATTTATTTGGGCCTACTTTGCTCTTATCCCAGTCGTTGACTGGATTGAAAAGAAAGCAAACAATTTAGCAAGTGAATAAGGAGGATGAATATGAAAAAGAAAAATAAACGTGTCTTGTTATTTTTAATTCCTGTTGTCTCGGGAGCTTTCTTGTACATATTTGTAGATATGTTGAAGGCTGGTGCCGAATCCCACGGAATTATGTTAGATGTAAAAGTCTTGATACCATGGCTATCAGCTATTGGTTTACTATTAGGTTTTGTTGGTATTCTTTTGACGTTCAATTTCTTAAAGAAAAGCAGAAAATTTCACTCCTTGTATCAAGAGGAAATGGATGATGATCTGAATGAAACCTATTATGTGCAAATGTATCGTAATCTTGAGTTTGGAACCATTACTTCTAATATTACAAGTGTAGCGATTTTATTGGCTCTTGTCATCTCAGGTAGTGAAGTAATTGTACTCGATGTAAGTCGTATAACATTTTCCCTTTCCTTTTTGGAATTAGTGCTGTTCTTGCAGAGTCAAAAATATCTTTCTAAAACAATTGCAATTGTTCGTCAGTTTGATTTGGCTCTTTTCTCTACACCCAAGGATGTCTTGAACTATATTAATTCTTATGATGAAGGGGAGCGTCAGGCTAATTTGGAACAAAGTTTTCGGATTTTATTCCAATTAAATCAGTATGTCTTACCAGCCTTATATGTTTTTCTTATTATCATTTCTTTCTTGACAGGAGAGATTCAGTTACTAGCTTTCTTGCTTGTAGGAGCCATCCATATTTATATTAATGTGATGCAGTTACCTATGGTAAAACGCTATTTCAAATAAAGGAGTTTCTATGATTCGTGTTGAAAATGTAAGCAAAAGTTTTGGGAGCAAAAAAGCTCTTTACCAGATTTCTTTTGAGATTAAGGAGGGAGAAATCTTTGGTTTTCTTGGTCCTTCTGGCTCAGGTAAAACAACCATGATCAATGTCTTGACAGGTCAGTTGGCTGCAGATCAAGGTAAAACAGTTTTGTTAGGTAAGAATTCTCAAGATTTAACCTCAAATGATTTGGAACAAATCGGTATAGTTAGTGATGGCAGTGGTTTTTATGAAAAGATGAGTCTTTACAAAAATCTGCTCATTTACGCTAAGTTATATGGTCTCAAGTCAGATAGAGTAAATCAGGTGCTCCAACAGGTTGGATTGGCAGATGCTAAAGATGTTATCGCAGAAAAGTTATCTACTGGAATGAAACAACGAATGTTCTTAGCTCGTGCCCTTCTGAATGCTCCTAAGATTCTCTTTCTAGATGAGCCAACCAGTGGCTTAGACCCTACAACATCCAAGATGATTCATACCCTACTTCAAGAATTAAAGCAGGCGGGGACAACTATCTTTCTGACCACGCATGATATGAATGAAGCAACTCTGCTTTGTGATCGCTTATCTCTTTTGAATAAGGGAAACTTAATAGAGTATGGAAGTCCGCAAGATATCATCCAGAAGTACCATGTGGATAAGAAAGTACGTGTGGTTTATAATGATGGACGAGAACAAATAGTTCCATTTGAAGAATTACCACATTTAGACACGACAGATTTGATGGTGGTTCACTCTTGTGAGCCAACCCTAGAAGAAATCTTTATCAGATTGACAGGAGAAAAGTTAGATGTTTAGAAAATTAAATGCCCTACTATGGTTAAGAGTGCAAGTTCTTATTAGCAATTCAACTTTATTGGCGACTTTATTGATGCCTTTTGGTATTGCTGTTTTATATAATGAATTTTTAAATAAGAATGGACAATTGAGCCTATTTTTACTATCTGCTAGCTTGACGATGGTCTTGAGCATGGGAAGTGGTTATATGGTATCGATTATGATGGCAGAAGATAAGGAAAAACGAAATCTTAAATCACTCATTCTAAGTGGTGTGACAGCAACAGAATATACTTTCAGTATGCTTGTTCTCCCTATTCTGATAATGTTACTTGCTATGATTGTACTTCCCATCTATCTTAAAGTAGATGTATCTGGTTATTTATTTGCCTACGTTATCTATTTGCTCCTAGCAACTATTAGTATTATTTTTCTCAACCTTCTAATCGGTGCTGTGTCAGATACTCAATCTAAAGCGCAAGTTTATAGTATCTTCCCTATGTTAATTGTCTCTTTTTTACCTATAATTGCTCTTCAAAATGATACGGTTCAGAAAGTGTTGGATTACTCTTTTATTGGTCCAATTGTAAATCTTTTAAATAAAAAAGGTGGGGAAATATCTTTCTCTAATATTGGTATGTTACTTGCATGGGTACTTGTGTTAGGAATAGCAAACCTCTTTGTATTGAAAAACAGCTATAAAGCAAGATAGGAGATTTATATGAAACTACTTAAAAACCTCGGCTGGTTTCTTCTAGCCATTCTATCCTTTTTATTCATCTATGGCTTCATTCAGGGGCTCGCGACTACTTCGCTTGCCTTAGGCGCTTCACCCTATGCTGTGACCTTGCTCTATGTAGCATTTGCTGGAGTTTATGTGTACGGTATTTACAAATGGTATCAGAAAGCTCCTGTTCGTATTGAGAAGAGTGGCTTCAACCGATTTATTTGGCTTCCTGCCTTGGTTTGGTTCTTATCTCTGGTTGTCCAGTTTTTCTTGCCAAATGATCCTTCGGTAAATCAGCAAACAGCGACAGACTTGACCTTGTCTCAACCACTTTTCTCATTCTTTGCTGTGGTTATTTTTGCTCCTTTGACGGAAGAACTTATCTTTAGAGGGATGTTGGCACGCTATCTCTTTCCTAAGCAGGACAATAGTAAACAAACTCTGATTTTTCTTCTGGTATCCAGTGTTCTGTTTACCTTGATTCATTTCCCAGGTGATGTGCAACAATTTTTTGTCTATTTTAGCCTTGGTTTTAGTTTGGGCTTGGCTTATATTAGCAGAAAAGGTCTGGTCTACAGTATTTCTCTCCACGCTTTGAATAATTTAGTCGGCTTTTTGATGATTCTCATGCTATAATAGAGTCAGGAGGTCACATGAAACGAGTAATTTTATTAGCAGTGATTCAAGCAGTTGTTCTATTTTTCATCATTGGGGGATTAGCTTATGCCTTCAAAGGTGATTTCTTCTATAGCCATCTCGCAGTGGTCTTTGCCCCTATTGCCGGTATCTGGCGTTTTGGGACAGCCTACACAACGGAAATCGTCCTGCCTCGAAAGGCAGCCGAAATCGCTGAAAAGCGTAAAGCAGGCAAAAATTCAAAATAAAAGAGTCCGATGAAGTTCATCGGATTTTTGTATGGGCGTTAATTTTTAAAGACTGGCAAACTTTTCTGATGATTTTCATGAAGAGCCTGCGCTTTTATGGTAAAATAGTAACAGAATAAAAGAGGAGAGAAAACATGAAACGTAGTATGTATGCTGGTCGTGTTCGTGAGGAACACATCGGACAAGAAATGACCTTGAAAGGATGGGTAGGCCGTCGTCGTGACCTTGGTGGTTTGATCTTTATCGACCTTCGTGACCGTGAAGGAATTATGCAGTTGGTTATCAATCCTGAAAAAGTCTCTGCAGAGGTCATGGCAACAGCTGAAAGCCTTCGTAGCGAATTTGTTATCGAGGTGACTGGACAGGTCGCTGCGCGTGAGCAAGCCAATGATAAGTTGCCAACTGGTGCAGTTGAGTTAAACGTGACAGCTCTGACAGTGTTGAATACAGCTAAGACAACCCCATTTGAGATTAAGGATGGCATTGAGGCCAATGACGATACGCGTTTGCGTTACCGTTACCTTGACCTTCGTCGTCCAGAAATGTTGGAAAATCTCAAACTTCGTGCTAAGGTAACCCACTCTATCCGAAATTACTTGGATGAGTTGGAATTTATAGACGTGGAGACACCATTCCTTTCTAAGTCAACTCCTGAAGGAGCGCGTGACTATTTGGTGCCATCTCGTGTCAATAAAGGGCATTTTTACGCGCTTCCTCAAAGTCCGCAAATCACTAAGCAGTTATTGATGAATGCTGGTTTTGACCGTTACTACCAAATCGTTAAATGTTTCCGTGATGAGGACTTGCGTGGTGACCGCCAGCCTGAGTTCACTCAGGTCGACTTGGAAACGTCTTTCCTTACTGAGCAAGAAATCCAAGATATCACAGAAGGCTTGATTGCGCGCGTGATGAAGGAAACTAAAGGCATCGAAGTGGCGCTTCCATTCCCTCGTATGAAATACGATGACGCTATGGCTCTTTACGGTTCTGATAAACCTGATACGCGTTTTGACATGTTGCTTCAGGATTTGACAGCAGTGGTCAAAGGTGTAGACTTTAAAGTCTTTTCAGAAGCACCTGCTGTAAAAGCAATTGTAGTCAAAGGCGCTGCGGACAACTATTCACGTAAAGACATCGACAAGATGACCGAAGTAGCCAAGCAGTACGGTGCCAAAGGTCTTGCTTGGGTCAAGGTTGTTGATGGAGAATTAAACGGACCAGTTGCTAAGTTCTTGACTAGCATTCAAGCAGAATTGACAACAGCACTTGCTCTTGAAGATAAGGACTTGGTTCTCTTTGTGGCGGATACGCTTGAAGTGGCCAATGCAACTCTTGGTGCCCTTCGTGGACGTATTGCCAAAGAGCTTGGTTTGATTGACAATGATAAATTCAACTTCCTTTGGGTGGTTGATTGGCCAATGTTTGAATGGTCTGAAGAAGAAGGCCGCTACATGAGCGCCCACCATCCGTTTACCCTTCCACAAGAAGAGACTGCTCACGAATTAGAAGGTGATTTGGCTAAGGTTCGTGCCATTGCTTACGATATTGTCTTGAACGGTTATGAACTTGGTGGCGGTAGCCTTCGTATCAATCAAAAAGACCTTCAAGAACGCATGTTCAAGGCTCTTGGTTTCTCAGCCAAAGAAGCAAATGATCAGTTTGGCTTTCTTCTTGAAGCCATGGATTATGGTTTCCCACCACACGGTGGCTTGGCTATCGGACTTGACCGTTTTGTTATGTTGCTTGCTGGAGAAGAAAATATCCGTGAAGTTATTGCCTTTCCTAAGAACAACAAGGCAACTGACCCAATGACACAAGCTCCTTCAACAGTAGCTCTTAAACAACTAGAGGAACTCAGCTTACAAGTAGAAGAAGATGAAACAAGCAAAACGAATTAAGCGGTGGCGCTATTATCTGCGCCGCTTTGCTCATCAGATAAAAATTTTACGTGTCTTACAAAGCATCTCTCGCGAAAAATATGATGAGAAGATTTCGGCCTCTCTGGTTTATGGATTTTTATCAGCAGTAGCGGTCAATTTCTTTTTCCAACCAGGGCATGTGTATTCGAGTGGTGCAACAGGTCTGGCACAGATTATCTCTGCCTTGAGTAATCACTGGTTTGGTTTTCACATTCCGATTTCCCTGACCTTCTACGCCATTAATTTTCCTTTGATGGTCTTGGCTTGGTATCAGATTGGCCATAAGTTCACCGTCTTTACCTTTATCACGGTATCCATGAGTTCCTTCTTTATCCAGTTTGTCCCTGTGGCGACCTTGACGGAGGATCCTATTATCAATGCTCTTTTTGGGGGTGTTGTCATGGGCTTGGGGATTGGTTTTGCTCTTCGAAACAATATCTCCAGTGGCGGGACGGATATCGTCAGCCTGACCATTCGCAAGAAAACAGGTAAGAATGTCGGTAGTATTTCTTTCTTGGTAAATGGGACCATCATGCTGATAGCCGGTTTGACCTTTGGTTGGAAATACGCCCTCTACTCTATGATTACCATCTTTGTCTCTAGCCGTGTAACAGATGCGGTCTTTACCAAGCAAAAACGGATGCAGGCCATGATTGTGACCAATCATCCAGAGAAGGTAATTGAAAAAATCCATAAAAAATTGCACCGCGGAGCAACCATGATCCACGATGCAGAAGGAACCTATAATCACGAAAGGAAGGCAGTTTTAATCACTGTCATTACACGCGCAGAGTTTAATGAATTTAAACAGATTATGAAACAGGTGGATCCAAGCGCCTTTGTCTCTGTATCGGAGAATGTTCATATTTTGGGACGGTTCGTTGAAACAGATAATTAATGACCAAAAAAACCAGCTCGAGCTGGTTTTTATTTTTCAATAATTTTGTGGGCAATCAACTGACGGTAACAAATTTGCTTATTGCTTTTAGCATCGTTGATAATCTGGAGGATAGTTTCAAGAGAAACACGACCAAGTTCTAGGCTATTAATATCAACATAGGCCGCCAAGTTGAGTTTGGGATTGACCGAGTCGAAGCTGAGAACAGGGACATCCAGTTGGTGCTTAGCGATATAGTCACAGACCCCTTCAGCTAGGAGGCTATCGGTTGTGATGATAGCATCAATCTGCGGGTCATGCTGAAAGAGGAGTTTACTAAATTGATACCCTTTTTCTTCTAGGAACTCCGTTGCAAAATAGGTTAAATTTCCATCAATAGGCAGTTGGTATTGCTTGAGTGCGGATTCGTAACCAGTTAGACGGTCTTGTGTAACGAAGAGTTTCTTAGCACCTCCGATAAAGGCAATTCGTTTACATCCTTTTTTGATGAAATATTCGGTCGCATCAAAACCAGCTTGGACATTGTCATTATCGACAAGAGGGATAAAGGGTGAAATGGATTTTCCTAGAATGAGGAAGGGGAACTGTTCGTCTGCGACTAGCTTGACCAAAGGATCCTCCTCTTCGGCATAAAGGAAGATCAAACCATCCACACGTTTGCCGTAAACCATCTGAGAAATAGCTTTGAGTCGCTCTTTGGCGTCTTTACCTGTTGCAATCTGAATAGCATAGTGGTTTTCAGAAGCGACCTGGGCAATACCACGGAGGACAGATGGGAAGAAAGGATTTTGATAGAAGGCATCTGAGTCGTCAGGAAGGACCAAGCCGATAACTTGGGTATAACTACTTACCAAGCTACGAGCGTTGAGGTTGGGGTGGTAATTAAGCTCCTTCATAGCCTTGCGAACACGTTTTTTCGTTTCGTCGCTAATGGTTGATTTATTTTGAATAACACGGGTTACGGTTGAAGGTGAAACACCAGCAGCCTTGGCCACATCTTTAATCGTAACGGGCATAAAAATCTCCTATTTATGGTAATCTGGATCACGGAAATGCGTTTTATAAAAGATAGTGACCAGATATAGAACAAAAAGAATGTTTTGTACAGTGATGAGAGTTGTCATATTTTGGCCAAATAATCCCAAAATAAGCGTAATCAGAGTTGGTAATCCTAAACAGTTCAAGATAAAATGATAGCACTCTTTAAAGGTTCTAAATGAAAAGAGGCGTGATTTCTTAGTGATATAAAGGAGAAGACTAGCTCCTAGAGAGACAATGAAGAAATTCAAACCAAAGAGGAAGCTGGCACCGAGAACTAGGAAGAGACTGATATAGACACGATTCTGCTGGTACCAGTCTTTAGAAATGGCTTGGGTCAAGCTGTCCTTGCTTTTGAAACTCTCAGTCTGAATGGCTCGGTAAGAGATGCGGGTCAGCTCTTTACTCTCCTTGCTGATGACTAGCTCATTCGTATCGAAATGCAGTTGCAAGTCTTTAGGTAACTCCTTGCTTTGACTTGGACCAATCACAAGAGAAGGTGCTTGATTAGCTGCTCCTGTATAAGTTAATGTGCCATCAACAATTCTAGCATGCTCAGAGAGATCCTGAACAACATCACCTGTCAATGGTTCATAGACATTATCGATAAAGGTTTCTAGCGGATAAGTATCCTGTGAGCTGTTTTGGATGGCAATAGGTACCATAGACAAGCTGATAAGGAAGATACTGGTAAAGAGAAGCTGAAACCAGTTGAGCCCGAAACGTTTGGACAGGGGCTTACGAAATCCCCAAATACTTGAAAAATATGAAAATGGATATGGAAGCATTTGTATCTTTCTAAAAGGTGTTTTCTATATGAGTATTATTATATAGAGAAATGTGCTTTATTTCAAGTCTAGGAGGGAAATTGCTTGCTACAAGGATAGTTTTATAGTTACAAGCTCCAAAATGAAAAAGGGTGGCGGGGATAGATTATCCCTTGTCGCCACCACTTGTAAGTCCTGAAACAAAGTTTTTTTGTAGGAAGAAGAAGAGAATACAGATTGGAAGAGCGATGAGGATAGCACCTGCTGAGAAGTAGGCAATCTTCATGTTTTTCGCATTGTTAACGAAGGTTTGGAGACCAACGGCAACAGTAAAGTATTCTTTCTCACGAAGCAAGAAACTAGAGAGGATGTAGTCCCCGAAAGGTCCCATGAAGGCCCAGAGAGCTTGTACAGCGATCATTGGGCGAACAAGTGGAAGAACAATTTGCCAGAAGCGGCGGAAGTGTCCTGCACCGTCTAGTTTTGCAGATTCGTCTAGAGACATTGGCACTGTATCGAAGTAACCTTTCATGAGCCAAGCATTCATCGGGATACCTCCACCAACATAAAGGAAGATGAGGAACCAGCTGTGGTTAAGGGCGTTCAACATAAGTGCCATAACGAAGAAGGCTGTCAAAGCGGCCATGGTTGGCACCATTTGGATAATCAAGAAGAAGACCAAACTTTGTTTACGAGCCAAGAAGTTGTAACGGCTGTAAGCATAACCAGCAAGTACGATGATACTTGTTTGGACAGCCATGGTAATCAAGGCGATAATCAAAGTGTTGAGGTACCATGTACCGTATAAGGTTTCAGAGAAGAGACCTTGGAAGTTAGCAAAACTAAAGTCGACGTTGCTATCTAGTTTAAAGGCTACTACGTTACCAGTCTTGAAGGCTGACATAATGGTAATCAACAGTGGATAGATAATCACGATTGAAAGGCCCACCAAGTAGAGGTAAGTAAGGGTTTGAGTCAGTCTACGTTTGAGTTTAATTGAGTTATTCATCTTAGACGTCCTCCATATCAAATGCGTGTAGTTTCTTGAATGCGATCATAGAGATTGAGATGACAATGATAGAGATAATCAAGGTAACAGCTGCCGCCATTGAGTATTGAGGAGATGTACCTGTTGTCAAACGGTAGATCCATGAGATCAAGATATCGGTTGAACCAGCTCCACCACCGACACTACCAGGTCCTCCAGCATTAAAGAGGTACATGATAGAGAAGTTGTTAAAGTTGAAGGTGTATTGGCTAATCAAAGTAGGTGCCGCAACGGCCAAGATCATTGGGAAAGTGATGTTGCGGAATTTTTGCCAAGCATTGGCACCGTCAATATAAGCTGCTTCGTAAAGGTCGTTAGGAATAGATTGCAAGATACCCAAAGTCAAAACGTAGATGTATGGGAATCCAAGCCAACCTTGCATCATAATCAAGGCTATCTTAGTCCAAGTTGGGTCTGTTTTCCAAGGAATAAGAGCCCCATCAAGGAAAGGAAGGAATTTAGCCAAGATTGGCAATACTTGAGTGTTGATGGCTCCGACACTATCGTTAAACATATTTGAGAATGTCAAGATAGTGATGAAGGCTGGAACAGCCCAAGGAAGAAGGAAAATAACACCAAAGATACGTTTTCCTTTGATAAATGGTTGGTTAGCAATGATAGCTGTAAAGATACCAATTACGATTTGTAAAGTAGAAGCTGCCAAAGCCCATATGATAGTCCAAGAAAGAACGGCACCGAAGGCAGAACGGAAGGTACTCAAACTCCAGATGTTCGTAAAGTTCGTCAAACCAACCCAGTCCAACAACTTGTTTGGTGGCAAGTGTTGGAAGTCGTAGTTGGTAAAGGCAATCATCAAGGTTACGATAACTGGGAAGATAATCGCAAATGTCATGGCAACATAAGATGGAATGATCAAGAGGTAAGGGAAGCCATTTTCATAGATTCCTTTGATCATATCTTTTAGCGTAAGTGGTACTGGAATTCCATTGTTAATACGTTTTGCAATTGTATGTGCATCTTTTATATTTGAGAAATAAAAGAGTACATAAACGACTACAAAGATTAAATGGAAGGCACCACGAATCAGCATAAATAGGGAATTATCACGACCTGGTTTATCACCAAGAGTGATGAGATTGCTTAATTCAGGGGCTGCAAGTGCTAGGAAGTAAAGGACGAATACGATGGTTACACCAAGGAAGATAAAACCTTTGGCTTTTTGTTTATTGTAAATCTGTCCTAACCCAGGAATGATAGACAGCAGGGCTGCTTTACTAGGTTGTTGCTTTTCCATAATAACTCCTTTCATAGGATACTGGTTTTTAGATAAAACCTAAACTATATATGTTTTCTATTGATAAATTCAAAGGGGGATTTGAATTCCACCCCCCTTGAACAAATTTTTTATTCACCAAATTTTTGTTTGATTGTTTCTTTGATCAATGTTACAGCATCGTTAGCAGCTGTTTTAGCGTCTTTCTTACCACTTACAGAGTCAAAGAGCATGTTAGCAGCTGGTTCCCAAACTGCAGACATTTGAGAGATGTTTGGCATTGGTTGAGCGTTCTTGAACTGTTTGATAACAGCTGTTGTCAACTCATCGTTTTTACCTTCAGCGTATGAACGAGCTTCAGTGTTAGCTGGGATTTCGTTAGTTGCATCGTAGAAAGCTTTTTGTTGTTCAGTTGAAACAAGGAAGTCTACAAATTTTTGTGCGCCTTCAAGGTTCTTAGTGCTTGATGGGATAATCCAAGCTTTACCACCACCGAATGCTGCGTAATCTTTTCCATTTGGAAGAGTTGGAATAGTCGCAACACCGTAGTTTACTTTAGCATCTTTGAAGGCTTGAGCTTTCCAAGGTCCATCAATGATAGCAGCTGTTTTACCTTCTTGGAACTGAGTTTGGATTAAGTTTCCAGCAGCTGTACCATCTTGCATACCTTTAGGCCATTTTTCATACCAAGATTTAGCGTAGTTGATACCCGCGATAGCACCGTCGTTTGCAAGACCGATGTCTTTAGCATCTTTACCGTTTTGTCCGAATACGTAAGCACCGTTACCAGCAAGAAGTCCGTATGCATAGTAGAAGTTTGTCCAGTCAGCTAGGAAAGCAGAAGTTTTTCCATCTTCTCCAGCGAATGCGTATTTGCTATCTTTAGCAAGGTTTTCTAAGTCAGCAAAAGTTTTTGGAGCTTCTTTTACCAAGTCTTTGTTGTAGTACATAACAAGTGACTCGATAACGGCAGGAGCACCGTAAACTTTACCGTCAGCAGCTGTTACAAGAGATTTAGTTTTATCATCTGTTTTAGCGCCGTCGCTCAATTTCACTTCTGAAAGTTGTCCGTCAGTACCAAGGCTACCTACACGGTCGTATGGAGCCATCATAACGTCAGCAGCTTGACCTGATTGGTTATCAAGAGAAAGTTTGTCAAGGCCACCAAGTTGGTCACCAGATTTGATGTTAACTTTTGTTCCTGACTCTTTTTCGTAAGCTTTAGCAACTGTTTCAGCGAAAGCTTTGTATTGGTCTTCAACGTAAAGAGTGATTTCTTTCCCTGCAGATGAACCAGCATCAGCAGCTTTTTCAGCAGGTTTGCTTCCACAAGCTACCAAAAGCAAGCTAGCAAGTGTAACAGTTCCAAGCACCGCAGCGCTTTTCATGAATTTAGATGACATAGTGTATTCCTCCTAAAGAATAACAGATTTTATAATGAGGAAACGCAAACGTTTTCCTTTATGGGACTAGTATAGCACAAACAGAAAACGGTTGCAAGTATTTTTTGTAAAAACTTTAAAAAAATTCACGGAAATGGTAAGCGTTTTATTTGTTTATAATAGAAGAAAATCCAAAAATTGCTTTTATTTTAAATTTTTAAAAAAGTCGAGAAAACGATTGCCTAATTTACAACTGGAAACTAAAGAGATTTGTTACTTTATTTCCAGTTCATAAGATAAGTGAAACCCTTATTCTTATTTTGTTAACTTTCTGAAAGAATATATATACGGGTAAGAAGAAAAACTTTTTAAAAAATAATCAAAAAAGTTATTTAAAACCGCTTGCATTTATCAAGAAAATGCGATATACTGATATTAGCGCAAACGTTTGCGTTCGTAAAAATGTAATATCTAACTATAAACACATGAGGTGCTTATTATGAAAAAACGTCAAAGTGGTGTGTTGATGCACATTTCTTCTCTTCCAGGAGCATACGGAATCGGATCATTTGGTAAAAGTGCTTACGACTTCGTTGATTTCTTGGTTCGTACAAAACAACGTTACTGGCAAATCCTTCCATTAGGAACAACTAGTTATGGAGATTCTCCTTACCAATCTTTCTCAGCCTTCGCAGGGAACACTCATTTTATCGATTTAGATATCTTGGTGGAGCAAGGCTTGTTGCAAGCAAGTGACCTTGAAGGAGTTGACTTTGGTAGTGATGCATCTGAAGTTGACTATGCGAAAATCTACTATGCACGTCGTCCTCTTTTAGAAAAAGCGGTAAAACGTTTCTTGGAAGTAGGAGATGTTAAAGATTTTGAGAAATTTGCTCAAGACAACCAATCATGGCTTGAGCTCTTTGCTGAGTATATGGCTATTAAAGAGCATTTTGACAATCTTGCTTGGACTGAATGGCCAGATGCTGATGCTCGTGCTCGTAAAGCTTCAGCACTTGAAAGCTACCGTGAGCAATTGGCAGATAAGTTGGTTTACCACCGTGTGACTCAATACTTCTTCTTCCAACAATGGTTGAAATTGAAAGCTTACGCTAACGACAACCACATCGAAATCGTTGGGGACATGCCAATCTACGTAGCGGAAGATTCAAGCGATATGTGGGCAAATCCACATCTCTTCAAGACAGATGTCAACGGTAAGGCGACTTGCATCGCAGGATGCCCACCAGATGAGTTTTCTGCAACTGGTCAGCTTTGGGGTAACCCAATCTATGACTGGGAAGCAATGGACAAGGACGGCTACAAATGGTGGATTGAACGCTTGCGTGAAAGCTTCAAAATCTACGACATCGTTCGTATCGACCACTTCCGTGGTTTCGAATCTTACTGGGAAATCCCTGCTGGTTCTGATACAGCAGCACCTGGTGAGTGGGTCAAAGGTCCTGGCTACAAGCTCTTTGCAGCCGTTAAGGAAGAACTTGGTGAGCTAAACATTATCGCCGAAGACCTTGGTTTCATGACAGATGAAGTTATCGAATTGCGTGAACGTACTGGCTTCCCAGGAATGAAGATTCTTCAATTTGCCTTCAACCCAGAAGACGAAAGCATCGATAGCCCACACTTGGCACCTGCTAACTCAGTTATGTACACAGGAACTCACGATAACAATACGGTTCTTGGTTGGTACCGTAACGAGATCGATGATGCGACTCGTGAGTACATGGCTCGCTACACGAACCGTAAAGAATACGAAACAGTGCCACACGCTATGCTTCGTACAGTCTTTTCATCAGTTAGCTTCATGGCAATTGCAACTATGCAAGATTTGCTAGAATTGGATGAGGCAGCTCGTATGAACTTCCCATCTACCCTTGGTGGAAACTGGTCTTGGCGTATGACTGAAGATCAATTGACACCAGCTGTCGAGAAAGGCTTGCTTGACTTGACAACAATCTATCGCCGAATCAATGAAAATTTGGTAGAATTAAAGAAATAAGATAATAATCAGGAGACAACTAAACATGTTATCACTACAAGAATTTGTACAAAATCGTTACAATAAGACCATTGCAGAATGTAGCAATGAAGAGCTTTACCTTGCTCTTCTTAACTACAGCAAGCTTGCAAGCAGCAAAAAACCAGTTAATACTGGTAAAAAGAAAGTTTACTACATCTCAGCGGAGTTCTTGATTGGTAAACTTTTGTCAAACAACTTGATCAACCTTGGTCTTTACGACGATGTTAAAAAAGAACTTGCAGCTGCAGGTAAAGACTTGATTGAAGTTGAAGAAGTTGAATTGGAACCATCTCTTGGTAATGGTGGTTTGGGACGTTTGGCTGCCTGCTTTATCGACTCAATTGCGACTCTTGGTTTGAACGGTGACGGTGTTGGTCTAAACTACCACTTTGGTCTTTTCCAACAAGTTCTTAAAAACAACCAACAAGAAACAATTCCAAATGCATGGTTGACAGAGCAAAACTGGTTGGTTCGCTCAAGCCGTAGCTACCAAGTACCATTTGCAGACTTTACTTTGACATCAACTCTTTATGATATTGATGTTACTGGTTATGAGACAGCAACTAAAAACCGCTTGCGTTTGTTTGACTTGGATTCAGTTGATTCTTCAATCATTAAAGATGGTATCAACTTTGATAAAACAGACATCGCTCGCAACTTGACTCTTTTCCTTTACCCAGATGATAGTGACCGTCAAGGTGAATTGCTCCGTATCTTCCAACAATACTTCATGGTTTCAAACGGTGCGCAATTGATCATCGACGAAGCAATCGAAAAAGGAAGCAACTTGCATGACCTTGCTGACTATGCTGTTGTACAAATCAACGATACTCACCCATCAATGGTTATCCCTGAATTGATCCGTCTTTTGACTGCACGTGGTATCGAACTTGATGAAGCAATCTCAATCGTTCGTAGCATGACTGCCTACACTAACCACACAATCCTTGCTGAAGCCCTTGAAAAATGGCCTCTTGAATTCTTGCAAGAAGTGGTTCCTCACTTGGTACCAATCATCGAAGAATTGGACCGTCGTGTGAAAGCAGAATACAAAGATCCAGCTGTTCAAATTATCGACGAGAGCGGACGTGTTCACATGGCTCACATGGATATCCACTACGGATACAGCGTTAACGGAGTTGCAGCACTTCACACTGAAATCTTGAAGAACTCTGAGTTGAAAGCCTTCTACGATCTTTACCCAGAAAAATTCAACAACAAAACAAACGGTATCACATTCCGTCGTTGGCTCATGCATGCCAACCCAAGATTGTCTCACTACTTGGATGAGATTATTGGAGAAGGTTGGCACCATGAAGCAGATGAGCTTGAAAAACTCTTGTCTTATGAAGACAAAGCAGCTGTCAAAGAAAAATTGGAAAGCATCAAAGCTCACAACAAACGTAAATTGGCACGTCACTTGAAAGAACACCAAGGTGTGGAAATCAATCCAAACTCTATCTTTGATATCCAAATCAAACGTCTTCACGAGTACAAACGCCAACAAATGAACGCTTTGTACGTGATCCACAAATATCTTGACATCAAAGCTGGAAACATCCCTGCTCGCCCAATCACAATCTTCTTTGGTGGTAAAGCAGCTCCAGCCTACACAATCGCTCAAGACATCATCCACTTGATCCTTTGCATGTCAGAAGTTATTGCTAACGATCCAGCAGTAGCTCCACACTTGCAAGTAGTTATGGTTGAGAACTACAACGTTACTGCAGCAAGCTTCCTTATCCCAGCATGTGATATTTCAGAACAAATCTCACTTGCTTCTAAAGAAGCTTCAGGTACTGGTAACATGAAATTCATGTTGAACGGAGCTTTGACTCTTGGTACTATGGACGGTGCTAACGTGGAAATCGCTGAGTTGGTTGGCGACGAAAACATCTACATCTTTGGTGAAGATTCAGAAACTGTTATCGACCTTTACGCAAAAGCAGCTTACAAATCAAGCGAATTCTACGCTCGTGAAGCTATCAAACCATTGGTTGACTTCATCGTTAGCGATGCAGTTCTTGCAGCTGGAAACAAAGAGCGCTTGGAACGTCTTTACAATGAATTGATCAACAAAGACTGGTTCATGACTCTTCTTGACTTGGAAGACTACATCAAAGTGAAAGAGCAAATGTTGGCTGACTACGAAAACCGTGACGCATGGTTGGATAAAGTCATCGTCAACATTGCTAAAGCAGGATTCTTCTCATCTGACCGTACAATCGCTCAGTATAACGAAGATATCTGGCACTTGAACTAAGATAAAAGATTTATACTAATACATTTTGTAAAAAAGCGAGTTTCGATTGAAATTCGCTTTTTTTGATTACTTTTGTAGAAATAGATCTTTGATACTACATCGAAAGGATTATCTATATAGAGTGGTGGCTTAAAACTATTCCTTATAATTATTTTTTCTGAAAATTGTAAGAAAGTGTGTTAAAATGGAAACGTATACAAGCAGTTATTTGAATATCAAATTAGAATTTGAAGAGGCTTATTATGAGTAATTTAGAAATCGGGAAACGAATTCGTACCTTACGGACTGAAAAAGGCTTGAGTAGGGAAGCCTTTTGTGGAGATGAAAAAGAACTTACTGTTCGTCAGTTGGGTCGAATTGAAACTGGAAATAATTTGCCCAGCTTAGCTAAACTAGACTATATAGCCAAAATATTAGGAGTTCCAATATCTCAGTTAATTGACGAGGGATTGTTAATTGTTCCTAAGGAGTATTTAAAACTAAAAACGAAATTGATTCGTCAATCTATTCATGGAGATGAAGAAAAAGTCCGCCAGCGGGAGGCTATCTTTGAAGATATTCAGGAACATTTTTATGATCAACTCCCTGAGGATGAACAAGTATCAGTTGAGGTTTTACAAGCCATTGATGATGTGTATGTTTCTGAAAATGCCGAATTTGGAGAGGGCTTGATTGAGGAATATTTCAATCAAACTTTGCTACAAACGGAGTATTCTGTAAATGATTTATTGATCTTATATTTATATTTTTTATCAAATGCTATTAGTTTTAAACGAAATGATGACGTTTTTAAAAAAGTAAGAAATAATATTGTGACCATAATTGATTGTTCAGATAACACTTACATGCATCTACTACAAAGAGTATTAATTGCAATACTGTTGTATCAATTGAGGAACGAATATTACGAAGATATCTCTGTCATTTTTAGTTTTCTAAGAGAAATTATGATGGAGATTCAAGATTCAAACTTAAAACCAACTGTAGACTACTTAGAAGCCAAATATTACCTATACGGGGAAGAAGATAAAGAAAAAGCCCTACAATACTATGAAAAAGCTATCAATGGGGCAGAATTTTTTAATGATATGAATTTCAAAAATCGAGTGATAGAGGAGAGAAAAGAAGAGTTCCCTGAGCTATAAATAAAAAAACAGGACATAAATGTCACTAGACAGAGATGTCCTGTTTTTTATTTGCCATTAGTTTTATACTAGTTTATGTAAAACATAAGGAACGGAGATTTAAGAATGATTTTTGTTGCAGTAGCTTTAGCAGCTTTTGTTAATGTATGGACGGGTAGATAATGATGGAGAAGATAGAGTATCATTTTGATGAAAAAACAATAAAGTCAAATTACTTAATAATAAGAAATTGTCTAGATAGACGAAAGTTATGTAAGGTGACAGTAGATGACAAACTATTTAAATTACTTTTGTTACTACCAAATGAGGTCAAAGAAGTTAAAATTTCGCCTCAACTAAAAAATAAAGTAAAAGTAATTGATATAACAGAATAGAAAGGAGAAACTATGTTTTTTATACCAGTACCAATGTTGTGGTGGATGTGGTTCAGAAAATAAACTAGAAAGAGGTAATAAAATGATTAAGGTAGAAAGAGTTACAAAGCGATTTGGAGATAATATTGCTTTAAATCAAATTAGTTTTTCAATAAACGAAGGAGAAATTTTTGGATTCCTAGGTCCATCTGGCTCAGGAAAAACAACAATGATCAATATTCTGACAGGACAGCTACAGGCTAACAGCGGAAAGACAGAATTATTAGGGAAAGATTCTCAAAAATTACTTCCGTCAGATTTTGAAGAGTTAGGTTTGGTAGGTGACACAAGTGGTTATTACGAAAAATTAAGTTTGTACAATAACTTGTTACTGTTTGCAAGACTATACGGAGTTTCAAAATCTCGAATTGAAGAAATTCTAAAACAAGTTGGTCTGTATGATAGTAAAGACACTCCAGCTGAGAAACTTTCTACAGGAATGCGTCAACGAATGCTTTTAGCTCGTGCTTTAATCAATTATCCTAAAGTTCTATTTTTAGATGAACCTACAAGTGGGTTAGATCCCACCACCTCAAAGAAGATTCACAAATTACTACAGGAGTTAAAGGAAAGAGGAACAACCATTTTCTTAACTACTCATGATATGAATGAGGCGACTTTATTATGTGATAACCTAGCTCTTTTGAATAAAGGTGATCTTATTGAACAAGGAAGCCCAAGCGAAATTATCCAAAAATACAACACGGAAAAAAAGTTGCAGTAACTTATAGTGATTCTACTAAAAAGGTAGTGCGCTTTGAAGACTTGCAGCAAGAAGATTATAAAAAAATGATGACGATTCACTCATGTGAACCAACTTTAGAAGACATTTTTATTAAATTGACAGGAGAAAAATTAGATGTTTAAGAGAATTTTAGCCCTTATCTGGTTGAGGACACAAGTATTGTTAACAAATAAAAACACTTTGGTACAGGTAGTATTCCCATTCTTTCTGGTTCTACTCTTCCAAAATTTTATGAATACAGATGGCACTCAAGGGAAAGTACTATTGTATAGCTCTTTAACAATGGCATTCTCATTTTCTTCTGGGTCAATGATTTCAAACTCTATTGCAGAGGAAAAAGAAAAAAGAATTTTTAAAACACTTATTTTAAGCGGAGTTCGCCGTGGAGAATATCTTGTTTCAGTGTTGTTTTATCCTGTAATCTTTGCCTTGGCTTCAGTTATTTCCTTCCCTATTATGGTTGAAGTGGATTTCGCAAAAGATTATCCTGTATACCTTGTAGTAGCTTCTCTGGTAGCATTATGTACAATCCTCTTAAATCTAGTGGTTGGAGCTATTTCAGAGACACAAACGCAGGCTCAGGTTTATGGTTTGATTCCAATGATTGGTCTCTCATTCTTGCCGATGTTTTCTCAAGTTAGCTCAGAGATTAAGAAATTTATGGATACAACCTTCTTAGGAGTTTATGTAGATTTCTTTAATAAACCAGATTTCAAGTTGAATTTTGACAGTTTGGGGATCACTTTTGCTTGGGTTGTAGCATTACTTGCCCTTAGTTATTGGGGGTTGAAAAATAAAAAAAGAGTACAGTTTGGAAAATTAACAATTAATCAACTTCAAAAACTAACTTTTTTTAAAGATTAGTGTTAGTAAGCTTTGTAAGAAACCTAGTTTAAAACAGTAAACCAGCGCTTGAAATGCTGGTTTTTACTATTTTTCTGTCTCATGCTTCTTCTTAGTTGATTACCTCATATCCCTTGTATTCGCTTACATAAAGTGTTATAATATAATTATATGAAAGAAGGTGTTCTTATGTGGAAAAAATATTTTTCAAAATATAAATGGACGGATTTATTTTGGATTCTATTTGTTATTTTAACATGCCTCTTGGCGGGTAATAGTAATCTTTACCCCCTTACCCATCAAGAAATCTCTTATCATGGGTGCTTATCGGGAATTACACTCGCCTTATTTCACTTGCTATTTATTGATAAGTTTTTTATTTCGAATCGAAAATAAATGGAGAAGCTGAAAGCTTTAAATGTTTTAGACTTTTGGGATAGATAGTTTAAAAATTGAAATTTAAAACCGCAGATCTTCTTGAAATGCGGTTTTTTTGTGTCAATTATAGTAATTTCCCAACCAGAATCTCTGCCTCAATGGTAATCTCTGTCAAGTCGCTCCAGTCAATCTTGCTTTGGTCAACATGAAAGAGTAAGGGGGTCATGCTGAGTAGGGCTTGGAGTTGCTCTGCTGTGATAGGTTTTGTCAGAGAGGCAGTTTTACTGGATAAGATAGTGAAGTTGTTTTGGAAATGGTCTTTGATATCTTGGTTAGAATAGTCCTTGTTTGTCAGCTGCTTTTCTACCTTTTGGCGGATCTCTTTGAGGTGATTTTCAGTGGGAATGACCTTGATGAGGAGACCGTTTTCTTTCAAGACTCGTTTGAATTCTCCATAGTTGGCAGGTGAGAAGATATCAAGCAGGATATCCATGCTAGCGTCTTTTATAGGGAGACGTGCCAAGTCACCAACGAACCAATTGACTGCCCAGTTGGGTTCGCTCTTGGCAGCGATTTGGACGGAATCTTTGGAAATATCAAAGGCATAGAAGGTTTTGTCAGGATGACTTTCTTGGAGCTTGCGAGAATAGAATCCTTCACCACAACCAATATCCAAGACAGTTTTTGCGGACGGATTAGTTGCTAGTAAGTCCGAAATATCTTCTAAAATAGCCTGATAAAATCCAGATTCTAGGATTTGTTGGCGGTTTTGAAAGTTTTCCTTGTCGTAGTTGGCAGATTGCTTGATTTGAGGTGCCAGATTGACATAGCCAAATTTCGCCAAGTCAAAAGAATGGCGATTGTTGCATTTGAGACTGCTCTCTACCAGAGTCAGATTTTCTTGACAGATAGGACAGGCAAAGGCAGTAGCAGAAGCAAAACGCTGAAGTTTGGGTTTGAGATTTGTATTCATAGTTTAAGTGTATCAAAAGAGGCAAATGAAAGCAACTTTAGGATGATTTGTAATAGAATTAAATAGTAGTATAATTACTTTTCAGAGTACCAAAATTAAATTGCTTTTATATACAAATTAATATATAATAATAGCTAGGAGGAAATAAGTATGTTAAAAGAAGTATTGACCGTCGCAAAAGTTGCGAAAAAATCATCACTCTTTTTAGGTGGTGTTGCATTTGGTACCCTTGGTTTGAAAATCTTGGCAAGTAAGGAAGCTAAAAAAGGTTATTCTAAAGCTTTGGCTAAGGCTTACAAGTTGAAAGACGGACTAGATGTATCTGTTTCTGTTGTGAAACAACATGGAGACGATGTCTTGCAAGATGCCAAATATTTGTACGAGCAAGAGAAAAAAGAAGAGCAATTAGATAGCCTTATAGGGGAATAACATGTCTTTTAAAGTGCTACATAGAGGATATCAACATATCCGACTATCATCTTCTTTTTCACTCACCTTGGATATTCAAGACTATCTTCGTTCCTTGGCGAGAGATGAAAAGGGGATTGAGTCTATCCAGTTTTACATGGATCAACAGCACTTTACTCTACGCATAAAAGAAGGCTTTTCTGTATTAGATAATGCAGAAGCCTTTTTAAAAAGAATTGATAAAGGGAAAGTTTCTGAGTTGATGACTCTTCCCATTCGTAGAGAAGAGAGTGCCTATTCTATTGTTTCAGGTGCAGCGGTTAAGCGTGTACTTTTTCGTAGTTTTGTGCCGTATCCTATTCGCTATATATGGACTTGTTATCAGGCTTTGGGTTATATCAGAGAAGCCTATCAAACACTAGCGCGTAAGGAACTAACGATGGAAGTCTTGGACTGTTCGGCGATTTTATTGTCCTTGTTTATGAACCAATCCAAGACAGCTAGCAATATCATGTTTATGCTTGATTTGGGGAATCATTTAGATCAGTGGTCCTTGAAAAAAACGGCAACAGATTTAGAACAGAGTCTTCTTGCAAAAGAGAGCGATGTATTTCTAGTACAGGGGGATACGGTCGTTAGTATCAAGAGTTCCGATGTTCAAATAGGAGATGTCTTGGTCTTATCTCAAGGACATGAAATTCTGTTTGATGGACAAGTGGTTTCAGGTTTAGGTATGGTCAACGAAAGTTCCTTGACGGGAGAGAGTTTTCCAGTTGAAAAAAGAGAGTCTGATTTGGTTTGTGCAAATACAGTATTAGAAACTGGAGAGTTACGCATTCGTGTAACCGATAATCAGATGAACAGCCGGATTTTACAGCTGATTGAGTTGATGAAGAAATCTGAAGAAAACAAGAAAACGAAACAACGCTATTTCATCAAGATGGCGGACAAGGTCGTCAAATATAATTTCTTGGGGGCTGGTCTGACTTACCTATTAACAGGTTCTTTTTCTAAGGCTATTTCTTTCTTATTGGTCGATTTCTCCTGCGCTTTGAAAATCTCTACTCCTGTAGCTTATTTGACAGCTATCAAGGAGGGGTTGAATCGTGAAATGGTGATTAAGGATGGGGATGTTCTGGAGAAATATCTGGAAGTTGATACTTTCTTGTTTGATAAGACGGGAACAATCACAACTAGTTATCCTATAGTTGAAAAGGTGTTACCTTTTGGGGACTATAGTGAGGAAGATATTCTCAGAATCAGTGCCTGTCTTGAGGAACACATTTATCATCCTATTGCTAATGCCATCGTCAAGCAAGCTGAGATAGAGGGGATTGAACATGAGGAAATGCATGGGAAACTCCAATATATCGCAAGCAAGGGGATCAAATCTCATATTGATGGCCAACCAGTTCTTATTGGGAATTATGTCTTGATGCAGGATGAGCAAATTCATATCAGTTCAGAACAAAATGCTTTAATTGAAGAGTACAAGAGTCACTACAATCTCTTATTCTTAGCCTACCAGAATGAATTAATTGGAATGTTCTGCATTCATACTCCTTTGAGAAAAGAAGCAAAAGCAGCCTTGGAGAAACTTAAGGCACAAGGGAAAAAATTGATTCTGGCAACAGGGGACACCTTGGTTAGGACAGAGGAATTAGTCAAAGATTTGCCCTTTGATCAGGTCTATACAGACTTGAAACCTGATGGGAAATTTGAGTTAGTAGAGGAACTGCAGAAAGCAGGTCACACTATTTTGATGGTTGGGGATGGGTTGAATGACTCAGCGGCTCTAACTCTATCAGATATCGGTGTGGTGATGAATGAGAGTGCAGATATTTCTAAGCAGATGAGTGATATCTTATTGTTAGATAATCGCTTGGATTTCTTCCAAGAGTTGGATTGGCTATCATCATCTTTGCAAACACTCATCAAGAAGAATATTCAAGATACCGTTGTCGTAAATAGTAGTTTGATTGGCTTTGGCTTGTTTAATTGGCTCAGTCCTTCAAATCTCTCTATCTTACATAATCTAACAACCTTACGCATAGTCCTGCGTAGCCTGTCTATTAAGTCTAGATAGATGTGGTTATCAACAACAAAAAGGAGTTACCTTTCTCGAGGTTAACTCCTTTTTTTATAGGTAAATGTTGAACAATTTAGTAAGTCAATACAAAATATTTTTTCTTTCCACGACGGATAACAGTCAGTTCGTTCTCTAACTTATCTGCGTCACTCAAGACATAGTCAAGGTCTTGGATGCGGTCGCCGTTGACGTAGATAGCTCCGTTTTGGACATCTTCACGGGCTTGGCGTTTTGAGTTAACCACACCAGACGAAACGAGCAGTTCCACGATATTGTGATTTTCGTCTTCTTGTACTTGGTAGTTTGGCACACCACGAAGTCCTTGTTTAAGTTCTTTAACAGAAAGGTTTTTGATGTTTCCTGCAAAGAGCTGCTCAGTGATGTTGAGGGCTTCTTTGTAGGCTTCTTCGCCGTGAACAAGTGTTACGACTTCACGAGCGAGAATTTTTTGAGCCAAGCGTTCATGTGGAGCCACTTCAAATTGTTTACGGATGTCTTCAATCTCATCAAGTGACAAGAAAGTAAAGATCTTCAAGAAGCGAACAGCGTCAGCGTCCATAACGTTCATCCAAAATTGGTACATTTCGTATGGAGAAGTCTTTTCAGGATTGAGCCAGACTGCGTTTCCTTCTGATTTACCAAATTTCTTACCAGTTGCATCTGTGATCAATGGAACAGTGATAACGTGACCAGTTTTGTCAGCTTTACGACGAAGCAATTCGGTACCAGCTGTCATATTTCCCCACTGATCAGAACCACCGATTTGAAGAGTGACATTGTGGTCTTGGTTAAGGACGAAGAAGTCGTACCCTTGCATGATTTGGTAAGCAAACTCAGTGTAGGAAATCCCAGTTTCGATCCGTTTTTTCACAGACTCCTTACTCATCATGTAGTTGACAGTGAAGTATTTTCCGATATCACGGAGGAAGTCAATGAAGCTGATGCTGCCAAACCAGTCGTAGTTGTTGACCATGACAGCCTTGTTTTCGCCATTTTCAAAGTCAAGAAAACGAGAAAGTTGTCCTTGGATAGACTTGACCCAGCCATCTACTGTGTCTTTTGTTTGGAGACTACGTTCAGCATCTTTGAAGGACGGATCTCCGATGAGACCTGTAGCACCGCCAACGAGCGCATAAGGTTTGTGACCTGCTAGTTGCAAGCGACGACTTGTCAAGATTGCGACAAGGTGGCCTAGGTGAAGGCTGTCAGCAGTTGGATCGTAGCCAGTATAATAAGAAACTTGACCTTCTTCTAGGGCTTTACGCAAAGCTTCTTCATCAGTCGTTTGAAAAATCAAACCACGCTCTTTTAGCTCATCAAAAATGTGCATGTGTCTTTTCTCCTTTTTAAAATTATTGTTTCTACCTATTGTATCACAAACTTGGGCAATAGCCTAGTAGAATAGGGAAGAAAGTGGCTATTTTATTGAAAGTTTACCTTTTATGGTATAATAGATAGAGTGAGGAAATCCATGCAAAATCAATTAAATGAATTAAAACAAAAAATGCTGGAATTTTTCCAGCTAGTAAAATTAAAAATAAATCATAGAAAATCAGAGAAAGTCTCAGAAGAGAAGAAGTCGGATGGAACAGGTGGGAAAATTCTGCCTATCTTAGGGAGCGTTTTAGCTGCTATCAAGGGAATTTTGAATACTCTCTTTATTCTAGGTTTTATCGGTGGGCTTTTTGGTGCTGGTGTAGCTCTTGGTTATGGGGTTGCTTTGTTTGATAAAGCTAAGGTTCCGCCAGCGGAGGATTTGGTCAAGCAGGTTAAAAATATTTCTTCCATCTCAGAAATTGTTTATGCAGATGGGAGTGTTATTGCTTCTATCGAGAGTGACTTATTGAGAACTTCTGTCTCATCTGAGGAAATATCGGACAATCTCAAAAAGGCTATCGTTGCAACTGAGGACGAACATTTTCTTGAACATAAAGGTGTTGTGCCAAAAGCTGTGATTCGGGCTACTTTGGGAACCTTTGCAGGTTTGGGCTCATCTAGCGGGGGTTCGACCTTGACCCAACAATTAATCAAGCAACAAGTAGTCGGAGATGCTCCGACTTTGGCTCGTAAGGCTACAGAAATTGTCGATGCCCTTGCCTTGGAACGTAGCATGAGCAAGGATGAAATCTTGACCACCTATCTCAATGTTGCTCCCTTTGGTCGAAATCATAAAGGACAGAATATTGCAGGTGCCCAGCAAGCTGCTGAAGGGATTTTCGGTATCGATGCCAACAAGTTGAGCATTCCCCAAGCCGCTTTCCTAGCAGGTTTGCCACAGAGTCCGATTACTTATTCCCCTTATGAAAATACTGGAGAGTTAAAGAGTGATGCGGACTTAGAACTTGGTTTGAAACGAGCCAAGGACGTTCTTTACAACATGTACCGTACGGGTGCTCTGACTCAGGAAGAATACGACCAGTACAAGGATTATAATCTCAAACAAGACTTCTTGCCATCGGGAACTGTCAATGCTGTTTCAAGAGATTACCTTTACTTTACGGCTATGTCTGAAGCGACAGATCGGATGTATGATTATTTAGTTCAACAGGACAATGTCTCTAGTCAGGAGTTGAAAAAGGAAGCGATTCAAAAGGCTTATCATGAGCGAGCTGAGCAGGAACTAAGTACTGGCGGCTATAAAATTACTACAACGATCAATAAAAAAATCCATAACGCCATGCAAAATGCAGTTGCTAACTACGGTCGTTTGGTAGATGATGCGACTGGGCAGCCTGAAGTAGGGAATGTTTTGATGGACAATAAAACGGGGGCTGTTCTAGGATTTGTTGGTGGTCGTAATTACCAGATAAACCAAAACAATCACGCCTTTGATACCAAGCGTTCTCCTGCCTCTACAACCAAACCTTTGCTGGCCTACGGTATTGCCATTGACCAAGGTTTGATGGGAAGTGCTAGTATCTTGTCCAATTATCCGACAAAATTCTCTAATGGCAATCCTATCATGTATGTGAACAGTCCAGGTACAGGCATGATGACTTTGGGAGAAGCCTTGAATTATTCGTGGAATATCCCAGCCTATTGGACTTATCGCATGCTTCGTGAGAAGGGTGTGGATGTCAAGGGTTACATGGAGAAAATGGGTTATGAGATTCCAGAGTATGGTATCGAAAGTCTGCCTATGGGCGGTGGTATTGAAGTCACAGTTGCACAGCATACCAACGGTTATCAGACCATAGCTAACAATGGTGTCTACCATCAGAAACATGTGATTTCTAAGATTGAATCATCTGATGGTAGAGTAATCTATGAATTCCAAGACAAACCAGTTCAAGTGTACTCGAAGGCAACAGCAACGATTATGCAGAGTTTGCTTCGTGAGGTGATTTCATCTCGAATCACTTCAAGTTTCCAAACAGACTTGGTTGCTATTAATTCAAACTTAGCTCGTGCAGACTGGATTGGTAAGACTGGGACAACCAATGAAGATGAAAATATGTGGCTCATGCTGTCAACACCAAGATTGACTCTAGGTGGTTGGCTAGGTCATGATGACAATCGCCCAATGGCTAAGGGAGCTGGGCATTATCGAAATGCCAATTATATGGCTCACTTGGTCAATGCTATCCAAGAGGCAGATCCTGGTGTTTGGGGCAATGAACGCTTTAATCTTGATTCTAGTGTGACTCAATCTCAGGTCCTCAGATCTACAGGACAGAAGCCGGGGCAAGTATCCGTTAATGGAAAAACGGTGGATCTTTCAGGTTCTACTGTAACGAGCTATTGGGCTAACAAGGCGGGAGCTCCTATGACCAGCTATCACTTTGCTATTGGAGGAAGTGAGTCAGATTATCAGAATGCTTGGTCAAGTATCGTTAGCACACTACCAACTCCTTCCAGCTCAAGCACTAGTTCAAGTAGCAGTTCAAGTGATAGCTCTAGCAGTACATCAAGTTCATCATCTACACAACCAAATAGTAGAAGATAGGAAAGTGGTATTGATTGCCACTTTTTTCTTTTGTCCTTTCGTGTTACAATAAAGGTATGAATCAGTATCAGAAAAAGATTGTTAAAGGAACCATTTATTCGCTCCTATCCGGCTTAATCTGGGGCATCTGTGGAATTTTAGGAGAATATTTTTTTACCCATTACCAGGTGTCTTCGGGTTGGATTACCTCTATGCGTTTGACATTGGCAGGAAGTCTTGTACTCATTTGGTCTGCAATGCAATTAAAGTCACAAGTGTTAGATATCTGGCGAGACAAGAAAAATTACCTGCCCTTTTTGGCCTATGCTATTTTGGGGATTTTTTCAGTTCAGTATTTTTTCTATCTCTGCGTAGAATACTCAAATGCAGCGACAGCAACTATTTTACAGTTTATCAGTCCAGTCTTTATCCTCTTTTACAATCGCTTGGTTTATCAAAAACGAGCGTCAAAAAGCGCTATTTTCTATGTTTTGGTTGCCATGCTGGGTGTTTGCTTGATGGCGACAAAGGGAGATCTCTCTCAGTTATCCATGACGCCGCTAGCTCTTATAACAGGTCTGCTGAGTGCCATGGGTGTTATGTTTAATGTTATTCTACCTCAGCCTTTTGCTAAGCGCTATGGTTTTGTTCCCACGGTTGGATGGGGGATGATTTTGGCAGGTTTGTTTAGTAATGTTCTCTCGCCGGTTTATCAGCTTTCCTTTACTCCTGATATTTGGAGTATTTTGATTTGTCTCATTATCGCTTTCTTTGGAACGGCTTTTGCTTTTTTTATTTCCATGAAGGCTGTGTCCTTGGTTTCTCCTTTGGTGGTTTCCGTTATCAGTGCCAGTGAACCTCTCTCTTCGGCTCTCTTGAGTGTTTTATTTTTAGGATTGGTAGTGGATTGGTCCCTTCTTCTAGCTATGGCCCTGATTATTTTGCCTATGATTTTCCTATCGATAGAAGAAGCGAAAGAAAGTAAATAAAAAGTCTTTTCTTAATTCTAAAAGTCTGTTATACTAGAATAGTCAATAAAACACGGGGAGATAGTTGTGAAGAGTGTTTTTAGGTTGTATCGGTAGGGACTTACTTTTACCGACAGCACCTTTTATCTCACATCCCTAAAAATCATCCCTAAAAACAAACAAAAAGGCTTCAAATTTGAGGCCTTTTTTGGTAGAATAGGTATCATTAAAATGAACTAGGAGGCGCCTATGACTGCTACAAAAATGAATGCTCAAGAAATTATCCAATTTATCGCCAATGCTGAAAAGAAAACCAGTGTGAAAGTAACCTTTGAGGGACAACTTGCAACTGCTGTACCAAGCTCTGTTGTTAAACTAGGGAATGTCCTATTTGGAGACTGGAAGGACGTAGCTCCTCTTCTCGATGGCTTGGTAGAAAATCAAGACTATGTTGTTGAGCAAGATGCTCGTAATTCTGCAGTTCCCTTGCTAGATAAACGTGCTATCAACGCTCGTATTGAGCCAGGTGCGATTATCCGTGACCAGGTTGAAATTGGTGACAATGCTGTTATCATGATGGGAGCTGTTATCAATATCGGTGCTGAAATTGGTGCAGGAACTATGATTGATATGGGTGCTATCCTTGGTGGGCGTGCCATCGTTGGGAAAAACAGTCACGTTGGTGCAGGTGCGGTTCTTGCAGGTGTGATTGAGCCAGCTAGCGCAGAACCAGTCCGTGTTGGAGACAATGTTCTCATCGGTGCCAATGCAGTAGTTATCGAAGGAGTCCAAATCGGTAGTGGTTCAGTTGTTGCAGCAGGAGCTATTGTTACCCAAGATGTCCCAGAAAACGTGGTAGTAGCAGGCGTTCCGGCTCGTATTATCAAAGAGATTGATGCCCAAACCCAACAAAAAACAGCGCTAGAGGATGCGCTTCGTACCTTGTAATTCTAAAAGAAAAATAGAGGCGGAACTCTTTTTCCAGCCTCTTTCTGCTATATAGGAGGACAGATAGATGTTAGATTTGATTCAGACTAGACGAGATTTACACCAGATTCCAGAGATTGGCTTGGAGGAGTTCAAGACTCATGCTTATTTGCTGGATGTGATTGAGAAATTGACTGCGGGCAAGGACTTTGTTCAAGTTCGTACTTGGCGGACAGGTATTTTGGTCTATTTGCAGGGAAGTCAGCCAGAGCAGACCATTGGTTGGCGGACAGATATTGATGGTCTGCCTATCGTTGAACAAACAGGATTTCCTTTCGCTTCTCAGCACCAAGGTCGTATGCATGCTTGTGGCCATGATTTTCATATGACTATTGCTTTGGGCTGCCTCGAGCGCGCCCTTGAGGAACAACCCAAGAATAATCTGCTTTTCTTATTTCAGCCCGCTGAGGAGAATGAAGCTGGTGGCATGCTCATGTATGAAGATGGTGCTTTTGGGGACTGGTTACCAGACCAGTTTTATGGTCTCCATGTTCGACCAGATCTGAAAGTCGGTCAGATTGCGACTAATACTCATACACTCTTTGCAGGGACTTGTGAGGTGAAGATTCGTTTTAAAGGTAAAGGTGGGCACGCAGCCTTTCCGCATGAAGCCAATGACGCCTTGGTGGCCGCTAGTTACTTTGTGACCCAGGTGCAGTCAGTTGTCAGCCGCAATGTTAACCCAATCGAGGGAGCAGTGGTGACCTTTGGCGTTTTTCAGGCTGGAACAACCAACAATGTCATCACAGACACAGCCTTTTTACATGGAACTATTCGCGCCTTGACTCAAGACATGAGCCTCTTGGTACAAAAGAGGGTCAAGACAGTTGCAGAAGGAGTTGCAGCTGCCTTTGATATGGAAGTTGAAGTCGAACTCAAACAAGGTGGCTACCTACCTGTTGAGAATAATCCAGCCTTGGCGCGTGAACTGATGGACTTCTTTGAAGAAAAAGAGGGAATTGAGTTGATTGATATCGAACCTGCTATGACAGGCGAGGACTTTGGTTATCTCCTTTCAAAAGTTGATGGCGTTATGTTTTGGCTAGGGATAGATAGTCCCTACGCTCTTCATCACCCTCAGATGAGTCCTAAGGAAGAAGCCTTAGATATTGGGGTGGATGCGGTCTCTAGTTTCCTGAAAAAGAAGGCAACAGAGTAGAGGGTTTGTCTATGAAATCGGAATTACGCAAGCAAGTCTTGCAAGAAATGAAGGCTTTATCTCAAGAACAAAAACAGGCTATAGACCAAGCTTTAACCGAGCGATTGTTACAACACCCCTTTTACCAAGAAGCTAAAATCATCGCAACCTATCTCTCTTTTCCGCACGAATTTCAAACGCAGGGATTGATTGAGCAGGCGCTGAAGGACGGCAAGAAGGTTCTGATACCTAAAACCTATCCCAAAGGTCGCATGGACTTTGTGGTCTATGATCCGCAGCAATTGGTGAAAACTTCCTTTGGTTTACTGGAGCCACAAGGAGATTTGGAAGTAGTAGATGCCTCTCAGATTGATTTGATTCATGTTCCTGGGCTGGTTTTTACGACGGAAGGATATCGTATTGGCTACGGTGGAGGTTACTATGACCGCTATCTGGAACATTTTACTGGTCATACATTGAGTGCGGTTTATTCTAGTCAAGTTCAGGACTTTATCCCTGAAAATCATGATATTTCTGTTCAGGAGGTTCTGATTGATGAAGGAAATCTTTGATAGACGTTACCCTGTGACGAGTTTTTTCCTCTTAGTGACGGCCTTGGTGTTTCTACTAATGCTGGTCACTACAGGCGGAAACTTTGACAGGGCAGACACCCTATTTCGATTTGGAGCCATGTATGGCCCTGCTATTCGGCTCTTTCCTGAGCAGACTTGGCGTCTCTTCTCTGCCATTTTTGTTCATATTGGGTGGGAACATTTCATTGTCAATATGCTTTCCCTCTATTATCTTGGTAGGCAAGTAGAGGAGATTTTCGGATCCAAGAAGTTTTTCTTTCTCTATCTATTATCTGGAATGATGGGCAATCTCTTTGTTTTTGTATTTAGTCCCAAATCCTTAGCAGCAGGAGCCTCGACTTCTCTCTATGGGGTATTTGCTGCGATTATTGTTCTTCGCTATGCTACGCGTAATCCTTATATCCAGCAGTTGGGGCAATCCTATTTGACACTTTTTGTGGTTAACATTATTGGAAGTGTTCTGATTCCTGGCATCAGCCTAGCAGGCCATATCGGTGGTGCAGTTGGTGGAGCATTGCTAGCAATTATCTTTCCAGTTCGAGGAGAAAGACGGATGTATAGTGCTAGTCAGAGACTGGTAGCGGCAGTGTTGTTCGTAGGACTTGCAGTCTTGCTTCTCTACAAGGGAATGGGATTGTGACGACTAATATATAAACTTGAATAAGAAAAAAGCTACTTAAAAAATGAGTAGCTTTTAATGTGATTTGGAACCATTCGAAACAACACAGCTCTAAAACCCTTTAATCTGTTTACTTGCCCTTTTACCCGTTTTGGAACCATTCGAAACAACACAGCTCTAAAACTGTGATGTTCATCTGGTAATTAGGTGTTACGTTTTGGAACCATTCGAAACAACACAGCTCTAAAACTCATGCATGCCTCTAAAATATGCTTCCTGCGTTTTGGAACCATTCGAAACAACACAGCTCTAAAACCTCGTAGAAAAATTTTACTCACGAAATTTCGTAATCGCGCCATTCGTCCCAGCTAGACTTCAGTTCGCTAGGTCCCAATTGTTACTTTTATTATACCATATTTTCGGGGTTCAAGAAATAGTCTTGATCCAATACATACTGCGGAAAATCATAGATTTTCCGAGGCTCAACAAACAAGACGGACAGTTGATTGAGTTGGACATACTCTATCAAATTTACTAACTCATCCTTTGATAGATAGGCGGATGCATTGATGAAAACAAGGAGTTTCTTTTTAGAAAGATATTTAAAAATCTGGACAATTTCTAGCATCTTTTCAAAAGGTGTATCACTAAGGGTTTCGACTTTGACACCAAGTGCATCTATTAACTCTAGAATGGTAATTTCATCATACTCTAGGTCTAACTCGTTTTCCAAACACTCAAATGCCAGCAATTCTGTAATCGTAGCAACCAACTTTTCAATCATGGACTTGACTTCGGGCTTGTCATTGAGTTGATTTTCTAAATCAGCATGTATCAGCTTGAGCATGGCAGGTGAGTTGAGATTGTATCCTAAGACATCCGTTATCACTAGTAACTCGGATTCTTTCAGAGCTTTTAGATTTCTATCAAACAACTTCAACTCTCCATCATCAGTGTACTGGTAGAATTGCTTGACTATAGTTGAAAAGGTAAACTGGTCTTCCAACACTAAAAAAGTTGCATTTTCAATAGTTAATGGTTCATCCAATAGTGGGAAATTAATCTTCATCTCTAGGCTCCTCTCCCAGAAAGACCAAGCGTGCGTCGGAGTTTGCTACGCTGGTATTTCGCTCGCCATTTAAGTAAATCATGCGAGAAAACTGCTTTTCTGTAACGGTTAAGAGAGTAATATTCCCTTTTTTAGGGTTATGAGTCTTGAGTCGCTCAATCATGGCGTTATTAGCAGAGTTATTGAGCAAGAGCTTGCTATAGATGGAGAATTGGTGCATGATAAATCCCTCATCTATGAGGAACTTCCGAAATCTCCGATAGGCCTTGCGTTCCTCTACGGTATCAACTGGCATATCAAACATTAAAATCATACGCATATATCGATAACTCATATCCTAAACTCAGGAACTCCTTTCTCAGGTTGATTGAGAGCTTGGATGACTTTCTTAGTATAGTCACTGATGATATTGGACAGGTACATATCTTTACCATTGTAGTGAAAGGTATTTGAGAAAATAGTAAAAAGTTCTCGTTTGATTTTGACAAAAGAACTGTTTCGATTTTCATAGACAATTCTGTCAATAATCGGACGGAAAGGCTCCATAATATCACTAGCTAGGTTGAATTGATTAAACTGATTGGTATGTTTCAAGCCAAACTGAGTCATGCAACCAGACAAAACAATCTCACGCGCAAACATACTCAAAATTAAGGTGTAGCCATAGTCCAAGGCAGCATTGACATCACTATCTTGCTCACGACTAAAATCATTTCCAAACAAGGTGTTGAAATAAATACGAGCTGCGTGTCCCTCACGGTTACTAGGATCAAAGAAATCCAACCCATGATAGAGATCGATGACGGACTGGCTCTTTTCCAGAAAACCACAACTCCCCAGATAAAAAGCCTGATTGAGAATCTTTTGTGCAATGATGGTTGTCCAGATTTCCGCCTTTACATCTTCATTCCAAGCAATTTGACGAGAGAGTTGTAAACTGGAATCGTGTCGACCATAATAGGGCATTAAGTATGCCGTTGGCAAGCGTTTATCATCACAAAAGATGACTAGAATATTTTCATCTACCAAGCGTTTAATCAACATGGTAGAGAGAACAATATCTGTCGTCTCCAAAAGTAGGATGTCCACCTCGGACAGGTGAATCAACTCTGTCCGAGAGGCATCTTTAAAAATCAAGTGCTTGTTCTTGTAGGAGAGTTTAGAGTGTGTATTGACTATAACGGTTCTCCATCCCATCAGTCTTCTCCCAGTTTGCTTAAGTCAATCCGAGTCTCGTAGAGACCAGTGATGGATTGGTGGATGAGGGTGGCGTTAAGGATTTCGGATACAGTTGTGTATCGTTTTCGATCAACATCTTTGCCCAAAAATTTAAAGGCAGCAGGAGCACCCAAAGCAGTAAAAGTCAACAAATTGATAAACGAATTTGCTAGAATTTCTATATCTGCTTGCTCATTGTCTGCATATAAGTTCTTGATTTTCTCTAGATTTGCATCTGCGAGGACATATTTTTGAGAGAACTCAGATACAAGATTTAATAAATCTTTAAATTCATATCGGTGTTTCTGGATGTATTCCAAATGTTCTGGCTCGTCTAGTTTATGGACGTTTTTAGAATGGTAGAGCAAGGTTGTTAAATATACTGGAAGCACTATTTCATTGCCTTTTTGAAGTTCTTTCGCACTTGCTAGCATCCGTCTGCGACCGCTTTCCAGTTCAAACAAACTATACTTAGGTAGGCAGAGGATGTTTTCTTTACGGACATTATGATAGCCTTTATTTTCAAGGAAAGTAATTGGATTCTTCTCAAAGGTGGCTTTTTCCATGATTGTAATACCAACTAGAGTCTTAACGGTCTTCAGTTTTTTCGCTTTCCCTTTTTCGATATCGGCAATAAGCAAGATTGAGTAGGCGATAACAGGGCTATCAAATCCTCCATATTTAGTAGTGTCCCAAAGAATCTCCTTTGTTTTTCGAGGGATTAGCTTATCAGAATTTCCTTTAGGAAGAATGGACTCTTTAGAGAAGCCGCCTGTTTGCACCTCTGTCTTCTTCACAATATTCACCTGCGGAAGTGAAAGAACTTTTTTAACTGTTGCGAAATCTTTTTCCTTATTCCAAGCGATTTCTCCAGTATCCTTAGAGTATTCGATATTCTCTCGTTTTACAATGGTTCCGTCTGCGTAATGTACCTCTTCTTTAAAGAAGTTCAACAGGTTTGAGTAGAAGAAATACTTTTGAGTTGCTTTTTCGACTTCTTTAGGCTCTCTGGATTTGGAGATGTATCTCTGAAGATCGTACTTTTGATAGTCACCATAGACGAATTCGGGCTCTAGTTTAGGATATTTCTTAAGAATAGCCTTAGCCAACACTGCATTTAAGTAGGCATCATGCGCGTGGTGGTAGTCATTGATTTCCCGCACCTTGTATAACCCAAATTCTTTACGGAAGTTGGAAACTAGGTTGGATTTCAAAGTGATGATTTTGACATTACGGTTCTTCTTATCCTTCTCAGTCACTTCTTTATTGAACCGAGCATCCAAGAACTGAGCAACATGTTTTGTGATCTGTCGTGTTTCAACTAACTGACGTTTGATAAAGCCAACTTTATCAAGCTCATTTAGCCCGCCTCGCTCTCGCTCTGCTTTGGTTAGATTATTAAATTTACGTTCTGAAATCAATTTAGAATCCAATAACTGTTGCCAAAAAGCTTTCATCTTTTCAACTACTTCAAGACTAGGAACATTATCGGATTTCCCACGATTATCCTTTGAACTAGTCAAGACACGGTTATCGAGAGAATCATCCTTGATAAAGGCCTGTGGGATGATGTGGTCGATGTCATAGTTACTTAGTTGGTTGATTTCAAGAGGTTTCCCAGTATACATATCCCTCCCATTTTGGAGATAGTAGAGAAAGAGACGGTCATTTTGGAGTTGAATATTATCTGTTGGATTTTCTTTTAGTATGTTTGAATCAAGTCCAGAAGCTAAATTTTTTAATGAATCTTCAATGCGCTTATATCTCTGTTGGGAATTCTTTTTTCCTCTGGCAGTAGTCTGATTTTCTCGTGCCATTTCAATCACAATGGACTCGGGAGCATGGCCCATAACCTTGACAAGTTCATCAACGATCTTGATACTTTGCAAAATTCCCTTTTTAATGGCAGGGCTTCCTGGAAGTTCTTGGACGACTTGCTTCACATCATTTGTCTTCCCAAACACTTGTGCTTTTTGGATAATTTCTTTGAAAGAAAGCCCGTCATCATGGATTAACTGCATAAAGTTACGATTAATCTCACCGTCATCAATCAAGTAGTCAAGAATCGTTTTGCCGCTTTTTTTATCACGGATACCGTTAATCAGCTTGGCAGAGAGTTTTCCCCAACCAGTATAGTGTCGACGAGTTAGTGCTTTGATGACTTTTTCATCAAAGAGAGAGTCATATTGAGCAAGACGTTGCTTAATCATCTCACGATCTTCAAAGATAGTGAGCGTGTGGATGATATTTTCAAGAATCTCTTCATTTTTAGAATCATCCATAAACGCTTTATCTTTGATTATTTTGAGTAAATCATGATAAGTAGAAAGACTAGCGTTAAATTGTTTTTCAATTCCTTTTAGTTCGATTCCATCGTAGCCATCAACATTGTGTAGATAATGGATGATGTCTTTTTCAGTAACTTTTCTTTTATTCTCGGCTTTAAAAAATGTATCAAAAATATCTTTCTTTTGCTTTTTGTCTAAAAACTGATACCTTGTTAAACCTTCTGCAATAAATTTTACTTTTGTTAATTCATTGTAGACAGCAAATGTTTCATACAATAGACTATGCTTGGGTAAAACTTTTTCTTCTGGGAGATACAAGTCATAGTTAGTCATCTTATTGATGAAGTCTTCTGCAGAGCTTGCTTGGTCAACAATTTCTTCAAAATTCCAAGGTCGGATTGCTTGGTCAGAGTTTCGAGTAAGCCAAGCAAAATCACCATTGCCACGAGCCAATGGGCCAACGTAGTAAGGAATACGGAAAGTTAAGATTTTCTCAATCTTTTCTTTATTTTCTTGCAGAAATGGATAGTGTTCTCCTTGCCGACGGATAATGGCATTCATTTCTTGAAGATGAATTTGATGAGGAATAGAACCGTTATCAAAGGTGCGTTGTTTTTTCAAGAAATCTTCACGTTCAATTTTATCAAGGAAATAATCTGCTCCTTCGAATTTAGAAAGAAGATTTTTGATGTATTTGTAAAATGCTTCTTGAGTGGTTTTGCCATCTATATACCCAGCATACCCATCTTTAGATTGGTCAGAGAAAACTTCATCATATTTTTCTTGAAGATTGTTTTGGATGAATTGTTTTAGAGCGGCTAAGTCTTTTTGGTGGTTTTCATAGCGCTCAATCATAGATGCTGATAGTGGAGCCTTGGTTGAAAGATCTTTAACAGTTAAGATACCTGATAGAAGA
Organism: Streptococcus sp. M334; assembly: GCF_000187745.1. Taxonomy (GTDB): domain Bacteria; phylum Bacillota; class Bacilli; order Lactobacillales; family Streptococcaceae; genus Streptococcus. Next base: position 17,886 of record NZ_GL732492.1, on the reverse strand, counting down.
ATGGCGTCATAGAGTTTTTTAGCAACTAGGAAAAGGTCTGCAAAGTCATCTCCAATTTGTCCGAGTAAGTTTTCCAAATCCTCATCATAGGTATCTTTAGAAAATTGTAGTGGGGCTTTTTCTTCCAAGTCAAAATGTTTTTTAAAATCAGCCTGATTTCCTACAATTAACTTGAGAAATTCTGAAAAGAGACCAGTGGATTTTTCATCAGGAAATAGTTTTAGAACGCGTTCTCTCTTGGTAGATTTACTAATTTTATCAGTAAAAATTGCTTCTACTTGTGCATTTTGTCCACTAAGGGATTTTCCTTCAAAGGTGTTGTCGTAAATGCTTATAAACTCGCTAAAGATTTTTTGGATATCATTGTTTTTAATATCGAAAGATTCTTCATACAAAAAATGTCCGCGGTATTTAATCATATGCGCTAATGCTAGGTAGATCAAGCGCAAGTCAGTTTTTTCTTTTGAGTCCGCCAGGTGTTTTCTCAAATGATAGATAGTTGGAAATTTCTTGTGATATTCTTTTTCTTCTACTAAGGTAGCAAAAATAGGGTATTTACTTCCTCTTTTATCCTCAGGAACTAAAAAGAAGTCATCTAATCGATGAAAGAAACTACTATCCACCTTGCTTATTTCCTGAGAAAAGATTTCTTGAAGATAGCGAAGACGATTTTTTCGACGAGTATAGCGACGGCGTGCTGTTCGTTTGAGACGTCTATCTTCAGCAGTAGTTCCTTCATCAAATAATAAAGCTCCAATTAGATTTTTCTTGATAAAGTGTTTATCAGTATTGCCTAGAACTTTCATCTTTTTCGATGGCACCTTATAGTCATCCGTAATGACGGCCCATCCGACGCTGTTTGTTCCGATATCAAGTCCGATAGAGTAAGATTTGTTGCTCATTTAGGTTTCTCCTTTGGGTTATACTCTTTAAGTTCTTATTAGTAAATTCTAATATATTAACTTTAGCTAAATTATATATCTTTTGACTATTAAAATCAAGAAATTGTAAAACGCTTTCAATATGTAAGTTTTTAATCTTATAAAATGAAGTGTTATTCTATTTTATAACAATTTATTCTTGCAATTTTTAATAGAAAAGTATACAATAAAAGTGTTGGAACTATTCGAAACAACACAGCAAGTTAAAATAAGGCTTTGTCCGTACACAACTTGAAAAAGTGCGCACCGATTCGGTGCCTTTTATTTTATTATACAAACTTATTGTGCCCGCATTTTTGTTAAAAAACAAATAATATCGTTGTACTTTCATAAAATATAAGTAGAGTAAGTAAGAAATACAGATTTTTTTAGATTATGGATGTTCTAAAGAATAGCAATATAAAATAAAAAGAACTGGGATAATTAACTATCCTAGTTCTTATTTTTATATAGAATATTCTTCTATTCCCCCTCAGATAACTCTTTCCCTAGTTGGATGATGTAATCTTTCAAGTCATCTTTGACTTGTGGGTGTTTGAGGGCATAGTCAATAGATGTTTTCATAAAGCCAAACTTATCCCCAACGTCGTAACGAGCTCCTGTAAATTCGCGGGCGAAAACACGTTGAGTTTTATTGAGCGTATCAATAGCATCAGTAAGCTGAATTTCATTTCCAGCACCGGGAGCTTGCTTTTCGAGGATATCAAAAATTTCTGGTGTCAGAAGATAGCGACCGATGATTGCCAAATCACTTGGTGCATCTTCGGGAGCTGGTTTTTCTACGAAAGTTTCAACGCTATAGAGTCCATTACTTCCTTCACCCTGAGGAGCGATAACCCCGTATGATGAAACGTCTTCGTGTGGTACAGGCATGACAGCAATAGTTGATGCGTGTGTCTTTTCGTAATCATTCATCAGTTGTTTTGTCAAAGGAACGGCATTCTCATTTGTGATGTCCATAAGGTCATCACCCAGCATAACAACGAAGGGCTCATTCCCTACAAAAGCTTTGGCTTGTAGGACAGCGTCTCCAAGACCGCGAGGGTGAGTTTGGCGAATGAAATGGAGGCGCATACCAGTTGCTTCATCTACTAATTTTAACAGATCTGTTTTGCCTTTTTCTTTGAGGTTATATTCAAGCTCGAAGTTTGAGTCAAAGTGGTCTTCAATAGAACGTTTTGATTTACCAGTGACAACCAGAATATCTTCAATACCTGATTTAAGAGCTTCTTCTACGATAAACTGGATAGTTGGTTTGTCTACAATTGGCAACATTTCTTTGGCAAGGGCCTTGGTTGCCGGTAAAAATCGAGTCCCGAGTCCAGCGGCAGGGATGACTGCTTTTCTAACTTTTGATGTCATAAGAATCCTTTCTCTAGAGGGTTAAGACCACTCATTTTCTGCTTTAAATTCATTGTTCATGATGTCATAAATGGCATCTTTAATATTAGTTCCGTGATAGATAACTTGGTAAATAGCCTGTGTAATTGGCATATAAACTCCAAGTTCTTGTGCTAGCTCATAGGCTGCTCGGGTCGTTGAAATTCCTTCAATCACCATGCCCATGTTGGCTTCGATATCAGCTAGGGATTCTCCACGACCAAGAGCATCTCCGGCTCTCCAGTTACGAGAGTGGATGGAGGTTCCCGTTACAATCAAATCTCCCACACCAGATAAGCCACTATAGGTCAATGGACTAGCACCAAGTGCTACCCCTAGGCGGGTAATTTCTGCCAAGCCTCGAGCGATGATGGCTGCCTTGGCATTGTCACCAAATCCTAAACCATGTAAAGCTCCAGCACCGACAGCAATAATATTTTTAAGAGCACCGGCAGTTTCGACTCCAATAACGTCCGTATTGGTATACAGTCGGAAGTAGTGATTACTAAAGAGCTCCTGAACGTATTGAGCTGTTTGTAAATCTTTAGAAGCAGCTGTGATTAAAGTCAGGTCACGCACAATGGTCTCTTCTGCATGACTAGGGCCTGAAACAACGACAATATCACTGCGGAGCTGTTCAGGAATCTCTTCTTCAAGGATGGTTGATAATCGTTTATGACTATCAGGCTCTAATCCCTTTGAAGCGTGCATGATGATAGCCTTATGGTCCAAGGTTTTTGCAACTTGTTGGGCAACAAGTCGTGTCACTTTTGTTGGGACAACAAACAAAATCGCATCTACATCTTTTAATGCCTCTGCTAAGTCGGTGTAGGCAATGATATTTTCATCTAGAACGACATCTTTAAAGTAGTGCTTGTTAGTATGATAGGTATTAATTTCATTGATTTGCTCGGGAAGATTTCCCCAAATACGTACCTCGTGTCCATTGTCATTTAAGACTTGTGAAAGGGCAGTTCCCCAAGAACCAGGCCCCAAGACGGCGACGGTTTGTTTTTCCATGTTTTCCTCCTTGATAGAGTTCTCTTTTTATTTTATCACATTCTAGGGGATTTTGCACTTGCATTGCTGGGGAGTGGTAGCTTTGTTACTTGAAAAATATACAAAAACCGAGACTCAGTATTAAACTCTTAGTCTCGGTTTTGATATTCCTTAAAGAATAGTTAGGTTTATTTCAATTGATCTGTAATGTCTTTTGATAGCAACATTCCCAGATGGTAAGTTTTATTGATGTAAGCAATGACATCATTGATATTTTCAGTCGTTTGAATTTTCTCTCTGATGTCAGCTCTAAATGTTTCATCCTTTAAAAGTTGTTCTTGGTAGAGCCTTTGAAGCCGTTCTTTCTCGTACTTATTGAGCAGAAAAAGGAAAACCAAGCTAATCACAACGAGGATATAAGCATATTGGCTCATAGGAAATCTCCCTGAATGATAAAAAATAGTAGTGAATAAATCGATCATATTTATGTCCTAAAACTAGTGAAGCGCCTAGCCAAAATCCGAATAGGATTGGGCGTTAGTTACTTAGACTGCTTTACAATCAAGTAACTTGAAGATTACGACATGAGCCTAACCAAATCGATATTATTTGGTTAGGTGAATCAGTGAAGCGTTTAGGCAATTCGCCATATAGTGATTGCCGTCAAGAGACTAGGAACTTTAGTTCCAGTCTCTTGTAACGATTTACATCTTCTCTGGCGCTTCTACTCCAAGCAAGCGAAGGGCTTCTTTGAGAACGACTGCGGTTGCGTAGCTGAGGGCTAGACGGCTGTCGCGTTCTGGGCTTTCATCCAAGATACGTGTATGTGCATAGTATTTGTTAAAGGCTTGAGCCAGGCTAATTGCAAATTTAGCAATGATAGAAGGTTCAAAGTTATCCGCCGCACGGTTGATAATACGTGGGAAGTCTTGGATGAGTTTGATGATTTCCCAACTTTCGGCATCATTCAAGCTATAGTTGCCAGCTGTTTCTGGTTTGAAATCCGCTTTGCGCAAGATAGATTGGATACGAGCGTAGGCGTATTGAACATAAGGTCCAGTTTCACCCTCGAAGGATACCATAGCTTCTAGGTCGAAGTCATACCCATTTGTACGGTCGGTCTTGAGGTCATAGAATTTAATGGCTCCAACCCCAACAGCATGTGCTACTTGGTCTTTGTTTTCAAGTTCAGGATTTTTAGCCTCGATTTGGGCTTGGGCACGACTAACAGCCTCTGCAACTGTAGGCTCTAGCAAGATGACATTCCCTTTACGCGTAGAGAGTTTTTTCCCTTCTTTTGTCACCAAACCAAAAGGAACGTGAGTAATATCGTCACTCCAGTCATAGCCCATTTCTTGCAAGACAGCTTTGAGTTGTTTAAAGTGGGCAGATTGCTCTTGACCAACGACATAGATAGATTTAGCAAATTGGTATTCGTTTTTACGGTAAAGGGCTGCAGCCAAGTCACGTGTGATATAGAGAGTTGCTCCATCAGATTTCTTGATAAGCGCTGGATGTTCAATTCCATATTTCTCAAGATTCACAACTTGGGCACCTTCTGACTCAACAAGAAGGCCTTTTTCAGAAAGAATGTCTACAACTGCATCCATCTTATCGTTATAGAATGCTTCTCCGTTGTAGCTGTCAAATTCGACTTGCAATTCATTGTAAAGGCGGTTAAATTCCACCAAACTTTCATCACGGAACCATTGCCAAAGAGCGAGAGCTTCCTCGTCTCCATTTTCCAGTTTGCGGAACCATTCGCGTGCTTCTTCATCCAAGCTAGGGTCGTTTTCAGCTTCAGCATTGATACGGACATATAGTTTAAGAAGTTCATCAATTGGATGAGCTTTTACAGCTTCTTCGTCGCCCCATTTTTTGTAGGCAACAATCAACATCCCAAACTGCTTACCCCAGTCTCCTAAATGATTGACCTTGACCGTTTGATAACCGATTTTTTGGAAAATATGTGACAAGCTATCTCCGATAACAGTTGAGCGTAGGTGACCAATAGAAAATGGTTTAGCGATATTGGGACTAGACATGTCGATAACAACATTTTCTTGTTTGCCAATAGTTTGGTCAGCATAGTGTTCTTTTTGAGTGATGACAGCTTGCAATACTTGAGCAGAAATGGCAGATTTATCAAGGAAAAAGTTAACGTAAGGTCCCGTTGCAACAATCTTTTCAAAGGCTTGGCTGTTAATCTTTTCAGCCAGTTCAGCCGCAATCATTTGAGGTGCTTTACGTTCGACTTTTGCAAGAGAAAAAGCAGGGAAAGCGATGTCTCCCATTTCTGAGTTTTTAGGGGTTTCCAGTAAATTTAAAATAGCCTCTTGGTCTAGGCTATCAATGACGCTAGCCAATTCGCTAGCAATCAATTCTTTTGTATTCATTAAGAGCTCCTTTTTGGACTTTTCTACTATTTTATCACAATTTTAAAGAAAGAAGAAAAAATTTTTGAAATCTCCTATTTTTTTGGTATAATATAGTTATAAAATTAGTTATAAATATTCACATAAGAGGATTTTATGAGAAAAAGAGATCGTCATCAGTTAATAAAAAAAATGATTACTGAGGAGAAATTAAGTACACAAAAAGAAATTCAAGATCGGTTGGAGGCGCATAATGTCTTTGTGACGCAGACAACCCTGTCTCGTGATTTGCGCGAAATCGGCTTGACCAAGGTCAAGAAAAATGATATGGTGTATTATGTACTAGCAAATGAGACAGAAAAGATTGATTTGGTGGAATTTTTGTCTCATCATTTAGAAGGTGTTGCAAGAGCAGAGTTTACCTTGGTGCTTCATACCAAATTGGGAGAAGCCTCTGTTTTGGCAAATATTGTAGATGCAAACAAGGATGAATGGATTTTAGGAACAGTTGCTGGTGCCAATACCTTATTGGTCATTTGTCGAGACCAGCACGTTGCCAAACTCATGGAAGATCGTTTGCTAGATTTGATGAAAGATAAGTAAGGTCTTGGGAGTTGCTCTCAAGACTTATTTTTGACAAGGAGAGACGGAAAATGGCGACAGAAAAGCTATCACCCGGCATGCAACAGTATGTGGATATTAAAAAGCAATATCCAGATGCTTTTTTGCTCTTTCGTATGGGTGATTTTTATGAATTATTTTATGAGGATGCGGTCAATGCTGCGCAGATTCTGGAAATTTCCTTAACGAGTCGCAACAAGAATGCCGACAATCCGATTCCTATGGCGGGTGTCCCCTATCATTCTGCCCAACAGTACATTGATGTTTTGATTGAGCAGGGGTATAAGGTGGCTATCGCAGAGCAGATGGAAGATCCTAAACAAGCAGTTGGGGTTGTGAAACGAGAAGTTGTTCAGGTTATTACGCCAGGGACAGTGGTCGATAGCAGTAAGCCAGACAGCCAAAACAATTTCTTGGTTGCCATAGATCGTGATGGCAATCAATTTGGTCTAGCTTATATGGACCTGGTGACCGGTGACTTTTATGTGACAGGTTTATTGGATTTCACGCTGGTTTGTGGAGAAATCCGTAATCTCAAGGCGCGAGAAGTGGTGTTGGGTTATGGCTTGTCTGAGGAAGAAGAACAAATCCTCAGTCGCCAGATGAATCTGGTACTCTCTTATGAAAAAGAAAGCTTTGAAGACCTTCATTTACTGGATTCACGATTGGCGACTGTGGAGCAAGCAGCATCTAGCAAGCTCCTCCAGTATGTTCATCGGACTCAGATGCGGGAGTTGAACCACCTCAAACCTGTTATCCGCTATGAAATCAAGGATTTCTTGCAGATGGATTATGCGACCAAGGCTAGTCTGGATTTGGTTGAAAATGCCCGTTCAGGCAAGAAGCAAGGCAGTCTTTTCTGGCTTTTGGATGAAACCAAAACGGCTATGGGTATGCGTCTCTTGCGTTCTTGGATTCATCGTCCCTTGATTGACAAGGAGCGAATCGTCCAACGTCAAGAGGTGGTGCAGGTCTTTCTTGACCACTTCTTTGAGCGCAGTGATTTAACGGATAGTCTCAAAGGTGTCTATGACATTGAGCGCTTGGCTAGTCGTGTTTCTTTTGGCAAAACCAATCCCAAGGATCTCTTGCAGTTGGTGACCACCTTGTCCAGTGTGCCACGGATTCGTGCGATTTTAGAAGGAATGGAGCAACCTGCTCTAGCCTATCTTATCGAACAATTGGATGGAATCCCTGAGTTAGAGAGTTTGATTAGCGCAGCGATTGCTCCTGAAGCTCCCCATGTGATTACAGAAGGTGGCATTATCCGGACTGGATTTGATGAGACTTTAGACAAGTACCGTCGTGTGCTCAGAGAAGGGACTGGTTGGATTGCTGAGATTGAGGCCAAGGAGCGAGAAAACTCTGGTATTAGTACGCTCAAGATTGACTACAATAAAAAGGATGGCTACTATTTCCATGTGACCAATTCGCAACTGGGAAATGTTCCAGCTCACTTTTTCCGCAAGGCAACGCTGAAAAACTCAGAACGTTTTGGAACCGAAGAATTAGCTCGTATCGAGGGAGATATGCTGGAGGCGCGTGAAAAGTCAGCTAACCTAGAGTACGAAATTTTTATGCGTATTCGTGAAGAGGTCAGCAAGTACATCCAGCGTTTGCAGGCTCTAGCTCAAGGCATTGCGACAGTTGATGTCTTACAGAGTCTGGCGGTTGTGGCTGAAACCCAGCATTTGATTCGGCCAGAGTTCGGAGAGGATTCGCGAATTGATATCCAAAAAGGGCGCCATGCTGTCGTTGAAAAGGTTATGGGGGCTCAGACCTATATTCCCAATACGATTCAGATGGCAGAAGATACCAGTATTCAACTGATTACAGGACCCAACATGAGCGGGAAGTCTACCTACATGCGTCAGTTAGCCATGACGGCGGTTATGGCCCAGCTGGGTTCTTATGTGCCAGCAGAAAGTGCCCATTTGCCGATTTTTGATGCAATCTTTACTCGTATTGGAGCAGCAGATGATTTGGTTTCAGGTCAATCAACCTTTATGGTGGAGATGATGGAGGCCAATAATGCCATTTCACATGCAACAAAGAATTCCTTGATTCTCTTTGATGAGTTAGGTCGTGGAACGGCAACTTATGACGGGATGGCTCTTGCTCAATCTATCATCGAATACATCCATGAGCACATCGGAGCCAAGACTCTTTTTGCGACCCACTACCATGAATTGACTAGTCTGGAGTCCAGCTTGGAACACTTGGTCAATGTCCACGTGGCAACCTTGGAGCAGGATGGGCAGGTCACCTTCCTTCACAAGATTGAACCAGGACCAGCTGACAAATCCTACGGTATCCATGTTGCCAAGATTGCTGGCTTGCCAGCAGACCTTTTAGCAAGGGCGGATAAGATTTTGACTCAGTTAGAGAGTCAGGGTACAGAAAGTCCCGCTCCAATGAGGCAAACAAGTGCTGTCACTGAACAGATTTCACTCTTTGATACGGCAGAAGAACATCCTATCCTAGCAGAATTAGCTAAGCTGGATGTTTACAATATGACACCTATGCAGGCTATGAATGTCTTGGTGGAGTTAAAACAAAAATTATAAAGAATGAATTACTTGTCATTCTAGCTATATCAAGGAGACTTCTTTGACAATCCCCCACTTTTTTGCTAGAATAACATCACACAAACAGAATGAGAAGGAGCTGACACATTGTCGCTCCCTTTTGTCTATTTTTTAAGGAGAAAGTATGCTGATTCAGAAAATAAAAACCTACAAGTGGCAGGCCCTGGCTTCGCTCCTGATGACAGGCTTGATGGTTGCTAGTTCACTTCTGCAACCGCGTTACCTGCAGGAAGTGTTAGACGCCCTCCTTGCTGGGAAATATGAAGCCATTTATAGTATCGGGGCTTGGTTGATTGGTGTGGCCCTGGTCGGTCTGGTTGCTGGTGGGCTCAATGTTGTCCTCGCAGCCTATATTGCTCAAGGGGTTTCATCCGACCTTCGAGAGGATGCCTTCCGTAAAATCCAAACCTTTTCTTATGCCAATATTGAACAATTTAATGCGGGAAATCTAGTCGTTCGCATGACAAATGATATCAACCAGATTCAGAACGTGGTCATGATGACCTTCCAAATTCTTTTCAGACTTCCCCTCTTGTTCATCGGTTCCTTTATCCTGGCGATTCAAATCTTACCTTCTCTGTGGTGGGTAATTGTTCTCATGGTAGTCTTGATTTTTGGTTTGACTGCTGTCATGATGGGGATGATGGGGCCTCGTTTTGCCAAGTTTCAAACCCTTCTTGAACGCATCAATGCCATTGCCAAGGAAAATTTGCGTGGCGTTCGTGTGGTCAAGTCCTTTGTCCAAGAAAAAGAGCAATTTGCTAAGTTTACGGAGGTTTCAGACGAGTTACTCGGTCAAAATCTTTACATCGGTTATGCCTTTTCAGTAGTGGAACCCTTTATGATGTTAGTCGGCTACGGGGCGGTTTTCCTCTCTATTTGGCTAGTTGCGGGGATGGTTCAGTCGGATCCGTCAGTTGTTGGCTCCATTGCTTCCTTTGTCAATTACCTAAGCCAGATTATCTTTACCATTGTTATGGTTGGATTTTTGGGAAATTCTGTCAGTCGTGCCATGATTTCTATGCGTCGTATTCGAGAAATTCTGGACGCAGAGCCAGCCATGACCTTCAAAGATGTCCCAGATGAAGAGTTGGTTGGAAGCCTTAGCTTTGAAAATGTAACCTTTACCTATCCAATGGACAAGGAACCAATGCTGAAAGACGTGAGCTTTACCATCGAGCCTGGTCAAATGGTTGGTGTCGTTGGAGCGACTGGTGCAGGAAAATCAACCTTGGCTCAATTGATTCCACGTCTCTTTGACCCACAGGAAGGCTCTATCAAAATCGGAGGCAAGGATATTCGAGAAGTGAGTGAAGGGACCCTGCGTAAAGCTGTCTCTATCGTTCTCCAACGTGCCATTCTCTTTAGTGGAACGATTGCAGATAACCTGAGACAGGGCAAAGGAGATGCTACTCTATTTGAAATGGAACGCGCAGCTAATATTGCTCAGGCTAGTGAATTCATTCATCGTATGGAGAAAACCTTTGAAAGTCCAGTTGAGGAACGGGGGACTAATTTCTCAGGTGGGCAAAAACAAAGGATGTCGATTGCGCGTGGGATTGTCAGCAATCCACGTATTCTGATTTTTGACGATTCGACCTCGGCCTTGGATGCCAAGTCAGAGCGTCTGGTTCAGGAAGCCTTGAATAAGGACTTGAAGGGGACAACAACCATTATCATCGCGCAAAAGATTAGCTCGGTTGTTCATGCAGATAAAATCTTGGTTCTAGATCAAGGGCGATTGATTGGTCAAGGTACGCATGCAGACTTGGTTGCCGATAATGCTGTTTACCGTGAAATCTATGAAACACAGAAAGGAAAGGAGGAGTAAAATGAAGACTGTTCAATTTTTTTGGAATTATTTTAAAGTCTATAAGCTATCATTTGTAGTCGTCATCCTGATGATTGTTCTGGCGACTCTTGCCCAAGCTCTCTTTCCGGTCTTTTCTGGACAAGCGGTGACGCAGCTAGCTAATTTAGTTCAAGCTTATCAAGATGGCAATCCAGAACTTGTTTGGCAAAGCCTATCGAGAATCATGGTCAATCTTGGCCTGCTAGTTTTGGTTCTCTTTATCTCCAGTGTCATATACATGTGTCTCATGACGCGCGTGATTGCAGAGTCGACCAACGAGATGCGCAAAGGCCTCTTCGGTAAGCTTGCTCGGTTAACGGTTTCTTTCTTTGACCGCCGACAAGATGGGGATATCCTGTCTCGTTTTACTAGTGATTTGGATAATATCCTCCAAGCCTTTAATGAAAGTCTGGTTCAGGTCATGAGCAATATTGTTTTATACATTGCTCTGATTTTTGTCATGTTTTCGAGAAATGTGACGCTGGCCCTCATCACCATTGCCAGCACACCAGTGGCCTTCCTCATGCTGATTTTTATCGTGAAAATGGCACGTAAATACACCAACCTCCAGCAAAAAGAAGTAGGGAAACTCAATGCCTATATGGATGAGAGTATCTCAGGTCAAAAAGCTGTCATTGTCCAAGGAATTCAAGAGGATATGATGGTAGGCTTTCTTGAACAAAATGAGCGCGTGCGCAAGGCGACCTTTAAAGGAAGAATGTTCTCAGGAATTCTTTTCCCTGTCATGAATGGGATGAGTCTGGTTAACACAGCCATCGTCATCTTTGCGGGTTCAGCTGTTCTACTAAATGATAAGACTATTGAAACAAGTACAGCTTTAGGTTTGATTGTTATGTTTGCCCAATTTTCACAGCAGTACTACCAGCCTATTATCCAAGTTGCAGCTAGTTGGGGAAGCCTCCAGTTAGCCTTTACAGGGGCTGAACGGATTCAGGAAATGTTTGATGCGGAGGAGGAAATCCGACCTGAAAAGGCTCCAACCTTCACTCACTTGCAAGAAGGTGTTGAAATTCGTCATATTGATTTCTCATATCTGCCTGATAAACCTATTTTGAAAGATGTCAGCATTTCTGCCCCGAAAGGCCAGATGACAGCAGTTGTTGGTCCGACGGGTTCAGGAAAAACCACTATTATGAATCTCATCAATCGCTTTTATGATGTTGATGCTGGCGGTATTTATTTTGACGGAAAAGACATTCGTGACTATGATTTAGATAGTCTCAGAAGCAAGGTGGGGATTGTCTTGCAAGATTCGGTCTTATTTAGCGGAACCATTCGAGACAATATCCGTTTTGGTGTGCCAGATGCAAGTCAGGAAATGGTTGAGGCAGCAGCCAAAGCAACCCATATTCATGACTATATCGAAAGCTTACCTGATAAATACGATACGCTTATCGATGATGATCAGAGCATCTTCTCAACAGGGCAGAAACAATTGATTTCCATCGCTCGAACGCTGATGACGGATCCAGAAGTTCTCATTTTAGATGAAGCCACTTCAAACGTAGATACGGTGACAGAAAGCAAGATTCAGCATGCCATGGAGGCGGTTGTAGCAGGTAGAACCAGTTTCGTCATTGCCCATCGCTTGAAGACCATCCTCAATGCAGATCAGATTATTGTCCTTAAAGATGGAGAAGTCATTGAACGTGGTAATCACCATGAACTCCTGAAACTAGGTGGATTTTATTCAGAACTCTATCACAATCAATTTGTTTTTGAATAAGAAAGAAGTTGTCCTCTTGGGCAGCTTTTTCTTGTCCATAAAAAATACTTATCACAGTCTTAAAAAAAAACATATTAGACGAAAGACGTTTTGAGTGATATGATAGGACTATCGTTATACTCAATGAAAATCAAAGAGTGAACTAGGAAACTAGCCGCAGGTTGCTCAAAGCACTGCTTTGAGGTTGTGGATAGAACTGACGAAGTCAGTAACCATAGCTACGGTAAGGCGACGCTGACGTGGTTTGAAGAGATTTTCGAAGAGTATTAACATTCGAAAGGAGAGACATCATGCCTAGAACGGTTGTAGGAGTTGCTGCAAATCTATGTCCAGTAGACGCAGAAGGCAAAAACATTCACTCATCTGTATCTTGTAGATTCGCAGAGAGTATTCGTCAAGTCGGTGGTCTCCCTTTAGTCATTCCTGTTGGTGATGAGTCAGTTGTACGCGATTATGTGGAAATGATTGACAAGCTTATTTTGACAGGCGGTCAAAATGTCCATCCTCAGTTTTATGGAGAGAAAAAGACCATCGAGAGCGATGATTACAATCTAGTCCGTGATGAATTTGAATTGGCACTCTTGAAGGAAGCTCTCCGTCAGAACAAACCAATTATGGCAATCTGCCGTGGTGTCCAACTTGTCAATGTTGCCTTTGGGGGAACCCTCAATCAAGAAATCGAAGGTCACTGGCAAGGACTACCTTTCGGGACATCTCACTCTATTGAGACAGTAGAAGGAAGCGTGGTGGCCAAGCTGTTTGGAAAAGAAAGCCAGGTCAATTCCGTCCATCGTCAAAGTATTAAAGATTTGGCACCTAATTTCCGTGTAACTGCTATTGATCCAAGAGACCAGACCATCGAAGCGATTGAGTCTATCGACGAGCACCGCATTATCGGTTTGCAGTGGCATCCAGAGTTTCTGGTTAATGAAGAAGATGGCAATTTAGAACTATTTGAGTATTTATTGAATGAACTGTAACGACTGGAACATCTAGTCGTTCTTTCTTTTATTTTTTCAAAATTTTTGGAATGCGGCATTTTTACGCAAACGTTTGAATTCTGATAAAAATTGGAGAAATTCGACAAAAAAACTTGAAAAAAACGAAGGTAAGCGTTATGATATAAAAGAAGAAATATTGGAGGAATAACATGTCACATATTAAATTTGATTATTCAAAAGTTTTAGACAAATTTGTTGCCCCACATGAAGTGGAATACATGCAATCACAAGTAACAGCAGCAGATGAATTGATCCGTAAAGGAACTGGTGCTGGTAGCGACTTTTTGGGATGGTTGGACCTTCCTGAAAACTACGACCGCGAAGAATTTGACCGCATCTTGAAAGCTGCTGAGCAAATCAAGTCAGACAGCGATGTTTTGGTTGTTATCGGTATCGGAGGATCTTACCTTGGTGCTAAAGCAGCAATCGACTTCTTGAATCACCACTTTGCAAACTTGCAAACAAAAGAAGAGCGCAAAGCTCCACAAATCCTTTACGCAGGAAACTCAATCTCATCTACTTACCTTGCTGACTTGGTAGAGTATGTTGCAGACAAAGACTTCTCAGTAAACGTGATTTCTAAATCAGGTACAACAACTGAACCAGCTATCGCTTTCCGTGTCTTCAAAGAACTCTTGGTTAAGAAATACGGACAAGAAGAAGCAAACAAACGTATCTATGCAACGACTGACCGCCAAAAAGGTGCTGTTAAGGTTGAAGCAGACGCTAACGGTTGGGAAACATTTGTTGTTCCAGATGATATCGGTGGACGCTTCTCAGTATTGACAGCTGTTGGTTTGCTTCCAATCGCAGCATCAGGAGCTGACATCAAAGCCCTTATGGAAGGTGCTAACGCAGCCCGCAAAGACTACACTTCAGATAAAATCTCTGAAAACGAAGCTTACCAATATGCAGCTGTTCGTAACATCCTTTACCGTAAAGGCTATGCAACTGAAATCTTGGTAAACTATGAGCCATCACTTCAATACTTCTCAGAATGGTGGAAACAATTGGCTGGTGAATCAGAAGGAAAAGACCAAAAAGGTATCTACCCAACTTCAGCTAACTTCTCAACTGACTTGCACTCATTGGGTCAATTTATCCAAGAAGGAACTCGCATCATGTTTGAAACAGTTGTCCGTGTTGACAAACCTCGTAAGAACGTGATTATCCCTAGCTTGGAAGAAGACCTTGACGGACTTGGTTACCTTCAAGGAAAAGACGTTGACTTTGTAAATAAAAAAGCGACTGACGGTGTTCTTCTTGCCCACACAGATGGTGATGTACCAAACATGTACGTGACTCTTCCTGAGCAAGATGCTTTCACTCTTGGATACACTATCTACTTCTTCGAATTGGCTATCGCCCTTTCAGGTTACTTGAATGCCATCAACCCATTTGACCAACCAGGTGTTGAAGCTTATAAACGTAACATGTTTGCCCTTCTTGGAAAACCAGGATTTGAAGAATTGAGCAAAGAACTTAACGCACGTCTATAATAGAAGAAAAGAGTGGTTTGTCCACTCTTTTTACTCTCTTTATCCATAGAAATTGGACTCAGCCAAGACTTGTGATATAATATAGAGAGCAAAAAGGCAGACGCCTAGAGACTTTATAGGAGAAACTATGTCAAAAGATATCCGCGTACGTTACGCACCAAGTCCAACAGGACTACTACACATCGGGAATGCCCGTACAGCATTGTTTAACTACCTTTACGCCCGTCATCACGGTGGAACTTTTATCATTCGTATTGAAGATACTGACCGTAAACGACATGTCGAAGATGGTGAGCGTTCACAGCTTGAAAACCTTCGTTGGTTAGGAATGGATTGGGATGAAAGTCCAGAAACACATAAAAATTACCGCCAGTCTGAACGCTTGGAATTGTATCAAAAATATATCGACCAATTGCTAGCTGAAGGAAAAGCCTATAAATCTTATGTTACAGAAGAAGAGTTGGCAGCTGAACGCGAACGCCAAGAAGCAGCTGGTGAAACGCCTCGCTACATCAATGAATACCTTGGTATGAGTGAAGAAGAAAAAGTAGCTTACATCGCAGAACGTGAAGCAGCAGGAATTATCCCCACTGTTCGTTTGGCTGTCAATGAGTCAGGTATCTACAAGTGGCATGATATAGTCAAAGGTGATATCGAATTCGAAGGTGGCAATATCGGTGGTGACTGGGTTATACAAAAGAAAGACGGTTACCCAACATACAACTTTGCCGTTGTCATCGATGACCATGATATGCAAATTTCTCACGTAATCCGTGGAGACGACCACATTGCTAATACACCAAAACAGCTCATGGTTTATGAAGCACTTGGTTGGGAAGCTCCAGAGTTCGGTCACATGACCTTAATCATCAACTCTGAGACTGGTAAGAAGTTATCTAAACGTGATACTAATACGCTTCAATTTATCGAAGATTACCGAAAGAAAGGTTACCTTCCAGAAGCAGTCTTTAACTTTATTGCTCTTCTTGGTTGGAACCCAGGTGGCGAAGATGAGATTTTCTCTCGTGAAGAATTGATTAAACTTTTCGATGAAAACCGCCTCAGCAAGTCTCCAGCAGCCTTTGACCAGAAAAAACTAGACTGGATGAGCAATGATTATATCAAGAATGCAGATCTAGAAACTATCTTTGAAATGGCAAAACCATTCCTAGAAGAAGCAGGTCGATTGACTGACAAGGCTGAAAAATTAGTTGAGCTCTATAAACCACAAATGAAATCAGTAGATGAGATTATCCCATTGACAGATCTCTTCTTCTCAGATTTCCCAGAATTGACTGAAGCAGAGCGCGAAGTCATGGCTGGTGAAACAGTCCCAACAGTTCTTGAAGCCTTCAAAGCAAAACTTGAAGCGATGATAGATGATGAATTTATAACAGAAAATATCTTCCCGCAAATAAAAGCTGTTCAAAAAGAAACAGGTATTAAAGGGAAAAATCTTTTCATGCCTATTCGTATCGCAGTTTCAGGTGAAATGCATGGACCAGAATTGCCAGATACAATTTTCTTGCTTGGACGTGAAAAATCAATTCAGCATATCGAAAACTGCTTAAAAGAAATCTCTAAATAAGAAGGATGTAATAATGGACATCTGGGAAAAGATGTACGAAGAAGCACAGAAACTATACAATCCACATGAAGTATCCGCTTTTGTTTATGCCAATCATGTTGTAGCCGCAGTAGAAGCAGAAGATGGGCAAATATTTACAGGTTTCTGTATGGAGGGAACCTGTGGTGTTTTCCACCTCTGTGCAGAACGGGCAGCTCTCTTTAATATGTATCAATTCTCAGGACAAACTAAGGTTAAAAAAGTATTAGCCTTTCGAGACAAGCCACCTTATGGTGGAAGCTCAGGAATGCCCTGTGGAGCTTGCAGAGAGTTCCTCTTAGAGTTGAACGCTGAAAATAAGGATGCAGAATTCATGATGGACTACGATAGAAGAAAGACAGTGAAAATCGCAGAACTAATGCCCTATTGGTGGGGAGAAGAACGTGCTTCTAAGTTTAAAGAGCAATAGAAGGGTCAGTACAATTCTGGCTCTTTTTACTTGGTAAAAAAATGAAAAAAGGTAAATTCCCAAACTAAGTTCCACCGCTAATCCAAGTGGAAGTTAGTCTGATAAAAATCATAAAAACCAGTAGAATTCCGTGTCAGGGTAAGTTCCACTGGTTTTAATACTGCTTGATTTCATCGCTTTTGTAACTAAAATGAATCGGAAAAAAGAGCGCACAAAATCCCCTCATCTGAAAGCGTTTCAAATCAAGTTCCGCTATGGTGGAAGTTACTTTGAGAAGTTACCGCATGTAAAAAAAATGAAAAAAATTAGAAAAAGTAGTTGACAAAGTTTAAAAAGTCGGTATAATAGTAAGAGTTGAAAACACCAACTCAGGTCCGTTGGTCAAGGGGTTAAGACACCGCCTTTTCACGGCGGTAACACGGGTTCGAATCCCGTACGGACTATGGTATGTTGCAGATGAAATACTGATTGAAAAAATTAAAAAAGTTTCAAAAAAGTGTTGACAAGCGAAAGCGACTGTGATATACTAATATAGTTGTCGCTTGAGAGAAGCGAGTGACAAAGACCTTTGAAAACTGAACAAGACGAACCAATGTGCAGGGCACTACAACAACTGTTGTAGTACTGAACAATGAAAAAACAATAAATCTGTCAGTGACAGAAATGAGTGAGAACTCAAACTTTTAATGAGAGTTTGATCCTGGCTCAGGACGAACGCTGGCGGCGTGCCTAATACATGCAAGTAGAACGCTGAAGGAGGAGCTTGCTTCTCTGGATGAGTTGCGAACGGGTGAGTAACGCGTAGGTAACCTGCCTGGTAGCGGGGGATAACGTATTGGAAACGATA
>NZ_GL732491.1:106653-112809 GCF_000187745.1 Streptococcus sp. M334 | reverse complement strand
CCATTTTTTAGTATTGGTTCTCCCTTTTTGTTTTTCTTCAACAATAGTTATACCCGTTTTTTCTTGTATTGTGCCATCCAATTTGGAAGCATACCACGATTTGGGAGAGCATATTCGAGAGAAACTCTATCTTGAGACCAATTTTCATGTAGGACTTTATCAATCATTTCTTGTTTTAAACGAGGAGAATAGTAACGATTTTTTCCTTTTTTGACGAACTCTATTCCGTAACGATCAATCAATTTAATCATGTACCTAAGATTAGAATTGTTTATCCCAAATTTATTTGAAAGCTTCTCTAAGCTATATCCTTGTTTTCTAAGTTCATAGATCTGAACTTTATCATCATAAGTTAATTTCATAATAAAAACACCCCAAAAGTTAGATTTTTTCTGTCTAACTTTTGGGGTGCTGTTCAGTTCTAAGCCTTTTTCTTCAGCTTGCTCCAAAGCATAGTCATGAGCCAATAGCGCTTGTTCTTCACGCATACGTAGTTGACTAAACATCTTTCTGTCCTCCTCGGACCAGCTCTTATAGTCCAGCAGTTGGTCTGCCTGACTGATGGCTCGCTCGGGTTCTTGGGTAAAGGGTTTATTCCCAAAAAACTCCAACCACGGTTTGCGAATGCTATCTTTGCTGGTTTCTCTGTATTTTTTTTAATTCCAAGAATGCCATCTTGACTAGTATTGGTGATGGTCTTACAACAGCGCCTCAAACTCAGCGATGGCCATGCCTAACTGCTGGCTGGCAACCTCGGAAGTCAAAAGACCTTGGCGAACCATATCTAGGAAAGTAAAGACTCTTCCTTCAACTTTCCCACGCTCCAGTCCCTGTTCAATACCACGTTCTAAACCTTGTTCAATCCCTTCTGCCCTAGCTGTTTCCAAGGCATAATCCTGAGCCAATAACGCTTGTTCTTCTCGCATACGTAGTTGACTAAACATCTTCCTGTCCTCCTCGGACCAGCTCTTGTAGTCCAGCAGTTGATCTGCTTGGCTGATGGCTCGCTCAGGTTGTTGGGTAAAGGGTTTATTCCCGAAAAACTCCAACCACGGCTTGCGAACCTCGTCTTTGCTGGTTTCTCTGTATTTTTTAAGTTCCAAGAACGCCATCTTGACTAGATGGTTTTCTTGTCCATTGTTTGTGATGGTTAAAACCTCACCTGTCGTGTCCTCTCGCATACTAAAACTGTGAAATGCTAAATCATCTGAGAAATAATTACTATCCACAATAGCGATTGCGTATACTGGAGCAATATGTTTGTAGCTCTGGTGAGTATTGCCCTCTCGTTGGCGAATTTTTTCTAGGTTTTGATTGACCTGACTGCACAGGTAAGCCCATAAACGATTGATGAAAAAATTCTGATGATGGACTTGTATTTCGATAATAACCTGAGTACCGTTATCCAACTCCGCCAAGACGTCTATACTGGTATAGAAATCCTGTGCCGAGTAAGGTAGGGAAGGTAAGACATGAATATTGCTTCCCTCCAAAATCGTCACATTTTTTGCTGGCAAGTCCAGCATATCGCGGATAAATTGACAAGTGATTTCTGGATTGCTAAAAATTTTCTTAACAACCAAGTCATTAGTTGGGCTGATGCCTGGATGTCTTAGAATCATCCACTTCCTCCTTTTATTATACCATAGTTTTAAATCTAGGTTTACTAGATTCACTGCCACTATCTATTTATTCGGAAAGGAAATGAATTGTGAAGATATTTTATCTCGTTTCAACTAAAATATGAGCTTGATCAACCAGTTGTCCATTAACAGTCAGATTCAGATAGAAATCGAGGGTCTTATCAGCAACAAAATACAGGGTTGGTAGGCACAAATCTTTTTTGCTTTCCCCTACTTGGAATTGAAGGACTTGAATCTCGTCCTGATAGACGACACCATGAACACCTGTCCCCGGTTGAATCGAAATCTTAGCTTCCAAAGGGGTACTACTTTCACCAATATATTGAACTACACCATCTTATTAACAACTTTATCCACAATTGTGGA
Organism: Streptococcus sp. M334; assembly: GCF_000187745.1. Classification (GTDB taxonomy): domain Bacteria; phylum Bacillota; class Bacilli; order Lactobacillales; family Streptococcaceae; genus Streptococcus. The sequence goes on along the minus strand of NZ_GL732491.1, from coordinate 110,800 downwards.
AAAAGTTGTTAATGACTAAACATTTTTTCCTAAAGCCTTTCTGATTCAATACTCAATCATAAAAAATTATTTTTATTACAATGTACAAAGTCTTAACTTTTCTGACGAACTACTACTATTCTCTACCAAAACCCATCCCCTCCTAGCTAACAATTAACATTCAAATTCTCTCCGTTCAACAAATGAAATAATATTGTTTACAAAGATTATCCTAGTTCCAGCCTTGATATTTGCTACATAGAATAGACCATCAATTCAAAAAAAGGATATATAAACTCCATTTAGCAATAATAAATCAGATATATCCCCATGCTTGTCCACGATCTGTGGATAACTTCTGTGAATTATCCAATTTTTTAGAACTCTTTTACTCTCAGTTAACTACTATTTCTGATGTTAATGAGATTTTCCCACTCTTATAAATCTGTGGAAAAGTCTGAAAATCACTCCATGTTCATATAAACTGTCATTTTCAAGAAACAAGGTCATACTCTTCGAAAATCTCTTCAAACCCCGTCAGCGTCGCGTCGCCTTACCGTATGTATATGTAACTGACTTCGTCAGTCTTATCTACTACCTCAAAACGGTGTTTTGAGCTGACTTCGTCAGTTTCATCTACAACCTCAAAACCATGTTTTGAGCTGACTTCGTCAGTTTTATCTGTAATCTCAAAGCTGGACTTTGAGCAACCTGCGACTAGCTTCCTAGTTTGCTTTTTGATTTTCATTGAGTAGCAAATCTGACAAGAACCAAAAAACACCTCTCTGAATGTTCATTCCAGAGAGATGTCCCTTTTGTCTTAACTATTGTAAATCGACTGTCTAAAGTCATCTGAATCTTTGAGATAAGCTTTATAAATCGCTTGTTTCAGTTTTTGAACTGGGGTTTCGATAAAGGTATAGGTGTGAGCAGTTGTTTTGCCTACCTTAATCTGTTTCAACTCCTCTTGGACAGCTTTCTGCATCAATTCACTTAACTTCTGACTTGTCAGACTTATTTCCTGACCTTCATATTGGATTGTCAAAGGTTTCAATTGATTGAGCCTATCCACTCTTTCCTTGATCTGTGCTTTTTTGAACTCAGCATAGCTCTTACCATTCAAAATTTTATTGAAAATGTAAGTATCAGATAAAGGCTTGTTTTCAGCCTCTGCTACTTGTTTGTATTGATTTGAAACATAAGGAACAAATCCTTCATAATAGCCCAAAGCAGCCATCAATTCAAAGGCTTGTTTTCTGAATGTAATATCCCCACTCATACCTTTATCATTTTCACTAACTCCAAAAATTGTATCAAACATATCAACAGTATAGTAACCATTTGCTACAATTTTACCTTTATCTGAAAAACCAGCAATGATATAACGATTAACCATGATATGATTGTCAATCAAACTATCAATATCTGTCAATTTTTTGGCATCTTCTAAGGTCAGAGCTTGAATCTCCTCACTCTTATGAGTCGGTTTAACTGCTGTATTACGGTAATCTACCCAAGTTCTAGGACCTGTTGAAGGAATCGGCATTATTTTTTTGAAATAACTCATCTTGTCTTCTGCAGATAAGTTTCTACTTGCCTCTGCTTCTAGGTAATCTAGAGTATAAAGAACATCAAAACTTCCCTTCATGTAAGATTGCAAATCTTCTGCCGTTTTAAATCGATCAGGTGTTTTATTGTAAAATCCATTCTTATCACTCTCATCATATACAAAATTGAGATTGAAATAAGTATCCTTTTCTGGATTATAGGAGTTTTCAAAAATACCACGCGCATAAAACTCTGCTCCTGTGCCATCTCGACGACCGTGATTATTAAACAAGACCGTTCTATCTAGTAAGTGCGTCATTTCATGAGAATAAGTCGCTGAACCTCTATCATCCAAAACCCTATCTATAAAGTAACGGACACCTAATCCATTGGCCTCAGCTCCCACCTTACTTACTGGAGAATAGTAATTCATAGGAGTCATAAACTGGTCGACCCCCTTATCAGCCCCACTACCAGTAGCTGGTGACCAAGTGTTATCAATCTGGGCATTCGGATTACTTGTATATTTCTTCATCGTATCAATAATCAAGCGATTTGTCAGCAACTTATCACGATTTTCTGGTTTTGTTATACGATAAAGAGTATCAACATAGTTGGCTTGTTGCCCAGCCGCTTTTTCAATTAAAGACTTGACTCTAGCAAGCTCAGCCTGATACTTAGTTGGATTAGACTGCGCAAGAGAAGTATCTATATAGGAACCAATGTTACCGTAAGTAATCGTCGCCATATTACTAATCACGTAAACATGTGGTTCTTTCACATTCAAAAGTCCCAAAATAGCAGCCATATTAGCCTCTTGTTTACGAGAATCCTTTTCCCCAGCTGTCAACTTGCTATATAGCCCGATATACGCTGAAGGATTTTCTTTAGATGGTTTGTCGACAATCATAGCTTGGCTAGATTTTTTAAGCCAAGTATCCGCATCATCTGACGTAAAGAGTTGGCGATTGCTGTCTAAAAATTCCTTCAAACTAGCCTTACCTGTAATAGTAGATAAGTATTTTGTAAATGTTTGAGGACTATTGGTCAATTTCATCTCTTCATAAGACATGGATCCTAATTTTTTCAAACTATCCAAGGCGGTCATTGTCTTATTACCAAATGAGCTTGGATTAAAGGCCAGAATATCACGAATATTCGTGTCCCCAAATTGAATATTATAAAAACGATTGATATAAGACAGTCCCAACAAGATCTGCTCTTTGTATTGCTCCAGCTCTTGTTTGACCTTGCTACGATTTTCAGGGGTATCTCCTATAATTCCCAAAGTATGAGAGGCAATCTTTTTGAAACTTGACTCAGCTTGCGTCTTCGTCTGATCAAAGCTTTCTTGAATTGACAGTTTTTGAAGATACTCTGTGCGCAACATATCTTTGACTTCTTGGTCAGTGATATTTGGGTGTGTTTTTCTGAGCGCAATTCTCTTTGTTATAATATCTCGAGGATCGTAGGTAGGCTCTAACTGTGCTTTTAGTTTACTGTCATGTAAGAAATCTACTGATCTCGCGCTTGTGGTCAGAGCAGACACATCCACAGCATCTTCTCTCTCACTATTAGCCGGAAGTAAGTGTGGTTTATCCTCCTGACTACCAACTAAAATAACTCTCGGTTTCATTGGTTTTGTTATTTGACTCGCTTCTTGAGGATTAATCAATTCACCAGTTTGTTCATTGATAGCGTATGTTCTGGTAAGTGTATTCTCACCAACTTCTCCTTCAGATGCTACCTTTTCTATATTTTTAGCAAGAGAAGAATCCTCTCTTCGCTCCTCGGTAACGGAAATCGGTTGTATTACTTTTTCCACATTACCAACTTGAATCACTTTATCGACTGCTGGATTTACTTGTCTAGTAGTATCAGATACCGTCACCTGACCTGTTGCCTTGTCTAGTTGATAAGTCGTCCTAGTTTCCACCGAACCATCATGCCCCGCAACCGCTACTTCCTGTCGTCTGAACCCCAAAGCAGGATTCACCTGGTAGATCGTTTTATGAGATAGGACAGTAGTTTCAACACTCGGTTTAGTTCCAACTTCTACAACTTGATCAACTTTGTTAGCTACTATTTTGACAGTTTTATTCCCAGAAATATTTCCACTTGCTTGATCTTTAGTATAGGTAGTAGTAACTTGTTCTTGTCCCTCAACACCCGGAATTTTTACTCTTGTAACGCCGTGGTCTAGTTCCTCATTCTTTTCATAAACGGTTTCATAAGGAACAGCTTTGGTCTCCACTTTGGTCTGAGGAAGTTGAGTGTCTTCTTTGTACTCTGGGAGAGCCTCCTGTATCTCAGGCTCACCGGAAACGCCACCTTCATAAGACGGAAGAGACGGCTCTACCGAAGGCTCACCGGAAACACCGCCTTCATAAGACGGAAGCGCTGGTTCTACCAAGGATTCGCCAGAAACACCACCTTCATAAGAGGGAAGGGACGGTTCCACCAAGGATTCGCCAGAAACACCGCCTTCATAAGACGGAAGGGACGGTTCCACCAAGGACTCGCCGAAAACACCGCCCTCATAAGAGGGAAGAGACGGCTCTACCGAAGGCTCACCGGAAACACCACCATCATAAGAGGGAAGGGACGGTTCCACCAAGGA
>NZ_GL732491.1:73543-106209 GCF_000187745.1 Streptococcus sp. M334 | reverse complement strand
AAGAGGGAAGAGACGGCTCTACCGACGGCTCTACCGAAGGCTCACCGGAAACACCACCATCATAAGAGGGAAGGGACGGTTCCACCAAGGATGCACCGGAAACACCGCCTTCATAAGAGGGAAGGGGTGGTTCCACCAAGGACTCGCCAGAAACGCCGCCTTCATAAGAGGGGAGAATTGGTTGGACTTCCGGGGCTAGGCTTATTCCATTTTCTTGAGATGCCTTATCTTTTGTCCCAACCAGAATCACCTGAGTAACTGGTTCACGAAGCACCTCTCTCCCTATTTCATTGCGCGTGACCACACCATCAATAATCCTTACTTCTGTTAAGATTCGTTCTTGTCCCTTGGCACCTTCTATAGAAATTCTTTTTTCTCCCTTAGCCAGAGTTGGGTCAGACTGAAATTGAGTTTCAAACTCTATCTCCCCTATCCTAACTTCCAGTTCTGGCTTGTCTTCAATAACAGTTTTCATTCCTTCATCTGGTACTTTTTTAGACTCAATACTCATACTTTTTTCAGGAGTTGGATTTAAAACAGGCTCAACTGCGTAGGATGGTTGAGGAGATTGCACAAGGTCTTCAGTCGAGCTAAAATGAGATGCCAACTGTGGTACAATCTTCTTAGACTGAGATTCTGAACTTTCCTCCTTTTGAGATAATACTGGCGACTCTACCTTATCAACAGAAAGTTCCTTGCTACCACTATCTCTTACCAAATAATATCCCGTAAATTCATATCCTTGGACTGTTTCAGGACTTGGTAAAAACTGACCTTCTACTCTCTTAACAAGGGCTGGTTGCAATTCTACCAGATTTTCTAAAGCAGAGATGGATACTCCCAAACCACCAACAGCAAAGACGCTCACAAGGAAGTAAGACGCTCCCTTTTTTCTCTTGATTAAAGTGAAGGAAAGCAATAATAATCCTGCTCCCAAGATAAACATCTCATCATTAGAAAACAGACCTGTTTCTGGTAATCTTGTAGCCAATTTTCGATAGACAAAATAGTATTCTTTTCCCTCTTTTACCTCAATCTTATTTTCTTCAAACCATTGCAACTCAGATTTCAGCTTTTCAGGTAAATCCTGCTCATCCAAGTAATGACTTGAAATTAGTGTTGAAGTCGTTTCTGTAGCCTGTACGGGTTGAGCCCCCATACCAGCAAAAAATAAACTCGTTCCTAGCAAGACCGAACAAGCTCCTATTGTATATTTTCTCAAAGAAAAACGCTGCTTTCTCTCAAATTGAAATTCTTTCATTCCATATCCTATCATTCATTATTACTGTATAGTTAGTATATCAGAAATAATTTGTATTCACAAATCTTTCTAGTTATTCCCTTATCATTCCAAATTAAGGGGGACAACATACAATAATTTTTATTTAATACTCTTCAAAAATCAAATTCAAACCACGTCAGCGTCGCCTTACCGTACTCAAGTACAGCCTGCGGCTAGCTTCCTAGTTTGCTCTTTGATTTTCATTGAGTATAAATGTATATCAATGTTCTTTGCTTTTCTTAACAAATGCAATGCAAAAAGAGCCTGTTGCCAAGCTCTTTAGTCTATTATTTCTTCTCAGCACGGAGGGCTGACAAGATTTGAGTACGGATATCATCTACACCATTTGGCGTATTTGGTAAAAAGATAGTTTGGTTTCCTTTAGAGGCAAAGGTATTCAAGGTGTCCAAATACTGGTTGGTCAAGAGGATGGACATGATTTGTTCTTCTGTCATGCCAACATTTGCTTCCTTGAGTTCTGTGATAGACTCTGCCAATCCATCCACAATCGCCTTACGTTGTTGGGCAATCCCCACACCATGGAGGCGGTCTTTTTCTGCTTCGGCTTCAGCTGCAGTGACGATTTTAATCTTGTCAGCTTCCGCCAATTCTTGCGCTGCGACCCGTTTGCGTTGCGCCGCATTGATTTCATTCATAGATTGCTTAACTTCTGCATCTGGTTCGACCTTGGTAATCAAGGTTTTCACGATAATGTAGCCGTAAGTGGTCATTTCTTCTGCTACTTGGTGTTGAACCTCAAGGGCAATCTCATCTTTTTTCTCAAACAATTCATCCAAGGTTAATTTGGGAACAGAAGAGCGAAGGGCGTCTTCGATATAAGATTTAATCTGAGATTCTGGACGCATGAGTTTATAGTAGGCATCTGTCACGCTCTGCTCGTTGACACGGTACTGAGTAGCCACATTCATCATAACGAACACATTGTCCTTAGTCTTAGTCTCAACCACAATATCGCTTTGCAACAAGCGTAACTGGATTCGTGCCGCAATCGAGTCAATTCCAAAAGGCAAGCGAATATGAATACCGCTATTGGCAACCTTTTGGTATTTACCAAAGCGTTCAATAATCGCCACCGACTGCTGACGAACCACATAAACTGTACTCAGTGTGACTATCACCAATAGGAGCACACAAACCACCACAAAAATCATCAAAAATGTTGCCATTATCGTGACCTCCATTATTATTTTTTCCTGTATTATAGCACATTTAAAGAAGGCTGTGCAGTTTTTACTGCGATTTTTCCTGAAATGTCAATAATTAGAGGTGAAACTACATTTCAAGTTAGTAATCGCTTTTTTTCATTACATTATCTTCTATAGAATCTACATCAATGGTCAGAGAATGACTTGCCTTAACTTTTCTCTCGTGCTATACTATTTATTGAAATGAATAAATAGGAGATATTTCATGAAAACAGCAAAAACTACTGTTACAATCCTTTCTGCACTTGCTTCTGTCGTCTTATTGGCTAGTTGTGCAACAAAGTCTACAGAAACACAGACAAGCAATAATAGCTCATCTGATAATCAGATTACATTGACATATGACCAACTACGGTCAAGAGAAAACACTATGTCAACCCTTTGGTATCAAAAATCAGCTGAAACTAAAGCTTTATACATACAGGGTTATAACGTTGCAACAAATCACCTAAAGGAATTGCTCAAAACAGAATCAGACAAACCTTACTCTATCGTTTTAGACTTGGATGAAACTGTCCTAGATAATAGCCCTTATCAAGTACAAAATGTCAAAGACGGTACAGCATTTACACCCGAAAATTGGGATATTTGGGTTCAAAAAGCTGCAGCAAAAGCTGTCCCAGGTGCCAAGGATTTTCTTCAGTTTGCTGATCAAAACGGTGTCCAAATCTACTATATTTCTGACCGCTCAGCTAATCAAGTAGATGCTACCATTAAAAATCTTGAAAGTGAAGGAATTCCTGTTCAAGGACGTGATCATCTCATGTTCTTAGAAAGCGGTGTAAAATCCAAAGAAGGTCGTCGCCAAAAAGTTCAAGAAAAAACAAATCTTATCTTATTGTTTGGTGATAACCTCGTAGACTTTGCAGATTTTTCTAAGACTTCTGAATCTGACCGTGATAAACAACTTGAAGAATTGCAAAAAGAATTCGGTGAAAAATTCATCATCTTCCCAAATCCAATGTACGGGTCATGGGAATCAGCTGTATACGGTGGTAACAAACTAGATGCTAAAGGTCAAGTAGAAGAACGCCAAAAAGCCTTACAAGGTTTTGATAAATAAAACAAATAAGCTGATTCTATATAAAATAAAGCTAACTTACAATCTTCAAAAAGTGGATAGGAAGGAATTCTGATAATCAGAAAACTTTCCTATCCACTTTTATGATTGATATAACATCAAGATTTTATAAATCTGATACTATACGTTTTATGATTTTAAAGACTTTGTCGCCTAGCCCCTGTATTTCAAGCATTAAGCAATGTTGATGATATAAATTTATTGTGGTATACTATTTTTGTCATCGGTTACCGATTACGTTCCTATGGGTTCGTGAGAGGAGGTGAAACTAATGAGCCTTATACCAGAGCTTGCTCTTACTATTATAGCAGATGTTATAGCTGGAATTATCTTGTATTTCGTCTGCAAATGGCTAGATGGTAAGAAGTAGACCGAATGACTAGCCTATAAACACCCGTTAAATCGCTAAGATACGTAAAAAAAGCCCTTAACTACTGCAATAGTTAGGGGCTTTGGTGTTCTAATGAACCTTATACACTAACAACATTCTAGCATATAAGCCCAGATATTTCAAGAGTTTTATTTATTTTATATTTTTAAAGTTTTGTAAGGTCTATAGTGAAGTTAGCCATCTAGTACCCCAAAAACCGACTAGCTCCTATGAACTAGTCGGTTTCTCATCAATGCGCCAACATTTCTTGGGCGATTTCTTGTCCAGATAGGTTATCTGGGTAATAGGTTGGCCAGTTATCCATTTCTTCAAAGAGGGCTTCTTGGCTTGTGCCTCCAAAGAAGATATGGAAATGTTCTGCCTTAACTGGGGCTATATTGTGATCACTAAACTGAACATATTTGAACTGTCCAGCATCCGCATCTGTCGCTTCAAAGAGGAAGCGCACGCCACGATTGCCTTTCTTGTAAGTCAAGATTTTCTTACCAACATACTTGTAGGTGAATTTCTTACTTTGTCCACCTTGAACAAATTCCATAGTGTTATCAGTGATGTTAATCTTAGTCACATCTGTCTGATAGCCTTTTGTATAGTAGGCCTTGTACTCAGCCTGAGTCATCTTACCAGTCAACTTAGCCTTGTAGTCAAAGACTTGGTCAAACGTGCCATCTTCAAGGAAAGGATAAACTGATTGCCAGTTACCTGCATAGTCACTCAAGGTACGATCCTTGACATCGGCATCCTCAAAGTAACCATTTTGAACTGTCTTCGTATCCTCCGCCTTTTCAGGCTCAATTGCTGGGCCTTCTTGGTCTGTTGTTTGTTTTAGAGCCTTGAGGTTTTTCTCCATGATAGAGATGTAATTTTCTCCAGCCTTGGTGTCCTCTTCTGTCAGACTTTCTAAAGGATTAAGGACATCTGTTTTGACACCTGCCTCTTTTGAAAGTGTGTTAGCAAGGGCTTGTGAGGCGTTTTCCTCAAAGTAGATATAGGCAATTTTATTTTTCTTGACGTACTCTGTCAATTCTGCCAGACGAGCAGCTGATGGTTCTGCATCTGGAGAGAGGCCTGAGATTGCGACTTGTTTGAGTCCATAGTCCAAGGCGAGATAGTTAAAGGCTGCGTGTTGCGTTACAAAGCTCTTTTGTTTGGCTTGAGACAAGCCTTCTGCATAAGCCTTATCCAAGGCTTGCAATTTTTCGATATAGGCAGCTGCATTCTTCTCAAAGGTATCTTTTTTATCCGGATAATCTGCTGATAGGCTATCACGGATGTGCTCTACAAGTTTAATAGCACGAACTGGTGATAACCAAACATGGGGATCGTACTCATGGTGATGACCTTCTTCGCCATGGTCATGGTCTCCCTCTTCTTCCTCGCCACCTGGCAAGAGCAACATATCTCCTGTCGCCTTGATGGTTTTGACCTTTTTCTTATCCAAGGTATCTAGCAATTTAGGAACCCATGTTTCCATATTTTCATTTTCATAAACGAAGGTATCTGCATCTTGAATTTTGGCAACTGCCTTGGCAGACGGTTCATATTCATGGGGTTCTGTACCAGCACCGATGAGGAGTTCTACATTAGCAGTATCTCCTGCGACTTGCTTAGTAAATTCATAGACAGGGTAAAAGGTTGTCACAATATTTAGTTTGCCATCTGCCTGCTTTTGATTGGAACAAGCCACTAAAAACAAGGCACATAGACTGGCTAGCAATAAGCTAATTTTTTTCACGTTCGTCTCCTATTTGATAAAACGTCTTACTAAACTGATGAGTAAAAAGACAGTTACAAAAATAATGGTAATACTTGCACTTGCAGGCGTTTCTGCATAGTAGGAAATGTAGAGTCCTGCCACCATTCCCAAAAATCCAATAGCACTGGCTAGCAGCATAACCGATTTAAAGTTTTTCCCCAGACGCAGGGCAATACTAGCTGGCAAGACCATAATGGTCGATACCAGAAGAGCTCCCGCAGCTGGAATCATAAGGGCAATGGCCACCCCTGTCACCATGTTAAAAAGAATGGACATGGTACGAACAGGCAAGCCATCCACAAAGGCCGTATCCTCATCAAAGGTCAGGATATACATTGGACGAAGAAAGAGGAAGGTCAAAATCAAAACAACCGCCGCAATGACAAAGAGGGAAATGACCTGCTCTTCGCTGATAGTCACAATCGAACCAAAAAGGTACTGGTCCAAACTCATTGAACTAGAACTTTTTCCCTTGCTCATGACAATCAGAGAAACAGCCAGACCTGTCGACATGAGGATAGCTGTCCCGATTTCCATAAAGCTCTTGTAAACCGTACGGAGATACTCCAAAAAGACCGCCGCAATCAAGACAATAGCAATAGTGGAAATAGTCGGAGAAATCCCCAGAACCAGACCAAAGGCTACACCTGAAAGCGAGACGTGGCTGAGGGTATCACTCATCAAACTCTGACGACGCAAGATAAGGAAGGTTCCAAGAACTGGCGAGAAAAGACTCATGGCAATAACGGCCAGAAAGGCACGTTGCATAAAGTCATAAGATAATAAACTAAGCATGGCCCACCTCCTGGTCATTCTCATGAACGTTGAAACAACGCCATGGCGAGTCTTGGTTACGGACTAGATGAATATTGCGATCCGCATAATCCTTAACCTCCTCAGGGTCATGAGTAATCATCAAAACAGCCTTGCCGTGATGATGGGCGCTGTGGTGCATGAGTTCGTAAAATTCGTTTTTACTTCCTGCATCCATCCCCGTTGTCGGCTCATCTAGGATAAACACATCTGGATCAGAAGCAAACATACGCGCAATCACCGCTCGCTGCTTTTGTCCCCCAGAGAGAGACCCCAAGCGTTTGTCTCGGTGTTCCCACATACCAACTGAATCTAAACTGGCCTTGATATGCTCCTCATCATGAGCATTCAAGCGACGGAACCAGCCTTTTCGCGGATAGCGACCCGACTTGACAAATTCATAAACCGTACTTGGAAAACCAGCATTAAAACTGGCAATCTGTTGAGGAAGATAAGCTATTCTCAATTTCTTACCCTGCGTATTTGTCTTTGAAATGGTCACCTTTCCAATGCGTGGTTGGAGGATACCAAGACTAGCCTTGATCAATGTCGTCTTAGCTGCCCCATTTTCCCCTGTCAAGGTAACAAATTCCCCACTATCAACGCTATAATTGATATGTTCAAGAACAGGCTCCTTATCATAATAGAAGGACAAATCCTCTACCGTAATATATCTCATTATTTGATTTCCCCTACTAAAGCAGTCAAAAACCGCTGAATCACTTTTTGTTCATTTGGAGTAAACTGAGTCGCCACTTGTTCATAGGTTAAAAGCGTATGCTCATGGTGATGGTGGTGCTCCTCAGCGATTGGACGAGCCAAATCAGTCAACTGATAAAAAATCACACGCGCATCCTTAGGATCTTTAGATGTTTCCAACATCCCTTCCTTGACCAAAGACTTAATGGCCTTGGTAACTGCCGCCTGACTGACATTGAGACGACGAGCCAACTCTGAATTGGTTAAAGATTCCTCCGACAAGAGCATGAGGATATGCTCCTGGGTATTGGTCAGAGCTACCTCACTAGTACAATGACCTATTAGGATTTCATGTTGGTTTTCCGCCTGTAAAATCACCTCATTCAAAAAGCCATCGATATCCTTCGCTAGCTGTCTCATATTTGACTCCTTTCCTTTTAGACTTCTCTTTTTTAAGAGAAAAATACTATTCTTTGGAATTTTATTTACCAGTTAATTATATCACAAGCAAAAAAAGAGTCAAGAAAAAACGTGAAAATAGGGGCTTCATTCTTGAACTCTTCTATATTATGATCTATTGAAATTCCTTGACATCTCCATCGTAGAGCGACCATTCTTTACTGAAAAAGCGCTCATTTAGATGGTAGGTAGGAGCTGGTGTAGGATTAGATAGGAAAGGATCAACTGCCTTGTCAAAAGCCAACCAACCCAACCAACCAAGGTGAATGGTGTCCTTCATAAAGAATGGTTCTCCACCATCCTTAGAAAAATCTGCTATATTGGTAAACCCTTGACTTTCTAACTGGTAGCGAATCTTCTGCACCGTTTGTTGGTACATATCCTCTCGTAGACCAGCGTAGTCCATCCATTTTTTATTAACAGGTGGAATGATAAAAATCGGGTTTACCTTAGATTTAGAAAACTGTGTTAAAACCAACTGCAAGTCATTATACTCTGGCGACTTGAGATAGGTAAAACTTTTCTGAGAGTCCTTTAATTTCTTCAAATCCTTCTTAATCTGCGTATTATAGAAATAATTTTCCATTCCAAGGTCATTATTAGACGTATTCTTTTCTGCATCTGCCTTAACAACATCTTCTATGACTTGATAAGAAAACTGGTCTGGTAAGGTCTTTAAATACTTAACGACATGTTTATCATAATTGACATAGCCTCTAACTGAAAACTGACCAAAAAAGGAAGCTTGGCGTTCATTAAATCGAGCCAATAATTCAATCATTTCATTGTCTGCCGTCGACAATTCTTCTTTACTTGCCAACTTCTGAACCAAATCCTTCATAGCTACGTTTGGGAACTGCTGTAGTAAGCGAGTCGCCGCATATTGGCTAGCCTGATCTCCAGATTGATGTTCCAGAAAACTGGTCAACTGGTCTCCATTAAAATACTGCTGAAAAGCTGCTGGCTCATAGCCATATTTACTGAACCACTGGGGTGAGATAACATACACAACTTGTTTATTCTCTAGCTGTGGCAACATCTGTTGCATTCCAAAATACTGGTTAAGCGATGCAGCTCCCCTCTGTCCTAAAAGATAAGGACGGTAGGAGCGATTGTATTTCTCAGCCAATACCGCAGGATGGGCACCGTCAAAACGAAGCCATTCACTGGAGCCAAAGAAGGGAACAAAACGCATATTTGGATCAGATAAGGCTCTGACCTTTTGACTCCGCTCCTTAAAACTTTCAATGGTAGTAGCCACCGCCGAACGCTTTTCAGCTCCCAGATCATGGCGCATCTCAGCAGGATAGAAAAAGATAAGCAGACAAACCAACAAACCAGCTATCAAGACCGGTCCGAAGATCATCCATAAGCGTTTAAGCATTTTGTAGCTCCACAATACCAGCTATGATTTTATTGGCTGTATTCCAGTCGTCACGACCAAACTCTGTTACAGGGACACGAATGTCAAAACGGTTTTCAATCTCCACAATCAATTCAACCGTTCCCATACTATCCAAGACACCTGCGTCAAAAAGATCTTCATCCATCATGTCAGAAACATCTTCCATAAACAACTCATCAATAATTTCGATAACTTCTGATTTGATATCCATATTTTATTTCCTTTTATTTTTTAAACCATAAATCATTCAAAAATCCAGAAAAGATTAAGAATGACAGCATGACGACATGGAAGGTGACAACCATGCCAAGCAACTGAATCCAGCGATTCTCAGGTAGAGCAGGCTTCCCTGATTTTTTCCGCTCCTTATTGAGCGTTTTTTTCTTGCGAATCCAAGCGTCATTGATGACCAAGCCCAGTCCATGAAAGAGGCCATAGGCGATATAGTACCAGGTCACACCATGCCAAAATCCCATAATCAGCATATTTACAATGTAGGCCACACTTGAGGTTACATTGCGATTCTTAAAGACCTTCTTTCTGGTCAATACCATCACCATTCGCATAAAGACAAAGTCACGGAACCAGAAAGAAAGACTCATGTGCCAACGATTCCAAAACTCTTTTAAATCCCTAGACAGAAAGGGCTTATTAAAGTTGATAGGGCTACGGATTCCCATTAAGTTTGAGATAGCCAAGGCAAACATAGAGTAACCTGCAAAATCAAAGAAAAGCTCCAAACCAAAGGTATACATAACTGCCAAGGCATAGGGGTTAAAGAAGCCACCTGACTGCAGGGCTAGATTCTTCAGAGGAGGTAGTAAAGTTTCTCCTAAAACATGAGCCAGGATAAACTTGTACAAAAATCCCCACATGATATAGCGAACGGATTCTTCCAGCATATCCATCAACTCATCCCGCTCAGGAATGGTCTGATAATTTTCATTAAAACGCTTAAAGCGATCGATTGGGCCACTCGAGAAAGTTGGCATGAAGAGAAGGAATCGGAGGAATTCCCAGAGGGTAAAATCCTTAATCACTCCATCTCTCAGCTCGATGATAATCCCAACCGAACGAAAGGTCAGGTAAGAAATTCCCAAAAAGCCAAGCAAAGACTGCGTTCCATTGATAGCCGGCTGCACCTTGACAAAGATAATCGGAAGGAGGGACAGAAAACTAACTAGGTAGAAGACCCACTTGCCATCCTTACTTTTTCGATAATGCTTGTAGAAGAGTACGAGCAATATTTCCCAGCAAAGGTAAATACCCAAGGCAGCCAACTGATTGGTCTTCCCACCTACCAACATGGTGACGATAAAGAAGAGACTAACCAATACCTCGTACCAGGCAAAGCGTTTCTTGAAAAAGAGGCCGATAAAGATGGGCAAGGTTGCAGCAATCACATAGACAAAATACTGAGGATTGCCATATGGCTCTAAATGAGGAAGCTGTTGAAAGAACTCCATCATCTCTTATTCACCTCGTTAATCAATCCTTTTATGTCAATTTTCCCATTTGGAGTCAATGGCAAACTGTCTCGGTAAAGGAATTTAGACGGCATCATGTAGGACATCATGATATCTGTCAAATCTTCCTTGATAGCCTTGGTAATATCGATATCACGCTCAAACTGCTCACGAACACCGTCTTTTAAGATGACATAGGCCAGTAGATTTTGTACCTTGTGGTCCTTGTTATAACGTGGTACTGCGACAGCAGACTCGATATAACGAGACTTATTAAGATTTTGAGAGACATCTTCTAACTCAATGCGGTAACCGTTAAACTTAATCTGGAAGTCCATGCGTCCGCCGTAGAGAAGTAAGCCTTCATCTGTCATGGTTCCCACATCACCTGTGTGATAGGCTGGCAGTCCTTCAAATTCAAAGAAGGCTTCCGCTGTTTTTTCTGGATTGTTCATATAGCCTTTTGAAACGGCTGGTCCAGAAACAATGATTTCTCCCTGTTCGCCATTTGGCAGTTTATTTCCTTCCTCGTCAATGATAAAGGTTGGAGAATCAGCCTTGGTATAGCCAATTGGTAGGCGTTTGAGAGTCGCTAGCATCTCATCTGTCACGGCAACTGCTGACAGGGCCACTGTCGCTTCTGTTGGGCCGTAGGCATTGATAATACGGGCATTTGGGAAACGCTCGCGTAGTTTTTGAGCTGTTTTAACCGTCAATTCTTCACCATCAAAATAAAAATGCGTGATTCCAGGCATTTTCTCACTGTTGAAGTCTTCAGACAACATGGCCATATCTGCAAAAGAAGGGGTTGATGTCCAGATAGCGATCGGCAATGAAAAGATGGTCGCAAAGAGTTGCTTAAAGTCCTGAGTAATGGCTGAAGGAAGAGCGAAAAGCGTACCACCAAGTGCCAAGGTCGGTGCCCAGTACATGACAGACAGGTCAAAAGAATAAGGTGGCTGAGCCAGCATTTGCGGACGACTTGGCGTCGCAAATTCTTTGTCCATAATCATCCAATTGGTAAAGCTGAGGAGGTTATCATGGGAAATCTGCACTCCTTTAGGCTTACCAGTCGTACCAGAAGTAAAGATAATGTAGTAATTATCATCTCCCTTGACTGGATGCGTGATTTCATAGTTATTCCCTTGGGCAAAGGATTCTTGAACCTGAGCTAGATTCATCATCGGTGTAGAAACCTGCTCCAATGGAAAGTCTGAAATGGCAATAATCAAGCTTGGCTCTGCCACTTCTAAAATAGCCGAAACTCGCTCCAAGGCCGAATGACTATCAATTGGAATGTAGGCATGACCTGACTTAGTCAGCGCTACAAAAGTTGCCAACATTTCATATTCTTGGCCACCAAAAACAACCACAGGAGACTTCTCTGGTAAATTCAGTTGATCGATGGCTGTAGCCAAACTATCCGAATCAGCCTTTAAATCGCCATAAGTGTGTTCCTGCCCCAAAACATTGTAAACAGGATAGCTAGGCTGTGTCTGAGCAAAATGCTCAATGGTTTCAATCATATCTACTATTGGTTTATTTGACACAATAGGAATTCTCCTTCAAGTTAAAATTCATTATAGATAAAGCTTCCTTGACCCTGACCAAGATAGCTAAAGAAGTAAAGCAGCCCTAGAAAGATAAGAAAATACAAGGCTGTCCGACCAAGAAAGAGGGACAATTCTTTTCTCTGTTTCATCAAGAAAAACCATTCATTTCTGTAATTTTTGCTAAATAAGATGAACTCTTACTATAGTATTTTTCTACCATTGTACCATTTTTTAGGGTAATTTTTCAATTGTTTACCGTACATTTTCACTGCATTTAAGCTAATTTTAAAGATTATGCGGTTTTTCTATGAATATTTTAAATAGATAAGTCTAGGTAAAAACTCCATTTCAGTAGAAAATGAAGTAAATATCCCCATAATAAAACGCATAATATCAAGGCTTTCGACACCTGATACTATGCGCTGTTCTGATTTTTAAAGATTTTTTAATCCGTCTCTCATTTAAAATAGTCTCGTCTGATATAAATTAAAATAGCTTCTATCATCAGACAAATGGCTGATAGCCAAAAACTTATGCTAATACCAAAACTCTCAGTAATATAGCTCATTAGCAAAACAAATACTGAAAATGATAGTGTCGAAATCACTTCCAGAACGGAATAGACATTAACCAAATGATTTTCCTCTACTGTTTCCTGAAGAAACACACTTTCAGGAACTTCTTTTAGTTGCGATAACATACCAACTAAAGCTGAAAATACTAAAAACATCTGTGCGTTTGGAAAAAGTAGAATAGTCAATGTCACTATTGCCATGGCTACAAGAGAAAAAAGAATACTTTGCCATTTAGCAGCAAGGAACTTTTCAGATAGCCTAAAAGCAATTAAGCCACTAATTATAATCCCAATAGAGTATGCTGTATTAGAATATCCCCAGTAACTTTCCGTTTTATTTAATAACTCAGTTACAAAAACAAGTATAATGGAAGAAACCCAAATCGTATTTGAAAAAATTTCCAATAAATTTGCTGATACAAAAAGTCTTAATCTAGGATCTCTAGCAACTAACTTCCAACCTTTGAGCAAAATTTCAAGATTAGTTTCTGACTCTAACACCTCCACTTCAGCGTTAGGAAGAAATAACATCAAAAAGCTAGAAATGATATACAACATTAAAATGATAAACGTGGTAGATAAAAGACCAATTGTTGCAAATAAGAGTCCACCTAATCCCCAACCCACCAATTGAACAGCTTCACCACTCATTGATAAGGCTGAATTAGCCTTACCCAAATCGGTCGCATAGCGTGGCACAATAGCATAGGAAACGGGTGCGGCAAAACCATCTAATATGGAAATTACAACAACAAATAGATAGGTCACCAAAGGCGCTACTGATTGCATTACGATAAACATTCCTACCAGTATCGACAATAATATAGTCTTTCCAAATTGGGATAAAGATAAAACCCTATTTAGCGCTAACTTTTTAGTAACCAACGGAACTAAAAGACTCGCAACAAAAGAGGCTATCCCTATTAAAATGGGAACTAGTGATGTGGCAATTACTGATTTTGAAATAATGTATATGTTAGCAATGATTGTTACTCTAAAGAAAATATCTGCTAAATTTGCAAACAATTGAGAGACTAACAATTTGATAAATGAATTAGACATATAGCTCTCCTATAACATAAAAATATTTAACTGATAAATGGTATAGTAGACTTTGTTTGATAACTATTTGACACAAGATTAGGTGGTCAGAAATTGAATTTTTAACATTCCAACTTAGCCATAGTTTTTAGTTCTCACATCTTTAAATCAG
This sequence comes from Streptococcus sp. M334, assembly GCF_000187745.1. Classification (GTDB taxonomy): domain Bacteria; phylum Bacillota; class Bacilli; order Lactobacillales; family Streptococcaceae; genus Streptococcus. The sequence continues at coordinate 92,291 of NZ_GL732491.1, read as the reverse complement.
CTAAAACAAGTCTATTTATTTTATTCTATATTTTCCCAAATCAATTACTTGATTATAAACCGTTTCTGAATCAATATGATGAGCAACTTCAATCAAAATGATAGGCAACTGCAAAAGTAACTGGCGCACTTGATATGCATTGTCCTTGTCTAAGGATGATGTAACCTCATCCGCCAACACAATGTCTTTTTGTCGAAGCAGACAGCGAACTAATTCAAGTCGTAAACGTTGTCCACCTGAAATGTTTTCTCCATTATTTATCAGTTGATAATCCAAGATATTGGTGATTTCATTCGTTAAGCCAACTTGTTCTAGGCAACAGAGTAATTCTTTATCTGAAATCTCCTGTCCTAATGTTAAATTTTCTCGGATTGTCCCATGTCTGAAAAATGGATTCTGAGAGATATAAGCGACATTCCCTTGATAATGAGTAAATTCTCGACCTGATTTATCACGTACGATAATTCTACCACTATTCGGACTTATCTTTCCTGCTACCAACTGTAGGAGAGTTGACTTTCCGGTACCACTAGCTCCCTTTATTAAAACTTTACTTGGCTTAGTTAATCTAAGTGACAAATCATAAAAGAGCACTTGCTCTCCAACCTGTTTTGAAACGCCCTCCAAAACTAGCTCAGCTAAAGATTCGACTGTCGGATATGATGTTTCTAAACAAGATTCTTCCAATAATGAAAATATTTTTTCTTTCACTGTTTGCGATCGCTGTATATCAGATATGCTATACATAATTCTTTGAATAGGTCCGCTAAGATTCATTGTAGCTATATACATAGAGACCAAACTAGCTGTTGTTAACTCTATACCGCTCTTTTGTAATAAAAGACCAAGTGCAAGAGGTAGTACCTGACTAAGGAATTCTAAAGGACCATTGAAAAAATAAACGACATTGCTAGTCCATTCATTTTTCCAACGAGCATTCTCGTAACACTCGTTGTTTTTTCTCATCTTAGCAAAGTTTTCTTTACTAGCGCCATAAAAATATATCGTATCTGCTCCCTTAAAAAAATCTCCTACAGATAGATGAAAAGCTTTTTGCATTTCCGAAAAATTTGCACCGCTTTTCATTAAACGATTATTCATTACCCATTGAGGTAATGGTCGAAGAAAAGAGAACACAATAAAAACAATACCAAGCCAAAAATTTTGCACCAAAATAAAAACAATCGTTGTACAAAGTATAAAAACTCTTCCAACTATCATATCCAGGGGTAAAAAGAAGCGATTATAGAGCAGTTCCATATCTTGTGTAACAATTGAAACTTTTTCATCATATACAACATTTTCTTTCAAAAATAGTTTCTTAATAAGCTGATCTTTTAACCGAATTTGCATATGACGCTGCAGATTATTACTGACAAAATTTGCTAGCAACATCGTGCTATAAAAAAACAGGTATAAACACAGGCCATATAAAACAAAGTATGAAATTGTACCAATTGTAAGTTGCTCTTCGCGAATATTCAATAGCTTATCCAATAACAATGGCTTTATTAGAGCCATCCCACTATTCAAAAGCACTCCTATTAAAAAATAGATAAAAATATTAGTTTTAATGTATTTTAGAAATTTCATAAATAAGCCTATCTAAAAGAAAGCGAATAGATATAAAAGCCTCAGTCTAAGAGTTATAAACAAATTAACTCCAACTGAGACTATACAATAATTTAATTAACCTATATATGATGCTGTTTATTAAGAGTGATTATTTTTACTATTGAAAAATAATTCTCCTGTTTCACTTTTCTTTCTTAAAATATATGGAGATAGAACTTGCATATTAAATACCTCAAAATTCATAATTATGGTGACAACTTCGAAAAATCCTATCGCTCAAATACAATGAACTGATAAAACAACCGTAATTGAAATTTCTAAAGACAATTCTACCAAAATATTATTTCGAGATACTTCCTTTCCCGTATCTGCACACTACCCTTTATCTGCTAAAATTTTTTCTAAGTGCCTTTCATAATTCTTTGCCAAATGGTTACTTCCCGCTAATTTCATTGCTCCAATACACTTCCTCATTTCAATAATTGCTTTACAATCCATCTCTTTTTTGTAGCGATAAAGATGTTGTGCATACTGAAACACCAACCGTTCATAAATTTCTATCTCGGTGAAAAAGCATTGGTTTAGTCGTTTTTCAAAATACAAAGCATCAAGAAATTTTCCTCTTTCAATACATGTGATATATCCGTTCAATAGCATAGATGAAATCAGTCGTCTATTATTAGGAATTTCTTTATAAAAATCAGAACGTCTAGACATCTCTCTAGCCAAAACCATAAAGACATCGTGTTTTAGAACATCTAAAGTATTTGAAAAAATCAATAATTCATAGTATCCCCAATATTCAACACTAAAGAGATAGTCAGTGAGATAAGATAAATCATCACCAGAATAATAAGCTTCTCCAGATAAATCTTGTAAACGAATTTTTAATAAAATAATGTTAAGCTTATGAAATTTCTCTTGTTTAGAATCTGACTCCATCTGAGAATAAAGTAGTTTTTTCAACCCATCAACATTATGATTTGACACAAAATGCCTAACCTTTGATAAGAGTTCGTTCAGTTCATCACGATGAAAATCATGAACAGCATACATAAATTCATCAATAGGCATGTTAATTTCATCCAAAATAGCCATAAATTTTGAAATGGTTAAATCAGTCTCTCCCTTTTCAAAACGTGAGAGCTGTGATGTTGATATACCAGCTTTTTCGACATCTTTCAAGCGAAAACCTCTAGATTCTCGAAACTTTTTAAAAATTTCTCCAAATTTTTTCATAATATCTCTCCAACAAGCATATCTGGGAACAGTTTTTGATTTTTAATATTTTAGCATAAAATAGAAGAAAACAAAAGTGGGGTATTTCACATGAAAAAACAAAAATTATTGCCTTTATTATTCCTAATTTTGGGAGGAATTATGATTATCGTTGTTGGCTAGTACTAAGAAGTTAGTTAGTAGAATACTTACATCTTCAATCGAAAAAGAGACTGGGAAAAAGTCTTAAAAATCAGAAAAACGCTCAAATCCTTTGGCGCTCTAAGCTTTTCTAATGATAGATAGGTCAAAAAATTATCTGAAAAGTTCCCAGGATCGTCGTCTCAACATCAAAAATACGTGAAATTTGCATAATTAAAATAAATTTCAGGGGAGTTATACAAAAAAACGACGATTTAAATCGCCGTTTTACTGAGATAAATATGCAATCTTTTTTTGAAAATACGTCTATTTATTTTTTATTGTTTTTTATTGTAGAGCAGACCCAAGCGAATGAACATAGGTTGTAAAAAGCAAATGAAAAAATTGCGAGGATAATAGCTTCTGTGTCTAAATAACCTCTTTCAAGACCGTTTTTCAACAACAACAAGCCTATAGTTTCGATAACGATCAAATATAAAAATATATAAAAAATTTTCGCATTAAGCATATTGTTACCGCTTTCTTTTTATTTGGTTTTATTGTATAATAAAAGTTGAAAAAAATCAAAAATACAAAGGAGTTTCCGTTATGTCTAAGATGTCTAAATGCATGTGTTTGCTAGCTATGTCTGTTTTCTGTATGTCTAGCATTTCCCCGTCGCTTGCTGTTTTTGCTGATGATAGCTTATCGGCAAACTCTAAAGTTGTATCTGGTGAGACTCAGTTTAAGAATGGCTCATCAGTGCGGTTCGGAGATACGCAAGTAAATATTTTAAGTGATGAAGTTCTTGAGGTGGTCAATCCAGATGGAAGTGTAGACACTATTGAACAACGTGCTGATGGTGTCTATATCAATGGGTCATTTTATATGGATTATCAAAAGAATGAAATCGACCTAAATATATCTTTTAGATCATACGATCCTAATGTTTGGAATTACGTCAACACAATACATGGGAATAAACTAGAAAACACATTCGCTAACTTCATGGCTGATGCTGGACTAAGTTTTATAATTGGTAAGATAGGTGCTGTATTGGGAGGTCCATGGGGTGCAATAATTGGTGGAGCATTTTGGGGTATACAAGCTTATCAGGCTTACTTGGATTCACAAAGCCCATATCCATACTACATAACAAGTACTTATATCCATGTTGCTCAAAGAAAATGGAAGTTTATCACTGAATACTATAGAAACTCAAACTATACTGGGTATGTAAAAACCGAAACAACCTACGTGAATTTCTAAAATATAAACCCTGCCTAGATATAAAGGCAGGGTTTATATTTTAGTTAATTGCTCAAGTAATTTGTAAGCATAATACTTGCGAAACTCTATTTATCCAAGCGGTTCAAAAGCTCTTGTTTTTTTATCCTCAAGCTCAGCTCTCCTTTGCTCGATTTCTTCACGTTTTTGGGCGATTTCTGCTTGCGCCTTGGGAGTTTCCAAAGTGCCTTGTGACTTGTGAAATTCTACTAGCATATCAACGATTTTTGGGTCTAATTCGTTGACATAATCAGGATTTGACCATTTCGGCACGTTGCTTGCAGGTGCTTGCTTTTTGCCGCCTTTTTTGGGCGTTTTGGCTTGTTGTTCAGCTTTCTGACTGTAGTTGACCTCGTGGAATTTTCGTGCTTGATATGATGCGTTTTATTATGAGAAGATTTACTTCATTTTTTCCTGAAATTGAGTTTTTACCCAATCACTATCAAAATAAATGCTTTCTAAATTAGAAAAGTGAGAATACAAGTACAGCCAAGGCTGCTCCGATAACAGGTCCCACAACAGGAATCCAAGCGTAAGACCAGTCTCCGTCTCCTTTGTTTGGAATTGGCAAGATGCTGTGCATGATACGAGGTCCAAGGTCACGAGCTGGGTTCAAGGCATAGCCTGTTGTCCCACCTAGTGATAGACCGATACCAACAATCAAGGTACCAACTGCAAAGGTTCCGATACCTGCCTGAAAATCGTAAAGACCCAAAACAAAGATTGTCAAGACCAAAACAAAGGTTCCAAGGATTTCACTTATCAAGTTTGATACAGTATCTTTGATGGCTGGACCAGTACTGAAGGTGGCTAGGATATTGCCTGCATTTTCTTCTGCCTCATAATGCGGTTTGAATTGCAACCAAACCAAAATCTGACCCAGCATAGCCCCTGCAAACTGGGCTAAGATATAAGGGAAAACGGAAGCCCAAGGCAAACCACCTTTTAAAGCCACACCAATTGTCACAGCTGGGTTTAAATGAGCTGGACTGAGCTTGCCAGATACAAAGACCGCAACCGCAACTGCAATTCCCCAACCCATAGTAATCACAATCCAACCTGAACTGTTGCTCTTGGTTTTAGGAAGAACCACACCTGCAACAACACCATTTCCTAGAAGAATGAGGATTAAAGTTCCCAAAAATTCTCCAAATAATTCATTCATCATCTTTCTGTCTCCATTAAAAAGAAGGGGTGGGCGACACGGAGTCCTGCCCTCCACCTCTTTTATTTTTTCTTAATTTTTTAATTCTGCTAAATCGTTGTTAGCAAGAGCTGCTGCAACATCCGCACGGTAAGCTGCTTTTTCTTCTTCTGTCCAGTCATAGCATCGTCCCATTTCATCCAAAACTGGCTCAACGATGCTATCCAAACTATCACGCATAAAGAGCATGTGGTTGGTACGACGAAGAAGGAAGTCAACTGGGCTCAGAGCCAACTCATTGCGCATTGCATAGTGAAGAGACAAGGTGTCTGCCAAGCTGAGTCCTGGTGCTTGTTCCAAGCTGTGAGCAAGGGCAAAGACCTTCGGTGCATTTGAACCGTAAAGATTTGCTAGGTAGTGAGCTTCCTTGCTATCCAAACCACGAGATACTCCAAGTTGCGCAAAGGCTTCGATTTCTGAGTCTACATTTGCTGGGTTCAATTCTCCACCTGAAACAGGGTAAGTCTTAGAGTTGATCAGTTTAAAGCTACGGTCAAATTCTGCTTTGAGGATGTCAACCACGCGCTCCATAGCTCCTTCAGCCATCTTACGGTAGTCTGTGATTTTACCACCAGCAAGGGTCAAGAGACCATTATCATCTCGGTCCAAGCTAGATCCACGTGAAACTGCAGATGGGTCCAAATGTTTCTCAGAGGTACTGCTTTCAAGCTTGCTAACAGCAGCTTCAACATCTTCACGCGTTTTTTCTTTAGAGAGATAAGATTCAACAGTCGCAATCAAGTTGTTAAAGCTTTCATCACTGATGGTTCCGTTATTTCCTCCATTGTAGTCAGAAGCGCTATTGCCTGCGATCAATGGACGAAGACCAGCCCAGCTACTTTCAATGTCAGCAACTGTAATATTCGCTTCTGGGAAGCGATTGTTGACAATGCCAAGTAGATAATCTACATCTTCCTGCGTCACTTTTGGATGTTCCAAATCGCCTGTGTAGTCTGTATCAGTTGTACCGAAGTAGGTCTTGTTTTCACGTGGGAGAACAAAGACCATCCGACCGTCACCCAAACCTGTATCAAAGTAAACTGGCTGAGAAACCTTAATCTTGCTTGAATCCACTACCAAGTGAACTCCCTTAGTTGGACGCATTTGTGAGAATTGTGTTCCCTTATTAGACAAATTACGTACCTTGTCGCTCCAAGGACCTGTTGTATTAATCACCAGACGGGCCTTGATTTCAAAGACTTGGTCTGTCAACAAATCACGGGCTACGACACCAGTAATCTTGCCACTTTCGTCAAAGAGGAAGCCTTCTGCTTTAACGTGGTTGGCAATGAGGGCACCGTCTTGGTTGGCACGTTTGATGTTTTCAATCACGAGACGCGCATCGTTGTTACGGAAGTCAAGGTAAACCCCACCTCCTACCAAGCCTTCTTTCTTCAAGTTTGGCTGGCGTTCCAAAACTTCTTCCTTGCTCAAAACCTTGTTAGCAACTGGTGTGTTGTTAACTCCTGCCAAAAGGTCATACAAGTCCATAGCTACTTTCAGACGGAAGAGGCTAAAGGTCGCTCCATCTTCATCGTAAACTGGCAAGAGCATTGGGTCTGGTTTTGGAATGTGTGGTGCGATTTGTTGAACCACTGCACGTTCAGAAACCGTATCTGATACAACTTCTACGTCAAATTGTTTGAGGTAACGAAGACCTCCGTGAACTAATTTTGTTGAACGGCTGGATGTTCCTTCTGCGAAGTCCTGCATTTCAATCAAACCAGTCTCAAGACCACTAGCTGCTGCCTGCAAGGCTACACCAGCCCCTGTGATTCCTCCACCGATAATTAAGAGGTCCAGGGTACGTTCCTGCATTTTTTGAATTGATAATTCACGTGTTTTCTTTGAAAATTCCATATTTACACACTTTCTAACTAAGTCGCTTTATTCTTCCAGTATTAGTCATCTACTTCCGCAAAGACTTGGGTTGCTTTCACAGCTTTCTTCCAGCCCTTGTAGAGTTGTTCCTTACGAGATTCGTTCATAGATGGTTCAAAGAGTTCTCCTGTCTCGTTCAAGAGTTTCAACTCATCCAAGTCTTTCCAGTAACCTACTGATAAACCTGCTAAGAAGGCTGCCCCTAGAGCTGTTGTTTCCAAGTTTTTGGCGCGTGCGATATCGATTCCCAAAATATCAGCTTGGAACTGCATGAGGAAATTGTTCATAGCTGCACCACCGTCCACTTTCAAGACTTGGATAGCTGTCTGAGCATCCACTTGCATCGTATCGATGATGTCACGCACTTGATAAGCAATTGATTGAAGAGTTGCCTTGATAAAGTCTTCCTTACTTGTTCCACGAGTCAATCCAAAGACAGAACCGCGAGCGTTTTGGTTCCAGTATGGAGCACCTAGACCTGTAAAGGCTGGAACGACATAAACTTCATCATTGTTGTGAGAATCACGAGCGTATTTTTCAGATTCTGGTGAATTTTCTACCATGCGAAGACCGTCACGAAGCCACTGAATGGCACTACCTGCGATGAAGATAGAACCTTCCAAGGCATAGTAAACCTTGCCGTTGATTCCGTAACCAATGGTTGTCAAGAGGTTGTTTTCAGACAACTGCATCTCTTCCCCAGTATTCATGATGATGAAAGAACCTGTTCCATAAGTATTCTTGACCATACCAGGCTCAAAGGCCAACTGTCCAAAGAGGGCTGCTTGTTGGTCCCCAGCCATACCTGAGATTGGCACTTCTCCACCATAGAAATGGAATGGAGCTGTCTTGCCGTAGATTTCAGAGTTAGAACGAACTTCTGGTAGCATAGCCTTAGGAATATTGAGGATTTCCAAAATCTCATCATCCCATTTAAGTTCTTTAATGTTATAAAGCATAGTACGGGCTGCATTTGAGTAATCCGTTACGTGAGCCGCACCGTCTGTCAATTTCCAAACCAACCAAGTGTCAATAGTACCAAAGAGCAATTCCCCTTTTTCTGCTCGCTCTTGAGCGCCTTCTACATGATCCAAAATCCAACGAACCTTGGTCGCAGAGAAGTAAGCATCGATGATCAAACCAGTCTTTTCATGGAATTTTTCCACATAACCTTGGCTTTTTAGTTGTTCAGCCAGAGGAGCAGTTTGGCGTGATTGCCAAACGATAGCGTTGTAGATAGGAAGTCCTGTTTTCTTATCCCAGACGACCGTTGTTTCACGCTGGTTGGTAATCCCGATTGCTTCGATTTGATTTGGCTTGACACCACTTTCGATGAAAGCTCCAGCAATAACAGATTGAACAGAGTTCCAAATTTCATTGGCATTGTGCTCTACCCAACCTGCTTGAGGGAAAATCTGAGTAAACTCTTTTTGACTCGAGCTAACCTTTTCTCCTTTTTTATTGAAAATAATGGCACGAGAACTTGTTGTTCCCTGGTCAATGGCCATGATGTATTTTTCTTGTGACATGTGCTGTCCTCCTGATAATGATCTTGAGGATGTCTCCTCTTTACAGTAACTAGTATACAAAATAAAGCGCTTTCTTGTTTATCAACTTTTTTTAATTTTTAAAAAAATGTGAGGAGATTGTGTAAATTTCACAAAAAAGACCTGGAACAACCAAGCCTTTTAAGTGAATAATAACTGACGAATCCCTGCCAAATCTTCCATATCCAAGTCGTTTTTTAAGTAATAGACTGGTGTCTGTTCCTTCTTATGAATAGGATTATTTGTAACCAGCAAATCATAATGCCGAGTACAATCATAGGCTTCAATAGTAATAAAACGATTGTATTCCAAATACCGTTTCAAAATGGCTGCCATTCTTGAAAAGACAAGAAAACCAGATGTCAAATCCAGACCAATCCGCATATGCTGGCCACCGTTTTCAGCCATATATTCTATCAACTGGAGCCATTCCCAGAGAATTTTCTTATCCAAATCCGTCCCCTGTTGAAAAGCAGGTAGAGCATGAAGAATCTCCTCTGCCGTCCCCTTAAAATCATGTTCCATCAACAAATAAGGATGACGATTCTCTAACTGATACTTGTAGCGATCCTGTAAAATATAGCCCTTATAGAGATAGACTTGAGCACAAAGCTGACTGAGTTCATAGGTAATATGGTCCTCTGTATAATCACCCAGCAACTCCTCCTTCTTCATTTCTTGAATCAATTGTGTCAGCAAATCTACCAACTGCCCTCCAAAACCAAGGATATACTCCATGGTATGAAGGGGAAGAATACGATGAGACAAGAGAAAAGAGAAGAATATCATCATCTCACCATCCTCAGTTCCTAGTGGAATATGTTGCCCAGCAAAAAAGGACGGAACCTTTCTGAGCAAACGAAGGTAGAAAATATTGTCAAAATACCCCCGCATTTTTTCTTCTATCACTTGGAACTGACAGGCATTGACCCGAAGACGCTGCTGACTGATGTGAGACCAGAGAACCAAGTCCAATTTCTGACCCGAAGACAAACTTGCACCGCAGATTTCTTCTAAAGCGGCAATCTCCTGTTTTCTCTCTGGTTTCTGCATGTGACCTTCCCACTCCTGACTCGACCAGACCTTGCGGAAAAGACAAAAATAGAAATAGCGAATCTGATGCTCTGGACCTCGCCAACGTCCATTTTGAATAGATAAATCAAATTCTGACAAAATCTGATTTAAACTAGCTAAGTGGCGACCAAGCGTAGCCTCACTAATCATCAATTCTTGAGCTAGCTGATGGGCTAAAAACTGTTGATGGTAGAGAAGATAGACCAAAATCTGGTATTTAACAACATTCTCCAAAAATAAGCTTCGGATATCTCTTCCCTTGGTAGTTGCACCGATCGATAGACGCAGATTTTCATCTTCTAAATGAATAATCAGCTCTAAACCACTGTCCGAAGCCTTATCATTGAGCAGGGTGACATATTTGGTTAGGGTTGCTTTTGAAAATCCTGTTTCCTCCATTACAGCCTTGACAGTCATCTGAGACTCTTGTAATAGAAAGGAAAGGATTGAAAATTGGCCAGATTCGGCCTTTTCCATCAAATCTCCTAAATACATTTGTTACCCCTTTCATTTTCTACCTTAAGCATAGCATAAATCTTACAAATGCTGAAATAATCTGTTTCTCTTTTTATTTTCATGCTGATTTCCTGGTCCATTATCCTAAAAATCAGCAAACACACGGCTCCCCCTTTGGGCATTTTTATGCTAAAATAGTAGCTATGGATAAAATTATTAAAACTATATCAGAAAGTGGCGCCTTTCGTGCTTTTGTCCTTGATAGCACGGAAACCGTCCGCACTGCTCAAGAAAAACACCAAACCCAAGCTAGCTCAACTGTAGCGCTTGGTCGAACTCTTATCGCTAGCCAGATTCTCGTAGCCAATGAAAAAGGAAATACCAAACTAACCGTTAAGGTGCTGGGATCTAGCTCTCTAGGCGCTATCATCACCGTCGCTGATACCAAGGGTAACGTCAAAGGCTACGTTCAAAATCCTGGTGTTGACATCAAAAAGACTGCAACTGGTGAAGTTCTAGTCGGACCTTTTGTTGGAAATGGTCAATTCCTCGTTATCACAGACTACGGTACTGGAAATCCTTACAACTCTATGACTCCCCTCATCTCTGGGGAAATCGGTGAAGATCTTGCCTTTTACCTGACTGAGAGCCAACAAACACCTTCAGCAGTTGGTCTCAATGTCCTTTTGGACGAGGAAGACAAGGTCAAGGTCGCAGGTGGTTTCCTAGTTCAAGTTTTGCCGGGAGCCAAGGAAGAAGAGATTGCTCGCTTTGAAAAACGTATCCAAGAAATGCCAGCTATCTCGACGCTTCTGGAGAGCGACGACCATATTGAAGCCCTCCTCAAAGCAATCTACGGTGACGAGGCCTACAAGCGTCTTTCTGAAGAAGAAATCCGTTTCCAATGTGACTGTAGCCATGAGCGCTTTATGAACGCTCTTGCCAGCCTTCCAAGCTCAGACTTACAGGAAATGAAAGAGGAAGACCACGGAGCAGAAATCACTTGTCAATTCTGCCAAACTACTTACAACTTTGATGAAAACGACCTGGAGGAACTCATTCGTGACAAATCTTAATACACCCTTTATGATTGGCAATGTTGAGATTCCCAATCGTACCGTTTTAGCACCTATGGCTGGTGTGACTAACTCAGCCTTTCGTACCATCGCAAAAGAGCTCGGAGCTGGACTCGTTGTCATGGAAATGGTCTCTGACAAGGGAATCCAATACAACAACGAAAAAACCCTGCACATGCTTCACATCGATGAAGGTGAAAACCCTGTGTCTATCCAACTCTTTGGTAGTGATGAAGACAGCCTAGCACGCGCAGCAGAATTCATCCAAGAAAACACCAAAACCGATATCGTGGATATCAACATGGGCTGCCCAGTTAACAAAATCGTTAAGAACGAAGCTGGCGCTATGTGGCTCAAGGATCCTGACAAGATCTACTCTATCATCAATAAGGTCCAATCTGTCCTTGATATTCCACTTACTGTCAAGATGCGTACAGGCTGGGCTGACCCCTCTCTGGCAGTAGAAAATGCCCTCGCTGCTGAAGCTGCAGGTGTTTCTGCCCTCGCCATGCATGGCCGTACCCGTGAGCAAATGTATACAGGTCACGCAGACCTTGAGACCCTTCACAAGGTCGCTCAAGCTCTGACCAAGATTCCCTTCATCGCTAACGGTGATATCCGTACTGTCCAAGAAGCCAAACAGCGTATCGAAGAAGTCGGAGCTGACGCAGTCATGATTGGCCGCGCTGCCATGGGAAATCCTTACCTCTTCAACCAAATCAACCATTACTTTGAAACAGGAGAAATCCTCCCTGATTTGACCTTTGAGGACAAGATGAAAATCGCCTACGAACACTTGAAACGCTTGATTAACCTCAAAGGAGAAAACGTCGCAGTTCGTGAATTCCGTGGACTCGCTCCTCACTACCTCCGTGGAACATCTGGCGCTGCCAAACTCCGTGGAGCCATTTCACAAGCTAGCACCCTAGCAGAGATTGAAGCCCTCTTGCAATTGGAGAAAGCTTAAAATGGTTCACACTGCTCTACTTGTTATCGATATGCAAAAAGCATTTGATAGACCTATTTGGGGAGAACGAAATAACCCTCAAGCTGAACATCAAGCATTGAGGGTACTGGCATACTTTCGTAAACACGCTCTTCCAGTCTTACATGTTCAACACATATCTGATAATCCCCAGTCGCAATTTCATAACAAACAAAATCAGGAGTTTAAAAGTGGATTTGAACCAGTTACTTCCGAACCTGTCTTTCAAAAAACGGTTAATAGCGCCTTTATTGGAACAAATCTTGAAACCTATTTACGAAAAAATCAGATTTATCATTTAGTCCTTGTTGGTTTGACCCTACCTCATTGTGTATCTACTACGACACGAATGGCAGCAAATCTTGGTTTTGAAGTCACTTTACTAGCAGATGCTACTGCCAGTTTTACCCTATCCAACAAAAACGGTCAGACCATCTCCCCTGATACTATCCATGAGATTAATCTCCTTTCTCTACAAGATGAGTTTGCTCAAATTCTTACTACAGAAGAATTTTTAACCCAAGTACAAGTATAAAATAATCCGTCAACTCTTATTGAGCTGACGGATTTTGAATGCAGTAATGTAGTGAACCGAAACACAAATAGGTAAATTTGGACCTTATACTCTTCGAAAATCAAATTCAAACCACGTCAGCTTCACCTTGCCGTACTTAGGTACAGCCCACGGCTAGCTTCCTAGTTTGCTCTTTGATTTTCATTGAGTATTAGAACCGATGATTAACAATTATTTATAAATGTCTATAGATTCAGTCAGAACTAACTCTACTAGTCTACCCCCTTTAAAGCACTAATCATGTCAATCTTTCTCATACGAAGACTAATAAAATAAGCAGTCCCTAAAGATGTAAACCAAACCAATAACGTAGCAGAAGCAAGGACATACATACTGATATAAGCGGTATACTCAATTCGAATCGTCGAAAATGTTGCTACATATTCTTTCAAAAACCATATGCCTAAAGGAATTCCTACTAGCCAACCAATAAAGGTAGTTAGTATAGTCTCAAAAAGAGTTAGCATCTGTAGATATTGATTAGAAAATCCTAATACTTGTAATGTAGCATAGTCTCTCATTCTCTCTACAAAGTTTAAAGAACCCAGATTATAGAGAACAATAATAACAAGTAATAAGGCAAAGCCAATAATCATTAGAAATACACTCATCAAACTAGATACAAAATCATAGGCATTTTTTTCTTGGCTCCCTTTTTCAATGACAGATAGAACACCTTTGTCTTGCTTAATAGTATCTTGGTCCACCTCTGACCCAACTAATAAAGTATGTGGAGTAAAATCTCCCCCTGCTTTTTCAAAGACTCTAGCATGAAGATAGGCACCTTGATTGGTTTCACTTGTGACAATCCCTTTTACTTCAAACTTGTAAGTATAACCATCTTGATAAGGAGTTACAGTTAAAAAATCTCCGACTTTAATACCTGCCAAACGGGCAAATGATCTAGTTACATACAAACCATCATCTTTCAAAGATTCAGCACTCTCTGTTTTTGCTTGTATCATATCTCCATCATCAAATATAATCAATAAACGGTTGTATCCATCATCTGGACTAAAATGTGCTTGTGAAATTTGTACACCTTGCCCACCATATTTAGACTTAGAAGTAGGATAATCCGCCACGGTCAGTCGTTTTGAGTAAGAAAAATCTTCATTATATGCCTTATCAACAAGATGATTCATAGATACAGGCATACCAATTCCAGCAATCAGTAACATCATACTTCCTGCAACTCCCACGATTCCCATCAAAACTCGAATACGATTAAACGAGGCATCCCGAATTGCCCATCTTGAAGGATAAGAAATTCGTTGCCAGATAGAGGAAAATCTTTCCACAAAGACAGATTTAGCAACTTTTTCTTTACCTCTTAAAAATATTGCTGGTAAGCCTCTAGCTGACTCTCTAGAAGCTAAATAGGCAGCTAAAATACAAATTATAATGACTACAATACCAATGACTATTGATGAAGATGAATAAGAGATTTGCCAATTTGGAAGTGTAAACATTGACTTTTGAGTTTCTAGTACAAACCATGACATCAAGGGAGAAATAGCAAAGCCTGCGAAACTTCCTAATAAACTGACTACTAAGCCAAATAAAATATAATGTAAACTGATAGCCTGATTTGAAAAGCCTAAAGCCTTTAATACAGCAATCTCTTTTGTTTGACCATCAATCAAACGCTGAATGGTTGTAAACATAGCTAAAATAGCTAACAAAATAAAGATAAAAGAAAATAAGTAAGATAAATTTCTAATTTGCCCAACTCGATCGGTAGCTTCTGATATTTCAGTTAAACTTTTTTGATCTTGATAAGAAACTAAGTCGCCCCCAAAAATAGACTCTAAATCTCCTCGCAAATCTATCTTAGAGCCATAAATTTCCAAGGCATTATCTGACGATAAACCCAGGATTCCTTTTGCAATTTCATTATCTGCAATATAACCATAGGCATCATTGTCAGGATTTGGAGCTATATATTCCATACTACCTGTAAAATAAATCTTATCTGTCGCCTGAACAAATCCTACAATTTCTAAATCTATCTGTTTCCCCCTTGATGAAATAGAAATTGAATCTCCAATCTGTAAATGATTCTTCTTAGCATAATTCCCATCAATCCAAATCGAATCTTGTTTTCCCTCAGAAAAAGGACTTCCTTCTGTTACTGTAACCAGTTGATTATCTGTAATCGTTTCAAGATTGATTCGTCCGTCAGTCTTGTCTAAACGAACAATATTAGCAAAGCCTTTCTTTTTACTGACAACTTTTTCAACAGAAGATAATTGTTCAACCTGCTTGATTTTTGATTCATCAATTTGTCTCGCTTGAACCCAAACAACAGGAAGTTCAGATTGTTTCAAATAACTCTCTAGACTCTTTTCAAGTCCATGCCAAGCTCCTTGTAGCCCTACAAAGATTAATACACTTAATAGAGACATCAGAAAAACAGAGAAAAATTGTTGCCAGTTTTGCCGAAGATCTCTTAATAATTTTATATGAAGATACCTCATCCCAGCACCTCTTCATTATTCTCTATTTTTTCAATACTTCCATCTTTCAAATATATAACTCGATCTGCAAATTTAGCAAACTCTCTATTGTGTGTAACCATTACAACTGCAGCATTCCCATTTCTAGAAACTTCCTTCAATAAAGTTAAAATACTATCGCCTGTCTTTGAGTCTAACGCTCCTGTAGGCTCATCACACAATAATAGACTAGGCTCTTTAGCCAATGCCCTTGCAATTGATACACGTTGCATTTCACCTCCAGAAAGTTGATTAGGAAAATTATTTTTTCTATGAAGTAAACCAACTTGATCTAAATACATATCAATTTCTTTATTGTTTTTCACTAAATTTGCTGCAATACCTACATTCTCCTTGGCCGTTAAACTTGGAACTAAGTTATAAAATTGAAAAACAAAACCAATTTTATCTTTTCGATAAGCAGATAATTCCTTATCCGTAAACTTTGTTACTAGTTCCTCATCAAATATAAAGGTTCCTGATGTCGCACGATCCATCCCACCAAGTAAATTTAGCAACGTACTTTTCCCTGAACCTGATGGACCTAAAATAACTGTAAATTTCCCTTTCTCAATAGAAAAACTAACTTGATCTAAAGCACGAACTTCTTGCTCCCCCACCTTATAAATCTTACTAATATTTTGAAACTGAATCATACATACTCCTAATATCTTGTCATAAATTTTATTTTTTCCTTTAATGTAGGCTCTTCATACTGTTCTATGATACGTTTAGATACTGCTTCCCTGTTTTCTCGTATAACCTTTTCAGCTAAGGAAATAGCCTCATCTACTGGAACAACTATTGGCAACTCATAATGTTGAATGATCTGATTTAACCGTTCTTCCTGACTACCTTTGACACAATAAGGTGTCAGACCCAAATTCCTATAAGCTTCATATAATTCCTCATCTGATAAATTCCGATACTCTTCAGATACTGGTCTATGCCCATCTGGATCCATTGCAAACTCTACTGGTAAATGAACAACATCTGTATACCACAATTTCGCATGATTCTTAGAGACAACTCCATAAGCAGTCAAATATTTTTTGAAAAATGTTCGACCAGGAAGACCTAAAATAGATTTCATCAGTCGATGAATGAATGCTGAGCCTGGATTAATTCCTACCCTCATTCGAACAGTCCCGTAAATCCATTCATTCAATACTGAACCATCTGATAGAAAACTTCCATGTTCCTTGTATAAAATTCCTTCCGTACGAATTCTCTCTTCAAAACGCTTTAGCCCTAGTGCCATTAATTCAGTTGATGACATATCCTGAAATCTTCTGCCAGGATATAAATCTGTCAAAATTTCCCTCGCAGATAAAGCGTCAATTAAGGGAAGTCCCGTTGCAATCGAAAGGGCTGTAGCAGTTGTTGTCTTACCTGTAGAATAAGTGCCTGATATGACTAACCTTAATTCTCTATTTCCCATCACTGTCCCCCTCCATCAGGTAATTTTTGAGCTATTTTACTTTTAAAGACTACCTTATAATCTACATCATACCCAGACATTTCGTAGACTTTCCAATGCTCTTCTCTAATTTTTAATAATCTATTTTTTGAAACACTACCACTAAGCTCTACTACTCCGTTTAAAATTTGTGAATTCAAGTCTGCACTCACTTGCTTCATCCACATGGTATTGCTCTCTTCTCGAGACATCTCTTCTATATGGTAGGCTAACATCTCTGCCATTTGAGAAAAAATAATCAGAAGTTCTAACAAACTATAATAATTCTTTTCTAGACTACCTACACCACTATATTCAATATCTTTGATCAATACTTGCTCTGCTTTACAAGATATACTACTATCTGAAAACTCAACATCGTATATATCATGTTGTCTATCTCTCAAATGAGTTGATAAAAAATCTCTACCTTGTTCTCCTATAGCAACTACATTTTCCATACATTCTAATAATTGATAGCCTAAACAAACTTTCATATCCATTACCAAGCAATCAAATTCAATCACTTGGTTCGTCATTTTGAAATTTTGTAATTCTAATCTTAAATTTACCAATTCTTCTATAGCTTTTATCCCTGACTTTATCTCAAAATGGCTTAACCTATACTGATTTAAGCTCACTCCCATTCTTTTCAGTATTTCACTTCCAAATAAATGAGCTAATACTATTCCATCTAATGTACTCAGGTGTTGCTGTATGATTTCAGATTGTTTACTAGACCACAAACCTTCTTAATGAAGAGAGCCAACCCCTTCTAAAATATTTTTCAACTTATACTAAATGAAAATCAAAGAGCAAACTAGGAAGCTAGCCGCAGGCTGTACTTGAGTACGACAAGGCGACGCTGACGTAGTTTGAAGAGATTTTCGAAGAGTATTAACTTCATAAGTCGTCCTCTTATACCCTCTACCAAAATAGCGATTTCTATTATCTCCAAGTAAATAATCTACTGTTAGCATATCCTTCTCCAATCTGTTAAACTGACTCTATCTTAAACAAAAAAAGACAAGAAAGAATCCGTAATTTACGAAAACCTTCTTGCCTTTTTAGGATAAATTATAAAGATACGAGATTTAATCGAATAGCCTCACGTACAGCTCCAACTCTACTCGTCACTCCCAACTTTGAACAAATATTTGAAACATGGGTATCTACTGTTCTCCTGCTGACAAATAAACTATTTGCTATCTTTTCATTAGAATATTCTTTTACAATAAGTTCCAATACACTTAACTCCATATCTGTCAATAGATTATTTTCTTGCTTTTCTAACAAACCATCTGGGATAACGTGATTTCCCTTATAAACAGCATAAATTGCACTTTTAACATCCAAATAAGAACTTTCTTTGGGTAAAAAAGCTTGAATCCCAAAATCCATCGCTCTCTTATGTAACAAAGTGTCATAAAATCCTGATAAAAGAACTATCTTGGGAACTGTATTCAGAAATCTATTTATCTGACTAATAACATCAAATGCCGTTACTCCTTTCAACATAAAATCCATAACTAGCACATCTACCTTTTCATTCTTAAGACAGAGAAGTAAATCTGCTACTTCTGTATAGGACCCAACAATTTCAAAATCATCTTCCTTTAAAAAATAGTTCTCCAATCCTTGTAATACTAAACTGTGATCATCAATCAAAACCAAACGAATCATTTTTCTTCCCTAAGTAGAAATTCATCTACATCATTCATGATTAATTTTATTCTAACATAGTTATAAAGATGAAAATATTACAAAATGATG
>NZ_GL732491.1:0-73502 GCF_000187745.1 Streptococcus sp. M334 | reverse complement strand
TAAACTATTTGCTATCTTTTCATTAGAATATTCTTTTACAATAAGTTCCAATACACTTAACTCCATATCTGTCAATAGATTATTTTCTTGCTTTTCTAACAAACCATCTGGGATAACGTGATTTCCCTTATAAACAGCATAAATTGCACTTTTAACATCCAAATAAGAACTTTCTTTGGGTAAAAAAGCTTGAATCCCAAAATCCATCGCTCTCTTATGTAACAAAGTGTCATAAAATCCTGATAAAAGAACTATCTTGGGAACTGTATTCAGAAATCTATTTATCTGACTAATAACATCAAATGCCGTTACTCCTTTCAACATAAAATCCATAACTAGCACATCTACCTTTTCATTCTTAAGACAGAGAAGTAAATCTGCTACTTCTGTATAGGACCCAACAATTTCAAAATCATCTTCCTTTAAAAAATAGTTCTCCAATCCTTGTAATACTAAACTGTGATCATCAATCAAAACCAAACGAATCATTTTTCTTCCCTTCTATAGGTATCCGTATCTTCACACTTGTAGGTTCTATATTTATCTGAACAGTTCCCCCCAATAAATGAACCTTCTCTACAATTCTATTTAAACCAAAATGATGTTCATTAGACTGATAGTTTCCCTTAAAAATACCATCATCTATAACTTTAATTGATAAAATCTTTTCTTTTGTAGATAAATCTACAGTAATTTCTCTAGCATTCCCATGAAGAATACTATTATTTACTAGTTCTTTAACTGTCCTTAATACAAACGTGCCCACTTTATCATTAACTTTTTCTTCATCTATTGAAAAAGTTGTCATAATCGAAACAGTTTCCATCTTCATGAATTGGTTTAATATGCTAGTAATAGATTCTTTCAGCCCTAATTCATGCACCATTAAAGGATAGATATTGGAACATAAATCTCTTAATTCAAAGACAATATCATCCAACATCTCTAATAAAGCTACCCTATTAATTTGTTCACTAATTTCTAACTGCTTTTTATAATAAATAACCTTCTGAATTGTAGTATCATGTATAAACGTTGCAATTTCTTCCCTCTCCAATTCAGTAGCTACAAAAGTATGAAAACTACTAAAGATTCCCTCCATTTTATGGCTAATCAACATCATTTTCCTTATTTCAGGTAACAAAGCTAGCGAAAAAAGAAAAGTGTAAAGAACGAAAAAAATTGGAGAAAATTCTCTTAATAACAGACTAAAAAGAATAATTAGACTAGTAAAAAAAACTGCAAATATCAAGTTATATATGAACGGGTTCCACTTCCAAGCAACATATATCATTCGCTCTAGTATCAAGTTATTTACAATAGAGAACAAAATAAGCAACAATAGAGGAATACTATAAATAAACGAAACTTCCTTACCAATCGGAAAAATATATCCAAAAAATAGAGGAAATAAGGCAAGAACTGCTAAAAATAAGGTATGAATTGGCAACATTTCTCTTATCTGAGAGTAATTTATAAGCATCTTTAACAGTAGGATAACTAAAAAGAAAAATACTAAATAAAATACCCCCCTAGAAAAAAAGATGGTCAAAAAATCAATGGGCTGTATAAGATTATAAACAAACAAAAGTTGAGTGATGAGTGAATAGCCCAGTATAATACGAGAAAAGTTAGAAATGGTTGAACCTTTTATCTTCAAGACTAACACTCTAATGAAGATATCCATGAATAATGGAAATAAAGTCAAGTATGAAATTAATAGACTACGACCAAATACATCTCCTATACTTGATGGAATAATCGATAATAACATCAGACTAGTATAAATAATAAAATAAAAATATCGTTTTCCAGTTTTTCCTCTACTTCTCCCTTTTATGTATAAGCGAAATAACAGTAGAATCAGAAAAGCAATGATTGATAAAACAAGAAAGATAATTTGGCTTGATTTCCCAGATTCTATTATTAAATTCTTTGAAATTCCTCTATCTAACACTGTCACAGAATGAAGCGGTTCAACAATTAAAAATCGAGATAATAAGAAATTACTATCTGGACTCTGACCGTCTATTTGTATAATTGATGACCCTATTATCTCTTGATGATTTGCAAAGCTTCCCAGATTATGAACTTGTCTAACTATCCACTCATTATCATGTTTATCTACGGTGATTCCACTGTACGTTCGATTATACACCGCAAATGAAAAATAAAGAAAGAAAATAAATAACAAAACTAAATAAAATCGAAATGTTTTTGACTTCATTTCCATTAAATCTCCATATTTCAATCGATATTGATGTTTATTCTACCATTTTTTCATTCAATAAGACAAGTTTTATAGTTAAATTTATCCTTTTTTATTTCGAGATATAACTGATATAATCTTCCTCCATGGGAAACCCTTACCTCTTCAACCAAATCAACCATTACTTTGAAACAGGAGAGCTCCTCCCTGATTTGACCTTTGAAGACAAGATGAAAATCGCCTACGAACACTTGAAACGATTGATTAACCTCAAAGGAGAAAACGTTGCAGTTCGTGAATTCCGTGGCCTCGCTCCTCACTACCTCCGTGGGACATCTGGTGCAGCTAAACTCCGTGGAGCCATTTCACAAGCCAGTACTTTAGCAGAAATTGAAGCCCTCTTGCAGTTGGATAAGGCTTAAAAGTTTAAAACCCGTAACTCTCTTAAAGTTGACGGGTTTTTGATTATAAATATTCACATACTGAGAGCTATTATTGACTCAAAGCAACACTGGAAACCTTGCCATCTGCTCCTGTTGTAATTTGGATGACTTTTCCTCCACCGATTTTGGCATTATACTTACCATCATCAAGAGTATAAGAATAGCCTCTGATAGAGTAGTTTTCTTTCTTTCCATCAGCAGATTCTACTGTAAATTGACCTCCTGATGAAACTGTAATGGTTTCACCATTGGCTCCCTTCCAATTGCCCGCTGCAGCTGAGAAATCACCATCTACCATGGTTAAAACACCCTTGTAGCGTTTATTTTTCTCTGCTTGCTTGTCTTGAAATTTACGGTCAGTTGTTGGGTCATAGTTTGATTGATTAGACTGAGCTTGAGGAGCCTGTTGAGTTGAAGAAGCCTGAACAGAAGTTTGTTGACTAACCGCCTGTTGATTAGACACCTCTTGACCTTGTCTTTGCTCTGGTGTAGGTGCCGCTTGTGATGGCGTTGCAGTTGCTGAAGATTGATCAGTAGACGCCTTAGTCTTTTCAGATGAAGCTGAACTTGAGGACTTCTGAGTCTTGCTTTCTTGGCTAGAAGAAGCTACTTTAGAGCTTGATGATTGGCTTGTCTTAACAGAACTGCTTGCTTGAGTTGTTTCCTTTTTATTTCCACAAGCTCCTAATAGCAAGGTAGAAGCCAATACAGTCGCTGCCATTAATTTGATATAGGTTTTCTTTTTCATTTTTCTACTCCTTTGTAATATTTTAGAAATATAAAGAAATCTTTTTGTAATGTAATCGTAACATTGAGATTTAAATATGTCAACGATTTATATAAACTATTTTAAAAATCTCATATCATTTAGATATATTTACTCCTCCTACTCTTCTATTCGTAATAAAACAGAAAAACAGGAGATTTTTCTTTTAAAATTTGAATTCGCTCTTTATGTAATCGCTTGCATCTTTAAGTGCAAAGGAATATAATAACATTGAAATAGGATATTGGAGGTGCACCCTTATGCTAAATAAGTATTACAAGTATCTGCCTTGGTTGATTTTGGGAGCTTTCTGGTCTTATCAGTCTGCAATTCGCTACGCTCAGACTACATTTGATTTATTTTACTTAATAACCATTTTTATGATTGTAAATATAGCTTTATTGTACTTACACGAAACCTATTTAAAATATAAATACAAAGATTTATTCATTCGCATCATGAGCAATTCTAAGAAAGATAGCCACCCATAAAAGTAGTCACAACACAAAACCATCTCATGATAGTACATAAAGAGGTCGGTAACTTTTTCCCGGCCTCGCTTTTTATTTCAATCGATAGGTTTTTCTTGGTTTCTTTTTAGGCACTCGTTTGAGTCCGACTTCTTCTACATATTCTCCGTATTTTACGAGAAAGTTATTGCTGACGATGGGACGACCGGGGTTGATAAGATTGACCAGTTCAGTCCCTTCGTAGACAGTGAACTCCTCCTCCAGCAGATAGAGGAAGGTCGGATTCCAGTCGAGACGGCCTTGGATTCGTTTGATGGATTCTTGGATAATGGCATAATGGTCAAAAGCGAAAGCTTGTTCCTCCAACTCCACTCCCTCTAGGTAGCATTTGCCTGTCTGAAAATCGACATCTACAAAAACCACATCCTTGGCATCGTCTCCTGCTTGAACAAGTTCTAATGCACGACTAGGCAGATAAACCAAGTGGGCAATGGTCACTGTCCAGCCCCGTGGGTCACGGTCGGGAGTCGATACGGTCATCAATTGCTCAATTTTTTCCAAAGGAAGATCGAGATTGACTTCTTCACTCACCTCACGCTGACAGGCATGCGCAGCGTCTTCTCCCTTGTCCATAAAGCCTCCAACTAGCGCTAAACAATTTT
Organism: Streptococcus sp. M334; assembly: GCF_000187745.1. GTDB lineage: Bacteria > Bacillota > Bacilli > Lactobacillales > Streptococcaceae > Streptococcus. The sequence goes on along the minus strand of NZ_GL732491.1, from coordinate 68,952 downwards.
GATATGGATGAGCTTTGCGACGAATTAATAAGAGCTTGATCTTTCCTTCGACAAAGCAGTAGGCTACCATATCCACCGTCACACTTGGTTTTTCGTATTGAGGGAGTTCCTGCTTGTAGTACCAGTCTAAAAACTCTTCCTGACTTGCATGGATTTCAAAATATTCTCTCTCTGTCATCCCTGCTGGAATCATCGTGTCCGTCATTTTATGCCTCCTTACGAACTGCCTTAGTCCATTGGTACCAACCTACTAGACTATTGAGAGTGTAAACCCAGTACATCCCTTGGATGTGGATGTTTTCACCCCACCAGAGGTAAATACTAAAGAGATTAGTTGCAATCCAGAAAATCCATTGCTCACGGTAGAGACGTGTCATCAAGAGCTGGCCAACACCATTGGTCGCATCAGTAACACTATCACGGAAAGGGCGAGCACTATGGATACTTTGGTATGCCAAGCCCATACCAATCCAGATGATAGCAGTCAAAGCCAAGTACTTGAACCAATCAATAACAGATAATTTCTTAGCTTCAAAGTGAGATTCTTCTACTTTTCCTTGGTCATTAATACGGTTGGACAGCCAAGCATAGAGACCAATCGGCTGCATGACAAAGAAGTAAACTGTCGTCAAAACTTCGCCATAAAAAGTCGCATTCATGGCCAAAACCAAATAGATAGCAGAGTTAATGGCCCCAAAAAGATAATTACTTGCACGCCCTTCTGCTACCAAGATAACACATACAATCCCAGTCCAAGAGGCAAACAAGCTCATCCAGTCATGACTTTCTGTATTTTGCGTGAATTCCAAGATCAAGGGAACACTTGACAGGACGATGAGATACAACCACTGGAAGAGGCTACGGCCGACAAAGAGATCTTTCCAGAGCAGGTTCATGATTCCTGCAAAACCGATCTTGCGGGCTTCCGCATGGACATTTTTAAAGTTTTCGATAAATTGTGTGATTTTTTCAGTTAATTTTTTCATAATTTTCTCCTAATCTGCTTGGTAAATGGCATCAATAGCCACTTTTGCTGCTTCATAATTGCCTAGGTAATCCTCAGCTAGATAAACTAGTGGAATGGTGGTTAAATATCGCTCTCTCATCTGGTCCAAATGCTGGGAAAAACTATGACGAATATGGTCTTCTGCCATGGTCATATCTCTAAATCCGTCATTGACATAGGAACCGACAGGTTGCACGAAGAGAATCAAGTCCCATTTTTCCTTAGCCAAAATCGAGGCAAAGAGATTATCAAAAGTCTCTCCCGATAAGTCCCCTTGATCCTCTGACTCCATGTAATAATCATAGTAGCCCTTGGTTACTAAGGAGTTGGTGTCTGCTATCACCAGTCCCCTATTGGCATTACTGTCAATTAACTTAGAGGTCTGGTCATACTGCCCCAACAGGAGATAATAGTAATCCTTTGGAGTCAATTCATCGTCGCGGACATTGTTTTTGATCTGGTACTCACGTGCGTATTCCAAACTAACTGGTGCATCGTAATACCTTGCTAAATCCTTGGCTATAGTAGTCTTCCCATTGCTGGCACTTCCCATAATCAACACTTTCTTTGTAAACTGACGACGGAAGGGTTGAGCAATATATTTCCAATATTTGCTTGGATTTTCTCGAATCATAGTCGCTGAAATACCAAACTTTCTTTCTTGCAAGACAGTCTCAAAACCACGATTTGATAATTCTTTCTGGTAGTCTGCCTCTCCCACAAAGAAGATTAGTTCTTGCTGGGTTTCATCATAGGAAATCTCTGCAAACATCTGATTCAACCACTCCTGCCAGCCCATAGGGTAACGGGGAAGATTGGTTTCATCTAATTTGCAGACAGAGGTCAACTCGTCATCACGAAAGGCCTCTCGGATATAGCGGAATCTTTTTTGAAGCGTTAATCCTACCTGTTCCCCTCTGTCTCCCTCATAGCCTGAAACAACAAGCCAGACCTGGTCACACTGCCGCTTCGCTCGCTGAATCAGATCGATATGTCCTTGATGAAGCGGAGCAAAGGTTCCAAATACCACTGCTGTTTTCTTTTTCATAAACGTATAGCCTTTTTATATTTTTTGATATTTTCGCTATCTATGTTTTTATTATAAACTATATTTTTATTTTGTCAATAGTTTTTTATTATTTTTTATAAAAAAGAGAATCAAGATTAATCCTGATTCTCCATTTTTATGCAATATCAAATTTTATCTGGCCTTCTTTGACACCAATCTTAAGTGTCTTACCTGCAATTAATTCTCCCTTGAGAAGAAGTTCTGCTAGCTTGTCTTCCACTTCTGTTTGCAGGATTCTACGAAGTGGACGAGCTCCCATCTCTGGGTCATATCCTTGATTGGCCAACAATTTCAGTGCTGAAGCTTGTAATTTCAAGTCAATACCTTTTTCAGCCAAACTTGCCACTAAAGGTTTGACCATAATCTTCACTACTTCCTGCATATTGTCGCTAGATAGGCTATGGAAGACCACCTTCTCATCAATACGGTTAATAAACTCAGGTCTATAAGCCTTTTTCAGCTCTTCAAACATGCGTTTTTCCATATTCTCCTGATCAAAACGAATATCCTTAGCTCCAAAACCGACGGTCTTGTCATCACGAAGGGCTGTCGCACCAAGATTTGACGTCATGATGATAATGGTATTTGAAAAGTCAACCTTGCGTCCCTTACTATCTGTCAAGACACCGTCATCCAAGACCTGCAAGAGAACATTAAAGATGTCTGGGTGGGCCTTCTCTACTTCGTCAAAGAGGAGAACGGAATAGGGTTTGTTACGAACCTTCTCTGTCAACTCTCCACCTTCTTCGTAGCCCACATAGCCCGGAGGAGCTCCGTTGAGACGGCTGGCTGCGAATTTCTCCATATACTCACTCATATCAAAGCGGATAAGGGCTGATTCATCATCAAAGAGAACTTCTGCCAAAGCTTTGGCCAATTCGGTCTTCCCAACACCTGTAGGCCCTAAGAACATAAAGGAACCAATCGGACGCTTGTGACTGCGAATCCCTGACTGATTGCGGCGAATCGCACGACTAATACTGGAAACTGCTTGATCTTGACCGATGACACGTTTGTGCAGTTCAGCTTCCAAGTTTAAGTATTTCTTAGCATCAGTCTGAGTCAGTTTTTGGACTGGAATACCTGACAAACGACTCAAGGTGGTCAAAATATCAGACTCTGTTACCAAGTCTTTATAGACAGGCACTTCCTCTTCTTTTGCGATTAGCTGGGCTGCCTGTTTCCACTTGCCATCCATCAAGGCTTTGTCAGCTGGACTCAAACCTGAATCATCTACTTTTACATGCTTTGCCTTATTTTGCACTGTTGCCGCTGCTTCGTCCAAGAGATCGATAGCAGAGTCTGGCAAGTGACGACTGGTTAAGTAACGATGAGCCATCTTGACGGCTGTTTCAACTGCTTCATCTGTAATTTGCACACGGTGATGTTTCTCATAAGTCGCCTTCAAACCTTGCAAAATGGTCATGCTGTCTGCAACACTTGGCTCTTCAATCGTCACTTTGGCGAAACGACGAGAAAGAGCTGCGTCTTTTTCAATGTGCTTTTGGTACTCTTCCTGAGTTGTCGCACCAACCGTCCTCAAAGTTCCACGCGCCAAGGCTGGTTTCAAGATATTGGCCGCATCTAGAGTTGAGTCAATCCCACTCCCAGAACCCATGATAGTGTGAAGTTCATCGATAAAGAGGATGACTTGGCCATCTTCTTCAATATCCTTGATGATATTGTTCATGCGTTCTTCAAAGTCACCACGGAAACGTGTCCCTGCAACGACATTCATCAAATCAAGCTCTAACACGCGCATCTTAGCCATTTCCACAGGCACATCCCCACTCGCAATACGCTGTGCCAAACCAAGTGCCAAAGCAGTTTTCCCGACACCAGCATCTCCAACCAAGACAGGATTGTTCTTGGTCTTACGGCTCAAGATTTGAATCATACGCGAGATTTCCTTATCCCGACCGATGACTGGTTCTAACTTGCCTGAACGAGCTTGCTCTGTCAAATCATGCGTATAGTCCTCGAGTCCACCACTTGGAGTCTGGGGCATTCCCATCATATTAGCCATAGAATTTTGCTTGTCAGCTACGGTACGATGGCGTTGGCGTAAAGCTTTAAGATCTTCACGATTCCAGCCTGCTCGTTCTTCTAAATTTCGACGAAGGGCTGCAATCTTAACCTGATCTTTCTTGTCTTCATAAGAAAAACCAGCCCTCTCCAAGATACGAGTCGCCAAGGCATTGCCATCATGCAAAATCGCATAGAGGACATGCTCTGTCCCCAGCACCTTAGCATGAACCACTGACGCCACATATTCCGCTTCATCAAAAAGAACCTGCAAACGATGAGAAAACGGCAATTCCATAAAGGTTTCATCCTGGCTATAGTCCGTTTCAGTCAGTTCCAAAGCCACCTCTTCTAAACGGTCCATCTCATATGGATAATCATTTAAAGTCGCCCCTGCCACACTATAACTGTGATTAGACATAGCAATCAACAAATGCCAAGACTCTAGGTAACGAGCTCCAAAATGGCCAGCAACCATGTAGGCACTTTCGATACATTCATTCAATGCTTTTGAATAATTCATCTTACTTCCCTTTTCTATCTACCTCTTGTATGACCTGTCGTAGCATGTTTGCACGAACAACTGGAGCTTCTTCTCCTAGAACGCGATCCAAAGCTACTGTCATCAGCAAATCCATCTCCTGCTTGGTCATCAATTCCTGCTCAACCAAAAGCTGGAGAATATCCTCATAAATTTCTTGACTGACCCGCTCACCAATCGAGTAAAGCAGCTCCCTGAGCATTTCATGATGACTAGAAAACTCAATCCGTCCTATACGAATGTAGCCACCACCACCACGCTTACTTTCAACCAAGTAGCCTCTACTTTCCGTAAAGCGTGTCTTGATCACATAGTTGATCTGACTAGGAACAACCTGGAAGGTATCTGCCAACTGACTCCGTTGCAACTCCACAATACCAGATTGATCTAAAATCGCCTTGATGTAGGCCTCAATATGATCCGATGTATTTTTAAATCTCATTACAAACCCACCTCTCTCTTTAAACCTTGACTATCTTTGACTATTATACCGAAATTTTCTCATTTTTAAAAGAAAAAGGGCGCTGGTAAAGGATAATCTTCACCAACTCCCTATTTTTCTACTTATCTAAGCCTAATTCTGCCAAGATTTGACGTTTGTAGGCAATCTTTTGGACTTCCTTGTCCTCATCTTCAGACCAATCTAGTTTAATTTCTGAAACAATCTGCCCAGGGCGATTTTTCAAGATATAGATGCGGTCGCTAAGACTGAGGGCCTCCTCGATACTATGCGTGATGATCAAGGTTGTTAGCTGCAACTGCTTGTGAATCTCAAGGTACCAAGCGTGGAGTTCCATCTTAGTCATCTCATCCAAGGCGCTAAAAGCCTCATCCAAGAGAAAAAGCTTGTGCCCGAAAAGGTAGGTTCGGAGTAAGGCTACACGCTGGCGCATCCCACCACTAAGTTCATGAGGATACTTGTCCCGTACAGCTGTCAACTGGAAGGTCGCAAGAATTTCATCCGCGCGAGCAATAGCTTCAGCCTTATCCACTTTTTGAATCAAGAGGGGCAGGATGATATTGCCAAGCACCGTCTTGTGCTCCAAGAGTAGATCCTTTTGCAACATATAACTCACGCGCCCCTTGGGATTTTCTTCACCATCAAGGACAATTCGCCCTGACTGAACTTCTAAAATCCCCGCAATTAAGTTGAAAAGCGTAGTCTTACCAACACCACTTGGGCCTAGGATGGAAACCACTTCACCTGAAGTCACCTGCAGGTTGATATCCTCTAAAATCCTCTCTTGACCATAGGCATAACTGACGTGCTCTAGTCTAATTTCTGTCATTATTTCACAAATTCGTTGGTGAAGCCTTTGTCTGTCAAGTCTTCTTTTAGGATACCATTTTCTTTATCCCATTTGTAGAAGGCATTCCAGCGAGCTGCGTCAAATTGACCCCATTTTTCCTTGTCGCTTGCGTATTCTTTTGACAAGTATTTTTGAGATTCGATGACAAAATCACGTTTTTCCTGAAGCTCAGGTGCATTCTTGATGAGAATGTCAGCTGCTTCTTCTGGATGCTCCATAGCATATTGGTAGCCTTTTTTGATAGCTTGGATAACTTTGCGAGCTTCTTCTTTGTTGTCTTTCAAATAGTCATTGTTTGCGATGATTACTGGTGAATAGTAGTCAAACTCCTTGACGTAGTCTTTCAAGTACATGAAGTTAGCCTCCACGCCTTGAGATTTAGCAAGGATTCCATCCCATCCGTAGTAGATCCAAGCAGTGTCAAAGACTCCATTAGCAATCGGTGTGATTGAGTTTGAGTCGTTATTTGGTACTTTTTCAACCTTCTCAAAGTCTCCACCTTGAGATTCTACCAAGGTTTTCAACATAGCAAGTTCAGTTGGGTCATTCCATGTTCCGTATTTCTTACCAACCAAGTCTTTTGGACTAGCTACATTGTCAGATTTACGAGAGATAATTCCTGATGTATTGTGCTCAACAATAGCTGCAACGGCAGTGATTCCTGCGCCTTTTTCCAATTTCTTAGCCATATAGTCTTGGAAATACACTGCAAATGGTGCCTTACCATTGATAACCAAGTCAGAAGAACTTTCTTCTGGTGGCAATTTCAAGTCAACATCCACTCCAGCTTCTTTGAAATAACCTTTTTCCTTGGCAACATAAAGTCCTGTGTGGTTGGTATTTGGCGTCCAGTCTAGGATAAAGTCAATTTTCTTGAGTTCTGCCTCTTTGTTGTTCTTAGAAGCAGTTCCTTGACCACAGGCCACAAGCACAACAGCTACAAGAGCTGTCACAAGCGTTAAAAACACTTTCCATGTTTTTTTCATTTTGATTTCCTCTTTTCTTTTTTGAAACATTCTAATTCTATGAACGTTTCCATTTAATAACATATTTTTCACTAATATCGACCAACTTCATACCCAGAAGGCTGATAATCGATACCAGAATAATAATAGCAAACATAGTATCATACTGAAACAGTTTCTTGGACTGAATCATGTAGACACCCAGTCCTTCAAAGCCTCCCAACCACTCAGATACCACTGTTGTGATAAAGGCGTAGGAGACACTGACCCTCAGTCCTGCATAAAAGTAGGGCAAGCTGACTGGGATTTTAAAATGCCACAGGATTTGCCAAGGCTTGGCCCGCATCAGACTAAACAAGGTCAGCATATCCTTGTCACAATGCCTAAAACCGTCCAAAATGCTGACGATAATAGGAAAGGTAGTCGTCAAGATAATCAAGACAATCTTGGGTAAAATCCCATAACCGAGCCACAAGACCAGGATAGGAGCTATGGCAATAGTCGGAATGGTCTGAACAACCACCATCATAGGGTAAATCAGGTCGTTAAGCCAAGTCAAACTATCCATGAGCACAGCCATGAGACAGGCAATCAAGACTCCCAAAATTAGACCTAGCAAAGCCACTCTCAAGGTCGCCCAGCTATGGTGCCAGAGAAATTCTCTATCTCGCACAAAAGACTGGAGGATTTCAAGAGGTGTCGGCAGGATAAACTTGGGGAGAAGTTTAAGAAAACCTGCTAACTGCCAGATTGACAAGACTCCTAGAAAGCCCAATAGACTAATGTGTCGTCTCAGTATACTTTTCAAGTTTCTCATCAATACTTAAAATCTCTCCTACATTTATTTTGACATTGGCAAAGACATTATCTGCCTCCTGCCCTGCCACTTCCAGCGCTTCTTTGAGAATACGCATGAGCTCATCAAACTCCCCTTCTAAGACCGTTTCAAATGGTGTCACTACCATAGTCACTTCTTGAGCTTGCAGATAGGCAATGACTTGATCGATAACAGCAATTCGATCAATCCCCTGTGATAGGGGTAAAATTTGCAAGGCAATGCTTGCTTTCATAACAACCTCCTCTTCTCGTTTTCCTCTTTATAAAAAGAAAAACCTTTACCATATATGGAAAAGGCGCAGAATAGACTAAGTAACGTTCCCTACGCTGGCATTACCCAGATCAGGTGCGGTCGAAGTTTAACACTTCCTCTCAGACTGTACACAGACTCCCATATATTATATGGACATATGATAGCGCAAAACAAAAAAAATGTCAAGGAAACTGCTTACAGAAAAACCTTTACCATATATGGAAAAGGTGCAGAATAGACTAAGTATCGTTCCCTACGCTGGCATTACCCAGATCAGGTGCGGTCGAAGTTTAACACTTCCTCTCAGACTGTACACAGACTCCCATATATTATATGGACATATGGTAGCGCAAAACAAAAAAAATGTCAAGGAAACTGCTTACAGAAAAACATGAAAAAGAGTTTGAAAACAAGTGCTTCAAACTCTACATAGCTTTTTTATTTAGCCTCGTACCAGGTTGCTCCCTCATTCTCATCCGCAATCAGGGGAACACTGAGTTGAATAGCTTCTTCCATGGTTTGTTTGACCAATTTTTTCATCTCTGCCAGTTCAGATTTAGGAACTTCAAGGACAATTTCATCGTGCACTTGTAACAGCATCTTAGTCTGATAACCACCTGCAACCAAGGCTTTATCTAGCTGAATCATGGCAATCTTGAGAATATCTGCCGCCGAACCCTGGATAGGAGAGTTGATAGCCGTCCGCTCTGCAAAACCACGAATATTGAAGTTACGCGAATTGATATCTGGCAACTCACGACGACGCTTGAAGAGGGTCTCTACATAGCCCTTATCACGCGCCTCACGCACCACTTCATCCATGTAGTTTTTAATACCTGGGAAGCGTTCAAAGTAGGTATCAATATAGGACTTGGCCTCCTTACGACTAATACCCAAATTATTAGACAAGCCAAAATCTGAAATCCCGTAAACCACTCCAAAGTTAACCGCCTTGGCATTGCGACGATCATTTGCAGTCACATCCTCAGGACGTTCAATGCCAAAGACCCGCATGGCTGTCGAAGTATGGATATCTGCCCCCTCTTGGAAAGCCTTAATCAAGTGTTCATCTTTGGAGATATGTGCCAAAACGCGTAATTCAATCTGTGAATAGTCGGAGCTGAGAAGGACACTATCCTCCCACTCTGGCACAAAAGCCTTACGAATGAGGCGACCTTGTTCCAAACGCACAGGAATATTTTGCAAGTTGGGATCCACACTAGACAGACGACCTGTCTGGGTCAAATCCTGCACATAGCGAGTATGAATCTTGCCATCAGCTAAAATCCAGTCCTGCAAGCCAATCACATAAGTCGATTGAATCTTAGCAATCTGACGGTAATCTAGGATTTTCTTAACAATAGGAGCAATAGGAGCAAGGCGCTCTAACACATCCACCGCTGTCGAATAACCTGTCTTGGTTTTCTTAGTATATTCTAGAGGAAGTCCCAATTTTTCAAAGAGAAGCACGCCCAACTGCTTAGGCGAGTTGATATTAAACTCCTCACCAGCCAACTCGTAAATCTCTTGAGTCAGTTTTTCAATGACAAGCTCATTTTCAGCCTGCATCTCAAGCAAGGTCTCTTTCTTAACCGTAATCCCAGCAATTTCCATCTTGGCAAGGACAAAAGCCAGAGGTTGCTCCATATCATAAAGAAGCTCTAACTGACCATTTTCGCTGAGTTTTTCAAGCAAAATAGGCTCTGTTTCGACCAAAACAGCAAGCTTACGAGCTAAATGCTCCAAGAATTTCTCGCGTTCAGGAAGGGCCTTCTTGACACCCTTACCATAGAAAGTCTCATCATCAACCAAATAAGTCTGACCATAAAGACTAGCGATGGTCGCAATTTCATTGTCCTCCACAGTCGAAAGGAGGTATTTAGCCAAACGGCTATCAAAAGCAGGCGCCTGCAAATCCAGACCAAAACGATGCAAGAGAACTTTAGCTTTTTTAAAATCATAAACTCTCAAAGGTGTTTTTTCTAAGAAATCCTTGAAAATCGGCTCTTGCAACAGCTCAAGCTTGTCTGTGGCATAGAGCTTATCTCCACAAGACCAAGCAAAACCAACCAAATCAGCCGTATGGTAATTCTCACCAAAAAGCTCAAAATGGAAGATAGATTCTTCATTCAGCATGTCTTGACAGACTTGGTCAACAATAGTAAAGTCCAAACTCTCAGCAACATCAGCTGACGACACATTTAAAGCCTGCTTGAGCTGTTTGAAGCCCATCTCATCGTAGAATTTCCCGAGATTTTCTACATCTGGACCACTATAGACCAAATCCTCCAAACCAATCTCAATCGGTGCCTTGGTATCAATGGTCGCCAGTGTTTTTGACAAAAAGGCCTGTTCCTTATCATGGATGAGATTTTCCTTCATCTTAGAAGCCTTCATCCCATCGATATTCTCATAAATCCCCTCGAGTGAGCCATGCTCCAGCAAGAGCTTGATACCCGTCTTTTCACCGATTTTGGTCACCCCAGGGATATTATCCGACTTATCACCCATGAGCGCCTTAAGATCGATAAACTGAGTCGGTGTGATGCCCATCTTTTCCATGAGATAGTCTGGCGTAAAGGCCTCAAACTCAGCCACACCTTTCTTAGAAATTTCAACCACCGTATGCTCATCCGTCAGCTGAATCAAGTCCTTGTCCCCACTGACAATGGTAATATCAAAACCATCCTGCTCTGCTAGCTTATCCAGCGTCCCAATGATGTCATCCGCCTCATACTGAGCCAGCTCATAGTGACAAATCCCCATATGATCCAGCAATTCACGAATGAAAGGAAATTGCTCACGAAACTCATCAGGAGTCTTGGCCCGACCACCCTTATAGTCCGCATACATCTCTGTACGGAAGGTCGTCTTTCCCGCATCAAAAGCCACCAAAATATGACTCGGCTCCACCCGCTCCAATAAATGGCTCAACATCAACTGAAAGCCATAAATCGCATTGGTATGTAAACCAGCCGCATTCTTAAAACGGTCCAACTGCTGATAGAGCGCAAAAAACGCCCGAAAAGCAACAGAAGACCCATCAATCAATAACAATTTTTTCTTATCCATACACCCATTATAAAGGAAAGCACAAAAAAATACCATTGGGAAGAATTCCCTGAGAGAAACTAAGATAATATACAAAAGAGAAGGAAATTATTCCTTCTCTTGCAAACTACGAAATGAATTAGTTTTTACGTTTCACAAATGGAATAGCACCAAGGAACAATCCAAGGAATCCTAATGATGCAACTGCAACATTATCTTTACCACCAGTATTTGGAAGTTCTTTTTTATCTTCTACTTTTGCTGCTGGTGCTTGATAAGTATTATCCTTGTTAGTACCTGCTGTTGTAAGAGTATATTCTGGAACTTCATTAATTGCTGGTGCACCTGTTTCTGCATACGCTGGAATTTCGTTAATTGCTGGTGCACCTGTTTCTGCATATGCTGGAACTTCGTTAATTGCTGGTGCGCCTGTTTCTCCGTATGCTGGAACATTGTTCACTACAAGGTCTTCACCATTTGTAGATAAAGGTCCAGTATACTCAGGAATCTCTGCTTTAAGAGCTTCCACAGCTTCTCCGTTTTCATTTACAGGAGTATTAGTAGCTAGTGGGCCTTTATAGTCAGGAGTATCTGCTTTAGGAGCATCTACAGCTTCTCCATTCTCAGAAACTGGAATATCAGTAGCTAGCGGACCAGTATGCTCAGGAGCATCGGCTACAGTAGGAGCTGTTGCATCATTTACCCCACCATTGAAATCAGAGCCATTATTTCCAGAAGGAGAATCACTAGGATTCACACCACCATTGAATTCAGGAGCGTTAGGAGCACTTGGAACTTGGTCAGGTTGTTTAGCATCATCAGAAAGTGCATCACTAGGATTTACACCACCACTGAAGTCTTTCGGCTCTTCACCCTTAGGAACTTCTTTTAAGTTTTCGATGTAACCTACAGTTGCGTTGTAAGCATCAGTTAGTTTGGCAATTGCATCGTCACCCTCTTGAACTGCTTCATTCACTTCGTCGAAATCGGCTTTAGCTTCATCCGCAGCTACGTTAGCAGAAGCAACTGAAGCTTCTAGTTTAGTTACAGCATCTTGCAATCCATCTTGGATAGCTTGATCCGCATTGTTTTTCTTAGCAGTTTCAAGAGCAGTTTTAGCTTTTTCTAAAGTTTCTTTTTGTTTCTCTAATGTAGCATTTTTCTCTTCTACTACCTTAGCTTTTTCAGCAGCATTAGCTTTATCTGCCTCAGCTTCTTTAGTTAATTTTTTAATTTTTTCAGCTAAATCATCAGCAATGTCTGTAAGTTTTTTAACAATTGGTTTAGAAGCTTCTTTTTTAGCAGCTTCTTCAATTTTTTTAGTTTCGTCAGCAGTTAATTCTTTAGTTTTATAAGCTTCAGGAGCTTTATCTTTTGTGTTGGCATCGTTGAGGAATTCATCTATAGCTTGAGTAGCTGTAAGAACTCCATCTTCAATCGCTTTTAATAAAGCTTCTTTACCGATTTCAGCTTTTGCTTCTTCGATAGCTTTCGCTTTATCTTCTGGCTTGATGCTAGCATCCTTGTTGACTTTATCTTCAGCTTTTTTTTCAAGTTGCTCTAAAGCACCTTTCAAAGCTTCTAAGTTATCTGCTTCTTCTTTTTTAGCGTCTTCTTCTTTTTTAACTTCTTCTTCAACTTTAGCTTTTGCTTTAGCTGCTTCTTCTTTAGCCTTAGCTAATTCAGCTTCTGCATCAGCTTTAGCTTTGTCTGCTTCTGCTTTTACAGTCTCAGCAACAGTTACATCAGCAGCTTCTTTTTTAGCTTTAGTCGTAGCTTCTTCTACTTTTTTAGCTTCTTCAGCAACTTTCTTCTCTAATTCAGCAACTTTAGCATCAGCCTCTGCTTTAGCTTTAGCAGCTTTTTCAGCTTCTGTTGGTTCTGCTTCTTCCTCTGGAGTTTCTTCTGCTGGTTTAGCTGGTTCTGCAGCTTCTTTTGCTTCTGCTTTTTTTACTTCTTCAAGAAGATTATCACGTTTTTCAGTTAAATCTTGAATTTCAGCTGCAGCAGCTTGAATTTTTTCATCAGCTTCATCAAATTCAGACTTCGCAGTATCACGTTCTTTTTCAATCGCAGTTACAGCTTTTTCTAACGGTGCTGTGATATCTTCAGCAAATCCATTATCTTTAGCGGATTTAAGAGCTTCTTTTGCTTCTTTTAAAGTATCTTCCTGTTTTTTTAGTGTTTCAGCTTTCTTTTCAGCATCAGCTTTTAATTGCTCAGCATCATCCGTTAAGTTTTCAATTGTTTCAGTTAAATCATCAGCCTTGTCTTGCAATTTTTCTGATTCAGGACGAGCAGCATCCGCTGCTTCACCTTCTTCAATTCCCGCTTGCACCTCTTCAGGAAGCTTATCCTTAGATACAGGAGTTTCTGTTTTGATTGTTGGATTAGTATCTTGTGCTTTTTCAGCATCATCTGCTAACTCAGCAAGAATATCAGAAGCATTTAATTCACCAGATTCAACAGCCTTTAATAATTCTTCTTTTGCTTTTTTATCAAGCAATTCGTTATCAGGAATTTGTTTCAAAGCTTCGGTTAAACCTTCTTTAGCTTCAGCTTCTTCTTTTGCTGCAGCTTCTTCTTTTGCGGCTTCTTCTTTTGCTTTAGCGTCAGCTTCAGCTGCTTTAGCTTTAGCATCAGCTAATTCATCGTCAGCTGTTTTCTTAGCTTCTTCAGCTTTAGTTTTTGCAGCATCAGCCTCAGCAGATTCTTTTTTCTCTGTTTCAAGTTTAGTAGCTGCATCAGTTGCTGTAGTAGTTGTTCTATCTACTTTAGATTGAGCTTCATCAACTTTAGCGTTAGCTTCTTTTTCAGCTTCCTTGGCTTTTTCAACCTCAGTTTTTGGTGTTTCAGCCGCAGGTGTAGGCTTAGTTTCTCCAGTAGGTTGAGCAGCTGTAGGTTTGTCATCAGCTTTCACAACTGACGGTTGAGATGCAACAAATGTAGCACCTAAAACAGCCACACTAGCCAAACTGGTTAGAATCATTTTCTTTTTGTTCATCTTGTGTACCTCTTTTTGAGAATCATACTTATGTACATTATAAACCCTTCTTTGAGTGAAATCAAGAAATATGTCATATTATGTATACTTTATTATTAATATGTTGTATTTCAAGGCTATAAAAAACTTCAAGAAAGTAACGCATGTTTTACTAGCTTTCTTTTTTCTTTCTTTTCATCACTTTCATTTTCTATAGTAAATTATAGTTTCGAATCCAATTCAGATATCTTAACTCTTCATAAAAACTCTAGTTTAAACAAAAAAACAGGAGATTTCTCTCCTGTTCAGATTCAATTACTTAAAATTAAACCCACTCACCGTTATGATTTACAGTATAACCGTCCACTATTGTATTAACAGCTAGCTCACCTGAAGAGTAAGAATAATACCACTTACCAGATACTTGATACCAGCCCGTTTTCATTGCTCCTGAGTCATCTAGATAATACCAAAATCCTTTCTCCTGTAACCAGCCTGTCTGCATTTCGCCTGACGATTTCAAATAATACCAGTTAGAACCGTCTTTCAGCCATCCCGTTGATTTAGACCCATTTGATTTGAAATGATACCAACTATCATTTATTTTCTTCCAACCAACAGTTAAACTACTATTGGATCCATAGCTAGAGCTATTTCCTGATTAATTCTGATAATTCTGTGAAGAAGTCACCCCCTCTAGCTGGATATAGCGACGACTTCCACTATAAGATATATAACTCAACCACTTGTATCCATCTTTTTCAAGAATTTGATCATAATGAACATTCTCCCCAGAATAATAGTAATCAATCACAGTTGCGCTAGCTAGGGGCTGAGTCTTGATAGCAGATTTAGCCTTAAAAAAATGTGTTCCTCCTGTGGAAGAGATACGAGAATCATTTAGAACGTGAGAATCAAGAGGATTTGTATTCACAGCCTCCAACTGAACATAGCGACGGCTTCCATTATAAGCTGTATAACTCAACCACTTGTATCCATCTTTTTCGAGAATTTGATCATAATGAACATTCTCCCCAGGATAATAGTAATCAATCGCAGTTGCACTAGCTAGAGGCTGATTTTTGATAGCAGATTTGGTCTTAAAATAATGTGTTCCTCCTGTTGAAGCCGAGGATTGACTGTGCCCAACACTGCCACCAGATAAATCTTTAAAATGAATAAAACCAGTCATAGTATTCGTCTTCACAACACGCTTGTTATAAGATTCCCTTATTCCATAGTTGTATTCTTCAATCTCAATCTGATCTCCCATTACATTTGACACCCAAGCAACATGACCATAAGTCCCTGCAGTAGACCAAGCAATGGAGCCAATAGCTGGTGTATTGTCTACACGATATCCTTCACGACGAGCACGATAGCCCCATTCATTCGCATTTCCATAAGCTGCCGGAATCTCAAAACCATTGACATTACTCAAACGAAAGGCTGCAAAAGAAGTACACTGACGAGAATACATGCGCCACTTATCAATCTCCTGGCTCCCATTTTTATAATGAGCAGGATAATCATCCCCACGTGCAATCGATCCATTTCCTCCGGAATAGGCATATACACTATCACCCCCTGCTAGCATCAATCCTACTACTAAAAAAGGAACAACCTTTTTAACTGATTTTCTAAAAGAAAACCTTATCTCTGTTACTTTGAATGGTAAAACTTTCATTCTTCCTCCTTGAAAATAATATAAATCGAAGATTGCCTTCACCTAAACTATTCGGAGAAAAAAGAAAAAGTGAGAAAATTTCTCACTTTAGTCAAGATAATGAATCAAATTCTTTTCTGTAAGAATATCTGAATAAGTAAAGGATTCAACGAAAACATTAGCTTGTTTATCTCCTTCAACATTTCCAAATTCAACGATAAATAGGGATGGATAAACTTCAATTAGCTTACCCAATCTATTTTTTTGGCGCTTACGACCATTCTCCAAAGTCATTTCTACGACTTGTCCCTCATGTGCCTTGATTTCTTCTTTGATTTTTTTCATCTTGGCTACATCTGTAAATGCATCTGACATCTTATGCCTCCCTCTTTGAGATACTTGAAAATTTATTGTATTCTTTTTGGAAAATTAATTCCACCGTTCCACGAGCTCCACTGCGGTTTTTCTCGATAATAACTTCTACCTTATTATTTGGTATGCCTTCCTCTTCTTCACCACCACGCTCATAGTAGTCGTCGCGATAAAGAAAGGCTACGATATCAGCGTCCTGCTCAATAGACCCAGATTCACGAATATCTGACAAGACTGGTCGCTTATCCTGACGTTGTTCTACACCACGAGAAAGCTGACTTAGAGCGATTACTGGAACTTTCAGTTCTTTTGCTAAAATTTTCAACTGACGTGAAATTTCTGAAACTTCTTGTTGACGATTTTCTCGGCCTGTACCTGTAATCAATTGCAAGTAATCTATCAAAATCAAACCAAGATTTCCAGTTTCTTGAGCCAGTTTACGAGAACGAGAACGAATCTCTGTAATCCGAATCCCTGGCGTATCATCAATATAGATACTTGCGTTAGCCAAATTGCCTTGAGCAATGGTATACTTTTGCCATTCCTCATCGGTCAATTGACCCGTACGGATAGAGTGAGACTCTACCAAACCTTCTGCAGCTAACATACGGTCTACTAGACTTTCTGCACCCATCTCGAGCGAAAAGATAGCAACTGTTTTGTCCAACTTAGTCCCAATATTCTGAGCAATATTCAAGGCAAAAGCTGTCTTACCAACCGCCGGACGAGCTGCTAAGATAATCAACTCCTCCTCATGAAGACCCGTCGTCATATGATCTAAATCACGATAACCTGTCGCAATCCCTGTAATATCTGTCGTTTGTTGAGAGCGAGCCTCCAGATTTCCAAAGTTGACATTCAACACATCTCGAATATTCTTAAATCCACTTCGATTAGCATTTTCACTGACATCAATCAGTCCTTTTTCTGCCTGAGCAATGATTTCATCAGCTGGTTGCGAAGCCTCGTAAGCTTGATTGACAGACACTGTCAGCTTGGCGATTAAGCGCCGTAACATAGCCTTTTCTGCAACAATCTTAGCATAATACTCCGCGTTAGCAGAAGTTGGCACAGAATTGACAATCTCAACCAAGTAAGACAGGCCACCAATATTCTGCAAATCACCTTGATTGTCAAGAATGGTACGAACCGTTGTTGCATCTATAGCATCGCCACGATCGGATAAATCTACCATGGCTTGGAAAATCAAACGATGGGCATACTTAAAAAAGTCCCGAGACTCAATATATTCTCGAACAAAAACAAGCTTACTCTCGTCAATAAAGATAGCCCCTAAAACGGATTGCTCAGCTAAGATATCTTGAGGTTGTACTCGTAACTCTTCTACTTCTGCCATCAGACTTCCCTTCCTTTTACAATCTTGTCAAGAAGGTGTAAACTTACCCTTCTTTCACACGAAGATTGATTACACTTGTGATATCTTGATAGATTTTCACTGGTACATCAATCAAACCAACCGCTCGAATCGGAGCTTGTACTTGAATATGACGTTTATCAATCTTAATTCCAAATTGCTTTTGCAATTCTTCTGCAATCTTCTTATTCGTAATAGATCCAAAGGTACGGCCATCTGGACCAACTTTTTCAACAAATTCTACAACCGTTTCTTCTGCTTCAAGTTGGGCTTTAATTGCTTTTGCTTCTGCAATCATCTCAGCGTGAGCTTTTTCTTCAGATTTTTGTTTACCACGAAGTTCACCTACAGCTTGAGCAGTCGCTTCTTTTGCTAGATTCTTTTTGATAAGAAAGTTTTGCGCATACCCTGTTGGTACTTCCTTAATTTCGCCTTTTTTACCTTTTCCTTTAACATCTGCTAAAAAGATTACTTTCATTCTTCTTTCTCCTTTATTTCATTTAATACAATTTCTGTCAGTTTTTCACCTGCTTTTGACAAGGTTAAATCCTTAATTTGAGCTGCTGCCAAATTAAAGTGGCCTCCACCTCCCAGCTCTTCCATAATCCGTTGTACATTCAGTTTACTACGACTCCGAGCTGAGATGGATATAAAGCCTTGTGTATTTTTCGCAAGAACAAAACTCGCTTCAATACCTGACATAGCTAACATGGCATCTGCTGCCTTACTAATAACAACTGTATCATAGCATTTCGAGTCCGTAGCCTCTGCTATCAATACATCTGAACCTAATTTACGCCCCTGTAAAATCAGTTCATTGACCTCGCGATATTCTTCAAAATCTGTCGCAGCGATTTCTTGGATAGCAATACTATCACTTCCTCTCGTTCTGAGATAGCTAGCAACATCAAATGTCCGACTAGTCACTCTTGAGGTGAAATTTTTAGTATCCAACATCATACCAGCCATTAAAACACTTGCTTGCATACGACTCAAACGATTTTTCTTAGAATTCTGGAACTGAATCAATTCCGTTACCAACTCACTGGCACTGCTTGCACCACTTTCGATATAAGTAATAACTGCATTATCTGGGAAATCCTGATCCCTTCTATGATGGTCAATAACAATAGTTTGGGTAAACAAATCATAAAATTCTTTTGATAATGTTAAGGCTGTCTTTGAATGGTCTACAAGAATCAACAAAGAACGATTGGTCACCATCCCCATTGCATCCTTAACAGACAACAACTTCGTAACTCCTTCTTTTTCTAAGAATGAAACAGCTCGTTCAATATCCGGCGACATTTGTTCTTCGTCATAAAGAGCATAGCTATTTTCAGTCACATTACTGGCAAATAACTGCATACCTACAGCAGAGCCCAAAGCATCCATATCCAGATTTTTGTGACCAACTACAAAAACCTGATCCACACTACGAATCTTATCTGAAATAGCCGTCATCATAGCACGCGTACGAGTCCGTGTACGTTTGATTGAGGCAGCAGATCCACCACCAAAATAAACTGGATTTTTAGTTTCGTCATTCTCCTTGACAACCACTTGGTCACCACCACGCACTTCAGCCAAGTTCAAGTTGAGCAATGCAACTTTCCCTATCTCATCATGATTTCCATCACCATAAGAAAATCCCATACTTAAGGTCAAGGGCAACTGTCTCTGTTTCGACTCTTCTCTGAAAGCATCGATAACAGAAAATTTATCATTCATCAATCCCTCAAGTACCGTGTAGTCCGTAAATAGATAAAAGCGGTCCATACTCACTCGACGGGAGAACATGGCATGTTTACCAGCAAATTCTGAAACAAAATTGGCTACAAAACTATTGATATGACTGATATCAGACTCTGATGTTTCATCTTCTAAATCATCGTAGTTGTCAACAGAGACGATTCCAATCACAGGTCGACTCGTTACTAACTCAACATTCGCTTCATATTCTCCAGACACATCAAAGAAGTAAAGAACTCCAGATACCTTGTCCATATGAACCGAATAGCGAGTCTCACCCAAGGTGGCATAGGATCCCGGATTTCCTACCGATGCCTTGATAATTGTTTGAATTAATGCCACATCAATCTCGCCCACTTCATTAGTCAAAATCAATTCAGCATAAGGATTAAACCATTCAACTTCACCTGACGACAAGTCTAACTTAATAACTCCAACAGGCATCTGTTCTAACAAGGTTGTCAAACTTTCTTCAGCTTGGTGGTTTACATACTGGATTTGTTCTACCTCACTCCTTGAGTAGTAGTCTCTCTGATGGATGAATAGTAAAATATATGAACCCAAAATAAGTAGCAAAAGAAATAGCGTTACCAGTGTATTCGTTACAAAAACAAGTTGCACAGATAGCACTCCGAACGCCACTATTCCTAATATTAAGGGAAAAATAGGACTTACATAAAATTTTTTCATTCCAAACCTCTTGGCACCCATTATACCATAATAACCACCAAAAAGCGACTTTTTAAAAGTGTAATCAGTAATTCCATCCATTGTAAGAAAAAGGAGGTTTACAATTCAGTAAACCTACCTTTACACATATTGAAATTAAGATTCTTTAACTTCTAACAAGCCAATCTCGCCATCCTCACGACGATAAATCACATTGGTTGTCTGATCTTCAACATCCACATAGATAAAGAAATCATGTCCCAACAAATCCATCTGTAGAATAGCTTCTTCCAAATCCATTGGTTTTAAATCAATTTGTTTTGAACGAACAACTCTAGACTGGACAACATTTGGATCTTCCACCAATGCATCTGTAAATAATTGACTAGTTGCTACCTTGTTTTTATTTTTACGCTCGATTTTTGTTTTATTTTTACGAATCTGACGTTCAATTTTATCAGTTACAAGGTCAATTGAACCATACATATCTTGAGACACATCTTCTGCACGAAGAGTAATTGAGCCAAGCGGAATCGTTACTTCCACTTTAGCAGTTTTTTCACGATACACCTTCAAGTTAACTCGAGCATCCAACTCTTGTTCAGCTTGAAAATACTTTTCGATCTTTTCGAGTTTAGAAACTACATAATCACGAATTGCTTCTGTTACTTCTAGGTTTTCACCACGGATACTATATTTAATCATATGAGTACCTTCTTTCTAAACATTTTTGTTTTTCTGATTTCATTATAACGCTTTCATTTTATTTTTGCAAATTTTTTCCTCATCTTACAAGGGAAAATGTTTTTACATCCTCAGCACCAGCTTCTTCCAGTAGTCTCTTCACACGATTTATAGTTGTTCCAGTAGTATAAATATCATCTATAAGTAGGATTTTTTTAGGAATAGTGGCTCCATTTTTAATAAAGAAAGGAGGTTCTGTTGCCAAGCGTTCTGAACGATTTTTAGAAGAACTGGCCCGCTCTTCTCTCTTCTCTAGTAAATCTTGAAAAGAGAATCCTGCTGCTTCAACTAAACCTTCAACCTGGTTAAATCCCCTCTCAAGCAATCTTTCAGGACTTAGGGGAATGACGACAAATTGGTACTCTTTGTATTTTTTCAACTCCCTACTTAAAAATGAAGCGAACACTTTTCTTAAAAGAAAGTCCCCATCAAACTTATACCGACTGAAAAAATCCTTCATAGCTTGATTGTAAGTAAAAATCGCTCTATGACTGACCTTAATTCCTTCTTTACACCAAAATTGACAATCTTGACACTTTGTTGACAAGCCTGTTTTCATACAGTTTGGACAGTACTCTTCTCCAATTCTCTCGAAAGTAGAATCACAGTCTGAACAAAGACAAGAGTCAGCATTCTTCAGAAGTAAGAGGCTACTGAAAGTTAAAAAAAACTTCATAGTCTGCCCACATAACAAGCACTTCATAGACCCGCCTCCTTGTTCATCTGCTTAATTTCCTTAATTGCCTTCTTGATTGCATCATTTATCCCATCATGGAAGAAAAGCAAATCTCCTGTCGGTCTATCCATGCTTCGTCCAACTCGTCCACCAATCTGAATCAAGCTAGACTTGGTAAACAGACGATGATTGGCCTCTACTACAAAAACGTCCACACAAGGGAAAGTAACTCCACGCTCCAATATCGTCGTACTGATCAGTATTGTCAGTTCTCCATCTCGAAAAGCTTGTACCTGCTCTAATCGATCCTCTGTTACAGAAGATACAAAGCCAATTTTCTCATTTGGAAATTGCTCCTGTAAGATTTCTTTTAACTGCTCCCCTTTCTTAATTTCTGATGCAAAAATGAGTAACGGATAACCTGTCTTTCTCTGCTTTTCAATATAGGAATTTAACTTTGGTGACAAACGATTCTTATCTAAGTAGCGATTAAAATCCGATAACCAAACTAGTTTTGGAATAATCAACGGATTTCCATGAAATCGTCTAGGCAAGCTCAATCGTTTTAATTCTCCTAAACGGACCTTCCTATCTAACTCATCAGTAGAAGTCGCTGTTAAAAAGATTCTCAGTCCATTCTCCTTTACACTATTCTTGACAGCATGGTAAAGCGTAAGATTATCAACATAAGGAAAAGCATCTACTTCATCCACTATCAGCAAATCAAAAGCATGATAAAACTTCAGTAACTGATGGGTTGTTGCAACAACTAGTGGTGTTCGAAAATACAGCTCTGATTCTCCGTGTAGCAAAGCTATCTCGCAAGCAAAATCCTGTTGCAGGCGCTTGTATAGCTCCAAACACACATCGACTCTAGGGCTGGCCAAACAAACTGCACCACCTTCATCAATCACTTTGGCCACAACTTGGTAAATCATTTCTGTCTTTCCAGCTCCTGTCACTGCATGAACTAAGGTTGGTTCCTGATTGTCTACTGCTTGAATCAATCCCTCTGACACTTTTTCTTGAAAGGGAGTTAATTGACCACACCATTTAAGAACATCTTGCTTCGGAAAATCCTCCTGTGGAAAATAGTATAAAGCTTGATCACTCCTGACTCGCTTCATAATTAAGCACTCCCGACAATAGTAAGCACCTATGGGCAAATACCATTCTTCTAGAATAAGACTATTACAACGTTGGCAGAACAATTTCCCCTTCTCCTTTCTTATTGCTGGAATTTTCTCCGCCAACTGACGCTCCTCTTTAGTTAATTCATTCTCAGTAAACAAACGACCGAGATAATTTGGATTTACTTTCATACTTCTTTATTCGTAAAAACCTAGCGCTTTAGATGATTTTTTAGTACAATTAAATCATGGAATTTAGAACAATTAAAGAGGACGGACAAGTCCAAGAAGAAATCAAAAAATCACGCTTTATCTGTCATGCCAAGCGTGTTTATAGCGAAGAAGAGGCTCGTGACTTCATTACTGCCATCAAAAAAGAACACTACAAAGCGACACATAACTGCTCTGCCTTTATTATTGGAGAACGTAGTGAAATTAAACGTACAAGTGATGATGGTGAGCCTAGTGGTACTGCTGGTGTTCCCATGCTTGGGGTACTAGAAAATCATAATCTTACCAATGTCTGTGTGGTCGTGACACGCTACTTTGGTGGTATTAAACTAGGCGCTGGAGGACTAATTCGTGCTTACGCCGGCAGTGTTGCCTTAGCTGTCAAAGAAATTGGTATTATTGAAATAAAAGAACAGGCTGGCATTGCTATTCAAATGTCTTATGCTCAGTACCAAGAGTACAGTAACTTTCTTAAAGAACATGAGCTCATGGAACTTGAGACAAACTTTACAGATCAAGTTGATACGATGATTTATGTTGATAAAGAAGAAAAAGAAACTATTAAAGCTGCACTTGTGGAGTTTTTTAATGGAAAAGTCACTTTAACTGATCAAGGTTTACGAGAAGTTGAAGTTCCTGTAAACTTAGTGTAAACAAAGGAGAAAAATATGGCATTTGGAAAATTCATTCAGGGACTCGCTGGTAACCTTAGCGAGCAAAACAAAGAAACTCTTATCAAAGAATATGGACAATATCTACTAGAAAATGAAGAAATTCAAAGTGGATATAAACTGATTCGTGACTCAATTATATTTACAAATATCCGTATTATCTTTACAGATAAACAAGGCGCTACTGGTCGTAAGATGTCCGTTAAATCTATTTTTTTGATGAATATTGTTAACGTTGAAATGGAAACTGCAGGAGCAGGTATAGATGATAGTGAAATAACGATTACTTATCTAGAAAATGTTTTTCTAAAAGCACATAATGAGCATTTTAATGCTCATAAATTTGAATTTCCTAAGAAAACAGATATCGTTCCTCTGTATACATATTTACTAGAATTAGCTTATCACAATCGCTTGAAAATTAATGGCTTAGACCTATGATATAAAAAAATCCTATCACTTCGATAGGATTTCTATATTTTACAAATGATATAGATAGCGTTATACTAGAAATATCTTATACAAAGAGGTATTCATATGTCTATTTATAACAACATTACTGAATTAATCGGTCAAACTCCGATCGTTAAACTCAACAACATTGTTCCAGAAGGTGCTGCGGACGTTTATGTAAAGCTTGAAGCATTTAACCCTGGTTCATCTGTAAAAGACCGTATTGCTCTTAGCATGATTGAAAAAGCTGAACAAGACGGTATTCTGAAACCAGGTTCTACTATTGTTGAAGCAACAAGTGGAAATACTGGTATTGGACTTTCATGGGTAGGTGCTGCTAAAGGGTATAAAGTTGTCATCGTTATGCCTGAAACTATGAGTGTAGAACGACGTAAGATTATCCAGGCTTATGGTGCTGAACTCGTCCTAACTCCTGGTAGTGAGGGAATGAAAGGTGCTATTGCTAAGGCTCAAGAAATCGCTGCTGAACGCGATGGTTTCCTTCCTCTTCAATTTGACAATCCAGCTAATCCAGAAATACACGAAAGAACAACAGGAGCTGAAATACTAGCTGCTTTCGGTAAAGATGGACTAAATGCCTTTGTTGCTGGAGTGGGTACCGGTGGAACAATTTCTGGTGTTTCTCATGCACTCAAATCAGCAAATTCAAGCATTCAAGTTTTTGCAGTAGAGGCAGACGAATCTGCTATTCTATCTGGTGAAAAACCTGGTCCTCACAAAATTCAAGGTATCTCAGCTGGATTTATTCCTGATACACTTGATACAAACGCCTATGATGGTATTGTTCGTGTAACATCAGACGACGCTCTGGCACTTGGCCGTGAGATTGGCGGAAAAGAAGGATTCCTTGTTGGTATTTCTTCAGCTGCAGCTATCTACGGAGCAATTGAAGTTGCTAAGAAATTAGGCACAGGTAAGAAAGTCCTTGCTCTAGCACCAGATAACGGCGAACGTTATTTGTCTACAGCACTCTATGAATTTGAAGTGTAGTCTCCTAAATGCACGTAGCCCTTATAGGGCTTTTTATTTATACCTTGAAAATAGGAAAATCTCCCTATAGGAATCTACTGCATAATAAAAAGGAAGCGATTTGGCTTCCTTTTTATTATTAGTTATTCAAGGCTGCTGCCATTGTAGCTGCAACTTCAGCTTCGAAGTCGTTTGCAGCTTTCTCGATACCTTCACCAACTTCAAAGCGAGCAAACTCAACTACTGAAGCGTTAACTGATTCAAGGTATGCTTCAACTGTCTTGCTGTCATCCATGATGTAGACTTGTGCAAGAAGTGTATAAGCTTGGTCAACTTTAGTATTATCAAGCATGAAACGGTCCATTTTACCTGGGATGATTTTGTCCCAGATTTTTTCTGGTTTTCCTTCTGCAGCTAACTCAGCTTTGATATCAGCTTCAGCTTGAGCGATCACTTCATCAGTCAATTGAGCTTTTGATCCGTATGCCAAGTGTGGAAGTGCTGGTTTACCAACCATTGCACGGCTTTCGTTGTCTTGGTCGATAACGTGGTTCAATTGTGCCAACTCATCTTTAACGAATTGCTCATCCAATTCTTTGTAAGAAAGGACTGTTGGTTTCATCGCTGCAATGTGCATTGACAATTGTTTAGCAAGAGCTTCGTCTCCACCTTCAACAACTGAAATAACACCGATACGTCCACCATTGTGTTGGTAAGCTCCAAAGTGTTGTGCATCTGTTTTTTCAATCAAAGCAAAGCGACGGAATGAGATTTTTTCTCCGATAGTTGCTGTTGCAGATACGTATGCAGCTTCAAGAGTTTCACCTGAAGGCATTGTCAAAGCAAGTGCTTCTTCATTATTAGCAGGTTTTCCTTCAGCAATAACTTTAGCTGTGGTATTTACCAATTCAACAAATTGAGCATTTTTTGCAACGAAGTCAGTTTCAGCGTTTACTTCAATAACTGCTGCAACATTACCGTTGACATAAACACCAGTCAAACCTTCTGCAGCAACACGGTCAGCTTTCTTAGCTGCCTTAGCCATACCTTTTTCACGAAGCAATTCAATCGCTTTTTCGATGTCACCGTCTGTTTCTACAAGCGCTTTTTTAGCGTCCATAACACCAGCACCAGATTTTTCACGCAACTCTTTTACAAGTTTAGCTGTAATTTCTGCCATTTTGATTCTCCTATATTTTTTAAAAATAGGAGAGCTGGGCTAAGCCCCGCCCTCCTAGGTAATTACTATTTATATTAATTAAGCGTTGTCGCCTTCTACAACTTCAACGATTTCTTCAATTGAATCTGCTTGAGTTTCTGAAGCTACAAATTCTGCTTCAACTGCTACTGCATCTTCACCTTGACGTCCTTCGATGATAGCGTCAGCCAATTTAGCTGTAATCAATTTAACAGCGCGGATAGCATCATCGTTAGCTGGGATGATTACATCGATATCATCTGGATCTGTGTTTGTGTCAACCATCGCTACAACTGGAATTCCCAATTTTTTAGCCTCTTTAACTGCGATTTGCTCTTTATGTGGGTCAACTACGTACATTACGTCTGGGATACGAGGCATATCTTCGATACCACCCAAGAATTTTTCAAGACGTGCACGTTGTTTGTTAAGAAGTGCAACTTCTTTCTTAGGAAGAACTTCAAAAGTTCCATCTTCTTCCATACGTTTGATTTCTTTCAAACGAGCGATACGTTTTTGGATTGTTCCCCAGTTTGTAAGAGTTCCACCCAACCAACGGTGGTTGATGAAGTATTGACCTGAACGTACTGCTTCTTCAGCAACCGCATCAGCTGCTTGTTTCTTAGTACCAACGAACAATACAACCGCATCGTTAGCTGCTGCATCACGCATGAAGTCATATGCTTGGTCAGCGTATTTTACAGTTTGTTGCAAGTCGATAACGTGGATTCCGTTACGCTCTGTAAAGATGTATTTAGCCATCTTAGGGTTCCAGCGACGAGTTTGGTGACCAAAGTGTACACCAGCCTCAAGAAGTTGTTTCATTGAAATTACTGCCATGAGTATTTCTCCTTTTTGTTTTTTTCCTCTTCTTGACTTCAACTCGCAAAACGACCCAAGGGCAACTGCTTCACAATTCATCAAGAATGAGTATTATCGTTCACACGACAAGTTTCATTCTACCATACTTTTCCAATATTTTCAAGCTATTTTAGTAGATTTTTAAAGTAAGTTAACTATAGTTCACTACATAAATCATCATAAAAGAGACTCGAATAGAGCCTCTTCGTTTCATTCATTAGTTTGGATAGATATATGTTACAAAACCTTCTGAAGTTGTAGTAGGATTGAACCATCCACGTTTATTTCCGATTGTACGGTTTCCACCATAGTTTGATTCAGAAACTTGTATACTTGTTGATGATGAAACCGCTGTAACCACGGCTACGTGTCCATAGCCACCATCATTCCAACATGCAATCGCACCAACTTGAGGTGTAGATCCTGTACGGAATCCTGCTGCAGCTGCACTTGTAGCCCACTGTGCTCCATTACCCCAGTAGTCTCCAGCCCAAGGTGCCAATGTCTTAGCTCCCCATGTACACTCACCAGTTGGATAACTTGACGCATTTGTGCTATATGTTGGATGATGTTTCACTAGTGCAGGAGTATAGCTTGAATATGATTCAGAGACTGCTTGAACTTCTGCTGTAAAAGTTGTATTCCCAGAAGCAACAACTGTTTGTTCTTGACTTGCTTGTTTAGCTTTATAAGCAGCTTCTGCTGCTGCTGCTGCTTTAGCTTCTGCTTCCGCTGCAGCTTTTTTCTCAAGTAAACTTGCTTTTTCATCCTCTGCTGTAGCCTTTTCAGCAGCAAGATTCAATTCTGCAGCTTTCAATTCAGCTTGTTTTGTAGTTAATGTTTGAGCATCATCAACTAATTTTTGTTGATTTGCAATAACTGTATTAATTGCATCATTATTTGCTACTTGTTTTTCAGAAATAGCTTTTTTATCTGCTTTTTGTTGTTCCAACATCTTATTGTTTGCAGATACGATTTCACTCATTGCAGCTACACGTGAAATAGCTTCTGTAATCGATTTTGAGTTTACAATTGTATTGATGTAGCTTGTTGCAGCTCCATTTGTTTGAGCACTACGAGCTTGTTTTTGCAATGAATCATTACGAGATACAATATTCTTAGAAAGTTCTGTAATTTCACCCTCAAGCTTTTTAGATTCTGCTTGTAGTCTATCATTTTCAGATTGCAAGTTTGATTGCTCTGTTTGAATAGAAGATACTTGCTCCTGAATTTGATCAACTTGTTTTTGAGCTTCTTGTTGTTGTGCTGTTAAATTACTAATTTTATTATCTTGAGCAGCAATTTTGTCATCAGTAGTTTCTGCATGCGCAGTTGTTAAAACAGCAACTTGAGAAACCATTACTGTACTTAGTAAAAGTGACGCTAAGATTTTTTTCTTCATATTACGTAGATACTCCTTCTATTTAAGACAATACTAGTATACCAAAAAAGACATAATAAATATTACGCCTTTATTACATTTGTATTTCTTTCTCATAGATAAAATTTTTCAAAAATAAACTGAAAAACAATCATCCATATAAGATTTAAAATCATTGATGGTACTAAACTGTAGACTATGAACAAAGACATACTATCCACAGTTAAACCTACCACTATTGCAAGTATATATGCCCCCATCTCAAATAGAAAAGTCATGACAATAATTGCCAACATTCTCGTCCAACGATTCAATAAAATAACACTATTAAATTTATGGAGAAATACCCCCAACAAGACGAACAACAGAGTCGCAATTCCTATCAAGTGGAAAAAGTAGATGTCATAAACCAAACCCACTACAAAACAATAGGCTAAATAGAAATACTCTGATACTTCAATCGTCTCAAATAAGAGAAACAAAAATAGAAAATGACTAGCTAACTGCACATGGGGAAAGAATGATCCCAAAAGCTGATTAATATGGGCGTCAATTAGAACAAAGAAAGGAAGCAATAAAAATACTCCAACTCGCTTCAACTGTCTCATTATGAATTCCCCACTAATTCTATCACACTCACATTATGAGTATCTGCACTCAATTTCACAGTTACTTCTCGTGTCAAATAGTCCGTACTATGCGTTGTAGCAACCACTTCTCCAACTGGAATATCCGCAACATTAAAGTTTCCTAATCCACCAGTGGTCACCTTATCTCCCGAACTAATATCACTATTACTATTTAATTGGCTAATTTTAAGAACTTCATTTTCTTTGTCATAACCAACAATAATTCCATAAATTGTAGTAGAACCATGTTGAATCTTTACAGAAATCTTATCAGCATTTTCCGTATTTGTCAGAAGGTTGACCATAGTAGAGTTCTCCTCCACTTTTGAAACACTCCCAATCAAGCCACCATTTGCAATAGCTAACATGTTCTCAGAAGTACCTTTTGATTTACCTGCATCTAAGATCAACTCCTGTTTCCAAGATACTGGAGAACGCATAATAACATCTGCTGCTAAAGTCTTTGTGGCTTGTAATTTAGACTTCATATCAAGCAATTGACGCAGTTGTTCATTTTCTGTCTTTAAACTTTCCGCCTCATTCGATTTAACTTCTAATTGGTAAATCTGTTTCTTCAAACTTTCATTTTCATTATATGTTCGTGTCAAGTGAGCCAAATCTGATTTGACAGAATCAAACCACTGAAAAGGTTTTTGTACAACTCTGTCAACCAATGAGATTCCATCTCCTAATTTTGTCACAATTGTACTTGAATAAGTCGTCGCTAAGAGAGCTGACACAAGCAGAACAGTGACAAAAACAATAATGACATATTTTGATTTTTTAAAACGGTTCATATCCCTACCTTTATATCAAAAACTGTTACAGTAACTTTTAATCAATTCTTTAAACGCTACTAAGATTTTAAGAAAAATAAGCAACAACCAAGTACGAGAATAGCAAGAATTGCTAGCGTATCCTTTCGAGTCCATTTCAATTGTCGGTATTGACTTCTGCCTTTTCCACCCTGATAACCACGCGCTTCCATGGCGATAGCCAAGGAATCTGCACGTTTTAAACTTGTCGCAAAAAGAGGAATCAAAATAGGAATCATCGCCTTCACCTTTTGAACAATGCTTCCTTCACCAAAATCCACTCCACGCGCTTTCTGTGCATTCATAATCCGCGTCGTATCATCCATTAATGTCGGAACAAAACGCAAACTCATAGATAGCATTAAGCCAATTTCATGAACTGGAACTTTCACACGCTTTAAAGGTGCTAACAAAACTTCGACAGCTGATGCCAAACTTAATGGCATAGTCGTTAAGGTTAACAAAGTTGAAAAGAAAATAATCAATACAAAGCGACAAAAAATAATTCCAGCTTGTTGCAAAGCATAATCCGTGATTCTCACAAACGAAAACTCAAATAAAACATTCCCATTAGAAATGAAAAACAATTGAAAAATAGTTGTGAAGGCAATCAAGAAAAACATAGACTTCAAGCCCTGAATAAAAAATGAAAGAGATACTCCTGACAAGGCAATAAATATCCCTGTCGCTATAAAAAGAATCAGATTCGTCAATGGATTATTAGCCCAAAACACAATCAAAATCAGTAGCATCATAGCAAGCAATTTGCTACGTGGATCCAATCGGTGAACAATCGAATCCCCTGGGATATAACGTCCCAAAATCATACTATCCATTTAGCGACTCCTTGAACTCCTCTATCTTAATCGGTAATCGTTTAAATGACACACCTCTATCAGCCAATCGTTTACAAAAGGCTGTAATTTTAGGCACTCCCAACTGCACTTCTTCCATAAAGACAACATCTTGAAAGACATCACTCGGTTTACCACCCTTAACCAAACGTCCCTTTTCCATCACATAGACTTGGTTCGCATATTCAGCAACATCATCCATCAAATGCGTTACCAAGACGATAGTCATCCCTGACTGGTGGAGTTTTCTGAACAAGTTCATCAACTCTTTTCTTCCCAGAGGATCCAGGCCTGCTGTGGGTTCATCTAAGACTAATGTAGATGGCTCCATGGCAAGTATGCCTGCAATGGCAACACGTCTCATTTGTCCACCTGACAGCTCAAACGGGCTACGATTAAAAAGTGATTCATCAATTCCAACCAGAGCCAGTTTCTCACGCGCAATCTGCTCCGCATCTTCTTCAGAAACTCCAAAATTTTGCGGTCCAAAAGCAACGTCTTTCAAAACCGTTTCTTCAAAAATCTGATTTTCAGCAAACTGAAATACCAAGCCAACCTGTTTTCTAATTTGACGAATATCTTTATTTTTAGAAGTCGAGGTGATTAAGGTATCAAAAACTCTCACACTCCCTTGACTTGGCACCAATAAACCATTTAATAGTTGTAAAATAGTTGATTTACCACTACCTGTATGCCCAATTAAAGCCGTATAAGAACCATCTTCAATCGTAAAAGAAACATCTGACAAAGCTGTTGAAGCTAAGGGAGTCCCTTCTTGATATGTAAAACTCACATTTTCTAGAGCAATTCCCATAGCTTATCCTCTAGCTCACTTTCTGTCAAATAATTTTCAGGTAAATCATAGCCATTCTGGCTCAAAGAATATTTTAATTGATTAGCAAAAGGATCGTCTAATCCAATTTGATCTAAATCATTTCGAGAGAAAAGTTCTCTTGGGCCACTGGTTGATTCAATTTCCCCTTTTTTCATGACCAATACACGATCACTCATGGCAACTTCTTCCAAATCATGTGTAATGGAAATGACCGTCATATCATAGTCTTTTCGAATTCCTTTTACTGTCTCAATCAGTTCTCTACGTCCCTCAGGATCCAACATACTTGTCGCTTCGTCTAGGATTAAAATAGCTGGTCTTAGGGCTACAACACCTGCAATAGCAACACGTTGCTTTTGACCACCTGATAGACGCGCTGGCTCTCTCTTTTTGAAGTCCAACATGCCAACCAAATCCAGAGCTTCTTCCACTCTCTTTTGCATTTCCTGACGAGAAAGTCCCTGATTTTCCAAACCAAAGGCAACATCATCCTCAACAGTCGCTCCAACAAATTGATTGTCTGGATTTTGAAAAACCATACCGATTTGACGACGTATATTCCAAACATTTTCCTCAGTCAACAGTTGACCATCAATTACAATCTCTCCAGATTCTGCTTCCAGTAAGCCATCAATTAAGCGAACCGTCGTTGATTTACCACTACCATTATGCCCTACAATCGAAAGCCATTCTCCACGTTTCACGTGAAACGTAATATCCTTCACATCATAGTATTCCTGACTTTCCTTATAGCGAAAAGAAAGATTTTTTACATCAATTATTGATTTCATTTCGAACCAAATGTCCCTTTAAATATATAGGCACTACCCTTGAAATAATCATAGCCAGAGTAGATAGTGAAAAACAAGGCTACATAAAGTAGAACTTGACCAAGCAAATTCCAATGTAATAGCAAGAAAATAATCGCAAACATCTGACTGAAAGTTTTAATTTTTCCAGGCATTGCTGCTGCTAAGACTGTTCCGCCAGTTTCAACCAGTAAAAGCCTTAAACCTGTCACAGCCAACTCACGACAGATGATCACTGCAACAATCCAAGCAGGAGCCATACCTAACTCAATCAGCATAATAAAAGCTGACATAACTAGTAGCTTATCCGCCATGGGATCTGCAAATTTACCAAAATTACTGACCACATTCCATTTACGAGCTAAATATCCATCTAAATAATCTGTAATACTGGCAATAGCAAAGATAGTAGCTGCCACTATATGACTCTCTATCGAATTTCCTATCGTTAAAATAAAGAGAAAAATAGGTATAAAGAGAATTCGACCTATTGTTAAGAGATTGGGAATTTGTTCTTTTTTCATTCGTTTTTCCTTAATTTCTAGTAAAGGTTACAGTAATTTGTCCAGTCTGAGCTGTTAATTTCGATAAATCAACAGTCTGATTATCTACTGTTAAGGCAACACCTTTGACAACACCTAAAGTAATGGTCACAGGATTTTTTGTTGAAACTGTTGTTTCCGCACTTTTATTATCCGGTGATAAGGTCACACCACCCTCAAGCTCACTTTCTGAAACACTAACCCAACTTCTAGCATCTGAAACCGATAATTGCAATTTTGCAGTTTCCTTACTTGTTTTATAAGCGATTTCTACTCGATTTCCCTCACCTGATACACTTATAGTTGGTTCAATATTCGAAGAGCTACTTGATGAACTACTACTTGAAGATGAAGTTACAGAACTAGTTGAGCTTGTTGCTTGAACTACACTATAACTAGAGGCAGATAAACGCTCCGGTTGAGTCTGGAGATAATTCCAAACATAATAGGTCACAAAAATAACAATCGATAGTGCAAAGAGTATAAAATAAAATAAAGGTAAAAATGATGCCTTATTTTTCTTACTGGAACGTCTCCTGCCTGTCAACTCGTCTTCATCAACATCTACTTCCTCATAAGTAATCATGGTCCCAGAATCATAAGCATCCAAGACAATTCTCTCATCTAGCTCAACTGCCCACGCATACTTTCTCAAAAAAGAACGAGTATAAAATGGACTAGGAAGTTGATCAAAATCATCAGCTTCCATTGCCTCCAACATATCCAACTGAATTTCTGTTTTTTTATGTAATTCTTCTAAAGTCAACCCTTGGTTGGTTCTAGCTAAACGTAAAACCTCACCAATTGTTTTTTTCCTCATACTTGTCATTCCTTCTTTCTAGTATCAATTATGATAGGTTACTACGATGGGAATATTGTAAAATCAACTATATCACCATCATCTATTAAATGATGTCCAGCATCAAGGACATCCTCTAAAGTGATTTCCTGTAAAATCTTCGGCAAATCAAAGATTGTCTCACCTTGTCCAAAAGTATCATATTGCGTTGCAATAAATTCAAGAGAGTTCATGCTACTGAAAAATTCTCCAAACATCTCTCTTTTGATAGTATCCAAATGATCCTCTGTAATATCTAAATCCTTTGCAAAATTACGAATAGCCTTCCTAAACTGATGAGATAAAGCAACTGGCTCTTTTGTATCCATTGTCAACATGACAAAATGAAAGCGACTTGTTACTTCAATTTCAAGAGATAAGGATGCGTCAATTTTACCTGATTCATATAATTTTTGAAAACGATCCGAAGTCCAACCAAACATCATTGCAAACAATAATTTTAATAAAATATGATGTCGATAGCAATCCGCCTCAGCAACTTCTCGCTTACCTCTAATCCCAATCGCTAGTTTGGGAGAAGATACTTCCATTCTCATACTGTCTGTTTGCTTTACAGCCTGTAAAACAAATTTTTCTCTTACTACTTCCTGAACATCTAAATCTTTCCGTTCTTTTCTTTCAAAGTATCCCTGAACTAGCTCCACATCAAAATTACCAACTAAAAACAGAGACATGTTTACAGGTTTGTAAAACCTTGTAAAATTCTCTTGCAAATTAGTTAGATTGATTTGGGAAATGGACTCCTCACTTCCAACTATGTCAGTTGCTAAAGGTGTACCAGGATACAAATTCGCTAAAGTTGAAAAGAATAAACACGAATCTGGATCATCCTGATACATTTCTCGTTCTTGCTGTATAATATCCTGCTCTCTTAAAATGGAATCTTCAGTAAAGTGTGCTGATGTTACCAATTCATCAAGTAAGTCTAAATTGTCCAAAAAATGATCCGTTGCTGAAAAAAGATAACTTGTTTTTGTAAAGTTTGTAAAGGCATTACTATCTGCACCTAGACTCGTAAAAGCCGACATCAAATCGCTAGAATCTTCTCTTTCAAATAATTTATGTTCAAGAAAATGAGCAATTCCTGCAGGATATTGTTTTACATCTCCATCAACTTCTGTGACAAGCGTATCTACCGAACCAAACTGTACAGTTACACTCCCATAAACCTCTTTAAATTCCTTTTTAGGCAAAAGAGCAACTGTCAATCCATTTGATAAACGGGTTCGATAAACCATTTCTTTTACAGCTGGATAGTATTTTTCTTCAAAAATAACCTTTGTCATTCTATTCCTTCCATAAAGTAAATCGCTTGTAGTTTCACATTATTAGCTACTCTACAAATAGCATCTTTGTCAACTTGCTCGAGTTTTGCAATCCAACCTTTAAAGTCTGCTGAAGATTTTCCAAGTAAGGCATTTTGATAAGCACGTTCAATCAATGAACCTTGATTATCTTGAGAAAGTAATAAAGACCGACGAATCATTTCTTTGGTCTGCTCTAACTCAATCTCTGTAAAATATCCTTTTTTTAAATCAAGCAGTTGATTATTCATCATTTTACGAGCCTGGTTCCGATTTTCTCGATCGATACCAGCATACATCCTCAAGAATCCACTAAATAAATCGAGCTGACTTGAAATAGTATAAGCTAATCCAGCATTTTCACGGACATTTGTAAATAGTTTAGAATGAGCAAATCCACCAAGTAAACCATTCATTACAATCATGGGTAAATGTTGCTCATCACCATATTCAACAGAGCAATGATAGCCCAACTCTAAAATGGATTGTCCCACATTTTTCCGAACCATACCTTCCTGAAGGATATTAGAATAAGGTTGACAATACTGAATCTTCACATCTCCTTTTCGACCTTTAAAGCCAAATGATTCTAATACATTTTGAATTTCAACCTCATTAAAATCACCTAGGAAAAAGAAATCGATTCGATCATTGGCCAAAAATTCTTGGAAACAAGAATAAGAACTTTGTGGAGTTTCAGCTAAAATACGATTTCGTAAATCACTATATTCCAATTTGAGACGTTCATCATGAAAAAATAATTTATCTAATTCTTTATGTGAAAAATAAAAAGAATCATCCATATCAGCTGCTAAACTTGCTAGCAATTGTTTTTTCTCAATTTCAAATAAGGCCGATTCAAACCCATTATCAACTACTACAGGTGAAAAAAGAGTTTCTTTTACAAGTTCCAAAACCTGTGAAGTTAGAACATTTTTCCTACTTAAAAACTCATCACGAACATAGGTAAATGTCAATTCTACAATGTGACTTTGCCCTCTTCTGAAACAATTAGTTGACATATCTGTACCGTATAGACTGGCCAAGTGTCTTCTCAAATTTTGAGAAGTGGGATACACCTGATTAGCAGTCTCTAGCATACTCGCACTCAACATGCGACCTGCAATCGTATCAAGGGATAATGGAGCGGTAAAACGCACGGTGATTTTGTTCGTTTTAAACTTTTTTGATTGGATAAAATGTGTTGAAATTCCATGCACTAACTCCATGATTTACCTCCTTATATACAGACTTCTATTATATCACGAAAACCTGAAATTTTCTTGTTCCCTGTAACACTTTTGAAATAAAAATCGCTTACATTTTTCCCAATTTCTCTCACTATTTTTAGGAAAATATGGTATAATACCAAAGATTGAGGTGAATTATGGAATACAAATTATTTGAAGAATTTATTACCCTCCAAGCACTATTCAAAGAACTTGGAATTACACATAGCGGAGGAGCTATCAAATCATTTCTCTCTGAACATTCTGTTTACTTTAATGGGGAATTAGAGAATCGTCGTGGTAAAAAACTTCGTATTGGTGATAAAGTTGACATCCCTGACATGAATATTGACATCTTGTTGACACAACCTACTTCTGAGGAGCAAGAGGAATACCAAGCTGATAAAGTTGAAAAAGAGCGAATTGCTAAGCTTGTTAAAGAGATGAATAAGGGAGTAAAAAAAGACAACTCTAAACCTACTTCATCACCAAAAAGCAAACAAGCTCCACGATTCCCTGGTAGATAATCATGTGGCTACAACACATATCTCTCAAAACTTTTCGTAATTATAAAGAGACGAAAATAGACTTTAATCCTAAATTGAATGTCTTTTTAGGACGTAATGCTCAAGGTAAAACAAATATGTTAGAGGCTATCTATTTTTTATCCTTAACCCGTAGTCATCGAACTCGAACAGATAAAAATCTCATTCATTTTGATGAGGAACAACTTCATCTTTCAGGTCTTGTTCAGAAAAAAACGGGATCCGTTCCTCTCGAAATCAAACTAACACAAAAAGGCCGTGTAACAAAAGTTAATCACTTAAAACAGGCACGCCTTTCAGATTATGTAGGACACATGAATGTTGTCTTATTTGCTCCTGAAGATCTACAACTAATTAAAGGAGCACCTTCGGTTCGACGAAAATTCATTGATATGGAACTTGGACAAATCAAGCCAATTTATTTATCTGACTTAACCAATTATAACCACATCCTAAAGCAAAGAAACACTTACCTAAAATCAACTCAAAAAATAGATGAAACATTCCTTTCAGTGTTAGATGAACAGCTAGTTGATTATGGATGTCGTGTAATGAATCACCGCTTAGATTTCATAAAAAAACTAGAAGCATTTGGTCGTAAGAAACATTTTGAACTCTCTAATCAGATTGAAGAGTTGTCAATATCCTATCAATCTTCTGTCAAGATAACTGACAAAGAAGACTTATCAGAATCTTTCAAAATTGCTTTAGAAAAAAGTAGGTCCAGAGATTTATTTAAAAAGAATACTGGTGTCGGTCCTCATCGAGATGACATTTCTTTTTATATAAATGGGATGGATGCTAGTTTCGGAAGTCAAGGCCAACATCGTAGTCTCGTCCTCTCAATAAAATTAGCAGAAATTGAGTTAATGGAAAGCATTACTACAGAATCTCCGATATTATTGCTTGACGATGTTATGAGTGAACTTGACAACACTAGACAACTAAAATTATTAGAAACGATTTCTCATTCAATCCAAACCTTTATCACAACAACAAGCTTAGACCATCTTCAAAATCTGCCAGAAAATCTAAGTATCTTCACTATTCAGGGTGGTCAAGTTGTTGTAAACAAAAATTGA
The DNA here is from genome assembly GCF_000187745.1 of Streptococcus sp. M334. Lineage (GTDB taxonomy): Bacteria > Bacillota > Bacilli > Lactobacillales > Streptococcaceae > Streptococcus. The sequence continues at coordinate 31,240 of NZ_GL732491.1, read as the reverse complement.
CAACATTGTAAAAGAACTCCTGTTCCCACGGGAGTTCTTTTCATTGTTTTTTACATAGAATAATTTGGTGCCTCATTCGTAATTTGTACATCGTGAGGGTGGCTTTCTTTCAAACCAGCACCAGACATTTCAATAAATTGAGCATTATCGTGTAGTTCTTTAAGGTTAGCTGCACCACAGTAACCCATACCAGAGCGAATACCTCCAATCATTTGGAAGACAATATCAGCTGCCGCTCCTTTATAAGCAACACGACCCTCAATTCCTTCTGGAACAAGTTTGTTTGCTTCATTGACAGAGCCTTGGAAGTAACGGTCGCTTGAACCTTTCTTCATTGCAGCGATTGAACCCATACCACGGTATGTCTTAAATTTACGTCCTTGGAAGATTTCAGTTTCTCCTGGAGCTTCATCAGTTCCAGCAAACATAGATCCAAGCATAACAGCATTTCCACCTGCAGCAAGGGCTTTTACAATATCTCCAGAATACTTGATTCCACCGTCAGCAATGATCGTTTTACCATATTCACGCGCAACAGCTGCAGCATCGTAGATAGCTGTTACTTGCGGAACACCAACACCTGCAATCACACGAGTTGTACAGATTGAACCTGGCCCAATACCAACCTTGACAACGTCTACACCTGCTTCATAAAGAGCACGTGCACCTTCAGCAGTAGCAATATTTCCAGCAATCAAAGTACGATCTGGGAAATGAGCACGAATCTCAGCAATTTTACGCAAGACACCTGCTGAATGACCATGCGCAGTATCGATAACAATTGCATCTGCTCCTGCATCAAAAAGAGCCTCTGCACGTTCAAATGTATCTGAAGTAACACCTACTGCACCAGCAACCAGAAGACGACCAAACTCATCTTTAGCCGCATTTGGAAACTCAATAACTTTTTCAATATCTTTAATAGTAATCAAACCAGAAAGACGGCCTTCTTCATCTACCAACGGAAGTTTTTCAATACGGTGTTCTTGAAGAATGCTTTCAGCCGTTGCAAGATCTGTACCCACAGGAGCAGTAACAAGATTTTCACTGGTCATATGATTTGAGATTGGTTGGTTATAGTCTGAAATAAAACGAAGATCTCGGTTTGTCAAAATACCAACCAATTTACGATTTTCAAGTGTTTCAACAACTGGAACACCACTGATGCGGTAACGACCCATAAGCTCATCTGCTTCAGCAATTGTATGTTCAGGCGTCAAGAAGAACGGATCAATAATAACTCCATTTTCAGAACGTTTTACCTTACGAACCTCTTCTGCTTGTTGAGCAATTGACATGTTTTTATGGATAACTCCGAGACCACCTGCACGAGCAATAGCAATGGCCATTTGACTCTCTGTAACTGTGTCCATGGCAGCGGTAATAATTGGGATATTTAAAGTCAGATTATCTGCCAGTTTAGTTGTTAAATCTGCATCGTTAGGCAACACATGACTTTCAGCTGGAATAAGCAATACATCATCAAAGGTAAAACCTTTTTTCAAAAATTTAGTGTCCCAATTAGACATTCGAAGTTTCCTCTTTTCTTTCTTTTTGAGCTTGACTCTTTTTATATTGTATCTATCATACCATTCTATAAAAATTTGTCAAATGATACAGGGTTAAATAAAAAACTATCTTTTCTTCCTGATAGAAATGATAGTTCCTTTTAAAATAAACTTAGTTAAAGTAATGAAGTCCCATTGCCCCTTTAACCTCAGATAGAGTTTGACCCGCAACTTCACGCGCTCTTTCACTACCTTTTTGAAGCATATTATAAACTTCTCCCATATCCTTAGCAAATTCGATACGGCGCTCACGAATAGGACCAAGTTCACGCTCTAATATTTCAAGTAGATAACGCTTGGTCTTCACATCACCAAGACCACCTCGTTGATAATGTTCTTTCATATCAGCGATTTCTTGAGCATCTTCTGGACGACCAAAAACATCTAGATAATGGAAAACCATATTTCCTTCAATCTTACCTGGATCTTCCACTCGAATATGATCTGGATCTGTATACATACTCATTACTTTTTTACGCAAAGTATCCGCATCATCAGCTAAATAAATACCGTTATTGAGTGATTTAGACATTTTAGCATTTCCATCTAAACCAGGCAAACGCCCTGCTCTCTCATTTTCTGGATAAATACCTTCTGGCTCTACCAAGACATCACAGTTATATGCATTGTTAAACGAACGAACAATTTCACGAGTTTGCTCAATCATTGGTTTCTGATCTGTTCCAACAGGAACATAATTAGCCTTGAAAGCTGTGATGTCAGCTGCTTGAGCAATTGGATAGACCAAGAATCCTGTCGGAATACTTTCTCCAAAGCCTTTCTGAGCAATCTCTGTTTTTACTGTCGGATTTCGTTCCAAACGAGCTAATGAAACTAGATTCATATAATACATAGACAACTCAGCCAACTCTGGAATCTGGCTTTGAATAAAGATTGTTGATTTACTTGGATCCAATCCAACTGCAAGGTAATCCAAAGCCACATTTCCGATAGACTCTACAATGGTTTGAGGATCTTTTGCATGATCTGTCAAGGCTTGTTGGTCAGCCAAGAACACAAACATATCATACTTATCCTCTTCCTGTAATAATACTCGATTTTTGAGACTTCCAACATAATGTCCAATATGCAATTTTCCTGTTGGACGGTCTCCTGTTAAAATAATGGGTTTAGTCATTTTGTTCTCCTTCGATATGGTCCCTTCAATTATAGCATTTTTTTAATGAAATAACCGCAATTTATCAAAATAAATCAACCTTGCTATTTACGGATTTGTGTAAAGTATACTGTAAATATAATTTACATAAAATTGACAGATAAAAATTTGAATATTTCCGTATTTTCTAGTAGAATAAATATATTACACATATAGGAGAAAAATATTGCTTACAGTATCTGATGTTTCACTACGTTTTAGTGATCGCAAACTTTTTGATGATGTCAATATCAAATTTACAGAAGGAAATACTTATGGATTAATCGGTGCTAATGGTGCCGGAAAATCAACCTTTTTAAAAATTTTAGCTGGAGATATCGAACCTACTACTGGTCACATCTCTCTTGGTCCAGATGAACGTCTCTCTGTTCTTCGTCAAAATCACTTTGACTATGAAGATGAACGTGCCATTGATGTCGTTATCATGGGAAATGAAAAACTTTATAGCATTATGAAAGAGAGAGATGCTATCTACATGAAGGAAGATTTCTCAGATGAGGATGGAGTGCGTGCTGCCGAACTCGAGGGAGAATTTGCCGAGCTTGGGGGCTGGGAAGCAGAAAGTGAAGCCTCTCAACTACTTCAAAACCTAAACATTTCAGAAGAATTGCACTATCAAAACATGAGCGAATTGGCCAACGGTGAGAAAGTAAAGGTTCTCCTCGCCAAAGCACTTTTTGGTAAACCAGATGTTCTTCTTTTGGACGAGCCTACCAACGGTTTGGACATCCAATCGATTACTTGGTTAGAAGACTTCTTGATTGACTTTGATAACACCGTTATCGTAGTATCCCACGACCGTCACTTCTTAAACAAAGTATGTACTCACATGGCCGACCTTGACTTTGGAAAAATCAAACTCTATGTCGGAAACTACGACTTCTGGAAGGAATCTTCTGAACTCGCTGCTAAATTGCTAGCAGACCGTAATGCTAAAGCAGAAGAAAAAATTAAGCAATTGCAAGAATTCGTTGCTCGTTTCTCTGCCAATGCTTCTAAATCAAGACAAGCAACATCGCGTAAGAAAATGCTTGATAAGATTGAGCTAGAAGAAATTGTGCCATCTAGTCGTAAATATCCATTTATCAACTTTAAAGCTGAACGTGAGATTGGTAATGATCTCTTGACAGTAGAAAATCTAACTGTAAAGATTGATGGTGAGACTATTTTAGATAACATTAGCTTTATCTTGCGTCCAGGTGATAAGACAGCTCTTATCGGACAAAACGATATCCAAACAACTGCCTTGATTCGTGCAATCATGGGAGATATTGACTATGAAGGAACTGTCAAGTGGGGAGTTACAACTAGTCAATCTTACCTGCCAAAAGATAACTCAGCTGATTTCGCAGGGGGAGAATCAATTCTTGACTGGTTGCGTCAATTCGCAAGTAAAGAAGAAGATGACAATACTTTCCTACGCGGTTTCCTTGGCCGTATGCTCTTCTCTGGAGACGAGGTTAACAAACCTGTAAACGTATTATCAGGAGGAGAAAAAGTTCGTGTCATGCTTTCAAAACTCATGCTCTTGAAATCAAATGTCCTTGTCCTCGATGATCCAACCAATCACTTGGACTTAGAATCTATCTCAAGCTTGAATGACGGATTGAAAAACTTTAAAGAATCAATCATCTTTGCCAGTCATGACCACGAGTTTATTCAAACTTTGGCCAACCATATCATTGTCTTGTCTAAAAATGGCGTCATCGATCGTATCGATGAAACCTATGATGAATTCCTAGAAAATGCAGAAGTACAAGCAAAAGTTAAAGAACTTTGGAAAGACTAAATAAAACTTCAAAACTCAGTTGGGTTAACCAGCTGGGTTTTCTAACATTTTATGAGGTAACATGAAATTATTTTTTAAAACATATTGGACCTATTTTGTTTCTTTCATCATTCCCGTAGTCATTATGATAGGAGTATATCTATCTCAAGGTATCTACTGGAATAGCGATACATCTCCACTATTAGGAGATGGGTTTCATCAATACGTTATTTTTGATGTAGCTTTACGAAATATCCTACATGGAAATGGTAGTCTGTTTTACACCTTTACAAGTGGCCTCGGATTAAATTTCTATGCCCTATCTAGTTATTACTTGGGAAGTTTCCTTTCACCTCTAGTTTACTTTTTTAATCTGTCGAATATGCCAGATGCTGTCTATCTGACAACTCTCTTAAAATTTGGATTGATTGGACTGTCAACCTATTTTAGTTTAAATAAATTATTTCAATCGATTCCTAAGCCTTTAAAACTAACTTTATCTACTTCCTATGCTCTGATGAGTTTCTCTGTCAGTCAACTAGAGATAAAAACTTGGCTAGATGTTTTTATCTTAATTCCTTTAATTATAACTGGTTTATACCTGCTTATCACTGAAAAGAAATTCCTATTGTACTTTACAAGTCTGTCAATTTTGTTTATTCAAAATTATTATTTTGGCTATATGACAGCATTGTTTCTTATTTTCTGGTATCTCTGCCAAATTTCTTGGGACTTTAAGACTCGAAAATCATCGGTTCTTGATTTCATAGTCACATCCTTTTTAGCTGGTATGGCTAGTTTGATTCTGACTCTTCCTACTCTATTTGATTTACAGACACATGGAGAAAAATTAACTGAAGTTACAAAGTTTCAAACTGAAAGTAGCTGGTATCTTGATCTCTTTGCTAAGCAATTCATTGGTTCCTTTGATACAACAAAGTATGGGGCTATTCCAATGATTTTTGTCGGACTACTTCCCTTTATTTTGACCATTTTATTTTTTACACTGAAATCTATTAAGTTTCACGTGAAACTTATCTATGCAATTTTCTTTACATTTCTAATTGCAAGCTTTTATATAGAAGTGCTTGATTTATTTTGGCAAGGCATGCATACTCCAAATATGTTTTTACATCGCTATGCTTGGATTTTTTCTACCTTGTTAATTTACACAGCAGCAGAAGTCTTAAATCGTCTGAAAGAACTTAAAGTATGGAATTTTTTATCTTCGCTTTTTCTTGCAGTAACAGGATTTTTAGCTACCATCTATCTCAAATCGCATTATTCTTTTTTAACAGATTTGAATATTCTACTGACTCTTGAATTTTTGGTTGTCTATTCGCTTTTACTCCTTGCAGTTATTAAAAAGTTTATCACTGTAAATCTATTTGCCATTCTAATCTCTTTATTTATAATGGTTGAAATGAGTTTAAATGCCTCATCTCAAATGGACGGAATTGCTAAGGAATGGGGATTTGCTTCTCGAAGTGCTTATAATCGAGATATCCCAGCTATGGACTCTTTCTCAACATATATTAGAAATCAATTTACTCGTACTGAAAAACTAGAAACTCAAACAGGAAATGACAGTATGAAATTCAATTACAATGGAATCTCTCAATTTTCTTCTGTTCGAAATCGTTCAGCAAGCTCTACTTTAGATAAACTTGGGTTTAAATCCTCTGGGACCAATCTCAATCTCCGTTATGCCAATAATAGCATTTTAGCTGATAGTTTATTTGGAATTCAGTACAATATCTCAGAAAACCCTATTGATAAGTATGGTTTCCAAGTTGTATATCAAAAAGATAATCTTGCCCTATATGAAAATCAATTCTCTCTTCCGATTGCCTTTGCTAGTCAATCTGTTTACAATGATGTCAAGTTCAATGAACATACCTTGGATAATCAGGCCTCGTTTTTAAATCAACTTGCTAACGTCAATTTTGATTATTTTTCTCCAATCCCTCATGACAAAATAGAAAATACTAATGATTTGATTAGTCTTACAAGTTCTTCAAATGAGGATGCAGCAATCCAGTATCAAATTGAAATACCAGAAAACAGCCAGGTTTATCTTTCGTTCACAAACCTTCACTTTTCTAATGATAAACAAAAAAAGGTTGACATTCTTGTCAATGGGGAGAAGAAAACTTTTACAACTGATAATGCCTTCTCCTTCTTTAATCTAGGCTATACAAAAGAGAAAAAAACTTTCAATATTCATGTTAGTTTCCCTGGAAATTCACAAGTATCATTTGAACCTCCTACCTTCTATCGTTTAGATCCCCAAACTTTAACTGAGGCCATTCAAAAAATTAAAGAGCAACCTGTAACAGTATCAACTTCTAAAAACAAGGTCTTTGCTAGATATAATGTTAAACAAGATACGTCCATTTTCTTCACCATTCCTTATGACAAAGGCTGGTCTGCCTACCAAGATGGTAAGAAAATAGAAATTAAACAAGCTCAAACTGGTTTTATGAAAGTTGACGTTCCTAAGGGAAAAGGAACTATTACACTTTCCTTTATTCCTAATGGGTTTGTTGTTGGAGCAATCTGTTCCTTTACTTCTCTCTTACTATTTGGAATCTATAATCACAAACGAAAGTCATCTAAGACATAAAAAATCGACCAGTTAAGCGGTCGATTTTTTTAATCTTCTTCCATTTTCTTAGATTGATGGGCTAGCATACCTAAACCAATAAATAGAGCTAGTATCACAGCAAGGAAAATGACTTGATGATGAATATTTCCTGTCATAGAGATTGTTTGTCGTAATCCCGAAACTGAATAACTCATTGGTAACCAAGGATTAATAGCTCTAAAGAAATCATTTGTCAAAGCAAGTGGATAAGTACCGGCACTTGATGCCAACTGTAATAAAAGCAAGATAAGAGAGAAGAAAGCTCCTATACGGCTATTCCACGTTGTTAAAGCAGTCACCATAGACATGAATACTAAACTTGTTAAGATGATGAGAATAAATGTTCTCATTTCATGATTAGCAGTTAGACCAATAAGATGAACTCCTCCATATACCAAAATCCCTGCTAAAATAGCTATAATACCATTTATTTCAGCTCTAGATTTCAACCAAGCCCAACGGCTCTCTGGATGACGTCCTGAAGGCAGCTTCGCAAAGATCATATTCGTTGATATTGCTACAACAAAAAGAGCAACTGATATCATATAAGGAGCCATTGCAACTCCATTTACAGGAACTTGATCATTGTCTGTTTTAGAAAGACTGAGAGGATTTGATAAAATCTCTGCATTTTTAGATTCCGTAGATGCTGATTTGAGTTGATCACTAGCATTACTCAATCCTTGTCCTAAAGAAGCAAGTCCTGTCTGTAGACCTTCCAATCCGGAAGTTAACTTTGTTCCACCTTCTGCTAGTTTCCCAGCTCCATCTGCCAATTTATTAGCTCCATTCTCTAATTGAGAAGCACCTGAAAGTAACTGACTGGATTTATCAGCTAATTGGCCCGATCCTAACTGCAATTTATCAACTCCTGCTATTAATTCTTGGCTATTTTGATTCAATTGGTTAGAGCCAGTTGATAATTTTTCAATACCAGACACTAATTCTGGAGTTTTTTCAACTAATTGACCAACTCCTGCTGTCAAGTTAGAAGATTTTTGTGTCAAGGTAGTTGAGCCTGAAACTAGTTGATCCAAACTACCTGTCAAGGTGGAATTCTTTTCACTTAGTTGACTTGCGCCCTGAGAAACTTTATCAACACCTGTAGTATATGCGTTTACACCTGATGCAATTGACTGACTGGCAGGAACTAATTTACTAGTAACAGCTCCTTGTATCTCTGTTAATCCACTTGACAATCCTGTCAAAGAAGTAGAAGCACGCGGTAATACTTGATTAGCTTGATTTTTTAACGTCGAAAGATTAGAAGATTGATTTTGTAAGTTTTCTAAACTTCCCTGTAAACCTTGTACTAAAGCTATAATTGACTGAGCCGATTGAATACTATCAGTCGAATTTTGAGATACAGAAGCACTTATCTCAGCTTGTTGCTCACTTGTCAAGGATTGATAAGCTGCTGTTGATTGAATATTGGCTAATGTAGTTGCTTTTTCAGACTGAGCACTTACTAGCATTTGATTAGAAAGAGATACTATACTTGATAAAACAGAATCTAACTGTTTTGTATCTCCAACATCAATATTTTGAATAACTTGATTTAACTGATTCAGACCAGAAGATAATTGATTAATTTGATCTTTTTGCCCAGACGAAGCATCTAACTTACTAGAAAGTTGTTGAATCCCTTCACTTAATTGCTCCACACCCATTTGAAGGGTAGCTGATTGACTAGATAACTGACTCACTGCACCAGTATATGTAACTAAACCACTATTAAAATTCCCTAAGCCAAGATGAAGTTGTTCAACACCAGAGACATATGAGGATAATCCTTTAGTAAACTGCTCCGTTCCATTTGAAAATGTTAAACTTGAATCTGCTAAAGAGTTTAGGTTAGTTGTTAATGTTTGACTTCCTGCCACTAACTGATTCGCTCCATCAGTTAATTTTTCACTGCCTGAAGCTGCTTGATTCATACCATCCTTTAAATCAATCATTTTGTTAAATAAAGCTTTGGTATAGGTCTTGGTTACATTAGTAGAAACATTCTGCTTTAATTGTGTCATAGCAGAATCGCTCATCTTGCTAGCAATAAAACTATGACCACTTGAAGTCTGATAATCGATTTGCATTTGCTCTGGATGATCCGTTAAAATAGAAGCTGCTTTTTCAGATAAATCACTTGGTAAAGTCACTACCATATAGTAATCACCATTTTCTAAGCCCTTCTTACCTTCTTCTTCATCTACAAAATGAAAATCCAAAGTTTTATTTTCTTTTAAATTGGACACCATGTCTTTTCCTATAGACATGCTATTACCATTATAGGAAGCCTCTTTATCATTATTGACAACTGCCACAGGTAAATCAGACAATTGCCCATATGGATCCCACATTGAGGACAAAAATATGACATTGTACAGAGCTGGAACAAGAGAAATTCCTATCATGACAATAATAAAGGTTGGTTTTTTAAAAATTGCTTTCCATTCTTTAAACATAGTTTCTCCTTTTTTAAACATATTGTCTAAAATTTTGATATAATAGATTATACATTAAAAAATCTAAATTACAAGATAAAAAATCTATTTTTAGACATATAGTCTAATTTGTTTACAAGGAGGAAGTATGCAAGAAAGTAACAAACGCTTAAAAACAAAGCAAACTATTGAAAATGCTATGGTACAACTACTGATGGAACAGCCATTTGATCAAATTTCTACTGTCAAGTTAGCAGAAAAAGCCGGAATTAGTCGTTCCAGCTTCTATACTCACTATAAGGATAAGTATGATATGATTGAGCACTATCAAAGCAAGCTATTTCATACATTTGAATATATTTTTCAAAAACATGCTCAGCACAAAAGAGATGCTATTTTAGAAGTATTTGAATATCTAGAGTCAGAACCACTTCTGGCTGCTCTGCTTTCTGAAAATGGTACCAAAGAAATCCAAAATTTCTTAAGAAATAAACTTCATATCATGCTCAGCACAGATTTACAAAAACGCTTTATGCAACTGAATCTCAATACCACTGAATTAGAATATAGTAGCATCTATCTAACTCACGCACTTTTTGGTGTCTGCCAAACTTGGATTGCACATGGAAAAAAAGAAAGTCCTCAAGAAATAACAGACTTCCTTATGAAGATGCTTGGTGATACAAATTGATACAAAAAAGGGAACAACACTATGTTCCCTTTTATCTATACTCCGCCAGTAGGACTCGAACCTACGACATCATGATTAACAGTCATGCGCTACTACCAACTGAGCTATGGCGGATAAAATAGTCCGTACGGGATTCGAACCCGTGTTACCGCCGTGAAAAGGCGGTGTCTTAACCCCTTGACCAACGGACCTTCTATCTGTAGCAGATATAACCATTATATCAATTTCTTACTAATTGTCAATCACTTTTTAGATTTTTTCTCTAGAATATCTTTTAATTTTCTAATTTTTAACCTTGAAATAGGACAACGATGGTCTTCATAGAAAACAATTTCCAGATTTTTTCGATCAATTTCTCTGATATTGCCTATATTTACCAAAAATGACTTATGAGGAGAATAAAATCGCTGAGTATGTTTGTCCTTTTCCTGAATATCTGTCATTGTTCCATAGAACTCTTTTGCAAAATTCTTACCAATAATGCGTAATTTATGAGAGACACCTGTCGTTTCAATATACAAAATATCATGGTAAGGAATTTTTAAATCATTTCCCTTGTAATTGTAATCAAAATAATCTACAACATCTTCATTTTCAAGTAACATACTCTTCGTGTAGAATATATTTTGCTCAATTCTCTTCTTAAACATCTCATCATTGATATCCTTATCAACAAAATCTAGGGCTGATACCTGGTATTTATAGGTTAGAGTCGCAAACTCTGATCGACTGGTGATAAAGACGATAATAGCGTAAGGATTGTAATGACGAATGAGCTGAGCAACCTCAAATCCTTTTTTCTCAATTCCATGAATATCAATATCTAGGAAATAAAGCTGATTTACTTCATCATTTTCAATGTATTCTTCAAATTCACGGACTTTTCCCGTTGTCTTGTATGATATTGGAATATTCGATTCTTTCGAAATTTCATCCAATATTCTTTCTAGTCTCACTTGATGTTCAATAACATCCTCTAAAATTAAAACTTTCATTCAAATTCCCTCTTAAATCTAATAATTTGTCTAAATGTACTTCCTTCCATCTCTGTTTCTAAAATAATATTGTTGTACTTATCTAGTAGTTCTTTCACATTATTTAATCCTACTCCGCGATTTCTTCCCTTAGTGGAGAATCCTAAAGCAAATAGATCTCCTGAAGGAGTCATCGTCATTTTACATGAATTCTGAATCACAATAACTGTTTCAGTTTCCATCTTAATAACTGCTACTTCCATCTGCTTTTTATAGCTATCAGCCGATCCTTCGACAGCATTGTTCAATAAAACGCTCATGATACGAACCAAATCCAATAGTTCAATTGGGAGCTTGGTAATCGTATCTTTTACTTCCAGTGTAAACTCTACACCATTATTTCGAGCATAGACAATTGACTGTGCAACCAAGCTTCGTAAAGCTGAATCTTCTATATTGTTCAAATCAAAGTAAGTGTACTTATCTGAACGCAGTTTATGATTTGCTTTGACCAAAACTTCATTGTAAACTCTGTCAATTTCCTGTAAATCACCACTGTCAATTGCCATCTGCATACTGACAAGCATCCCAGCATAGTCATGTCGAAAACCACGAATTTCATTATACAGACCGACAATTTCATCTGTGTAGTTTTGTAAATGTTTCTGTTCAAATTTCTTCTGCTTCAAAGCAATCTCTTTTTCTATTTGTTCTTTATGCGAATTCATTGCAAAGAAGGTCAAAAGGAGAGAAATAAAGACAATAGATGATAAAATACTTCCAAAACTATTCAAATGTTTAATCGTACTTACCATATCTGAAACGAAAGATGCAGTATGGAGCAGTAGTAAAGCAAAAAATACTTTTTTCAAGAAGGGATAAAGGTAGTCCTTGTCAAAATAGGCTAGTTCCAAATGGAAATAATGAATGATTGTTACGATAACGACATAAGTCAACACCGTTACAACGAAAAAGAATAACCCATAATATTGTAAAACAAAATTGTCTCCTGTTATAGAGGAAAAAGTTACGGACAGAAAGGTGTGAGGACTCTCATATAAAAGAGATAGTAGTAAACTTAGGAATAGTCCTCTATCCCTCTCATACTGTTTAATCCATCGAAAATAGGAATATAGGCCCAAAGGAAATAAAAATGTTGCAATCCCTAACCCATCTAAAGATAGAAAATAAAAAGGAAGACCAAGGACTATTTGTAATAGTAGTGTATAAGCACCAAAAATGTATAATTCCTTTGATTTTATTTGACCTTTACAAATTAAATGGTAACTGTGACTAATAATTAAAAAATATAATATAAAATCTACTACTAAGAAAAAATCCATTCTGCCACTCCTTTATCTTCTTCTAAAGAAATTAAACAAATTAAACAAAGCATCATCTAGTTTCCTCATCTCCCCACCTTGAATCTTTTGCAAGTCTTTTTCCTTCAAGGCTACAAACTGTTCCAATTTAACTGTGTTTTTCATAATAAAATCTCCTAAAATGTTTTTTTCTTGTAAGCTAACTTACAAAAACCATTATACAAAATGGAATTTCATTTTAGATAAAATTCTCTCAACTGTCATTTTTTTCTCCCCAAGTGTACTTTTTTTAAGAAAAAAGCCGGGAAAATTCCCAGCTTTGCTACTATATTGATCCCAGCAGGATTCGAACCTGCGACCGTTCGCTTAGAAGGCGAATGCTCTATCCAGCTGAGCTATGAGACCTAACACAATCATTCTACCAAAAATTCAATTAAAAGTCAATTTTCTATTTATGATAGGGGGATCCCTGCTGAATCGTAAAAGCGCGATAGATTTGTTCAACAAGGACTAGTCTCATTAACTGATGGGGCAAAGTTAGACGACCAAAACTGACAGAAAGATTAGCTCTCTTTTTTACAGATGATGACAATCCTAAACTTCCCCCAATAATAAAAGTAAGAGTAGAAAATCCTTTTATAGAAGCTTCTTCTAACTGCTTACTAAATTCTTCCGAGGAGAAAGTTTTCCCTTCTATAGCCAAGACAATAACGAAATCACGGTCACCAACTTTTGATAAAATTCTCTGACCTTCTATTTCTAAAATCTTTTGATTTTCTGATTCACTGGCCCTATCTGGTGTTTTTTCATCTGCTAACTCAATCATTTCAAGCTTAGCAAATCGAGAAATTCGTTTTGAATATTCTGCGATACCATCTTTTAAATACTTTTCTTTCAGTTTCCCAACTGTTACAACTTTAATTTTCATGACTCTATTCTAACATATTCTCTATTTTTTCACATCTTATTCACAAAATAAAAGGTTAATTTTAGCCGAGAAAATCACAGATTTTTGAAAGTTATCCACAATCTGTGAAAAACTTTTGTGTTTAAGTTATAATTAAGCTAGTCAGTTTATACTTTCAGTAATTTCAAATAAATGGAGGCAAATATGAAACATCTAAAAACATTTTACAAAAAAGGGTTTCAATTATTAGTCGTTATCGTCATTAGCTTTTTTAGTGGATCCTTGGGTGGTTTTTCAATAGCTCAACTAACTCAAAAAAGTACTGTAAGTACCTCTAACAACAATAGTACTATTACACAGACTGCCTATAAGAACGAAAATTCAACAACTCAGGCTGTTAATAAAGTAAAAGATGCCGTTGTTTCTGTTATTACTTATTCAGCAAACAGACAAAATAGCGTATTTGGTAATGATGATACTGATACAGATTCTCAACAAATCTCTAGTGAAGGATCTGGAGTTATTTATAAAAAGAATGACAAAGAAGCTTACATTGTCACCAACAATCACGTTATAAATGGTGCCAGCAAAGTAGATATTCGTTTGTCAGATGGAACTAAAGTACCTGGAGAAATTGTCGGAGCTGACACTTTCTCTGATATTGCTGTCATCAAAATCTCTTCAGAAAAAGTGACAACAGTAGCTGAGTTTGGTGATTCTAGCAAGTTAACCGTAGGAGAAACTGCTATTGCCATCGGTAGCCCGTTAGGTTCTGAATATGCAAATACTGTTACTCAAGGTATCGTATCTAGTCTTAATCGAAATGTATCTTTAAAATCTGAAGATGGACAAGCCATTTCTACAAAAGCCATCCAAACTGATACTGCTATTAACCCAGGTAACTCTGGTGGCCCACTTATCAATATTCAAGGACAGGTTATCGGAATTACCTCAAGTAAAATTGCCACAAATGGAGGAACCTCTGTAGAAGGTCTTGGTTTTGCAATCCCTGCAAATGATGCTATCAATATTATTGAACAATTAGAAAAGAACGGAAAAGTGACGCGTCCAGCTTTGGGCATCCAAATGGTCAATCTCTCAAATATTAATACAAGTGATATTAGAAGATTGAATATTCCAAGTAATGTAACATCTGGTGTAGTTGTTCGTTCTGTGCAGAGCAATATGCCTGCTAATGGCCATCTTGAAAAATACGACGTTATTACAAAAGTAGATGACAAAGAGATTGCTTCATCAACAGACTTACAAAGTGCTCTTTACAATCATTCTATCGGAGACACCATTAAGATAACTTACTATCGTAACGGTAAAGAAGAAACTACATCTATCAAACTTGACAAGAGTTCAGGTGATTTAGAATCTTAATTGACATCTATGTAAAGAAAGCTTTACATAAGAGAAAAGATGTGTTAGTGTAGAATCATGGAAAAATTTGAAATGATTTCTATCACAGATATACAAAAAAATCCCTATCAACCCCGAAAAGAATTTGATAGAGAAAAATTACATGAACTATCACAGTCTATTAAAGAAAATGGGGTCATCCAACCGATTATTGTTCGTCAATCTCCTGTAATTGGTTATGAAATCCTTGCAGGAGAGAGACGCTATCGGGCTTCACTTTTAGCAGGTCTAACGTCTATCCCAGCTGTTGTTAAGCAGCTTTCAGACCAAGAGATGATGGTTCAGTCCATCATTGAAAATTTACAGAGAGAAAATTTAAATCCAATAGAAGAAGCACGCGCCTATGAATCTCTCGTAGAGAAAGGATTTACCCATGCTGAAATTGCAGATAAAATGGGCAAGTCTCGTCCTTACATCAGCAACTCCATTCGCTTGCTTTCCTTGCCAGAACAGATCCTCTCAGAAGTAGAAAATGGCAAACTATCACAAGCACATGCACGTTCGCTAGTTGGTTTGAATAAGGAACAACAAGACTATTTCTTTCAACGAATCATCGAGGAAGATATTTCTGTAAGGAAGTTAGAAGCTCTTCTGACAGAGAAAAAACAAAAGAAACTTCAAAAAACGAATCATTTCATACAAAATGAGGAAGAACAATTAAAAAAACTACTCGGATTAGATGTAGAAATCAAACTGTCTAAAAAAGATAGTGGAAAAATCATTATTTCTTTTTCAAATCAAGAAGAATACAGTAGAATTATCAACAGCCTGAAATAAGGCTGTTCTTTTATTTTTTTATCTCACAAGGTTATCCACTATTTTTTTTCAATAAAAAGCTTAAAAAGTCAATAGTTTTTGGTTTTATCCCCAACCTGTGGATAAAACTTGGTAACATTGTGGATTATTTTTCACAGCTTGTGGAAAATTCTTGCTCTCTATGGTAAAATAGGTCTAGTATTAAACTTTTAAATAGTAAAGGAGGAGAAAGAATTGAAAGAAAAACAATTTTGGAATCGTATCTTAGAATTTGCGCAAGAAAGACTGACTCGATCCATGTATGATTTCTATGCTATTCAAGCTGAACTCATCAAGGTAGAGGAAAATGTTGCTACTATATTTTTACCACGATCTGAAATGGAAATGGTCTGGGAAAAACAACTAAAAGATATTATTGTCGTTGCTGGATTTGAAATTTATGATGCTGAGATTACTCCCCACTATATTTTCACTAAACCTCAAGATACGACTATCTCACAAGTTGAAGAAGCTACCAATTCAACTCTTTATGACTATAGTCCAAAGTTGGCATCTATTCCTTATTCGGATACTGGATTAAAAGAGAAGTATACCTTTGATAATTTTATCCAAGGGGATGGAAATGTTTGGGCTGTATCAGCCGCTTTAGCTGTCTCTGAAGATTTGGCTCTGACCTATAACCCTCTTTTTATCTATGGAGGACCTGGGCTTGGTAAGACTCACTTATTAAACGCTATTGGAAATGAAATTCTAAAAAATATTCCGAATGCACGTGTCAAATATATACCTGCTGAAAGTTTTATTAATGACTTTCTTGATCACTTAAGACTAGGGGAAATGGAAAAGTTTAAAAAGACATACCGTAGCCTTGATCTTTTGTTAATCGATGATATCCAGTCACTCAGCGGAAAAAAAGTCGCAACTCAGGAAGAATTTTTCAATACCTTTAACGCCCTTCATGACAAGCAAAAACAGATTGTCCTAACGAGTGATCGTAGTCCAAAACATTTAGAAGGGCTCGAAGAAAGGCTTGTCACGCGCTTTAGTTGGGGGTTAACCCAAACTATCACACCTCCTGACTTTGAAACACGTATTGCCATTTTACAAAGTAAAACGGAACATTTAGGCTACAATTTCCAAAGTGATACTCTAGAATACCTAGCTGGGCAATTTGATTCAAATGTTCGAGATCTTGAGGGAGCCATCAACGACATCACTTTAATTGCCAGAGTAAAAAAAATCAAGGATATCACTATTGATATTGCTGCAGAAGCCATTAGAGCTCGCAAACAAGATGTTAGCCAAATGCTCGTCATCCCAATTGACAAAATCCAAAATGAAGTTGGTAACTTTTATGGTGTCAGTATCAAAGAAATGAAGGGAAGCAGACGCCTTCAAAATATTGTGTTAGCCCGTCAAGTAGCCATGTATTTATCTAGAGAACTAACAGATAATAGTCTTCCAAAAATTGGGAAGGAATTTGGAGGAAAAGATCATACAACAGTCATTCATGCCCATGCAAAAATTAAATCTTTGATTGATGAAGACGATAATTTACGTTTAGAAATTGAATCAATCAAAAAGAAAATAAAATAACTTGTGGATAACTTTCGCATTTTTATCTTTTTTATCCACATTTTTTAAACAATCCAAAAATCTTGATATGACTTGCTTTAAGTCTGTTTTCCACAGATTTCACAGACTCTATTATTACTATTATCCTTCTAATACTAAAAATAAATAAAGGAGAATCCATGATTCATTTTTCAATTAATAAAAATTTATTTCTACAAGCCTTAAATACTACTAAGAGAGCTATTAGCTCTAAAAATGCCATTCCTATTTTATCAACCGTAAAAATTGACGTAACCAATGAAGGTGTTACTTTAATTGGTTCAAATGGTCAAATTTCAATTGAAAATTTTATTTCTCAAAAAAATGAAGATGCTGGTTTGTTAATTACTTCTTTAGGTTCTATCCTTCTTGAAGCTTCTTTCTTCATCAATGTGGTATCTAGTCTACCTGATGTGACTCTTGATTTTAAAGAAATTGAACAAAATCAAATTGTTTTAACCAGTGGCAAATCAGAAATTACCCTAAAAGGAAAAGATAGCGAACAATATCCACGAATTCAAGAAATTTCAGCAAGTACTCCTTTGGTTCTTGAAACAAAATTACTCAAGAAAATTATCAATGAAACAGCATTTGCTGCAAGTACACAAGAAAGTCGTCCGATTTTAACAGGTGTTCATTTTGTATTGAGCCAACACAAAGAGTTAAAAACAGTTGCAACAGACTCTCATCGTCTAAGCCAGAAAAAATTGACTCTTGAAAAAAATAGTGATGATTTTGATGTCGTGATTCCTAGCCGTTCTCTACGCGAATTCTCAGCGGTATTTACAGATGATATTGAAACTGTAGAGATTTTCTTTGCCAATAACCAAATCCTCTTTAGAAGCGAAAATATTAGCTTCTATACTCGTTTGTTAGAAGGTAACTATCCTGATACAGATCGTTTGATTCCAACAGACTTTAACACTACAATTACTTTTGATGTTGTAAACTTACGCCAGTCAATGGAACGTGCTCGTCTTTTATCAAGTGCTACTCAAAATGGTACTGTGAAACTTGAAATAAAAGATGGGGTTGTTAGCGCTCATGTTCACTCTCCAGAAGTTGGTAAAGTAAACGAAGAAATTGATACTGACCAGGTTACTGGTGAAGATTTGACCATTAGTTTCAACCCAACTTACTTGATTGATTCTCTTAAGGCTTTAAATAGCGAAAAGGTGACTATTAGCTTTATCTCAGCTGTTCGTCCATTTACTCTTGTACCAGCAGATACTGACGAGGACTTCATGCAACTCATTACACCAGTTCGTACAAATTAAGTGAAAGAGGTTGAGCCTAGCTCGCCTCTTTTATGATATAATCGAAAAAGAAAAGGAGAGTAGTATGTATCAAGTTGGAAATTTTGTTGAGATGAAAAAACCACATGCTTGTACTATCAAGTCAACTGGTAAAAAAGCAAATCGTTGGGAAATTACACGTGTAGGGGCAGATATCAAAATCAAATGCAGTAATTGTGACCATGTTGTCATGATGGGACGCTATGATTTTGATCGAAAAATGAATAAAATTATTGACTGAAAACCCTTAGTTAGAGGGTTAGCAAGTTTTCCCTTTTTGTGTTATAATATTAGGGATTGAAATGAAAACGGAGAATGAGAAAATATGGTTTTAACAGCAGGTATCGTTGGTTTGCCAAACGTTGGTAAATCAACACTATTTAATGCAATTACAAAAGCAGGAGCAGAGGCAGCAAACTACCCATTTGCGACGATTGATCCAAACGTTGGAATGGTAGAAGTTCCAGATGAACGCCTACAAAAACTAACTGAAATGATTACTCCTAAAAAGACAGTTCCAACAACATTTGAATTTACAGATATTGCAGGGATTGTAAAAGGAGCTTCAAAAGGAGAAGGACTAGGGAATAAATTTTTGGCCAATATTCGTGAAGTAGATGCGATTGTTCACGTAGTTCGTGCTTTTGATGATGAAAACGTCATGCGCGAGCAAGGACGTGAAGATGCCTTTGTGGATCCACTTGCAGATATTGATACCATTAACCTAGAATTGATTCTTGCTGACTTGGAATCAGTCAATAAACGCTATGCGCGTGTAGAAAAGATGGCACGTACGCAAAAAGATAAAGAATCTGTAGCAGAATTTAATGTTCTTCAAAAGATTAAACCAGTCCTTGAAGATGGAAAATCAGCTCGTACAATCGAGTTTACAGATGAAGAACAAAAAGTTGTCAAAGGTCTCTTCCTGTTGACGACTAAACCAGTTCTTTATGTAGCGAATGTGGACGAGGATGTGGTTTCAGATCCTGACTCTATCGACTATGTTAAACAAATTCGTGAATTCGCAGCGACAGAAAATGCTGAAGTAGTTGTTATTTCTGCGCGTGCTGAGGAAGAAATTTCTGAGTTAGACGAAGAAGACAAGCAAGAGTTTCTTGAAGCACTTGGTTTGACAGAATCAGGCGTTGACAAGTTGACTCGTGCAGCTTACCACTTGCTTGGACTGGGAACTTACTTCACAGCTGGTGAAAAAGAAGTTCGAGCTTGGACATTCAAACGTGGTATGAAGGCTCCACAAGCAGCTGGTATTATCCACTCAGACTTTGAAAAAGGCTTTATTCGTGCAGTAACCATGTCATATGAGGATTTAGTGAAATACGGATCTGAAAAAGCCGTAAAAGAAGCTGGACGCTTGCGTGAAGAAGGAAAAGAATATGTCGTGCAAGATGGCGATATTATGGAATTCCGCTTTAACGTTTAATCAATATTAAAAATAATGTCAATTAGGTTGGAAAATAATTCCAACCCTTTTGGCTTTTGAAAGGAAAAATAAATGACAAAAATACTTGTGGGATTGGGAAATCCAGGAGATAAATATTTTGAAACCAAACACAACGTTGGCTTTATGCTGATTGATCAACTAGCGAAAAAACAAAATGTCACTTTTACACACGATAAGATATTTCAAGCTGACCTAGCATCTTTTTTCCTAAATGGAGAAAAAATTTATCTGGTCAAACCAACGACCTTTATGAATGAAAGTGGAAAAGCAGTTCATGCTTTATTGACTTACTATGGTTTGGATATTGAAGATTTACTTATCATTTACGATGATCTTGACATGGAAGTTGGAAAGATTCGTTTAAGAGCAAAGGGCTCTGCAGGTGGTCACAATGGTATTAAGTCTATTATTCAACATATTGGAACTCAGGTCTTTAACCGTGTTAAGATTGGAATCGGAAGACCTAAAAATGGTATGTCAGTTGTTCACCATGTTTTGAGTAAGTTTGACAAGGATGATTATATTGGTATTTTACAGTCTATTGACAAAGTTGACGATTCTGTAAACTACTATTTACAAGAGAAAAATTTTGAGAAAACAATGCAGAGGTATAACGGATAAATGGTGACCTTATTAGATTTATTCTCAGAAAATGATCAGATTAAAAAATGGCATCAAAGTTTAACAGATAAGAAAAGACAACTAATACTTGGTTTATCAACGTCTACTAAGGCTTTTGCAATTGCAAGCAGTTTAGAAAAAGAAGATAAGATTATGTTGTTGACGTCAACTTATGGAGAAGCAGAAGGACTTGTTAGTGATCTTATCTCTATCTTGGGTGAGGAACTTGTCTATCCATTTTTGGTAGATGACTCCCCTATAGTCGAGTTTTTGATGTCTTCACAAGAAAAAATCATTTCACGGGTTGAAGCATTGCGTTTTTTGACTGATTCATCTAAGAAAGGGATTTTAGTTTGTAATATCGCAGCAAGTCGATTGATTTTACCGTCTCCCAATGTATTTAAAGATAGTATTGTAAAAATCTCAGTTGGTGAAGAATATGATCAACACGCGCTTATCCATCAGTTAAAGGGAATAGGCTATCGAAAAGTTACACAAGTACAAACTCAAGGCGAATTTAGTATGCGAGGAGATATTTTAGATATTTTTGAAATATCCCAGTTAGAACCTTACCGAATTGAGTTTTTTGGTGATGAAGTCGATGGTATCAGGTCATTTGAAGTCGAAACACAATTATCGAAAAAAAATCAGACAGAACTCACCATATTTCCAGCTAGTGATATTCTTTTGAAAGAAAAGGATTATCAACAAGGTCAGTCAGTTTTAGAAAAACAGATTTCAAAAACTTTATCACCTATTTTAAAATTATACTTAGAAGAAATTCTTTCAAGTTTTCACCAAAAACAAATTCATTCTGATTCACGGAAATTTTTATCTTTGTGTTATGACAAGACATGGACTGTTTTTGACTATATTGAAAAAGATACCCCAATATTCTTTGATGATTATCAAAAATTGATGAATCAGTATGAAATATTTGAAAGAGAATTAGCGCAATACTTTACAGAAGAATTACAGAATGGTAAAGCAGTTTCTGAAATGCAGTATTTTGCAGATACAGAGCAGATCTATAAAAAACAGAGTCCGGTTACCTTTTTCTCTAATCTGCAAAAGGGGTTAGGAAATCTCAAGTTTGACAAAATTTATCAATTTAATCAATATCCTATGCAGGAGTTTTTCAATCAATTTTCTTTTCTAAAAGAAGAAATTGAGCGATACAAAAAAATGGATTACACTATTATTCTGCAGTCTAGCAATTCAATGGGAAGTAAAACATTGGAGGATGTTTTAGAGGAATACCAGATTAAATTGGATTCTAGAGATAAGTCAAATATCTGTAAAGAATCTGTAAACTTAATTGAGGGTAATCTCAGACATGGTTTTCATTTTGTAGATGAAAAGATTTTATTGATTACTGAACATGAGATTTTTCAAAAGAAATTGAAACGTCGTTTTCGAAGACAACATGTTTCAAACGCAGAGAGATTAAAAGATTACAATGAACTTGAAAAAGGAGATTACGTTGTTCACCATATTCATGGAATTGGTCAATATCTAGGAATTGAAACAATTGAAATAAAAGGAATCCACCGCGATTATGTCAGTGTCCAGTATCAAAATGGGGATCAAATCTCCATCCCAGTGGAACAGATTCATCTACTATCTAAATATGTTTCAAGTGATGGTAAAGCGCCCAAACTCAATAAATTAAATGACGGTCATTTTAAAAAGGCCAAGCAAAAGGTTAAGAATCAGGTAGAGGATATAGCTGATGATTTAATCAAACTCTATTCTGAACGCAGCCAGTTGAAGGGTTTTGCTTTCTCATCTGATGATGAAGATCAACATGCTTTTGATGATGCCTTCCCTTATGTTGAAACGGATGATCAACTTCGTAGTGTTGAGGAAATCAAGAGAGATATGCAGGATTCTCAGCCAATGGATCGACTTTTAGTTGGGGATGTTGGTTTTGGAAAGACTGAAGTTGCTATGCGTGCAGCCTTTAAGGCAGTCAATGATCACAAACAGGTTGTCGTTCTAGTTCCGACGACGGTTTTAGCACAACAGCACTATACGAATTTTAAGGAACGATTCCAAAATTTTGCAGTTAATATTGATGTGTTAAGTCGTTTTAGAAGTAAAAAAGAGCAGACTGAAACACTTGAAAAATTGAAAAACGGTCAAGTTGATATTTTGATTGGAACCCATCGTGTTTTGTCTAAAGATGTTGTGTTTGCTGATTTGGGCTTGATGATTATAGATGAGGAACAGCGATTTGGTGTCAAGCATAAGGAAACCTTGAAAGAACTGAAGAAACAAGTGGATGTCCTGACCTTGACAGCAACGCCAATTCCTCGTACCCTTCATATGTCTATGCTGGGAATCAGAGATTTGTCTGTTATTGAAACTCCGCCGACTAATCGTTATCCAGTGCAAACCTATGTTTTGGAAAAGAATGATAGTGTCATTCGTGATGCGGTCTTGCGTGAAATGGAGCGTGGAGGTCAAGTTTACTATCTTTACAACAAAGTTGACACGATTGACCAAAAGGTTTCAGAATTACAGGAGTTGA
Source organism: Streptococcus sp. M334 (assembly GCF_000187745.1). Lineage (GTDB taxonomy): Bacteria > Bacillota > Bacilli > Lactobacillales > Streptococcaceae > Streptococcus. Next base: position 8,039 of record NZ_GL732491.1, on the reverse strand, counting down.
TTCCAGAGGCTTCGATTGGATATGTTCACGGGCAAATGAGTGAGATTCAGTTAGAAAATACTCTACTGGATTTCATTGAAGGTCAGTATGATATTTTGGTGACGACTACCATTATCGAGACAGGGGTGGACATTCCAAATGCCAATACCTTGTTTATCGAAAATGCAGACCATATGGGCTTGTCAACTTTGTATCAGTTAAGAGGAAGAGTTGGTCGTAGCAACCGCATTGCTTATGCCTATCTCATGTATCGTCCAGAAAAATCAATCAGTGAGGTCTCTGAAAAGAGATTAGAGGCAATTAAAGGATTTACAGAATTGGGCTCCGGATTTAAGATTGCAATGCGAGATCTTTCGATTCGTGGAGCAGGAAATCTTTTAGGAAAGTCTCAGTCTGGTTTCATTGATTCTGTTGGTTTTGAATTATATTCGCAGTTACTAGAGGAAGCTATTGCTAGAAGAAACGGTAATGCTAACACTAACACAAGAACCAAAGGGAATGCCGAATTGATTTTGCAAATTGATGCCTATCTTCCTGATACTTATATTTCTGATCAAAGACATAAAATCGAAATTTACAAGAAAATTCGTCAAATTGACAACCGTGTCAATTATGAAGAGTTACAAGAGGAGTTGATGGATCGTTTTGGAGAGTATCCAGACGTTGTAGCCTATCTTTTAGAAATTGGTCTAGTCAAGTCATATTTTGATAAGGTCTTTGTAGAACGTGTGGAAAGAAAAGAAAATAAGATTACAGTTCAATTTGAAAAAATTACTCAGCGACTGTTCTTGGCTCAAGATTATTTTAAATCTTTATCCGCAACGAATTTAAAAGCAGCCATAGCTGAGAATAAGGGACTAATGGAAGTCGTATTTGATGTCCGAAACAAGAAGGACTATGAAATTTTAGAAAGTCTGCTCATTTTTGGAGAAAGTTTATTAGAGATAAAAGAGTCAAAAGAAAGCAATTCCCTTTAACATTTTTCTTCTATAAAATGGATAAAAATGGTACAATAATAATTTGAGGTAATAAAAATGAGATTAGACAAATATTTAAAAGTATCAAGAATTATCAAGCGTCGTACAGTCGCAAAGGAAGTAGCTGATAAAGGTAGAATCAAGGTGAATGGAATCTTGGCCAAAAGTTCAACAGATTTGAAAGTTAATGATCAAGTTGAAATTCGTTTTGGCAATAAGTTGCTACTTGTCAAAGTACTGGAGATGAAAGATAGTACAAAAAAAGAAGATGCAGCAGGCATGTATGAAATCATCAGTGAAACACGGGTAGAAGAAAATGTCTAAAAATATCGTACAATTGAATAATTCTTTTATTCAAAATGAGCACCAACGTCGTCGCTATCTGATGAAAGAACGACAAAAACGTAATCGTTTCATGGGTTGGGTTCTGATTTTGATGATTTTATTGTTCATTTTACCAACTTATAACCTTGCTCAAAGCTATCACCAATTACTCCAAAGACGTCAACAGTTGTCAGACTTGCAAACTCAGTATCAAACCTTGAGTGAGGAAAAGGAGAAGGAGACAGCTTTTGCTACAAAGTTGAAAGATGAAGATTACGCTGCTAAATACATGCGTGCAAAATATTATTATTCTAAGAATCGGGAAGCTGTTTATACGATTCCTGACTTGCTTCCAAGGTGATAAAATGGAAAATTTATTAGATGTAATTGAGCAATTTTTGAGTCTATCGGATGAAAAGCTGGAAGAGCTAGCTGATAAAAATCAATTATTGCGTTTACAAGAAGAAAAGGAAAGGAAGAATGCGTAAATTCTTAATTATTTTGTTGCTACCGAGTTTTTTGACCATTTCAAAAGTCGTTAGCACAGAAAAAGAAGTTGTCTATACTTCGAAAGAAATTTATTACCTTTCACAATCTGACTTTGGTATTTATTTTAGAGAAAAGCTAAGTACTCCTATGGTTTATGGAGAAGTTCCTGTCTATGCAAATGAAGATTTAGTGGTAGAATCTGGAAAATTGACTCCTAAAACAAGTTTTCAAATAACCGAGTGGCGCTTAAATAAACAAGGAATTCCAGTATTTAAGTTATCCAACCATCAATTTATAGCTGCAGACAAACGATTTTTATATGATCAGTCAGAGGTAACTCCAACAATAAAAAAAGTATGGTTAGAATCAGGTTTTAAACTGTATAATAGTCCTTATGATTTAAAAGAGGTGAAATCATTCTTATCAGCTTATTCGCAGGTATCAATCGATAAGACCATGTTTGTAGAAGGAAAAGAATTTCTACATATTGATCAGGCCGGATGGGTGGATAAAGAGTCAACTTCTGAAGAAGATAATCGGATGAGTAAAGTCCAAGAAATGTTATCTGAAAAATATCAAAAAGATTCTTTCTCTATTTATGTTAAGCAATTGACTACTGGAAAAGAAGCTGGTATCAATCAAGATGAAAAGATGTATGCAGCTAGTGTTTTAAAACTCCCTTATCTCTACTATACGCAAGAAAAAATAAATGAGGGTCTATATCAGTTAGATACGACTGTAAAATACGTATCAGCAGTTAATGATTTTCCAGGTTCTTATAAACCAGAGGGAAGTGGTAGTCTCCCTAAAAAAGAGGATAATAAAGAGTATTCTTTAAAAGATTTAATTACGAAAGTAGCTAAAGAATCGGACAATGTAGCTCATAATCTATTGGGATATTACATTTCAAATCAATCTGATACAACATTTAAGTCCAAGATGTCTGCTATTATGGGAGATGATTGGGATACGAAAGAAAAATTGATTTCTTCTAAAATGGCTGGGAAAGTCATGGAAGCTATTTATAATCAAAATGGATTTGTATTGGAGTCTTTAACAAAAACAGATTTTGATAATGAGCGAATTGCCAAAGGTGTTTCTGTGAAGGTAGCTCATAAAATTGGGGATGCGGACGAATTTGAGCATGATACGGGTGTTGTCTATGCAGATTCTCCATTTGTTCTTTCTATTTTCACTAAAAATTCTGATTATGATACGATTTCTCAGATAGCTAAAGATGTTTATGAGGTTCTAAAATGAGGGAACAGGATTTTTTAAATCATTTTCTCAAGAGAGGATATTTTAAAAAACATACTAAGGTGGTGCTAGCTCTTTCTGGTGGATTAGATTCTATGTTTCTATTTAAGGTATTGTCTACGTATCAAGAAGAGTTAGAAATTGAATTGATTCTAGCTCATGTGAATCATAAGCAGAGAGTAGAATCAGATTGGGAAGAAAAGGAATTAAGGAAGTTAGCTGCTGAAGCAGAGCTTCCTATTTATATCAGCAATTTTTCAGGAGAATTTTCAGAAGCGCGTGCTCGAGATTTTCGTTATGATTTTTTTCAAGAGGTCATGAAAAAGACAGGTGCTACAGCCTTGGTCACTGCCCACCATGCTGATGACCAGGTGGAAACGATTTTGATGCGTTTGATTCGAGGCACTCGCTTGCGCTATCTATCAGGAATTAAGGAGAAGCAAGTAGTCGGGGATATAGAAATGATTCGTCCCTTCTTGCAATTTCATAAAAAAGACTTTCCATCAATTTTTCATTTTGAAGATATATCAAATCAGGAAAATCATTATTTTCGAAATCGTATTCGAAACTCTTATTTACCAGAATTGGAAAAAGAAAATCCTCGATTTAGGGATGCAATCTTAAGTCTCGGCAATGAAATTTTAGATTATGATTTGGCAATAGCTGAACTATCAAAGAATATTGATGTAGAAAATTTAGAGCAACTATTGTCTTACTCTGATTCGACACAAAGAGTTTTACTTCAAACTTATCTGAATCGTTTTCCAGATTTGAATCTTACAAAAGCTCAGTTTGAAGAAGTTCGGCAGATTTTAAAAATTAAAAGCCAGTATCGTCATCTGCTTAAAAATGGCTATGAATTGATAAAAGAGTATCAAAAGTTTCAGATTTGTAAAATCAGTCCGCAGGCTGATGAAAAGGAAGATGAATTTGTGTTACACTATCAAAATCAGGTTACTTATCAAGGATATTTATTTTCCTTTGGACTTCCTTTAGAAGGTGAGTCAATTCAACAAATACCTGTTTCACGCGAAACATCCATATACATTCGTCATCGAAAACCAGGAGATGTTTTGATTCAAAATGGGCATAGAAAAAAACTCAGACGTCTATTTATTGATTTGAAAATTCCTATGGAAAAGCGAAACTCTGTCCTGATTATTGAGCAATTTGGTGAAATTGTCTCAATTTTGGGAATTGCGACCAGTAATTTGAGTAAAAACACGAAAAATGATATAATGAACACTGTACTTTATATAGAAAAAATAGATAGGTAAAAAAATGTTAGAAAACGATATTAAAAAAATCCTCGTTTCACACGATGAAATTACAGAAGCTGCTAAAAAATTAGGTGCTCAATTAACTAAGGACTATGCAGGAAAAAATCCAATTTTAGTTGGGATTTTAAAAGGATCTATTCCTTTTATGGCTGAATTGGTCAAACATATCGACACACATATTGAAATGGACTTCATGATGGTTTCTAGTTACCATGGTGGAACAGCAAGTAGTGGTGTTATCAATATTAAACAAGATGTGACTCAAGATATCAAAGGAAGACATGTTCTATTTGTAGAAGATATCATTGATACAGGTCAAACTTTGAAGAATTTGCGAGATATGTTTATTGCAAGAGATGCAGCTTCTGTTAACATTGCAACCTTGTTGGATAAACCAGAGGGTCGTGTTGTAGAAATTGAGGCAGACTATACCTGCTTTACTATTCCAAATGAGTTTGTAGTAGGTTATGGTTTAGATTACAAAGAAAATTATCGTAACCTTCCTTATGTTGGAGTATTGAAAGAAGAAGTGTATTCAAATTAGAAAGAACAATTTTTAATGAAAAAACAAAATAATGGTTTAATTAAAAATCCTTTTCTATGGTTATTACTTATTTTTCTCCTAGTTACAGGTTACCAGTATTTTAGTACAGGTAGTGTTGCAGGGAAAAGTGAGCAAATTAATTATACAGAATTGGTAAAAGAAATTACCGATGACAATGTAAAAGAATTGACTTACCAACCAAATGGCAGTGTTATCGAAGTTTCAGGTGTTTATAAAAATCCTAAAACAAGTAAAGAAGAAACAGGTATCCAGTTCTTTTCTCCTTCTGCTACAACAGTAGAGAAATTTTCAAGTATTATTCTTCCTTCAGATACTACAGTATCAGAATTGCAAAAACTTGCTTCTGACCATAAGGCGGAAGTAACTGTTAAGCATGAAAGTTCAAGTGGTATGTGGATTAATATTCTTGTATCCATTGTGCCATTCGGTATTCTTTTCTTCTTCCTATTCTCTATGATGGGAAATATGGGAGGAAATAATGGCCGTAACCCAATGAGTTTTGGACGAAGTAAGGCTAAAGCCGCAAATAAAGAAGATATTAAAGTAAGATTTTCAGATGTGGCTGGAGCTGAGGAAGAAAAACAAGAACTAGTTGAAGTTGTTGAATTTTTAAAAGATCCAAAACGATTTACAAAACTTGGAGCTCGGATTCCAGCAGGTGTTCTTTTGGAGGGACCTCCGGGAACAGGTAAGACTTTGCTTGCTAAAGCAGTCGCCGGAGAAGCAGGTGTTCCATTCTTTAGTATTTCAGGTTCTGACTTTGTAGAAATGTTTGTCGGGGTTGGTGCAAGTCGTGTTCGTTCTCTTTTTGAAGATGCCAAAAAAGCAGCACCAGCTATCATCTTTATCGATGAAATTGATGCTGTTGGACGTCAACGTGGAGTTGGTCTTGGCGGAGGAAATGATGAACGTGAACAAACCTTGAACCAACTCTTGATTGAGATGGATGGTTTTGAGGGAAATGAAGGAATTATTGTCATTGCTGCAACGAACCGTTCAGATGTACTAGACCCTGCCCTTCTGCGTCCAGGACGTTTTGATAGAAAAGTATTGGTTGGCCGTCCTGATGTTAAAGGTCGCGAAGCAATCTTGAAAGTTCATGCTAAGAACAAGCCTTTAGCAGAAAATGTTGATTTGAAATTAGTGGCTCAACAAACTCCTGGCTTTGTTGGTGCTGATTTAGAGAATGTCTTGAATGAAGCAGCTTTAGTTGCTGCTCGTCGTAATAAATCAATCATTGATTCCTCAGATATTGATGAAGCAGAAGATAGAGTTATTGCTGGACCTTCTAAGAAAGATAAGACAGTTTCACAAAAAGAACGTGAATTGGTTGCCTATCATGAGGCAGGACATACCATTGTTGGTCTAGTCTTGTCGAATGCCCGTGTTGTTCATAAAGTTACTATCGTACCACGCGGACGTGCAGGCGGATACATGATTGCACTTCCTAAAGAAGATCAAATGCTTCTTTCTAAAGAAGATATGAAAGAGCAATTGGCTGGATTAATGGGTGGACGTGTAGCTGAAGAAATTATCTTTAATGTCCAAACTACAGGAGCTTCAAACGATTTTGAACAAGCGACACAAATGGCGCGTGCAATGGTTACAGAGTACGGTATGAGTGAAAAACTTGGCCCAGTACAATATGAGGGCAATCATGCTATGTTTGGAGCACAAAGCCCACAAAAATCAATTTCAGAACAAACAGCTTATGAAATTGACGAAGAGGTTCGCTCATTATTAAATGAAGCACGAAATAAAGCTGCTGAAATTATTCAGTCAAATCGTGAAACTCACAAGTTGATTGCAGAAGCATTATTGAAATACGAAACATTGGATAGCACACAAATTAAATCTCTTTACGAAACAGGAAAGATGCCTGAAACAGTAGAAGAGGAATCACATGCACTATCTTACGATGAAGTAAAGTCAAAAATGAATGATGAAAAATAACCCTGAGAGAGGCATGTCCTCTCTTTTTTGTGCAGTTGAGGAACTAAAGGGTGCAGAATGGATGAAATGTGCCAAAAGTGTATCTGAATCTGTTAGACTGTATCTAGAAAGGGGAAGATTATGCTTAAAAAAATGTATGAAGAAGTCCAAGGGATTGTGTACAAGTGTAGAAATGAATATTACCTTCATTTATGGGAGTTATCGGATTGGGACCAAGAGGGAATGATTTGCTTACATGAATTGATTAGTAGAGAAGAAGGAATAGTAGAAGATATTCCTCGTTTAAGGAAATATTTTAAGACTAAGTTCCGGAATCGGATTTTAGATTATATCCGTAAACAAGAAAGTCAAAAACGAAGATATGATAAAGAACCGTATGAAGAAGTAGGTGAGATAAGTCATCGTGTAAGTGAGGGAGGACTCTGGCTAGATGATTATTATCTCTTTCATGAAACATTGAGAGATTACAGAAACAAACAAAGTAAAGACAAACAAGAAGAGTTAGAACGCGTCTTAAGAGATGAACGCTTCCGAGGGCGTCAAAGAGTGCTAAAGGACTTACGTATTGTGTTTAAAGAGTTTGACATCCGTACTCATTAGGAATTCATGCAAAAAAATAAAAAAGTTTAAAAAAGGTGTTGACAAAGTTTAAAAAGTCGGTATAATAGTAAGAGTTGAAAACACCAGCTCAGGTCCGTTGGTCAAGGGGTTAAGACACCGCCTTTTCACGGCGGTAACACGGGTTCGAATCCCGTACGGACTATGGTATGTTGCAGATGAAATACTGATTGAAAAAATTAAAAAAAGTTTCAAAAAAGTGTTGACAAGCGAAAGTGACTGTGATATACTAATATAGTTGTCGCTTGAGAGAAGCGAGTGACAAAGACCTTTGAAAACTGAACAAGACGAACCAATGTGCAGGGCACTACAACAACTGTTGTAGTACTGAACAATGAAAAAACAATAAATCTGTCAGTGACAGAAATGAGTGAGAACTCAAACTTTTAATGAGAGTTTGATCCTGGCTCAGGACGAACGCTGGCGGCGTGCCTAATACATGCAAGTAGAACGCTGAAGGAGGAGCTTGCTTCTCTGGATGAGTTGCGAACGGGTGAGTAACGCGTAGGTAACCTGCCTGGTAGCGGGGGATAACTATTGGAAACGATAGCTAATACCGCATAAGAGTAGATGTTG
>NZ_GL732490.1:146897-177353 GCF_000187745.1 Streptococcus sp. M334 | reverse complement strand
CTTAACGAAGACATCTCCTGTTACAGTATTAACGAAGCTGTCTCCATCTTTTCCGTCTCTTGGTGTTGGATCTACTTTGCCATTTAGAACTGCTTTACCGTCATGACCTGCTTGACCTGTAGCTCCATCTTGGCCATCTTTCACAATAGAGGTTTGAACGAGAGTGTCAGTTCCTTCTGTGTAATTACCATCGCCATCTTTGTCAATGTAGAAGGTTAGAGTAGTTTGTTTTTTAGCTTCATCACGAACAGCTTTGACTTTTGGTGTTTGGCCGTCTACTCCGTTTTTAACGATTGTTGTAAGAGCTGGACGACCTTCTGGTTGTGTGATAGTAATGGTGTGTGTGCCATCATGGTTGTCTGTCACTGTTACTTCTGGTGTGAAGCCATCACGACCATTTTCTCCCTTGTCACCTTTTGGACCCTTGATGTTACCTGCTTGTTCCCAAGTATTGTTCTTCTTAACGAAGATATCTCCTGTGGCAGTATTAACGAAGCTATCGCCATCTTTACCGTCTCTTGGTGTTGGATCTACTTTTCCGTTTAATACTTCTTTACCGTCACGTCCTGCTTGACCTGTTGCTCCGTCTTGACCGTCTTTAACGATGGATGTTTGAACGAGCGTATCAGTTCCTTCTGTGTAATTACCATCGCCATCTTTGTCAATGTAGAAGGTTAGAGTGGTTTGTTTCTTGGCTTCATCACGTTCTGCTTTAACTTTTGGTGTTTGGCCGTCTACTCCATTTTTAATTGTTGTTGTGACAGCTGGTCTGCCTTCTGGTTGGGTGATAGTAATGGTGTGTGTGCCATCATGGTTGTCTGTCACTGTTACTTCTGGTGTGAAGCCGTCTTTTCCATTCTCACCCTTGTCACCTTTAGGACCTTTAATATTGCCTGCTTGTTCCCAAGTATTGTTCTTCTTAACGAAGACATCTCCTGTGGCAGTATTAACGAAGCTGTCTCCATCTTTTCCGTCTCTTGGTGTTGGATCTACTTTGCCATTTAGAACTTCTTTACCATCACGTCCTGCTTGTCCAGCTGCTCCGTCTTGGCCGTCTTTAACGATGGATGTTTGAACGAGCGTATCTGTTCCTTCTGTGTAATTACCATCGCCATCTTTATCAATGTAGAAGGTGAGAGTCGTTTGTTTCTTAGCTTCATCACGTTCTGCTTTAACTTTCGGTGTTTGGCCATTTTCACCATTTTTAACGATTGTTGTAAGAGCTGGACGACCTTCTGGTTGGGTAATGGTAATGGTATGGCTTCCATCGTGATTGTCTGTGACACTTACCTCTGGTGTGAAGCCATCACGACCATTTTCTCCCTTGTCACCTTTTGGACCTGGTAATCCTTGAGGTCCTCTGATGTTGCCAATTTGGTTCCAGTTTCTGCCTTCTTTTTTGTAAACATCTCCTGTAGTAGCATCGATATAAGTATCACCATCTTTACCATCATTTGCTGTTGGTGCTTTAGGTCCACTTAATAATTCAGCACCATTACGACCATCTGTACCAGAAGCTCCATCTGCACCATTACGTCCATTTGTACCATTCAAGATATCACTTGTACCAATTAATTCATCCACACCTGGATCGTATTTACCGTTACCATTGTTATCATAGTATGCTGTAATACGAGTACCTTCTACTGGTTGTGGTGCTGGTGCTGTAGATGGGGCGTCTGATAATGCTCTTCTTACTCTTCCGCTTCTTTGATTGTTTAGTCTTACTGCTGCTTCTGCTAAAGCATTCAAGTCAATAGTTGGTGTACGACCATCTTTACCATCCTTAATGTTAGCTACAACAGGCTCTTCTCCAGGAACTGTAAATGTAATATCAGTACTACGGCCATCTGCTCCACGAGCAGTTGTCACTTTAGGAGTTGCTCCCTTGTCACCTTTCTCACCTTTGGCACCATCTGCAATAACGACTTCTTTTAGTTTTGTATCGCCTGCATCGAATTCGTTGTTGTCATTTTGGTCATAATAGAAGATAACAGTTGTTGTCTTATCTGCTTCATTTCGTTGAGTCGCAACTAATGGACTTGCGCCATCGAAACCATCTCTTACAACAGTACTTGTAACATTACCTCTACCGTCGTTAATCGTGATAGTATGAGTGCCGTCATCTTTATTATCTTTAACGGTTACAGTTGGAGTTACACCGTCACGACCTGCCTGACCTTGGGCTCCTTTTTCACCTTTAGCTCCGGTTAGACCGCGTTCACCTCGATCTCCTTTTTCACCTTTAGCACCTTGGGCTCCTGTTAAACCGCGTTCACCTCGGTCCCCTTTTTCACCTTTGGCTCCTTGGGCTCCTGTTAAACCACGTTCACCTCGGTCCCCTTTTTCACCTTTAGCACCTTGGGCTCCTGTTAAACCACGTTCACCTCGGTCCCCTTTTTCACCTTTAGCACCTTGGGCTCCTGTTAAACCACGTTCACCTTGGTTCCCTTTTTCACCTTTGGCTCCATCTTTAATAGCGATTCTTTGAACAAGTTCGTCTACGCCCTCAGTATAAACACCGTTTCCATCGTTATCAAGATAGAAAGTGAGGTTATTTGTATCACCAACTTTATTTTGATCAACACGTGGTTTTACTGTATCGATTAGCTCTTTAGCCACACCAATTTGCAGAATACGTGGCTTAGCTTCTTTAGTAACAGAATTACTAATTGGCAATCCTAGAATTGTTTCGTTACCAAATCGATGGACTTTATAGGTAATTTGACGTTGTCCTTTTTCACCTTCTCTGACTAATCTCGTTTGGCCTTCTGGCAATTTACTAGTTGGAAGGTAGACTGTTTGGAAGTCAATGTCTTCTGTAACAACCTTGTTACTAGAACCACCATTTGGATTGGCATCCAAGTATAGTGGGTTTGCTCTATAATAATAGTTAGAGTTACTGTATGGATCATTGCTAGTAGCGGCTCCGCCACCACCTTGGTCCACGTTAAAAGTAACAGGTTTCAAACGGACAGACAAATCACCATTTGGATTGTTGATTGGCAAACTGAATCTGATTGTCTGTTGCATACTTGTTTCAGTAGCAGAGGTCATAGTATATCCTGAGTGAGATACAAAGTTGGCACCCTGGCTAATAGGTTTTGATTGCTCTCTTAATCTTGGAGTTGTGATAGTTGCATTTGAAGGATTTCCAAATCCATCCCCTTTATCCAAGATAAAGTTATTATTAACAAATTCACCTGGACCAGAATATTGAATTGTGAAATTCAATCTATTACCTTGACGTACTGTCGTCACATCATAATGAATTGAATGACCACCACGTGCGTTCCCATAGCCGCGGAAACTATAACTACGACCAGCTTGACTGATATCTGTAAATGCAACTGTATTCCCAGAACCTGAGACAATTGGGTTGGCTGGATTGCTAGCTGCTCTAAAACCACTATGCCCCTTCTCCAAGTCTTCCTTACGGATAGCTGGATTTTGGCGAGCATCAGAAAGGCTTAAACCTGGTTTCAAGATTTCATTAGTTGTTTTTGGAGCTGAAGTTGCTTCTACTTTAGCAGTTCTGCTAGCTGGCAAAACAACACTATCAAGAGCTGAACGATTAGTTGTAGGAGCTTGCTTAGTTTCTTCTTCTGCTTCATCTGCATCAGCTTTCTTCGCTACAGGAGTTTCTGATACAGTTCCTTTATCAGAGTTAGAGCGGAGTTCCAGTCCAATGACAGCTGATTGAATAGATGACTCCGCTGCTGATATTTCAGCTTCAGTTGCATCTGCTTTCCCAAGCAAACCTTGACCAGCTTGGATACTTGCTTTCAAGTTTGCAGCACTAGCTTCTGTATATAATTTTGCTTCTAATTTTTTTGCACGCGAAAGAGCCGTTAATAATTTTGATTTATCAACTGCACTTTGATGAGAAACTTCTTCTTTTTCCACTTTAGCTCCTTCAACCTTTTCTACAGCTGCCTTAACAGCTTCAGATTTAGCTGGAGTTACCTCTACTGGATTAACAACAGTTGGAGCAGGGTAGGTAGTTTCTTTCTTAGCTGTAGAAACTTCTGCTGATTTAGTAGTTTCTGCTATCTTATCAACAGAAACACTGTTAGTTGCCTCAGGATTGTGTTCCTCTGCTTGTACTGCTTGCGTATTGACAGCAGTTCCCAAGACTAATGCTGTCCCGAGCAGTACACTAGCTGCCCCAAAGTGATACTTGCGAATAGAGAAACGTTGTTGCATTTTATACCAATTAAATGATTTTCTCTGTGCCTGTTTCATATTCTTTACCTCAATATAATTTTATACTATACAATTTACATCTATTTTTTATATAATTCAATATGATTTCACAAATTAATATATAGTATTTTTTCCCTCAAGATTCATTTAAATTGTTCTAATCAAAGTGAATTTACTGACAAAAAAATGATTCTCATATTTTGGTACAAATGGTACAGAAAAATAATATAGAGGTAAAAATGTAATCGTAAAAGCAATACAAATATTCCATTAACATTTAATTGCCTTCCTATATTCGATTCATAAATATTGTTTTAAGATCAAATCGGATTATTCTTCATCTTAACAATATCAACATTAGCATTTTTATTATAGACTATGATATAATGAGCTTAGGAGGATAGAACCCTATGAGATCTCTATTATCTACAAAGGAACAACGACAATTACGACTACTTGAAATACTCATTCAGAAACGAGATTGGATACGTCTAAACGAGTTAGCACAAACTTTAGAATGCACCGAGCGTATCCTGAAAAATGACTTAAACGAACTACGAACAGCATTCCCAAACTTCAAAATTCAATCTTCTATCAATGGCATTATACTAAATCTAGATACAGGTGCAAGTATAGAAGATATTTATATTTATTTCCTCAGTCATTCCCAATCTTTTCAGTTACTAGAATATATGTTTTTTAACGAAGGATTACCTATTTACCGAACTGTAGAAAAGCTGCATTCTAGTAATGCCAATCTTTATCGTTTAGGAAATCGAATCACCACCATTCTCTCGAAACAATTCCAAATTGAACTGTCTTTTACTCCAACATCCCTGAATGGAAATGAAATCGATATTCGCTATTTTTATGCCCAATACTTTTCAGAGCGGTATTATTTTCTAGACTGGCCTTTCTCAGATATTTCTGAAAAAGTCATAACAGAGTTCGCTGACTACTTCTATAAATCCACAAATTACCCAATGCGATTTGCAATCTATAGAATGTATAAGCTGATGCTCGCAATTAGTATTCATCGAGTAAAAAATGGACATTTCATTGATTTACCGAATCATTTTTACCAAGACTACTATCCTGTTTTAATAAATTTACCAGATTTTGAAGACAAGCTTGCATACTTCTCTCAACAATTTGGACTGGAAATGACTCCAGATATTGTGGCCCAAATTTTCATTTCCTTTCTTCAAAATGATATTTTTCTAGATCCACAGCAATTCTTTGATTCTCTAAATAAAAATGATGAATCTCGCTGTTCTTATCAATTATTAAGCCAAATTTTGGAACGATTATCTAAAGCATTTAATATTAAATTTGCTAATCATGATGAACTCATTTGGCATCTGCATAATACAGCTTATTTTGAAAGACAGGAAACCTTTTCAACACCGCTCTTATTTGAGCAAAAGGGAATTACACTAGAAAAGTTCAAGGTCTATTTCCCAGACTTTATGGAAAGTGCTCGTCAAGAACTGGCTCAATATCGGCAAGCAATCGGGCAACATGATTATCCTGAACAATTAGAGCACTTGATTTACACCCTCTTCACCCATGCAGAAAATATCACTACTCAATTATTAGCCAATCGACCACCTATCAAGGTTTTGATTATCAGTAACTTTGACCATGCCCTATCCCTCACCTTAATGGACATGCTTTCCTATTACTGTAATAATCGCTTTACCTTCGATATTTGGGATCAATTGGAAACAAGTCCTGAAATTTTAAATCAGACAGATTATGACATCATCGTGTCTAATTTCTATATTCCTGGCATCACTAAAAAGTTTATTTGCCGAAACCATCTGTCAATCATGGATTTGGTCAATCATCTTAATACCTTATCAAATGAGATTCATTTGTCCAACTCTTTATAAGCTAGAAAAAACTCAGCAATACTTTTCCTTGCTGAGTTTTCTTCTTTTATCCTTATTTTATACTTTCTTAACAAAAACCAATTCCTGTGGCTGGGACAGGTCTTCTCGGAAGCTAAATCCTGCAAAGCTTAAGCGACGTGCTTCCTCCACAGTTTGTACTTGATTTTCTATCAGGGCTGTCAGGAAGGCACCACGCGCTTTCTTGGAGATGGTTGAGTGAATCTTCAGCTGACCGCCTCTATCCTCCATGAATTTGAAGGTCACCATTTTTTCTCTGATTTCCTTAGAAAATACAGTCTCAAACTCGGACGACAAGAGAGAGAAAATCACTTCTTCCTGCTTCACAACTTCATCATAGGCTGCCTTCCAATGGCTCTTCAAAGTCTTACCAGCGACTTTTAACTTCATCAAAAAATCCAAACGGTAAGGGGCTATGGGTGACAAGGCTGGAACGACACCGTACAAAGCCGAAGTAATAAAGACATGATTTTCAAGATAGTCTTGTTCTGCCGCGGTCAATTTGTCTCTCTTGATATGACGGTACATAAGCCCATCAAAAAGTTTCAGAGCTGGATAGTGTTGGGCAGTTTGCCTTTTCAAAGCTTGGATATGTTGAAATTCTTCCGCCGCTTTCTCGGCTGAAACCTTATAAAAAGTTTCCAAATCACTAGCAGAATAAAGGGCCAAGACATCAAGCACGGCCTGACTTTCTGGTTTTAAAGGATTTGCCTCGATACTTGGCAAATCTGTGTTCATTTCTTTTGCTGTAGGTATTAAAATTTTCATATTAATAGTGTAGCATATTTTTTAGCTACTACCAAGAAATTCATCTGAAAAGAAACTGAGAAAAGTCTTAGAAATCAGAAAAACGCATCTATCAGGTGTTGCAAAACCTGATATCATGCGTTTTATCATGCAAGAATCTACTGTATTTTCTCCTCAACTTGAGGCTTTATATCATAGTATACCTATTCATTTATCGATGTGATTTTTTATCATCGACCAGGCTATACCAATAGGATAGCATTAGACGCCCAGACTAATCCTCTTTTCGTTTTGCAGTTAATAGGGCTGCTGACAAGGCCAAGCTAACCCCCGCCAAGAAAATGGCTGTTTCAGATTCTCCCTCACCTGTTTCTGGTAATCTATTTTGCTCTTGTTTGACTACTGAAACATTTGGTTTTATAGTCTGGTTATGAGCTAATAGCTCTACTGGATAATCTGGTTTTTCAAGAACTGACGCTTCCTCATTTCCTACCGTGGCTAGAACACCATGATACTCTGGAAGTTTATGTTCTAGAGCCATTACAGCATTAACGCCACCCTTAAATTCAGGTTTCTCAACGCTTGGTGCCGCTTGATCTCCTACAGTAGCAAGAGTTCCTGTGTATTCTGGAACTTCGTTTACTGCTGCTTCTACAAAGTTAGCACCACCTTTGAATTCTGGAACTTCATTGACTGGAGCTAGCTCCTCGCCTTTACTACTTGAAATAGATGCTTTCACTCCAACTTCAATAATGCGATCCTGGGCCTTTCTTTCTTCAGAATGAACAAGACTTCTAGTAGTACCCAAAACTTGAATATAGTCAATTTTTTCTCCACCCTGTCCTTCAGAAACGATACGACGTTGACCTTGAGCAAGTTCAGGGTTTTCACGAATAACTTCTTTAAACGGAAGCGGAGTCTTTTCAATTTCCAAACTTGGAGTTTCTGCTACTAAGTTCTTAACGCCTTCTGTTGGTGTTGTTTGGAAGGTAGACTTAAAGTGTAAACGATATTCTTTTACCAGATTTCCATCTTTGGAAACAAGACGAACCAATGTTGGAAGATTGGCATTTCCAGAATCCACAACTGTAACTACTCCATGTCCACTAGTTGTTGCAGTGACTTTTGGTTTTGAACCCATTGTTGTTAGAGTGTAATCTGTCACATTGGGATCAAAGTTTTCCAATGCTTTTCCATCGATCAAAATAGTCGCTGATGGTGTTTCCACTTCTGCTCCCTTGCCTGCAGAATAGGCTGTAAATTCTACAAGTGCAAGACCATTGGTGGTAGCCTTACGAGTCATTCGAGCACGAATAGCTGTCGCTTGAATCGGATCAAAGTTAAACTCGATTGGTTTACCAGCTACTAATTCTCCAGAAGCTTTGTAAGGAATTGGTGCCCAATTTTCTGCCTTGTTGAATGGATGGTCAGCATTTTCTTCATAACGAGAAATCGTACTTGGTTCTGTAAAGGCAGGACCAATATATCTTTCTAGAACCATTTTCTCTGGGGCATCTGTTCCACTATCTTTAAAGAACTGAATGGCTACTTTTCCAATAGATTGGGAGGCAATTTTACCGTCCTTCTTAAAGAGTAGTCCGACAGAAGTTTCTTCATTTTTCGGAGTACGAGACCAGTTTGTCCAACGTCCATCTTCATTGTATTTTCCATCATTGATATAGAAAATTCGATCATGTGAAGCTGCTTGTGTATCGTTCGTTGTCGAAGCAAAGGCTTTAGAATCCGTTTCATTGTTGCTTGGATTTTCTGAAATGACTTGATTTCCTTTAGAAACAACTGTCACCTGCATTTTAGTGGTTAGATTTGTACCAATGACATGACCGGTAATTTCAAATGTTCCCTCATGCTCTGTTGCATGTTCAGGAATAGCATCCCATTTCACTGCCAGTTTATCTGTAGTCCAAGTAGTTGAAGTTGGGTAATAAACAGTGACTTCTGAAGGAAGTTGAAGAGCATCTCCAACATTCAAAATTTTAGCACTATTTTCTGCAGCAAGAGGTTGGCTAGTTTCTCTCTCATCATTGCGGAAGATTCGATATTCTTTCAATACCGTACCATCTTCTGCTTTTAAGATGAGACGTGTTGCACCTTTTGGACTGGTTGCCGGAACAACTGTTACCAAACCATTATTGCTAGCGGTTGCAGTGATTTCTTTGCTAGATTGAGGAATATAGTAATCAGTCTTAGATGGATTAAAGTGTTCAAGATCCTTGCCATCTACCTTGATAGAAATCTCTGAACTTGTAGAGCTTAAGACCTTGTTTCCAAGGACAGTTAGCTCTGTCAGACCAACACCTGATGTTCCATCTGCTTTCTTCATGCGTATACGAACAGCATAGGTTTCTACCTTGTCAAATGTGAAGTGATTTGTTTGAGTTGCAGATAGCTGACTTGGAGCATGTAAGTTTTCAACTGCTTTCCAATTGTCTGGATTATTAAATGGATGATTACTATCTCGTTGCGCATGACTGACATCACTTGGTAAATCAGGAATTTCTTTACCTACATAATATTCAACTACATATTCTTTTGGAAGACCAATTGCTCCATCAGTATAGAAATCAACCGATAAATTATTGACAAAACGTTTCGTCAAGTCTCCTGAATTACCAAACAAGATTGAAGCCCAGTCATTGTCAGTATTTGTTCTCCAAGTAGTCCATCTATTTTTAGCATCTGTTGGCGTTCTTGATACAGTCAGGTCGTTCAAGGCATTAGCTGAATCATCTCCTCCTGTATTGGACACAATAGCAGCTGGCAATTGCGAACCTGTCCATTGTTTAGAGATATTATTTCCAGCAACAACTTGACTAGACACTCGAACATGAGCTTTAGTGGTAAGATTGCTACCCACTAAACGACCATTGATTTCATAGATCCCTTCAGTTTGACTAAAGTTGACTGGAACCTGATCCCAAACTACATCTTTGTAGATAGTTGTTCCGTTAGAATGGTAAGCACGAACATTAGCTGGCAATTGAACTGTCTCACCCTTAGGAAGAGTAAGGCTGATTTCCTCTGCAACTTGTAAACCTTCAACCGTTACCGTTGCTTGAGCTTCAATGTCTGTTCCTTCTACATGTCCTTTAAGGGTAAAGCTATGATAGCGGCCCAATTCTTTTTCATCTACCTTGTCCCAAGTTACAGCTACCTTACGAGGCAAGCCTTTATCAAATTCTGCTCCAACTTCTTTAGGTAGATTCGGTTGCTGATTAATGTCTGTAGAAATAGATACAGGATGAAGTTTCACAATCTTCTTGCTGACTTTATTTTCTTTAATCACCACTTCAGTAGTTACAGATTCTGTTTTCTCTGTTTGATTATCGATTCGAGGTGTCAAAGTCACTCTTCCCTTAGTATAGAGCAACAAGTTCTGTCCATTCACCTCAAGATGCCCACCATCAGATGATTTAGCTTCTAGGTGAATATCTGAAGCTGAAAATTCTGTTTGAGAACCATCCTCATAACTACCAATGACACGATAAGTTAAGACCTGATCTTCAGTAGCAGTTTCTTTTCCTTCCACAACTACTTCCAAACGTTTCAAGGCAGGAGCTTCCTTCACAAACTGAATTAAATAAGTTTGAACCAAGTCACCCTTTTGGTCACTCAAGAAGACCGAGGCCTGATAACCATTATCAGCAGAAGCTTGCTGAACAGTTACTTGATAACCAGTAGTCTGAGCCCCAACACTTGGAATTGTTCCAGTGTAAGGAAGGGATACACGGTAATAAGTCTTGCCAGATTCGAAGTTCTCAAGAACTTTATCCCCAACAGTAAGTCCTGTAATGCTACTTGTTGTTTCCTTACTGCTTGCGATAAAGGTTGCAGTTACTTCACGGTCGTCATCTACCAATTTACCAGTAGCCTCCGTACGTCCCCCTTCCTTGTTCAAAGCAGCAGGATCTTTCAAGGTCCAAGAAACAACATCTGTATCAATCAAACTACCATCTGTCAGAACAGCTGTGACCGTTTTATCCAAATCAGCTGCAGTTGTACCAACTGGTACTGTAGCAACTTTTGGTAACCATCTATCTAAGGCAATCACTTTTACAAGGGCCTCAGCTTTGCTTTCCAAACCTTCTACACGTCCATATACTTTTTTCTCACCTGCACTTGTAAGCAAGTCAGCTGGCACGTCCCATGTTACAGTCTTTTCCTCAACACTGCCGTCGCTATAAATAGCTGTTACTGTTTGAGGCAATTCAGGATTTGTAGTCACATCAGTTGTTGCTTTTACAGGAGCAAAGGCTACAAAATGACGGTTTTCTTTCTTACCAGACACAGTTGCGACCGTTGCGCTATCAGAAGTTAAACCAGCAGAATCTGCATAAAGAGTAAATTTACCTTCCTTTTCTGTTGATTTTACAATGACAACCCCTTTACCATTGAAGGCTTTTCTTTGCCATATTCCATCTGCTTGAGCTTTGTAGCGCTCACGACTAGCTTGTTCTCCATTATCCACACCAACGATTTGTCCCTGACCATGAAGATTGAAATGAACAAGATTATTCGCTGTCGGAACAACATTCCCTTCGCCATCAACAATTTCGTAATGGATGTAAGATAAATCTTTACCATCTGCTGTGATAACATGCTCTTCTTTAGTCAG
The DNA here is from genome assembly GCF_000187745.1 of Streptococcus sp. M334. Taxonomy (GTDB): domain Bacteria; phylum Bacillota; class Bacilli; order Lactobacillales; family Streptococcaceae; genus Streptococcus. The sequence continues at coordinate 165,854 of NZ_GL732490.1, read as the reverse complement.
ACGAACTCTTGCTGGCTCCCCAGCAGTTGTCACACTATCACGCGCAATTTCGTTGCCATTTTCATCTCGAGCAATCGCAGTCAGTGTGCCTGGTTGGTATTTTACAAGCCACTCAAGATACAATTCACTTGGTTTAGCTCCCTCATGATATGGACGTCCATCTTCTGTTCTCTTCTTAGTAAATTCCTTTTTACCAAGCGACTCTCCATTTAAGAACAATTCGACACTTGCTGCATTTGAGAAGGTACGAACTGGAACCTTTCCATCGACCAGCATCTTGCGATCCTTAAGGGTCTCTTCAGTCCAGTTCCAATGCGGTAAAATTCGGACAGTTGGTTTTTCTTTATCACTATACCACTCACTACGGTAAAGGTAGAAATCATTCTTGGGCAAACCAGCTGTATCAATAATACCAAAGTAAGAGCTTTTTACAGGTGTATTATCTTGGTTATGCCATGGAGTTGGTTCACCGATATAGTCAATTCCTGTCCAGATAAATTGTCCAGCATAGCCAGCACGATCACGGTCAAAAGTCCATGACTCAGTAGCTGTTCTTCCCCATCCAACACGGTCATTACCATAATCAGATTGTTCATAGTGACGATTTGGACGGTTATCGTGTCCAAGGATTTGAGCAGGATTGTAATAAGAATCACGCGTTCTAGTAGCTGAAGAGGTTTCAGAACCATAAATAAGCCAGTCTGGATGAGCTCTACGAACCGCATCATAAAAACGTTCACCATAGTTCATACCCACAGCATCCATGATTTCTGCAACTTTTAAGAAATCACCTGTCGCTGCACGACTAAATTTATTCTCACCCATGGTAACATAACGCTCGGTATCAATCGCTTTAATGACAGCCTTCAAACGTTTAGCAGTTTCGATAGAACGAGGACTACCATTTGCTTCCTCTACCTCATTTCCAAGAGACCACATCACAATAGACGGATTGTTCTTATCACGTTCTACCATTGTTCTAAGATCAAAATCAGACCACTTCTCACCCTTCTTAGCTTCAGGATGGGTTGCATCTTGATCAAAGAACCGTCCATAGTCGTAAGTCTTCTTGCCACCATACCAGGTATCAAAAGCTTCCTCTTGAACCAAAAGACCTAAACTAGCCGCAGCATCAAGCAACTGAGGGCTAGCTGGATTATGGGTTGTTCGAATAGAATTAACCCCCATATCTTTCAGGAGTTTTAATTTACGATAGGTAGCCTTATAATTTTCTTCTGCCCCCAAGGCTCCATTGTCATGGTGAATACTTACTCCGTGGAATTTCATGCGTTCACCATTCAGAGAGAAACCATCCTTAGCAGTCCAATTGAAATAACGGTAACCAAATGTATCCTCTGTTACATCAACTAGTTGACCTTCTTTATAAACCTTTGTTTTCAGCACATACAGTTGAGGATGATAGCTTTTTGTCGTCCAAAGAGTTGGTTTATTAACTAGGATTGTTTGTCTGAAATCTGCAACTTCATTTTCTGCTAAATTCTTCGTTTCAGAGCGCACTAATTCTGATACAACCTTGCCCTCCTTAGTGAAAATCTGTTGTTCCACAAAGACTTTAGCAGCCTTCTTATCCGTATTTTTAATCTTACTTTGAACCTGTGTTTCAACATTCCCTTCTTTTTGCTCAGCAAGTTTTGGAGTAGTGATATGATTACCATTTTCGGCAACATGGACTTTATCACGATAACTAAGAGTTACATCACGATAAATCCCACTTCCTGAATACCAACGACTACTTGGTTGCTTATTGGTCACTTGAACAGTAATTGAATTTTCACTACCATCCTTGTTTAAAAATTCTGTAATATCATATGAAAAATGATTATAGCCACTTGGATAATGTCCTACAAATTTACCATTTACATAGACCTTCGAATCCATGTAAACCCCATCAAAATTGATACGAACATCCTTATTCTTGTCAGCTTCATTTAATGTAAAAGTCTTACGATACCAAGCTGTTCCACCATTTAACTGGCCACCTTCATTACGCGCGGGAGATTTGTGATCGAAGTCAAAATAAATACTCCAATCATGAGGAAGATTCAATTTAGACCAATCATGAACATCCACATCTTTTTTTGAAAAATCTCCTTGGGCATTTAGTTTAAAATACCAATCTTTATTAAAATCTTGTTTTCGCTCCGATAATAGCTGCTTCTCTTTTTCAACATCCGCTTCACTTAAGTCTTTAGAAAGCGCTTGCGTTTTTTCAGACGAAGGTTTGAGATCTGCAGTCGATTTTACCTGATCCTTTTCTGAAATTTTCTTAGTATCCTCTTTTACATCTGTTTCATCTGCTGTAGACTTCGGACCATCTTCCACAGTCTTTGGATTTGTCTCTTCAGCTTCGTTTTCTTCTCCTACCTTATTTGGAGTTTCAACTTTAGGACTAACCAATTCATGGTTACCTTCATTAACAGTTTTAGCAGACTCTGTATCCTTACTTTCATTGTTTTCTGTTGTCTCAACTTTTGGTTTTACGAACTCACGTCCACCATTCCCATCAGCCTTTGCTATAGCAGCTGCCACATCATCAGGAAGCTTATCTAAAGGTTGGGCTTGATGAATCGTTGTTCCTTCTGTTTGAGTATTGGATGTAGACAAGTCCTCAGCCTGTACAGCTGACAAGCCAAATATACTAGCCCCAATCATCACAGATGCCGCACCTATAGCAAATTTACGAATGCTATAATGGTAACGTTTATCGAAAAGTCTTTTCTTCATTAAAATCCTCTTTTCTTTCCCTTGATGCTAAGTAAGCGTTTACTTTTTAGAAAAATAACCTCCTTCTGGATACACAACTAAGCATCAAGTTTGTTTTTTTGTATATGTTAAATATATCAAAATGAGCAAGAAATTGCAATCTTTTTTGTGATTTTAATATAACAAAAAAGAGGGAGTAAGTATCCTATAACGAAAATCTTAACAATTGGTAAAGAATCTAGTCCTAACACTCTTCTAAAATCTCTTCAAACCGCATCAGCTTCCATCTGCAACCTCAAAACAGTGTTTTGAGCAACCTGCAACTAGCTTTCTAGTTTGCTCTTTGATTTTCATTGGGTATAAACTATCAACTATTCAAAAACCACACAGTGTTTCTTTCAGCTTGATGATGCTCAAGACTGAAATCACTGTGTGGTTTTATTGTGACATTAATGTTTATCTAGGATTATTGAATAACTCTTTTTCGAATTCTTAATTCTTTTTCCCTTTTTTGACAAAAGCGGCAGAGAGAACTAATCCAAGACCACCTAACAAGGCTAAAGCAGCTGATTCTTTTCCACCTGTTGCTGGAAGTTGATCTTTAACTTTAGAAATCGACGATTGTGGTTGTTCTTGTTTTTGGGCTTGATCCGTTTTCACTGATGCACTTGCAAATTCATCAGACTCTTCAACAGTAGTTTCAACATTACTATTGCCACTGCTCATCTTATCTCCATCAACTTTATCAACCGAATCTTCCAAGTTTTCCTCTGTTGGAGTTGCTTGATGGCTTGCTGTTCCTTTATATTCTGGTACTTCATGAACAGCGGCTTCGACACCATTTACTCCACCGGTAAATTCTGGTACTTCTACTACTGGTGATGGTAGCTTGCTTGGGTCTCCCATAGATTCAGTATACTCTGGAACTTCATGGGTAGCTGCCTCAACTGCGTTTACTCCGCCTTTGAATTCTAGCCCTTCTACTACTGGAACCACATTATCTCCTGCTATGCCAATAGCTTCAGTATACTCTGGAACTTCATGAACAGCGGCTTCGATACCACTCACTCCACCAGTAAATTCTGGTACTTCTACTACTGAAGCTGGTTCATCACCCTTACTTGTAGTTGGAGCTGGTTTGACTGGTTCTTCTGGAAGTTCTTGGTGGAATGTCGTCATTTCGTAGAACTCTGGTTTGCCACCTTCCCAAACAAGTTTCACATCCAATAATGGAGATTTATCTCGGACAGCAAATGTTTGGAAGCTTGAGGTAATCTCACCTATTTCTGACCAAGAATTTCTTTTATCTGATTTAAGAGTTCGAGCCAATACTCGGACCTTCACTCCTTGCGGAAGACTTGAAACAAGTCGGATATGGTTGACATCTGTCGGTTCTGACAAGTGGTAAACAAGCTCACCTTGCTCTTTCTCAGCCTTGTAGCTAGTCAGTACTTTACCATCTACGAGATTGGTGTAGAGGTTACCTTGGCTTTCACCGCTGTTTCCTTCTACAGTTGGATCATTAATTGGTTTCACAAATTCACCATCATTGATTACCAACTCAGTGAAGCCTACAAAACGAGCATTATAGTCTGCTGTATATAGAACACGGAGATAGTTGGCTTTAACTGGGCTTGAAAGTTCACCCTCAATATAGCGGTTTCCTGGCATCTTAGAATCATGTGTCCAACCATCTGTCAAGGAATCATCACGTGTTTCATTGGCAACACCATCACCAACTGTTACAAGATCTGTCCAAGTCTTGCCATCTTGACTGACTTGAATCTTACCATCACGAAGATAGTTTTGAGTGCCGTCTTGGATATATGCTCTAATCTTCTTGATGTCACGTTCACTACCAAGTTTAAGAGTGATATGACCATCTTTACGAGCATAGTCTGAAAACTCTACAAAGTTATTGTAAACTCCGTCGAATAATTGATCCAAGTTCTTGAGCTTACGAACGTCATTTCTACCGTATGTTGGGTGAATTCCCATTGATGTAGAATCAAGTGTTGTTGGTTGAACTTCTTTTGTCTGAACAAGTAGAGATGTTGCTGTCACTGCTTGTTCTTGATCAGTCTTATTAACCAAACGAATATAACGTACCAAGGACTTATCAGTCACTTGAACAGCTGGATACCATTCTTGGGCATTTGGAGAGTATTCCAAGTTGAGGGATGGATTTTCTGTACCAACTGCTTGAATGCTTTCAGCTTGGTGAAGACGATCAAGTTTCATACCCAAGTAACTCTTAGCTGGAAGTTTTGTTCCGCTCGGAATTTGCAGGTCATAACGGCCTAGACTGTCATAAACTGGAGTTGACTTCAAGTTTTCAACATTTGTATCAGTCAATTGACTATTACCTGTACGTGTTTCAACTGAGAAATCAGCGATACGCCACCATAAGTTGATGTTCTTAGTGTTGCGAATACGAACATATCGAGCTGAAATTGGAGTTTCGATTTCTTTGGTTTGTTCACCAGTCAAGCGATCCAATTCTTGCCATGAGTTACCATCTGCAGAATATTCAAGAACACCTTCTACCAATTTATCTCCTGAACCTTGGTGGAGACGAACCTTAGTCACAGGTTTGACTTCACCTAAGTCTAGTTGTACCCAACTATTTACTGGAGTTGTATCCGTTCGATCAGCATTTGCAAGCATTGCTTCTGTATTGTCACGACCGTCTGTAATCTGACCAACTGTCGTATTGTACTTGTACATAAGATTTGGACTAATCGTCACAGTAGCTGCCTGTTTAGCATGAGTAACTTCTACAGGGCGGTTAACAGCGATTTCTCGGACAGCAAACCAAGTATTATCACGATCTGAAGTCGCAATCATTCGAACAGCCTTAGCACGAATATTGAGTTTTTCATATTTAAGCAGTGGTTCATTTCCAGTGTAGCTTGGTTCTGAAAGTGTTACCCACTCATCATTTTCATTGAGATACTCAACCTTAGCATTGTTAAAGGTATCACGAGGATTTGCTTGAGTTCCCATTGCAAAGGTCAAATTTTGGAGTGGAACAGCTTTGTTAAATTTCAAGCCAATGTAATCACCAGTCTTGATACTGTTTGGCGATTTGATCAATGCATAAGTTCCCAAATCTCCATCAATCACCTCAGCAAGTCCGCCTTCCACACCTGTACGGTTCGTGATAAAGGTACTAATCACTTGGTCAGGATGCAAGGCTTTTTGAACTTCTGTTGCCAAGATTTCACGCAGCCCAAGCAAGAATGGACGGATATGTTGAACACCCAACTCAGCTTTTTCGTCATGGTCTACATAATGGAAAGTATGAGTTTGAGACTGTTCATATAGTTTTAAGCCCTTATAGTAACTATCCCAAAGTTTTGCAGAATCGTTCTTTTCGATAGCTTCTGTACCATCAAGAAGAGCACTCAAGGCGTCCATTTGGTCAATAGTATTATCCAACCAGTAGTGGATTTGAGCACGCATTTTTTCATCACCAGATGCTTTATAAAGTTGAGCTGCTGCTTTTAGTTTCGCAAATTCTGCACGCAAGCCTTCACGCTCTGCACCAACATCTTGACCAGCTTTCAACTTAGATATGAAGGCCGCCAATTTCGGTGCAAGTTCAACAGACTCTTCCAACTTCACAACACGACCATCCATGTTTTGGTTGATCATATGTTTACCAAGCTCACGGAAGGCAATAGATGCTTCACTATCTGTAAACTTACCGTTTTCAACAAAGTTGAAGGCTATATCGTTGACTTTCTTGGCTTCTTCTTCTGACTTCCATTGTTTCCATGAATATTGGGCTTCAGAGAAGAGGGCAATCTTAGAAGGCTCAGATTGTTGCATTGGGTTCAACATGATACCTGAAAGAAGACTAGGATCAACATTTGGATGAAGGAATTTCTCACCTCCACCTAAGATTAAGTGTTGTTTAGAGTTATCTGTAACAGGCCAATTGACCCATAGAGAAACTGGACGATAGGTCTTACCACCTGCAGTCAGGTTGTTCTTAAGGTTAGAGAGGAAGCTTTCGGATACTTCACCCCAAACCTTACCACCAGTAAGGGTCATAGAGGTTGAAGTTGGAAGATTTTCATTGAGTGCTTTCAACTCATCTTCACGGCCATTACCCCAATATTGACCTGGGACAAAGATCATTTCCTTACGAAGACCACCATAAGTTGCTTGTTTTTCAGTCAACCAGTCTGTCATGTCCTTCATCAAGCGGTTGTAGCTATTGTAGCCACCAACTGGACTTGGAGCATCATCTGCCAAAATACCGAACTCACGAACACCTACATCCATCAATTGAGTAAATTTAGCTTTAATAGTTTCAAGGTCTTTCTGGTAGTCAGCATCGTTGCCAAAACGGATACGGTTATTCATGAATGGATGGATGGTCCACACATAACGAGTCTTGTTTTGGTTTCCGACACGCGCCAATTCACGGATTTCAGCTAATTTTTCTTCTGGATAGAGTTCACGCCATTTCTTGTTGTGGTATGGATCATCTTTTGGTGCAAAGAAGTATTGAGTCAACTTCAAGTCACCACCATAACGCATCAATTCTGCACGATCAGCATTACTCCAAGGATTTCCATAGTAACCTTCGATAAAGCCACGGTTCTTAATTTCAGCGTAGTCTTCCACTGTTACATTACGTAAGACTGGTGCTGCGCTCTCATTAAGCATGTGTTTGAGAGTTGTCAAACCGTAGAAGACAGCATCTGTATCCTTACCAACTATAGAGATTGTATTGTTCTTGATGGACAAAGCATAAGCATCAATTTTATCAAAGAGTCCTTTAGAAAGATTTGGCATCTCTTTTTCAGCCTGTGACTCTTGACCATGAACACCAAGATAGATATTTGTAGCACCAGCCACTGCTGTTTGACTGCTTGTGTATGAGATTTGATGATCTTGTAGAACACTCTTCAAGCGGTTGCGAGTATAGATATCCAAATTTTCCCCCATAACAAGATTGACTTGTTTATGAAGTTTCGTTACACCGTCATTATAAGTTACTTTTTGTGGTGTTGGGAAGACTTTGTACTCTTTCTTAAGGTAATCTTGACTTTGTGCTGCTGTAGCAACTGCTTCGTCACTTGTTGGCTTGCTAGCTACAAAACTATCAGCAAGTTCAGTTGTACCGTCACCCATCTCCTCAACTTTAGGTGTTTTTGGAGTAGCTGACTCTTCTGCCTTGTTAGTAGAAACTGGTTTCAGAAGTTGAATTTCTGCAGCACTACCAAATCCTGCAACACCTGATAAAACTTTAAATTCTACCTTATCCGTTTCAACTGCATCAAAGTTCACTGTTTTCTCTTTGGCATTGTTTTCCCAAGTTCCTGAAGCAACTTTAACCATTTGACCATCTTTTTGAGCATAGATTTCATAAGATGTCACGACACCATTACCACCACCTGGACGTGGAAGATAAGTCAAACCATTGACTTTTTCTGCTTCTTTCAAGGTCATGGAAAGAGTGTACGGAGCAGTATCACCAGTCCATTTAGTATGCCAGAATGTGTTTGGATCATTGTCAAAGGCTTTTTCAACAACTCCTTCAGTCGCTGTTCCTGGAGTTTCTTGACTAGTTGCAGAAACTGTGAAATGATTTGTTGGAATCAAACGAGGATTTACAAATGGTTTATCTGACAACTCTGCACTATGTAAGATTCCTTTGAAACCACTGATGCTTTCAAGCGGTAGAACCAAGCTATTGTGGGCAAAGCGGGGGTGAGCTGGATTTGCGATACGTTCAATCTTCTCACCATCCACATAGAATTCCGTTGATTGTGGTTTGCTCACAATAGAGATTTGATAACGCTTGTTCTTTTCAAGTTTTTTCTTGAATTGGATATGGAACTGTTCAAATTGATAAGCAAGATAGCCGTCTTTATCAGCTAGATATATACGGTTGTCTCCACTTGTTGAGAAGGTTTGTTCACCGTCTCCAGTGACAGTTACATCAAACTTCAAGACATGACTTGGGCCAACATCACCAGCTAAGCCTTCGATACTGCTATCTTTCTCAAAAGCCAATCCCTGATCGCTTGCCTTCACCTTCTTACTTGCATAATTCTTCACAGTTTCAGTATTGATAGTAAACAAATCACTTTGATCAATCGCTCTGTCAGGATTTGACTGTGGCGCATAAGGGCTCGCTGGTAGGATACGTTCTGCAAATGTCGTTGCCGCACGGTCAGATCCCCAAGTGCGTTCTGCAGTTGTTTGCATGCTCTTGAAGAAGCGTTTAAAGATATCATAAGATGTCAAACCTGTCTCATGAAGGTCGATATTGTCATTCCAAACTGCGTGTCCACCTCCAAGGATATTTGGATTAGAAGCTTCTAGTAGCGGGCCATGACCAGTTCTGAAATCGTTTGGTGTCCAACCATTATATTGAGTTTCATAGTTAGCATAATCACCATAACCAGCTTGACGATTATCTCCATTCGGAACGCTATATGTTGGGATATCTGTGATATTAATAATCTTAGCTCCTTGAGCAATAGCTTCTTTTGGTTGCTGCCAGCCAATACTCCAGATATCAACTTCTACATCTTTCCAATCAACCGCTGTTTTACCTCGTTTCGCACTGAGCGACCCCCAAATACGAGGTGTATATCCTTTTCCTTTAATGTATTTAATAAGGTCATTGACATAACGACGATAGCTTTCTCTACTTCCGTAGTATTCATCCGTTCCGATATGAACAGTAGATACCCCATGAAGTGGTGCATCTGGACCATCAAGAAGTTTGTCATAAACTGATTTGACAAAAGCCAGCGTTTCATCATATTTATTATCTAGATCGAGCATAGCTACGCGCTCTACGTTATGTTTACCTCTGTAATCTCTCAGGCTACCTTGATACATGAGGTCTGGACGAACTTTGACAAATGACAGAGCATGACCTGGTGTGTCAATTTCAGGTACTAGATTGATATGCAAGGCCTTAGCAAGTTTAATCAGATTTTGCATTTCTTCTTTAGTATAGTGCTCATCTGATGTTAATTTTTGACCATTCTTACCGACAATATCTGTCTCTACACGGAAACCTGTCTTAGCATGTTCTAGAACATATTTAAGCTCTTCTTCTTGTGTTAAGTTCTTACCTGCTAAGTGTTCCTTTAGGAAGATATAGTTATCGTTGAGGTGCAACTGCAAGTCGTTCATCTTGTAGTAAGCCATGTTGAGCATGATGTCTACAAGGGCATCATAAGGAATAAATTTACGACCTGTATCTAGCATAAAACCACGGTGACTGAAGCTTGGGAAATCACGAATTTCTCCATTTTGGAGATTGCTTTCCCCCATTTGAAGAAGAGTACGAGTGGCGTAGAAGGCTCCTGTGTTCGTTGCAGCTTCGATGGTAATGACACCATCTTGGATAGTGATTCCATAGCCTTCCTTACCATACCCCTTATTTTCAACTTTTTTAAATTCAATTCGTTTTTGAGCCTGCTTGTCACCTGTCGCAAGTTCCAATCCACGACTTGCAAGGTCTGACTGGTAGAAGGTTGCTGCTTGTTCAAAGCCTGAATCACCCGTCGCAAGAACTGTATCTGAAGTGATAGAAGATTGACCTTCTTTTCCATACCATTGTTGAACAGCTGGTGCTACTTTTGGTTTGACACCCACACCTTCGTCCTGATGTAGCCCCTTGATGACTACTTCAAACTCTTTAGTAAAGGTATGTGAATCTTTAATTTGCTCTACCATAACCTTAACGCGTTGATCAGTCAAAGGCCTATAAATGTGATTTTGAAGGTCAATCACACCTTGTTTGTTGCTTCCGATGAGACTGACTTTTCCTGGTAGAGTTGGCAAGACAAGAGACTGTCCGTCTTTAGCTACAGTCAATTCTGTAACCTGACGGATATCCGTTACCTTACTTGTATCAGGAATATTCGAATAAGCTCGAATTTCTTGAATACCCACGTTTCTCCAGCCCATTGTGCCCGCTTGATAGTCATTGATTTCTAACTTGAGATATTTAGCTTGAATACTATTGGCTAAGTCAACTTTCTCATCTAAAACAGGTTCTCCAGTCTTGGTATGAGCTAGCTTCCATTGTTTTTCTCCACTAGCATTTACATCATCTTGACCTGCATAGTAGAGGCTCCATGATTTGATATTAGGGTCATTTTGCCCATTGCGAACACGGCGATCCCAATCAATTTCCACATGTCTAATAAGTGTAGTCTTGGGAAGAGTTAATTCGAAAGTTGGTTTGTCAATATTTTGATTTGTTGACCAACGAGTATCAGGATTACCGTCCACTGCCTTGTCAGCAGTATAAGGAGTACCAGTTTCTGAGTCGTTTACTTGAACAGTCACACCTTCTAAGTGGTTACGATCTTCTCTATCTTCAATTTGCTTTTCAACTGGTTTGATTGTAGGTGTAGCTGGTTCTACAGGTTTAGAATCTGCTTTTGGTGTTTCAACCGGCTTCAGAGTCTCAGCTGGTTTGGGAGCTGTTGGAGTTGTTGCTGGGCTTGTTCCTGCAGTATTTTCATGATTTTCTTCATGTTCTGCATCTGCCGTTGCTTCTGATTCAGCTTTCTTTAAAACAGCTGCTAAATCGTCCGACAACTTATCTAGGGGCTGAGCTTGTGTGATAGTTCCTTCTTTCTCAGGTGTTCCACCTGTCTCAGCAGCCTGTACTACATTTGCACCAAAGATACTAGCACCGATCATTACAGAGGCTGCACCAATTGCAAATTTTCGAATACTATAGTGACAGCGTCTTTCAAAAAAATGTCTATCCATTTTTCTCCTATTCCTTTCATCCACTTATTACAGTAAGCGGTCTCATTTCCCATTTAAAAATGGAGAGAACCTAGAGGTTCTCTCCAACTAAGTTATTTCTGTCTGAATTCTAGTTCCGGTAAACTCTAAAATCCAGTCTTCTTTAATTTTCTTTACGTTTTGTTGCAAGGACAGCAGCAGATAAGGCAAGACTGACGCCAGCTAGGAAGATAGCTGTATCAGATTGACTTTCTCCTGTTTCTGGCAATCTCTTCTGATCTTCTGTTGAAACTGAAGTTTTAGATTCTGCAAGTTTTCCTTGGCCCAATTGACTAATCTGATACTCAGGGTTTTCAATGGTTGGTGCTGCTTGATCGCCTGCTGTAGCCAATATTCCTGTGTAGGCTGGCTTTTCGTTTACCAAAGCTTCTACTGCATTAGCACCACCTTTGTATTCTGGAACTTCATTGATAGCTGCTTCTACTGCATTGGCTCCACCTTTGTATTCTGGAACTTCATTGACAGCTGCTTCTGCCGCATTGACGCCACCTTTGTACTCTGGAATTTCATTAACAACTGCTTCTTCACCTGCTGTTCCAACTGGGCCTTTATACTCAGGCACTTCAAGAATCGGTGCCTCCTCTTCACCTTTGCTACTTGTAGGAGCATCTGGTTTAGCAGTCTGATCTTGTAGTTGGTTGAGATATTCTGCAAAGTAGGCAACCATTCTTTCAGTCAAGAGATGGTTATCCGTAGCATATTTCATACTAGCTACTACACTTGCTACCTCCTCTTGATTCTCTTTGCTGGTCAATTTTTGAGCTTTCGCTAAAGCTGTTTCATAACCTGACAAATCAAGAGCTGTTTCTGCAACCTGTGGACGACTAAAGATTAACTCAGCAGCAGCTTGATATTTATCACCACCGTCTCCATAAGTCTTAGTACTTGTCAAAACAATTTTCTTAGCCTTGATTGTCTTACCAAAATCAATATCTTTTGGTTTATTGTTATCTGGCCAATCAGTTGCAGTGAAAGTATGTTCTTTACCAGACTCATCTGTCACAACAAGTTTCACATCACGCAAGTTACCATTTGATCCTGATCCACGTGGCACATAACGGAATCCAGTGATTTCTGTCGCTTCTTTCAATACCATAGTTGCAGGTTTACCAACATCTCCACCATTCCAAGACGTATGCCATAGACTTGACAAGTTACCATCAAAGGCATTGGCCAAATCTTCCCCCGCTTGCGCTGGAGCATTTAGACTTTCAAAGTCTTCTGCTACCAAGGCTGTTTTCTTTTGTACCAAGGCATTCTTCAGAGCGTCAATCTTAGCAATTTCGGCACGCGCTTCTTCTACACTAATGTCATCATCTGCTTGACTGAGGTTAAAGACAGCTTCCTTCAAGGCATCCATAGATTCCTTAGTATAGTTAGTCATAGCAACTGTTGGCAAGTAATTCTTCAGAGCATTTTCTGTCAACATCTTACCAGTTAACGTGATTTCCTCGATTTGAAGTTTATCCATGATGAAGTCATTGTAACCACGGAAGTTCGCATTTCCACCAGAATCTCCACGAGTATTGCTTGCGTTACCAGTTGAGTAGATACCCACCCAAGTATCGCCTGTTTCTGCACCTGTTACGAGGAAGGTTACCTTCTTAGCTTTCTTAGAATCTGTCCAAGTATTTGGCAATTCATGCATTTCCAAATTACTTGCTTGATTACCACGACGACCTGACTGGAATTCTCCCTTACCAACTACAAAGGCATAGGTATTGTCAGAGCCTACTTCGTATTCAAAGGTTACACGATAAGTCTTACCAGCTTCAAAACGGAAGTTTTGAGGGATTGTTTGGTAAACCAAGTTACGACGGCTCACTAGTCCATTTGTCTTCAATGACCAATTGCCTTCGATAACATCATCGACTTTCTTACCATTCCAATCACGTTGTGTATATGGATCATGTTTTTCAGATAAGTGAGTGCGATTATCCTCCACTCCTTCGATACCACCAATTACAAATGGGAAGATACCTTGAGCAACATTTTCGAAGTCTTGTTTAAATGTTCCTTTACCTGTATCATGATTATCTCCGTACATACTTGAATTGTTTTCAAAGGTACGAATTTCATCAAAGTAAGTTGCTTCATCACCAGCTTCACGACTCAAAGTAAGAGTGACATTTGATACATCTGAACCTGTTGTGAAGAAGGCATACATGTTTTGGAAGTAACTTGTATCGTCAACTGTAGCATTGTCACGACGAGTATTATGAGCATAGGCCTTAACATAGTTAAGAGCTAGTGACTTATTGGTATAGCTAGTCACTTCTTTTTCACCAGTATTCACTGTGATACTTGCTTTAGCATTACTACGGTTATCAACACCGACATAAACAGCATACTTAGTATTTGGTTTCAAACCAGTCAGTTTCTGAGTAAGGCTCACTGTGCTCTTATTACCTTGGATACGAAGCATTTCATTTGCGCCTTGTGATTTGACAATTTCTGCCTTAGAAGCATCACCAGAAATAGTCCAGTGTTTCAAAGTTCCACTGTTAAATCCTTGGTCATAGATATGCATACCTTCACTCCATGACATTTCAGGATTGGTTTGTTTTGAACGGTAGAGAACATATGGTTGATTTGCTAGTAGGTCTAGGGTAATCTTGCCATCTTTTACTGTTAATTCTTGCTCTTCTGTCTTACCTTGGTCAGTTAGCTTGTAAAGGTAAACCTTGCTATTTGCCCAATCGCTAGGAAGCGTCCAAGTTGTTGCACCAGCTTGCGTATTGAAGTAGTACATCTTTTCCTTATCAGCAGGAAGTTTCTTACCATTTGCATCCCAGTTCCAAGGAGTCAAGTAAGCTGATCCATCTTGGATGACACGCCCATTGAGCGTTACTGTACGCTCACGGTATTGCGGGCTATTGACATCATTTGACTTACGAGTCACAACTACCTTATTGTTGTCAGCATCTACCAATTCCACTCGCATTTCTGGAGTCCATTTATAAGTGCTACCGTTATCAGACATGGTGACTGGTGTACCATTTTCCCATTTACTTACAGTGAAGTGTTGGAAGTACTTGGTCATGACATCATGAGCAAACAAGTTGGTTACATAGCCATTGTAGTCACTTCTTCCTTGCCAACCTTCAAAGTCTTTCATGCTGTAGCCACCTAGAAGTGGATAGTTGGCTGCACCACCGTAACTTCTGTAATCCCCAACCCAAGAATCTTTTTGGTGGTTGCGGATAAAGCGCGTGATGGCACTGTTGATACCTTTATTAGTGTAGCCACCATAGGTCAAGTCAGCTGCCCAGTGTTGGAAGGTAGAGTCGTATTCACCACCATGGCCCCACTCGATTGCAAAGCGCCAGCCTTGTTTGTTAATTTCTTTAGCAAGAACGTGGGTAGCCCAGGCTCCATTATCACCTGACTGGCCATTGCCCCAAACATCCACATAGATAAAGTCGAGACCTTCACCAAGTTTGTTTTTCAATTCTTCCCAACGAGCTAAGCGACCATGCGCCAAGTCATAAGCAGCATCAATGTTAATACCTTGATCTAGCCAGTTCCAACCATAGCTGTAGCTTCCATCTGGATTCTTACGAAGAATATTTTCGTTAAAGTATTTAGACTCAGGATAAGTTTCAGAAGCGTTAACGTGGATACCTAGATGAGCTCCATATTTCTTCGCTTTCTCAATCAAAGCCTTGAAGTCTTCGACACCACCAATACGTTTACCAATATCAGCATAGTTCAAGTGGCCTGAGTCATGGCCTTCACTACCATAACCTTTAAGAAGAACACCTTGTCCAAGACCATCTGTATGGAGATTAATCTTCTTGATACCATCCAAGGTCATAAGGAATGGATTTTGTGCTTGAGAACCAAAGTTCATCGCAATACGGTATGCTGTGATATCCTTGACTTTTTCCCAACCTTGAGGGTTGTTCATGATACTACGATAAGCAATGGCACTATCCTGCCAGTCCACTTTCTTATCCGCATTGGCATCTTCAGTGATCACAACCTTTGCACTTGGAAGTTCCTTAGTATATTCTGGGAAGACAATGCCCTTATATGCTTTTTCCCATTGCCATTCAGAGCTTTGAATTCCCACATAGTTTGTATTTCCAACAGTTTGTTTGAATGCTGTCAAACGAGTCCAGTCATTAGAGCCACCACCGTAGCTGTTTTGAGAATTGCTCCAGACACCTGCAGCAAGCTTATCTGTAGAAACAAAACCATACATGTAACCCTTAGCCAAATCTTTCATTGGATTGGTTACAGCAATATGATCATCTCCACTGATATGAGTGTTGTTTGACATGGTTGCCCCATCAAACTTAGCTCCAGCTTGGTCGCTTGAAACCGACACAAGTGAGTTCCCTAAGAAATTGATAGAGGAGAGAAGTTTTCTTTCATCATCAATCTTCTGACCTGGAGTAACTTGGTTGTGGTTGACAATCTTGGTTACATCAAAGTGCAATTGATTATCCACAACTTGCAAACGTACGGTCATATCTGAATTGATGAAATTCTTCTCATCACGAAGCTTCATCAAATACTCTGCAGTAGTATCATTGATCTTCTTATAGGTGACTTCAGGTGTAATTTCGTGATTGTTTACTAAGATTTTCTTAAGTTGTTGAACCTGTCCAGGTAAAGTATGGCCATTCAGCGTATATTCCTTGACACGTGGAAAAGCTTGGTCAATCACTGCTTTTAGGACTTTAGACTGGATGGTATCATAAGTCACTTTACTATCATCTACCACCGCACCAGTTTCTTTTTCAGCAGTAGCTTCAGTAGCTTGAACTCCGTCTTGATTGTCAGTCTTAATATTTACAACTGTCTTTTCAGTACCATATGTCCCAGCTTTAAGTAAGATTTTCTTTTCATTTTTAAGATTTTCATTAACAGCAGCTGGCAAAGTAACCGTATCAAAAAGTTTTACATCATTATTTGTTGCATTCAGCTGACCATCTGATTTTAAGCTAATAGTCAGATGATTCACTGAGCCATTTACTGGAGCTGCAACACGACCTCCCTGATACCATGTGCTATTACCTGGTGTCTTGTATTCCCAGAACCAACCTGATTTATCATATCCAACAAAGACATTATTGTTTGTATCTTTAAATTTCAAGAAAACACCAAAACGTGATTTGCCTGTTTCAGATTCTTCTTTGAAAGTGAGATCTACATTCGCATTCCCATTCGCATCCACAGTCAATCCTTGTTTTTCAAACAAGGCTGGTTTGCTGGCATTGTCATTTTGATCTGTTGAAGACAACTTATTGTAACGAACACCATTTTCCTCACGAATGGCTACAGTCCCTTGTTGTTCTTTTCTTGCTACAGTTTGCCATTCTGGAGTAACTTCCTTTGCTGTCTCTGGCTTAGCTGTCGCTGGTTTTTCTTCTTTCGGCTTATCTTCTTTTGGCTTTTCTTCAACTAGTTTTTCAGTTTCCTCTAAATTCGCTGGTTTTGAACTAGAAATTCCCTTAATATGATCTTGGATCCATTTTAATTGAGCTGGAGAGAAAAGGATTCCTCCACTACGAACGCCTACCACACCATTTTGATGAACCCCAATCAATTTACCATCCGTATCAAAGATACCGCCACCGCTAGCACCTGGTTGTCCACCTTGATAGCCAACTCCTTGAACACCTTCACCATAAGATTCAGCAAAATCCACAGCAGTGTTAATAACTGGCGCCAACTTACCGGCAGGATAGCCAAACATATTGACTTTATCCCCAACTTTCTTAACAACCGGCTTTTCTGTAACTTCTACAGGAGCATTTTCAAGAACTGTACGCAATCTTACAAGAGCCAAATCATTCTTATAACCCTTTAAATAGCCATCCCGATCCCAGTGAATCACATCTTTTTTACTAAATTTTACATCATCTAAACCAGGGTAGGATATACTAAAAATATCACCATCCCCTTTATCATTATCCACAACCTTACGAATATTTCCATCTTGTTGATCCTTGATAAAGTTGTGAGAAACAGTCAAAACAAGATCCTTACCAATGACAATACCACTACCTTCTCCTGATGGAGTCTTAATCTTAACAGTAGCGCCATAGTTCAATTCTCCATTTTTTGTTTTGGCAACATCTTCAGGAACTAGACTACCAGTATCTTGCGCTAATTGGTCTTTATTTACCTCTTTACCATTATCAGTAGCTTTTTCAACTTTGCCTTCCAATTCTTTCGGCAATTTCTCAGTAGTTTCTTTGTTTTTCTTTTCAAGAGCTAATAACTCTTCTTCAGTTTTTGGTCCATCTGTTGTTTCAGCAGAACCTGGATTTGCTACTGCAGCTTCCTTATCGAACTCTCGTCCATTATCGCTCGCTTTTTTATCCAAATCAGCCAGTTCACTTGGCAAATTATCTGTTGAGCCAACTGTTGGTGCGTTAGCCATTACTGGAGCAGTAGCAAAAAAACTAGCCCCAATCATAACTGAAGCAGCACCTAGTGCAAATTTACGAATACTGTATGTACAACGTTTTTCAAACAATCCTTTATCCATTAAGTCCTAAATCCTTTCACTATATACGTAAGCGTTTACATCTGCTGTTCAAAAAAATACTCCTTTCTGTCTAAAAAGTGTAACACTTACATCATTAAATAAAAAATAATTACACTTTTAATATAACAAACAATAAGGAATAAAGCAATAGAAAAGATAGGAAATGACTAATTTTTTATTTCAAGCTAACTTCTCAAAGTAACTTCCACTTGCCCAACCGAAGTGGAAATTAGTCTAAAACGAATTTTTATGGTGGAATTAAGTGTGAGACGTTTGAGTTAGAAATGAGGTCTACTATGACAAAACATAAACACCTTACCCTTTCAGACCGTAATGATATTCAATTAGGCTTAGAGCGCGGTGAAACCTTCAAAGCTATCGGACAATCCATTCTAAAAGACCCAACTACTGTTTCCAAAGAAGTCAAACGAAACAGACAAGTCCGAGAGTCTACATGCTATAACCTTCCTTGCCCTCTACTCAATAAGGCTCCCTTTGTCTGTAATGGGTGCCCTAAAAGAAGACAAAATTGTGGCTATCAGAAAATCTTCTATCTCGCTAAACAAGCTCAAAAGCAGTACGAACAAACTCTTGTTGAAGCTCGTGAAGGCACTCCCCTTAATTCCAATCACCAAGCGGATAAAGATTTCTGTCAACTCTTTCCTGTCATCCTCACAGATAATGGTGGAGAGTTTGCCAGGGTTGATGACATCGAAATGGATGTTCGAGGAGAGAGTAAACTCTTCTTTTGTGATCCTAATCGCTCTGACCAGAAAGGGAGAATTGAGAAAAATCACACACTAATTCGCGACATTCTACCTAAGGGAACTTCTTTTGACAACTTAACTCAGGAGGACATCAATCTCGTTTGTTCGCATGTCAACAGCGTCAAACGCGCTGCTTTGAATGGAAAGTCAGCCTAT
>NZ_GL732490.1:140973-146759 GCF_000187745.1 Streptococcus sp. M334 | reverse complement strand
ATCCTCACAGATAATGGTGGAGAGTTTGCCAGGGTTGATGACATCGAAATGGATGTTCGAGGAGAGAGTAAACTCTTCTTTTGTGATCCTAATCGCTCTGACCAGAAAGGGAGAATTGAGAAAAATCACACACTAATTCGCGACATTCTACCTAAGGGAACTTCTTTTGACAACTTAACTCAGGAGGACATCAATCTCGTTTGTTCGCATGTCAACAGCGTCAAACGCGCTGCTTTGAATGGAAAGTCAGCCTATGAACTTTTTGCCTTTACTTATGGAGAAGAGATTCCTAAGCTTCTCGGTATTTCTAAAATACCTGCAGAAGACGTCTGTCAGTCTTCTACATTACTCCAACATAAGTTCTAAAAACTAACCTAAAAACCCATTCAAACGTCTCACACTAACTTCCACCATAGCGGAACTTAATCTGAAACGCTTTCAGATGAGGGGATTTTGTGCGCTCTTTTTTTCGATTCCTTTCGGCTACAAAAGCGATGAAATCAAGAATTTACCTTTTTTATTTCAATCCTAGTAAAATTGAAGTATAAAATCTCCAAAATACTCTAGAAAAATAAAATGCATATCATCAAATTTTTCCAATATCTGATAATATGCATTTTTCTGATTTTAAAGATTTTTTAACCAACCTCATACATTTTAGAAAAAAGAAGTTGATTCTCAATTTGAATTTTTCTCTTCTATACTTTCTTAACAAAAACCAATTCCTGTGGCTGGGACAGGTCTTCTCGGAAGCTAAATCCTGCAAAGCTTAACTTACGAGCTTCCTCCACCGTCTGCACTTGATTTTCTATCAAGGCTGTCAGGAAAGCACCACGCGCTTTCTTAGAAATAGTTGAATGAATCTTCAGCTGACCGCCTCTATCCTCCATGAATTTGAAGGTCACCATTTTTTCTCTGATTTCCTTAGAAAATACGGTCTCAAATAATCAACCGCATTTATTGCTTAAAAACGTTGATACAAAGCCTTTTCCAAGAAATTGGAATTGGCTTTTTTTGTTTTTAGTACCGTTTTTGGTACCGTCTTGGAAAACTAACCTTTTGCACTATCCAGATAATCTACAAATTTTGTGATAGCTTTCTTCTCTCCTGCTAATGTAGAATGGCTATAAGTATCCAGGGTCATCTGACTACTCGCATGACCTAATCTTTTGGCCGCATTGACAGGGTCAACCCCTACTTCAATCATCAAGGTTGCATGAGTATGTCTGAAGCCATGAGGAGTTATCTTCTTCAAGCCATGTTTCCTGATGATCCGCTTTAGAACACTATTGATATAATCCTGATATAAAGGTTCTATCTTTCCGTCTCGATCAACAAACGTAAACATATAATCGCTATCATCAATGGGGTAACTGACAGTTGCCCCTTTTCTCTTCTGCTCTTTTGTTTCCACTCTTTCAAAATCGAGATTGTCTCAGTATCTAAAGGGATTTGCCGTATGGAAAACCTGTTTTTGGTGCTTTTCTCAACTGCTTTCCCCTTGATTCTACCTAGGTTTTTGCTGATAGAAAGTAATTGATTGTCAAAATCGATGTCAGACCACCTCAAAGAATACAGCTCCCCTTTCCTTAAGCCACTATAGGCCAACAAACGAAATAAGGCATAGTTTTTATAAGGCTCTTCTGCCTTAATAATAGCTAAAAACTCATGCAACTCCTCAACGCTAAAGAAGTTATCTGACTTCTTCCGCTCTCTTTTGGGGAGTATCGTTTGTTTCATTGGGTTGTCTGTAATCAATTTCATTTTCAAAGCAAAATCAAACACTTGACCAGTGTAAGATTTTACCTGTTTGATATTTCTAAAAGTCTGACCTTTTTCGGTAATAAAGTCCTGGCATTGCCAAGGAGTAATTTTGGAAATTTTCATCTTTCCAAGAACTGGCAAGATATGAATTCTAAACAAGTCATCTGTACGGACGCTTGTCGTCCTCTCTACTGTGTTTTGATAAGTTTTGAACCATTCCTCAAAAACTTCATCAAAACGTCTCTCAGAGGCTTTCAGAAACCCTGAGAGGTCGCCTGATGCTTTTTTATGGTAAATCATAGCTTCATACTGTCTAGCCTCTCTAAGGCTCTTAAAACCGCTTTTAAAGAAGTCCTGACGTTTGCCATCAATCACCCTGTAGATTCTGACCTTATAAAGATAGCCTGATTTAGACTTTTTAGCCTTATATTTAATAATAGACATTCTAATTTCTCCTTTATTTTTTAAGGTTTCGGAGCTTATAAAATAAAGAAATCATGATTGTCAGTTATTTCTTACTCTTTTTCTCTTCTTGCCGTCTCTTGTATTCAGGACTCTCTACCCATGCCTCCCAGACATAATGATAAGGAGAGTCTTCTGCTCCTGATTTGTTAATCAGGAAAGGAATAAGGCCTTGTTTCTCATCAGCTATAAATTCTTTAATAGCTTTAACCAAAACAGGGTTAAAGCCTTTTTTACTTGCTAGAAAATCAATGTAATCAGACAATGCCTCTGATTGATTGAGCTCTGCAAGTATAATAGCAAGATCTTCTCCAAAAGGAGTCCATTGAGTGATTTTATTTTCAATCGTACTTTTTCCCTGAAGCACTTTGGCGAAGCCTTTAAAAATTTCTTTGGTTGAACCTGGATTGACTAATACAGGGTTATCATCAATCCCCAGCAAGTAAGGGATAGACACTCCGAAGTATTCTGCAAGGATTTTTGCATTTTTCTTCTTAGGTGTTCTAATTCCTTGATTATACCCCGACAACGTAGGATAAGCTATACCTGTACTATCGCTAATTTCAGTTAATTTTTTTTTACTGTCTTTAATAAGTTTTCCAATATTGTTAGTCATATCTTAATTCCTTGTTTTTTATATATTGTAACACAAATAATACAAAATGAATAAAAAAACTTGACAACAATTCAAAAAGAATTTATAATCTATGTAAATAATTCAAAATGAATTATTCGAAGCTTATAAAATTAAGAAAGGGGTCAGAATATGACAGAAAACTTTACCATTCATCTCCCAAAAGCAACAGAAAAGAAGTTGCTTGCTCGTTACGATACCATGCTTCAGAAAGCAATCGAAAAAGCTTTTGAGGACCAGGAGCTCTATAAACCCATGCTACGTATGGCAGGCTTGTGCCGTTGGCTTGATGTATCAACTACTACCGTTGTCAAATGGCAACGTGAAGGTATGCCCCACATGGTAATTGACGGAGTGACCCTGTACGATAAACACAAAGTCGCTCAATGGTTACAACAATATGAAAGGTGAGAAATATGGATTACGGTGATGATTATTACTTAATACCTAAAGTATTATTCCAAGACGATTTCTATAAGGATTTGGTACCCCTTGATGTTATTGTCTATTCTGTGCTAAGAAACAAACAAGAAGAGGCAATAGAGAAAGGTTGGGTAGATGATGAAGGAAATATTTACCTAGCATATAGAATTGAGGATCTAGCAAAAAAATTTTCCTGTGCCAGAACGACTATGGTAGCCGTTTTACAACTCTTGGAATCTGTCAACTTAATTGAACGTGAACGGCAATGGAATACAAGCTATTATAACCATAACTTACCATACATGACTTATATTAACGAGGTGTAAATATGATAAAGGTTTACTTTGGAAAAGATACAGCACTTAATCAGGCCATCCAGTCACGATTGGATAGCTATCAGCTTGAATATCAAGTATTCTCAAGTAAAGATATAGATACTAAAACGCTGATGGAATGGCTTTTTAGGTCAACTGATATATTTGAACTGTTAAGTACTAAGATGTTGAAGTATAAATTAAATACACAAATTACACTTAGTCAATTTGTTAGAAAGATTTTGAAAGACGTTGATAGTTCCTTAAAACTCCCCATTGTTGTAACAAAAGAAGCCATCTATTCGAACATGACTCCAGAATATGTTGGGACACTCTTGCCCAAAGAGTACCGTAAAGCAGAACGAGAGAATTTATTTAAGAAATTTGAAAAGCTAGATGAAGGTAGACGTTTTTGGAGAAATTTTGAGATTGTCCGTAAGCAATCTGAATTGCCTTGGTTTGAATTGCATAAGTTGCTATTTGCTGATGTGTCTGATGATTTAGGAGAAATGAAAAAAGCTAAAGACCGATTCTTTAAATACAAGAAAAACAAGCAGATTCCCCCTGAAGATATCATCGAAAAAATCCTAGAAATATTTTTGATTGAAAGAGTTGACCTTTTTCAAAAATCTGTTTCAGATTTACAAAATTTTTAGTCCTAAAGCAGCTATGAAAACAACTATGAAAATATTTTGAAAATGGTATTTTGAGACTAAATTTTTGAGCTTTCTCAAAATTTATAACGCGGGCTCCTCTAACAGCCCGCTATGTGCACATCTGATGTGCATTTACTACACCCATTTTTTGGCAAGTTTGACCGTAGCAAAATGAAAATGGTCCGACGAAGTCGGCTTGGGGTTGCTCCCCCAAGAATGTCATTTTACGGAGGTCTTTGCGCAGACAAAAAAGAGGCGCCGATAGGCGACCTCTAAAAGAAAGAAGGTTTTATATGAAAAACTTAACAAACAAGATTATATCAGGGTATCTTATCGCTCTTGTGCCTTTTGCCTTTATAATGTGGCTCTCAGGAGTGCGTTCGATTTTGATAGTGTTCCTAGTTCCTTTATTTATAAGTCTATTCGCTCATTTCTATATTTGTATCATGAACTATATTGAAAATCTTGCTGACAAGTATTTCAGACAGAAAAAATTCCGATAGGCGACTTCTACAAGAAAGGAGGTTGATTTGGAATTAAAAGTTAGCTTGGACAACATCACTATTACAGCTTATATCAAACCTATCAAACTCCTTGATCTCAAAAGTTTGATAGAAAACCATACAGCCATTATAGTCCAGACTGCTATGACTGATATGTTTAGAGCAATCACTCGTGACGGAAGTCACGTTAGACTCCTCCTAGATTACGACAAATTAAAAGGACAAGCCTTTAATGCTCGCCCTTTCAGGATAGAGTTTAACCCCAATAAACTCCGACAGATTGATATTAATATCTTAGATACAATTATACCATATCTTGAAGATATTGCAATCTCTCGAGTTGATTTAGCTTTTGATATATTTGAAGTTGATTGTAGTGAGTTTATTCTTGAAAAGAAAGGCCGCCCTACTGCTACCAAAGAATGGAGAGACCAGAATGGAAAACTAGAAACTAAATATCTAGGCGCCTCCAGGTCAGAAAAGCAAATCAGACTCTATAACAAAAAAGTTGAACAATTAGAAAATGGCTCTGAGGAAGACAAGAAATTTGCCCAACAGTTCCAACATTGGTGGCGCTTAGAATTTCAGCTTCGGAGTCGCTCGGTTGAAGAAATATTCGAGGTCATTGACTCTGTTATCTTTAAACCTTTTGTATTTGATGACTTGCCAGTTGAAACTCAGATATATCTAGTCGCATATACACGCAATAAAAATGTTTGGCAAAAATTACATAGAAATACAAGAACTAAATATAAAAAGATTTTAGAAACCTATAAAACATCTGATATTGACTATCTGAAATTGATGAAAGATTTATTAAAACATGAACGACCAATATTAGAAAAACAGCTTGCTTATTATGGGGGAAGAGAAACAAAAAATAGCTTTCAACCATTTGGTTGAAAATCCAGTATTAACAAGGAGTTACGAGGCCTAAAATGAGAATAAAAGACTACGCTGATAGCCTGGGAGTTAGTAGTCAATCCATCTATAAACGGATACGATCTCCAAAATATAAAGAGAGGTTGAA
>NZ_GL732490.1:0-140766 GCF_000187745.1 Streptococcus sp. M334 | reverse complement strand
CGCTTAGAATTTCAGCTTCGGAGTCGCTCGGTTGAAGAAATATTCGAGGTCATTGACTCTGTTATCTTTAAACCTTTTGTATTTGATGACTTGCCAGTTGAAACTCAGATATATCTAGTCGCATATACACGCAATAAAAATGTTTGGCAAAAATTACATAGAAATACAAGAACTAAATATAAAAAGATTTTAGAAACCTATAAAACATCTGATATTGACTATCTGAAATTGATGAAAGATTTATTAAAACATGAACGACCAATATTAGAAAAACAGCTTGCTTATTATGGGGGAAGAGAAACAAAAAATAGCTTTCAACCATTTGGTTGAAAATCCAGTATTAACAAGGAGTTACGAGGCCTAAAATGAGAATAAAAGACTACGCTGATAGCCTGGGAGTTAGTAGTCAATCCATCTATAAACGGATACGATCTCCAAAATATAAAGAGAGGTTGAAAGGTCATTTATACCTAGACAACCAAAAGGTTGAAAACCTTGATTTAATAGGCATTAGAATACTTGAAGATTATCATTTTGAAAATGATGTGATTAAACTTGAGAAAGAATTAGAGGAGGCTAAAGAACAAGGCAAACAACTAGAACAAGATTTGCAACTATTGAAAGGCTATAGGAAGAGTGAGCAACAAAATTTAAAAGCTTGGGCAGATTATGCTGAACGATTGGAACAACATCGATTTTACTTAATGATTGCACTCACTACTGTATCTATAGCTTTTCTTGTAGCTTTAGCCTTTGCCGTCTTCTGACGGCATTTGTCGGACAATGCGAAGCGTCCGACCCAGGGGCACCGACAGGGTGCCCTACTCGCTTCGGCGAGTATAGTCGAAACTCCTCTTGTGGCTCGAGAGGTGGTTCGATGTCGCTCCTGTATTCGGAGCGATGTGCCGTCTGCAAGACCCTTCGGAGAACGCACATTTACGGAGTAAAGTGTAGTGCGTTACACTTTACATGGAAGTCGTGCCGATTCTTCAGGAAAAAATCTACCCTATGGGTTACTTAGTCCTGGTGGCAATCTTCCGCCACCAGCTCGGCGACCCTTTGAGCCGAGAAAGGAGAACAAACTATGAGTTATGCAGTAGCTAGGATGCAAAAAATGAAATCTGGAAATCTTGGTGGTGCCTATCGTCACAATGAACGAATTTTTGAAAATCACTCGAACAAGGATATTGACCCAGAAAAGACTCACCTAAACTATGAATTAACCGACCGTGACCGCTCTATCCCATACGATAGGCAGATTAAACAATACATCAACGATAATAAGATATCCAAACGTGCTCTACGTAAAGATGCCGTTTTGTGTAATGAATGGATTATTACATCAGATAATGCATTTTTTGAAAATATGAGTCCGGATCAAATTAAGAATTTTTTTGAAACAGCAAAAAAGTTCTTTGCTGAAAGATACGGTAATAGTAATATCGCTTATGCTATGGTACATCTTGACGAGAGTACGCCACATATGCACCTAGGACTTATACCTATGCAAAATGGCAAGTTAAGCTCTAAGTCATTATTTGGCAGTCGTGACCAACTGAAAGAGATCCAGGAGGCATTTCCTAAATACCTGAACGAACATGGATATAATTTGCAACGTGGGGAGTCTGATAGCAAGAAGAAACACCTCGAAACAGCAGAATTTAAAGAAAAGCAACGCTTACTAGATGATACTGATAAAAAGATAGTTGATAAAACCCAAAAACTAAAGCAACTAGAAAAACAGGAAAAGCAAACTACAGAAAAAATCAAGCAACACGAAAAAGAGAAAGATGCTTTACTAGATGATATAGCTGTCTTGGAGTCTCTTCAACCTCTACAGATTGAAGAAATGAAAAAAGACAAATTAGTCAGACGTACATTTGACGGAAAACTAAAAATGGATAAAGCAACCTATGACAGACTCTTTCATACTGTCTCCCAACATGCCCTGGATAATAATAGGCTAAAGCATGAAAACAGCAACCTTGAACAGCAATTACAGCAATCACTTTCTAAACAGAATAACTTAGCTAAAGAACTGATGAAGAGTGATCACATATTATCTGAAAATCGTACGTTAAAATCAGAAGTCGATAAACTAAAACACGCAAATAAAAAACTCAATGAAAGTATAAAACGATTAGGTGAACAATTAAATGCTGTAAATAAAAAACTTGCGCTTTGGCGCAAAACAGCAAGGAATTACATGCATCCTAAAGAATTTAGCAAAATGTTACATGTCATAAATCAAATACGACCACCAAGAATAACCATTATGTCAGTAGCTCGAAGTGTTAAAAATATGATTGAAAAAATATATTTTAAGCACTTTATGCCGTGAAAGTCTCTTGATAACAAGCTAGTCGACTTTAGACTAAAGTCAGTCGAGTCGTCAGGCTGAAAAGCTGACGACCGATTGCCAAAGGCTAAAAAAGACTAGGTTACTTGTTGTCAAGAGAACCATGGAATAAATGAACAAGGAGAAAAAGATGAACAATATTAACAAACCTTTAGTACACAAAATTAAACAACCTGATACATTTTCTGGAAAAACATTACTGGGGTTCCTACAGTCAGTTTTTAAAGAAATCACTGGTAACTATTTAACATCAGCCTACCCACTCAGCATTATTGCGCCTTATTTTACCTCAGATGAACAGGGAGAATCGTTTTGGTCAAATGCCCTGGCTATCAATGTTTTAGAAATTCGTCTCAAGGATAACTATAACATCCATCTAATACAAAAATCACCTTATATTCTTCTTGTTATTGAGGATATTGATAGCTTTAAAACTGGAGTTATTAAACTCTTTAATGACTTACTTGACCCTGATAAAAAGTATCTGATTTATCGTGATTTTATCAAAACATATCGCAATATGACTCCGATTGAAAAAATCGAATTTTTCAAAAAGAAGACCGTCTAGGAAATCGCAGCTAAAAAATAAGCTGTGGTATACTATTTAGTGAGGAGGTAACACTATGAGAAAAACACTTTTTGGTTGGATGCTTGCATTTTCTGCATTACGCTTTCTTGACCGCTCTGTACGGCAGTCAACTAAAGCACTACGACGATTTTTAAGATAAATTATAAAAGGCTCTAGTTTAGAGTCTTTTATTGTGATATAATACAAATTGCTGAAGCTACCTTCCGCAAATTAATGCGAAAGGAGGTGTTGTTCTATGAGTTACTTCTTCGAGCTCTTACTCGGAATCACGGTTGAGATACTGGCTCACTATCTCATCAAGTGGCTAGATGACGAGGACAAACGCTAAGGCTAGCCCAAAACACCACAAAAAAACCCTCGAGAGACCTGGCCGTCCTCGGGGGTTTGGTGTATCTATGAGATACTTCTTCGTGTTCTTATTATCTCATTCATTACAAAAAAAGTCAATAAAAAAAGCCCAAATACTTGAGACAACTTTCATTATTTTATAAGCTCCGAAACCTTAATTTTTGGTACCGTCTTGGTTTAACAATACGGTATATATATAATATTTTACAGCTATATCCCCTTTAGAAACGTTGATTTAATAAGGATTTAAACACTATAGAGTATATCTTTGTAAAATACGGTCTCAAACTCGGACGACAAGAGAGAGAAAATCACTTCTTCCTTCTTCAGAACTTCATCATAGGCTGCCTTCCAATGGCTCTTCAAAGTCTTACCAGCGACTTTTAACTTCATCAAAAAGTCCAAACGGTGAGGGGCCATAGGTGACAAGGCTGGAACGACTCCGTACAAAGCCGAGGTAATGAAGACATGATTTTCAAGATAAGCTTGTTCTGCCTCGTCCAGTTTGTCTCGCTTGATATGACGGTACATAAGTCCATCAAAAAGTTTCAAGGCTGGATAGTGTTGAGCAGTTTGTTTTTTTAAAGCTTGGATATTTTGAAATTCTTCCATTGCCTTCTCAACTGATACCTTGTAAAAACTCTCTAATTGACTAGCAGAATAGAGGGTCAAGGCATCAAGCACAGCCTGACTTTCTGCTTTTAAAGGGGCAGTTTCGATACTCGGCAAGTCTGTGTTCATTTCTTTTGCTGTTGGGATTAAAATTTTCATATTAATAGTGTAGCATATTTTTTTGCCACTACCAAGAAATTCATCTGAAAAGAGACTGGGAAAAGGCTTAAAAATCAGAAAAACGCATAATATTAGGTGTTGAACCCTGATACTATGCGTTTTATGATGGAAAGATTTACTTCATTTTTTCCTGAAATTGAGTTTTTGTCCAGCCTCTTCCCTTACTGCACTTTAAAGGTCTTGAGATAGTTGTCTTTCCCTACTTGACCTTCGAAGGTTTTACCATTTTCAAGGTAAGGGAGATCATCTGATACAGAAGCCTTGACCTTATAAATCTTGCCATCAACTTTAAAGAAGTAGACGGTATCGCCCTTGATAACAGCTGATTTGAGGTCTGCTACTACACCCTTGATACTTTCAGTGGTTTCATTGTCAATTTCAAGGTCGTTTTTATTGGCGTACTTGCTGAGCAGTTCTTCCACTGTCGTGGCTACGATAACATTTTGGTACTCAACTGCGTCTACCAGGGCGTACTCTTTGACCAAGCCCGCATTGTCCTTCAAGCCCATGATATACAGAGGTTTGTCATTGAGGTTGATGAGGATTGGGAAGGTTGCCTTGTAGGATTTCTCCTGAACAGCACCTTCGGCTGATTCACGGGCTGATTCTTCTGTCGCAGAAGCCAAGCTATACTTAGTGATTTCTCCTGTTCGCATATTTTCAAGAATAAAACCAAGATTACTTTCATCCGCATTAGCAGAAGTTACACCTGTGTAGAGGTAGATGTCATTACCGATAGATAAATAATTATAGCCCTTGGTAGTCTGGGTCACGTTTTTCTTGGAAATCATGGCATTCCAGAAACCGTCCTTGTACTTGCCGTTGTAGTTGATTTGCTCAATAGTTTCCTCAGCTGGATAGACCCTGTCCACCCATTCTGGAACATCTGCCAAGCTGTATTCCTTGGTTTCTCCATTTGTGGCATCCAAGATAATGACTGAAACAGGACGAGGAACCGCAAGTCCAAATTGCTTTTGGTAAACCGTTGCTACATAGAAAGGATTGCCCTCATCGTCCACCTCGAAAGATGGAGTCTTGAAGATCTTGGTAGGATACTTAAAACGCAGGTGACGTTTGACATCGCGGTTAAAATACTCTGAATCAGAATACTTGATTGGAGTCTTCAAGTCCACCAAGTTGGCATTTCCAGTTACCATGTCCACCTTGATATACTCGCCGATTCCCTTGGCCTGATTATTAAACCATTTGATAGGGTCAGCGTATTCTAGTGGCGTAACCCGATAAGGTTTCCCATCAATCGTCAATTGAGTATAGGTGTCTGCCGCTACATACTGCGACACCTTATCCGTCAGGGAACCCAAGTAGCGGTCACCAATTTTTTCAGCAGTGCTTCTATCTAAAATAGGAACCTTACTGGTGTCACTCTTAGGAAATTCAGTAAAGTCTTTTTCCGTCACCGTGACTACATTGGCATAATTTTTAGCCTGAAAAATGCTGGAAGTCACCAAGGAAACCAAGGCTGCTAAGAGAAGAATTCCTCCAATGGAAGCTAAAAGAATTTTCCCCAACCGATTGATTTTGAAACCCTCTAGATTTAAGGCAGCTTCCGCCTTTCCGTGGCGCACATGAACTGTTTTGACCAGATTTATTCCCTTGCCAAAGCCAAATAAGATTGCCACAAGCAATAAATGCCCACAGAGGAAGAAGAGAAATTCCCAGCTGGTTAGATTAAGGGGTGGTAAAAAGATATACCAGGTCGTTGCGATAAAAATAAATTCAAAGACTATCCGTTTCATTTGTTTTCCTCCTAAATGATTCGTCCTTCCAAGTGATCCAGTTCATGCTGGCAAATCTGTGCTGGGAAGCCTGTCAAGATCATGGTCTGTTCCTGCCACTTGCTGTCACGATAGGCAACCCTTATGGTTTCATAACGCTTAGTAGGTCTCACACCTGTCAAGGACAAACAGCCTTCTTCTGTCTCATAAAGTCCTTCATAGGACAGGAGCACTGGGTTGAACATGACCACAGGAACCAAGCCAAGATTAAAGATAATAACGCACTTCTGTACCCCAATCATATTGGCAGCCAGCCCAACACAAGTCTCACGATTTGCTAATAGTGTATCCTGTAAATCTCTGGCAAGATACAGGTCTTCCTGACTTGCTGACTGAGACACCTGAGATAAAAACAAAATATCCTTTACAATTTTCTTTTCCACTTCCTCACACTCCTCTAGATATTTACTATATTATAGCAATTATAGCACAAAAGCTGTCAACTGCAAGCCCTTTCCTTCAACTGTAGCAAAAAGCCATCCGAAGATGACTTTCTTTTTAAATCGCATTCTTGTCAAAGCCGAGTTTTCGTTGAGCAAACTTAACAATTTCGACAATAATAATCATTGAGAAGCTTCCAGTCATGACGATTCCCCATTGTGACAAGTCTAGTTTAGTTACGTGGAAGATTCCTTCAAGCGGTTCTACGACGATTGTTGCCATGAGAAGAATGAAGGATACCAAGATGGACCAGTTGAAGGTCTTAGACTTGAATGGGCCAACTGTCAAGATGGACTGGTAAACCGACTTGACATTGTAGGCATGGAAGAGCTGAATCAAACCAAGGGTTGCAAAAGCCATAGTTAAGGCATCTGCATGAATGGCATGATTGTCACCCACATGAACTGGGTAAGCAAGGGCAAGGCCATAAACACTCATAACAAGGGCTGCTTGGAGTACACCTTGATAGATGATGGAGCTGAAAACACCACCTGAGAAGAAGCTTGCCTTACGTCCACGTGGTTTATGGGTCATAACACCTGGCTCCGCAGGTTCAACACCTAGAGCGATAGCTGGGAAGGTATCCGTTACCAAGTTAATCCACAAGAGATGAACTGGCTGCAAAACATCCCAACCAAACAAGGTCGATAGGAAGATTGTTAATACTTCAGCAGTATTAGCAGAAAGTAAGTACTGAATAGTCTTTTGAATGTTTGAGAAGACCTTACGTCCCTCTTCAACTGCAACGATAATAGTCGCAAAGTTATCATCTGCAAGAATCATGTCAGAAGCCCCCTTAGAAACCTCTGTACCAGTAATTCCCATACCGATACCGATATCGGCTGTTTTCAAAGCTGGCGCATCATTAACACCGTCACCTGTCATGGCAACGACCTTACCTTGTTTTTGCCAAGCCTTAACGATACGAACCTTGTGTTCTGGAGACACGCGGGCGTAAACAGAGTATTGACCAACTACTTTTTCAAAGTCTTCATCTGACAGTTCGTTGAGCTCAGCACCAGTTAAAACATGGCCTTCGGTATCATTTGCATCGATAATTCCCAAACGTTTAGCAATAGCTTCTGCTGTGTCTTGATGGTCACCCGTAATCATGATTGGACGGATTCCAGCTTCCTTAGCCACACGAACAGCCTCAGCCGCCTCAGGACGTTCAGGGTCAATCATCCCGATCAAACCAGTGAAGATTAAATCATTTTCAAGCTCTTCAGAAGTGAGGTTTTCTGGAATGTTGTCAATAATCTTATAAGCACCTGCAAGGACACGCAAGGCTTGATGAGCCATTTCAGAGTTGTTTGTATGAATGAGGTTTGTAACCTTCTCATCAATCGGAGCAATATCCCCAGCCTTATCACGAAGAACACAACGTTTCAAAAGTTGGTCTGGCGCACCTTTGACTGCCACAAGGAATTTACCGTCTGGCAATGGGTGAACCGTTGACATGAGCTTACGGTCAGAGTCAAATGGTAACTCAGCTATACGAGGATATTTGTCTAAAAATCCTTTAACATCGTAGCCCTTATCCAAGGCATACTGGATGAAGGCTGTTTCTGTTGGATCACCAATCAGGTTGCCTTCCACATCAATTTTAGTATCGTTTGCTAAGACAACTGAACGAAGAAGGGGCATTTCAAGACCTAGTTCAATGTCATCAGCAGAGTCATGTAGAACTGCATCGTAGAAGACTTTTTCGACTGTCATCTTATTCATAGTCAGCGTACCAGTCTTATCAGAAGCAATGATTTCAGTTGAACCAAGTGTTTCAACTGCTGGCAACTTACGAACGATAGAGTTTCGTTTAGCTAAGACTTGCGTACCAAGGGCAAGAACAATAGTTACGATAGCTGGTAGCCCTTCTGGGATAGCTGCAACGGCAAGCGCAACAGAGGTCATCAACTCACCAAGTGGATTTTTCCCTTGAATGAAGACACCAACAACAAAAGTAACAAGGGCAATGACCAAGATTGCATAGGTCAAGACCTTAGAAAGGTTGTTCAAGTTTTGTTTGAGTGGCGTGTCTGTCTCATCCGCATCTTGAAGCATGCCCGCGATGTGACCAACTTCCGTGTACATCCCTGTATTGACTACAACACCCATCCCACGACCATAGGTCACGTTAGAGTTTTGGAAGGCCATGTTGACACGGTCACCAATACCAGCATCTGCAGCAAGTTCAACTGTCAAGTCTTTTTCGACTGGCACAGACTCACCTGTAAGAGCTGCTTCTTCGATCTTAAGAGAATTGGCTTCTAGCAAACGTAAGTCTGCTGGTACCACATCACCTGCTTCAAGGGCAACGATATCTCCAGGTACCAATTCTTTAGAGTCAATCTCCGCCATATGCCCATCACGAAGAACGCGGGCAGCTGGACTAGACATGGATTTGAGGGCTTCGATCGCTTCTTCTGCTTTCCCTTCTTGGTAAACACCAAAGGCAGCGTTGATGATAACCACAGCTAGGATGATAATGGCATCAGCGATATCTTCCCCTCCAGAAGTCACGACTGATAAGATTGCTGCCGCAACTAGGATGATAATCATCAAATCCTTAAATTGCTCGATGAATTTGACCAGTATTGATCGTTTCTCTCCTTCTTCGAGTTCATTGTGGCCAAATTCAGCAAGGCGTTTTTCCGCCTCACTTGATGACAAACCTTGCTCGGTCGCATCCACAGCCTTCAAGACCTCTTCAGGACTTTGAGTATAAAACGCTTGGCGTTTTTGTTCTTTTGACATGTGTCTCCTCCTTGACATTGTGTGCAAAACAGGCTCTCTTTTTCCCATCGTATCTTTTCACGACAAACAAAAAGAGACCTGTTAATCATAACAAGTCTCGCTGTTTAAGATAGGGCCGGAAAACATACTTTTCAGTATAAAATTCGGAATGACGACACTATCACAGGTTTCTGCCAGCTACTCCCTTGAGTAGTACTATTATACCAAATTTTGAAAAGTTTTCAAAGAGTAAAGATTCTATAAAATTCTATCCTTATCAAAAGTACGTTCACTGATAATATATCTAGGACGACGTTTCGTTTCTAGGTAAATCTTTCCAATATACTCACCAATTACTCCCAAACTAATCAATTGTACTCCACCAAGTAAACTAACTATTGCATAGGTGCTTGCCCATCCAGCCACAACCGTACCAACAAACTTACTCCATAAAACCCAAATAATCAATAGAAAACTAAAGAGTGATGTCAAAACACCCAGGCTTGTAATCAAACGAATCGGTTTGATTGATAAACTGGTAATACCATCCATAGCTAAACCAAGCATTTTAGATAGTGGATAATGGCTCTCACCAGCAATTCGTTCATGGCGCTTATATGAAACGTAAGAATATTTAAAACCAACTAAAGGCATTAAACCACGAAGAAAAAGATTAACTTCTTGGAACTTCTCTAACTCCTGCAAAAATCTTTTTGATACCAATCTATAGTCAGCATGATTAAAAACAACTTCTGCTCCAAATAAGCGTAGCACTTTATAAAAACCTTCGGCTGTAATTCGTTTAAAAGCAGAGTCCGTATCACGGTTATCACGGACACCATATACAATTTCAGAACCACTTTTATACTCAGAAATCATCTTATCCATGCAGTTAATATCATCCTGTCCATCGGCATCAATGGTAATGACAATATCAGCAAACTGAATAGCTTCATACATCCCTGCAAGGACACTACTCTGATGCCCC
This sequence comes from Streptococcus sp. M334, assembly GCF_000187745.1. Classification (GTDB taxonomy): domain Bacteria; phylum Bacillota; class Bacilli; order Lactobacillales; family Streptococcaceae; genus Streptococcus. Next base: position 130,720 of record NZ_GL732490.1, on the reverse strand, counting down.
CTATTACGACTTTGTGATACACCAACCACAGAAGGAATGGAATTAGCATAACTTTCTATCAATTCCCAAGTCCGATCCTTACTGCCATCATTTACATACATGATTTTACTGTGGGGATGTATTTCTTCTTTCTTTACTAATCGTTCAATTTTTTCAACAAACATTGGATTAGTATATGGTAGGACTTGCTCTTCGTTATAACATGGAATAACTATATATAAAATTGGATTATTTCTGTTCATTTTTCACTCCTGTTTTTAATTTAAGAGCTCTTTTTTTAAAATTCTGGGTCATTTGTTGAAATCCCACTGTAGTTGCAACAATATATATCGGAACAAAAGTATATAAATATCTTGATCTGGATTCAAAGATAGATTCAAACAGAAAAATTCCTATTAACGAAGTCATTAATACTAGAAATTCTCTTGTCATTTTTTCTCTGCCTATCAGTACATTCCCTAAAACTAAAAATAAAATACTCAACCATATACTTTGTACGATTCCTTGAAAAATTAGATGTAGTTTACCTGAAGAATAATAAAAACTTCTAGTTATCTTTGCTACATAAGAATCATTTGGAAAGATTTTTTCAAAAAAACTACCTTCTAACCCCCAACCAAAAGTTCCATCATTATAATTATTAAGAGTCTTTTTAGCTTGGTGGTTAATCAAACCTGTAACTCCGTAGTCCTTAATTCTTTGTGCAATTATCTGTTTATTATAAATAATTCGCTCTTCTTTATTTTCAATCAATATTGAACTACCAACGTCATTTGCCAAATATCCACCATCTGTCTCCGAATTTAAACCCATCTTTATAAAATGGTGGTACGTCATTTCCCACTCATAATCAAGGTCGAATCCTGCAGTTGAATTTATGCGATTTATGGCAAAGAACATAGGAAAACTCACAACAAATATTGCGATTATCGTAGCGATAAGAGGCTTCATTTCTATTTTTTGAGTCAAGAGACTGACCATAATAATTGCAATAATCATTATAGCAATTTGAGGTTTCACTGAATAACCTATAATTCCAATAGCACTCAGTAAAACTGATTTTAGAATGTAATGCATTTTAGGATGAGTATATATATAATACATTAGAATAGGAAAAATAAGTCCCATTGAATCAGAATATGGAATTACAACCCAAGGTGATATCCAGAGAATTAAAAGATAGAGCCAGTATGAGAAAAAAGCATATTTTTCGCTTTTCGTCAATCAGAGCGTCACCTTTAATATCAAAACTCCTGAAAGTATATTTAATATCGACTGAATCACGAGTAAAAATACGTATGCAAAATCTTGTCCTAAGAGACCATTAAACAAAGTAAATATTTTTGAAAAAAACACCGTTAGGAAGATATTATTGGGGTATCGAGAAAAATAAAAATTATTTAATTCTGAAAAATTCTTATCAGAGAGGGCAATAGCGTTCTTTAATAGCTCCTGAACATCCCAATCGGTATAAAAGTAATAATGAAAAATCAAAAATAATTGAATAAAAAATACAAAGTAAGAAAATGAGTAAATGGGTTGTTATAAATAAATACCGAATACTCTTTGAAAAAATATTTCTATATAATTGATTAGTTATTTTCATAAAATTCTCCCAGTCTAAAATACATCATTCATATGATTTTCAAAGTTCTCTGGGAAATCATATGAATACTTAAGCAATCGTTATTTTATAATTTCAGCTTCTGCAAAACACTTTTTATCTTTACTAAAAATTTTTAAACTATTAATTAATCTGTTTGAGTTAAAAAATTTCATTTTTTCTCCTAGTTTATCTGATATATTTTCATTGTATCGATTTGTTTTTCCTCATGATAGTTTTTTTGAATAAGTTCTTTTATAAAGGAGTCCGTCAATCTACCATAATCCCACTTAGAATCAAAAACAATGTACTTAGGAAGATTCACTTCAAATGATTCTTTGAAAGAATCAATAATTGGAGTCTCATCTTTTAAAGACGGAACAAAGAAGAATTTTGTACTAGATAACCTCTCACTATAAAGATAAATAATCCCATTGAGCCTGTGACTATATATTCTATCTTGCTCATTTGTATGTTGATGTATATAGTCGGCAACTTCTTTTTCATTTACAGAATAATCAATTGAACGATTTGTCACTCGATCCTTTATTCCATGGATAGGTCCCCAATAAATAAACACTAAGCCTATTGTAAATATTAAAAAGTATAGTAGAGAACTTTTATTCATGAATTTATTTATAGCTACACTAATATAAGGAATAAACAAAGGGATAAGGACAATCAGGTAATGCAAATAAGCTCTTTTAGAAATTAAAGCTAACATCAAACAGAAAATAAAAGCACCATTGTAAAACAATATTTTTATACCATATTGTTTCCAAACTGCAATCATAGCAATAACTATCATGAGGTTTAATTGTAAAACATTAACTTGATTCATGTACCATTTTATCATTTCCATAACAGTCAAATAGCCACTTTCTTTGGAATAAATAAAATTCATAACTACTGACTGATAGAACATTTCTTTTAGTGATCCTTGAAACCATAAAAAACAACACAATGGGACAATAAATAAAGCACTTCCAGTTATAAAGAGAGCAATATACTTTAAGAATATGGAGAATTGTTTTTGATAAATAAGTTTTATTGTAACTAGTAACGAAAAAATTAACCAAATTCCTATCATATTTGCCTTAGTAAACAAGACTACAGCAAAAGAAAAACCACTTAATATTATTTCATATTTATTAATTTTATCTTCTAAAAAATATTTTAAAAAGATATAAAGTGAATAAGTTAAACAAGGCAATATATAACCTTCTAAACCCCATCCGCCTTCAAAAAAAGATTCAAAAATTATAAAAGTAATCACAAGAACAACAAATGAATTTCTTATACCTGTAAAAAGTCTCGAAATATAATATCCAATGTAGAAGAAAATCATCAGACTAGCAATATATAATATCTTAATTCCTAAAGACGCTCCAATACTATATCCTAAATAGTTGATCAAGAAAATCACTGGTCCCTTATGATCAAATAACTCTAAATACATTCTCTGCCCATGACTCATTGCATAGCCAAAATATTCAAATATACTTGCATCTAATAAGGGTAAACCCTTACGAACACTTGTCGCCAATGTAAACCAAGTTATGATTCCTAGAAATAATGAGAAACTGAAGGCAATCATTTTCTCTTTCTTCATACTATTACCTCTTTTTTTCAATATATTCTTCCGTTATTAAGTCTATCATATTTTTCTAATTAAAACAAAAGTATTTATAATTTCAATTTCTAATCACTTCTTAGTTATTTGAATTTTCCCTTGAAAACCAGTATAATGGTAGAATGCTATGTGACTAGAAAGGAAGTTGAATGAAGCAATCTATTTCAAATCTCAAGTTGGCTGAACGTGGGGCTATTATCAGTATTTCGACCTACCTGCTCCTATCTGCAGCCAAATTGGCAACTGGGCATCTTCTTCATTCATCCAGTTTGGTGGCTGATGGTTTTAACAACGTCTCGGACATCATTGGAAATGTGGCCCTCTTGATTGGCATTCGAATGGCACGCCAGCCTGCAGACCGTGATCACCGTTTCGGTCACTGGAAGATTGAAGATTTGGCTAGCTTGATTACTTCCATCATCATGTTCTATGTCGGTTTCGATGTACTTCGAGATACCATTCAAAAAATTCTCAGCAGAGAAGAAACTGTTATTGATCCTCTGGGTGCAACTCTGGGAATCATTTCTGCAGCGATTATGTTTCTAGTTTATCTCTACAATACTCGCCTCAGTAAGAAATCCAACTCCAAGGCACTGAAGGCCGCAGCAAAGGACAATCTTTCTGATGCTCTTACCTCACTTGGCACTACTATTGCCATCCTAGCTAGCAGTTTCAATTATCCCATTGTGGATAAACTGGTCGCTATCATCATCACTTTCTTTATCTTGAAAACTGCCTATGATATCTTTATCGAGTCTTCCTTTAGTCTTTCAGATGGCTTTGATGACCGTCTGCTTGAGGACTATCAAAAGGCCATCATGGAAATTCCCAAAATCAGTAAGGTTAAGTCTCAAAGAGGTCGTACCTACGGTAGCAACATCTACCTGGATATTACGCTAGAAATGAATCCTGACTTGTCTGTTTTTGAGAGTCATGAGATTGCGGATCAGGTCGAGTCTATGCTGGAGGAACGTTTTGGCGTCTTTGATACCGATGTCCATATCGAGCCAGCACCTATTCCTGAGGATGAAATTTTAGACAATGTTTATAAAAAATTGCTCATGCGTGAACAATTGATTGACCAAGGAAATCAACTGGAAGAACTCTTGGCTGATGATTTTGTCTATATTCGTCAAAATGGAGAGCAGATGGATAAAGAGGCCTATAAAGCTGAAAAAGACTTGAATTCTGCTATCAAGGATATTCAAATCACTTCCATCAGTCAAAAGACCAAACTCATCTGCTATGAGATGGACGGAATCGTCCATACCAGTATCTGGCGTCGCCACGAAACTTGGCAAAATGTCTTTCATCAAGAAACCAAAAAAGAATAGAGAAATCCTGTCATGAGACGGGATTTTTCTATTCTTCTAGCTATCAAAGTCACTGAGATATTCATAGCGTTCGTATTTTTCAAGGAGTGCTTCGTTTTTCTCATCTAGTTCTTTTTGGAGAGTAGCCAGCTTACCAAAGTCAGAGCCATTTGCCTGCATTTCCTCTTCAATAGCAGCGATACGATTTTCCAAGGCTTCAATATCGCCTTCAATACTTGCCCACTCCTGCTTTTCTTGGTAGGTCATGCGTTTCTTGTCTTCTCTGACCTTGACCACCTTTTCCTTTTCAGCCTTTTGCACTTGATTGACCATCTCTGTTTCAAAGGCGTTTTCATCAAGATAGTCGGTGTAATGACCAAAGAAAGGACGAATCTTGCCATCTTCAAAAGCGAGAATCTTGGTCGCTACCTTATCCAAGAAATAGCGATCGTGACTAACTGTTAAGACTGGACCAGCAAAGCCTTGCAAGAAATTCTCCAAAACTGTCAAGGTCGCAATATCTAGGTCATTTGTCGGTTCGTCCAAGAGAAGAACATTTGGTTTCTCCAAAAGCAATTTGAGGAGATAAAGACGTTTTTTCTCTCCACCTGACAATTTCGCAATCAAGGTTCCATGCGTCGAACGTGGGAAAAGGAACTGCTCCAGCAACTCTGCAATGGAAGTCGTAGAACCACCGCTGGTCTTGACCTCTTCTGCCACTTCCTGCAAGTAATTGATAACACGCTTGCTTTCATCCAAACCCTCAATTTGTTGAGAGAAATAGGCGATACGAACAGTTTCCCCAATCACAACTTGACCTGCTGTCGGCTCAAGACTTCCTGCAATCAAGTTGAGCAGGGTTGATTTTCCAACACCGTTGTCCCCAACGATTCCGATACGGTCTTTGGCCTGCACCAAGAGATTAAAATCTTGCAAAATAGGCTTGTTTTCATAGGCAAAGGAAACATCCTGAAACTCGATGACTTTCTTCCCAATCCGACTGGTTTCAAAGTTCATGGTCAAGTCTGTCTCAGCAGCACCTACTGAAACATCCTTTTTCAAATCATGAAAACGATTGATACGAGCCTGCTGCTTGGTCGCACGCGCCTGCGGTTGTCTGCGCATCCATGCCAATTCTTGCTTATAGAGTTGTTCCTTTTTGTGGAGAAGAGCTGCATCGCGCTCATCCTGTTCCGCCTTTAGGCGAACATAGTCCTGATAATTCCCCTGATACTCGGTCAAGCCAGCTCGGTCCAACTCGAAAATCCGTGTTGACAAAGCGTCCAAGAAATAACGATCGTGGGTGATAAAAAGGACGGTCTTCTTGGAATTTTTTAAAAAGAGGGTCAGCCACTCAATAGTCGCAATATCCAAATGGTTGGTCGGCTCATCCAGTAGCAAAAGGTCGTGGTTGCCAAGTAAGACTTGTGCCAACTGGACCCGTCTTCTTAGACCACCTGACAATTCTCCAACTGGAGTAGATAAGTTCTGAATCCCCAGCTTGCTAAGAACGGTCTTGACCTGACTCTCAATTTCCCAAGCTTGGAGAGAATCCATTTCAGCCATGACCCGTTCCAAACGCGCCTGCTTGTCCTCACTGTAGTTGATCATGATCAATTCATACTCACGAATAAGCTGGATTTCCTTGAGATCACTAGATAGAACCGTATCCAAAACTGTCTTGCTATCATCAAAATCAGGATCTTGGGTCAAGTAACCAATCTGGTAATCATTCTTAACTGAAAAGGGACTAACATCCCCATCAAATCCAGAAACACCAGAAAGGACATCTAAAAGGGTAGTCTTACCAGTCCCATTAACACCAATTAAACCAATTCTATCCAAGTCATGGATGATAAAGGAAATATCCTTAAAAACGGTCTTGTCACCGACGGATTTACTTAGTTTTTCAACGATAAAATCACTCATTTTTTCTCCCTCAGGTAAGTATGGATGGCTTGACGGTCATTTTCCAATTCTCCATCGACAATGGCATATTCAATCTCTGTTAAAATCTCTCCCAAGTCTGGTCCCGGTTGATAACCATATTCTTTTATCAAAATACCACCATTGATTTGGATTTCTTTCTTATCATGAATGGTCAAACTCTGGTAGATTTCTGTGATGGCTTGTGGGTTGACTGGTTTTCCTTGAGCCTGACGAAGATTTTCAGCCTGTAAAAGCAAATCCAAGTCAAAACGGTAACAATCGCGCTTGCTCAATTCTCCCTTTTCACGCAAGGCCAAAGTAGTCAGTAAATCCTGAACTTGCTTGGCAAACTGACGTGAAGTCTTCCAAGCCTTCAAAAATGGCTGCGCATTTTCAATCTCCAAAGCCCACAGTAAAGCTGCCCAAGCTTGTTCAGAAGATTCAAAGGTGAAATTAGTCTCCAAATCAAACAGTCTGTTGAGCTTGTCCTGGCTAGAGGCCATATCAGGGAGATAGTCATAAGCTTGACTCTCAATCATGGAAGCCAAGCCCCTTCTCCAAAATGGCGCCAGCAAGAGTTTATCAAACTCGACGAAGGTACGCTCCACAGAAATTTTCTCCAAAAGTGGCGTCAAGGTCTTCATAGCTTTAAAGGTTTCTGACTCAAGCTCAAAGCCAAGACTGGCCTGAAAACGGAAACCACGCATAATCCGCAGAGCATCTTCGTTGAAACGCTCACTAGCCACTCCAACTGCTCGCAAGACTTGATTTTCCAAATCTTCTAGCCCATGGAACAAGTCTATGATTTCCCCCGTCTCGTCCAAGGCAAAGGCGTTGACTGTGAAATCACGGCGTTTGAGGTCTTCTTCTAGCGAGCGCACAAAGGAAACCGCACTGGGTCTGCGATAGTCCACATAGACATCCTCTGTCCGAAAAGTAGTCACCTCATACTCCTCATCCCCATCTAAAACCAAGACAGTTCCATGCTCGATTCCGATATCGGCTGTTCGCGGAAAAATTTGCTTGGTCTCTTCTGGATAGGAAGACGTCGCAATATCCACATCATGGATAGGGCGATTGAGGAGGGCATCTCGAACAGAACCCCCAACAAAATAGGCCTCAAAACCTGCTTCTTTGATTTTTTCTAATACTGGTAAAGCCTTCTGAAATTCAGAAGGCATTTGTGTTAATCTCATAATAAGTGTTCTAATCCATAGACAAGCTCATGACGCTTGACAACTTCTTTAATTCCCAAATTCACCCCTGTCATGAAGGAGCTGCGATCATAAGAGTCATGACGGAGGGTCAATCCTTCTCCCCGATTGCCAAAGATGACTTCCTGATGAGCTACCAAGCCTGGCAAACGAACTGAGTGGATGCGCATGCCATCAAAATCAGCACCACGGGCACCTGCAATCAATTCTTCCTCATCAGGCGCACCTTGCTGGATTGACTCTCGAACTTCTGCCATCAACTCAGCTGTTTTAATAGCTGTTCCACTCGGAGCATCCTTTTTCTTGTCATGATGGAGCTCGATAATCTCCACATTTGGGAAATATTTGACAGCCTGCCTCGCAAATTGCATAAGCAAGACAGCACCCAAGGCAAAGTTAGGAGCGATCAAGCCACCCAAATCTTGGGCACGAGAAAATTCTTTTAACTCTGCAATTTCTTCACTTGTGAAACCTGTTGTTCCAACTACTGGAGCAAAACCATTTTCAAGAGCAAAGCGTGTATTTTCATAGGCAACAGTTGGTGTAGTAAAGTCTACCCAGACATCCGCTTCAAAGCCCGCTAAATCAACCTTATCCTTGAAAACAGGAATACCCTGCCATTCTGACTCAGACTCAAAAGGATCCAAAACTGCTACCAAGTCCAATTCTGGATCAGCCAAGACCATCTGACAAGCAGCCTGGCCCATCTTTCCCTTAAAACCAGCAATAATTACTCGAATACTCATCTCTACTCCTATTTAAGATACAAAGGACCTTATCTGCCCATGAAAAATAGGGAATGACGCTGACTTTCCACAAAAGGCAAGGCAGGCATCTTTTTTCAAGAGGCAGGTAGTCCGTGTTCAATTTCTAAGATACAAGGCATCTTAACTAGCCTAGAAGCACCAACTAAATCACTGGAATATAACCCAGAGCAATACTTCCTGCACCTAGGTGGGTTCCAATGACACTACCAAATGTAGCAAGTGAAATATCTGAACCCAAGCCAGAATCAAGCAAGTGCTGACGCAATTCTTCAGCCTTTTCAGGAGCATTTCCGTGAATGACAATGACACGGTATTGGCCTGAAGCCGTTGTTTCCTTTATAATTTCAATTAAACGCTTGGTTGCTTTCTTCTCAGTACGAACTTTTTCGTAAACTTCAATCACACCTTGGTCGTTGAAATAAAGGATTGGCTTAATGCTAAGCAAATTGCCCAAAATAGCAGCCCCATTTGAAAGACGTCCACCTTTCACCAAATGGTCCAAATCATCGACCATGATAAAGGCTGACGTACGGCTGATTTGAATAGCTAGCTTATCCTGAATAATAGCAAAATCATCGCCCTGGTCTCGCCAGTTAAAGACACTTTCAACCATGATACCCAGCGGAGCACTTGTAATCAAAGTGTCTGGGAAGGCAATGGTTAAGCCCTCATAATCATCGACCATATACTGGATATTTTGGTAAAAGCCTGAAATTCCAGAAGATAGGAAAAGCCCTAAGACATGGGTATAGCCTTGTTCTTTGAGCGAAGTTAAAATTTCATCTAACTTGGCAATACTTGGTTGACTGGTCTTAGGCAATTCAGAAGCCTGAGCCATTTTTTGGTAAAATTCCTCAGCAGTCAGATTGATACCTTCGACATACTCCTCACCATCAATATTGACAGGAATATCCAAAACATACAAATCTTCTCTTTGTAAGGTCTCTGCACTGAGATAAGCAGAAGAATCTGTGATAACAGCTAATTTCATATTAGAACTCCAAATTGATTCCTGGTAAGTCTAATGCAATTTCAGTTACTTCGTAAGTCAAACGGTTGAGCATGTTCAAACATGGACGAGCCAAGGTTTCAACTTCTTCTTGGTTCAATTCACTTGGTTCGTTAACAATACGGCCATCGATATGGTTCACTTGTGAAATGGTTCCACTGATGACAAACTTATCAAATACAATCATAAAGGTCAAGATGACAATCAAGGAAGTCACTTGATTTTCTTGGTCATGTTGAATCAATTGGAAGTTCACATCCACCTTAGTTTCAGGAGCTCCATTTTCATTTTCCCATTCAAAATTACGCGCATCAAAATGATACTGACTAACAAATTCTTGTTCACGTTTAAGATTCATGTCTTTCTCCCTCGGCTACAATATTATAAGCTATTGTACCATAATTTTTTATTTTCATCTAGTTTTCTAGGATTTAGTCAATCCCGATTTCAGCTCGAACCACATCTGCGATGGTATCAACATAGTAGTCCACTTCTTCTGTTGTAGGCGCTTCTGCCATAACACGCAAGAGGGGTTCTGTTCCACTTGGGCGAACAAGGATACGTCCGTTCCCCGCCATCTCTTCTTCCATCTTCTCGATGATAGTCTTGATAGCTGGCACTTCCATAGCCTTTTCCTTCATGGCATTTTCCACTCGGATATTGACTAATTTTTGTGGATAGATGGTTACTTCTGCTGCCAACTCTGACAAGCTCTTACCAGTTTCCTTCATGATTTTGGTCAATTGAACAGCAGATAATTGGCCATCACCTGTTGTATTGTAATCCATCAAGATGACGTGACCAGACTGTTCACCACCAAGATTGTAGCCTGATTTTCTCATTTCTTCAACAACGTAGCGGTCACCAACTGCAGTGACTGCCTTGTTAATACCTTCACGATCCAAGGCCTTGTGGAAACCAAGGTTAGACATAACAGTTGTCACAATTGTATTTTGAGCCAATTGTCCTTTTTCAGAAAGGTATTTCCCGATGATGTACATAATCTTGTCACCATCTACGATGTCGCCATTCTCATCAACCGCAATCAAACGGTCACTGTCTCCGTCAAAGGCCAAACCGATAGCTGACCCGCTTTCTTTGACCACTTTTTGAAGGGCTTCTGGGTGTGTAGAACCAACATTAAGGTTGATGTTAAGACCATCTGGTGTTTCTCCGATAACAGTCAAGTGAGCTCCAAGGTCTGCAAAGATTTGACGGGCACTGGTAGACGCTGCACCGTTTGCTGTATCCAAGGCAACCTTCATTCCTTCAAGGGGAGTTCCAGTTGAAACCAGATAGCTTTCATACTTACGCAAACCTTCTGGATAATCTACCAAAGTTCCCAAACCTTCTGCACTTGGACGAGGAAGAGTATCTTCCGCAGCATCTAGCAAAGCTTCAATTTCTGCTTCTTTTTCATCATCTAGTTTGAAGCCATCCCCACCAAAGAACTTGATTCCATTATCAAGGGCTGGGTTATGGCTAGCAGAAATCATGACACCTGCACTGGCTCCCTCTGTTTTGACCAAGTAAGCTACTGCTGGTGTTGCCAGAACGCCTAATTTATACACGTGAATCCCTACTGAAAGGAGACCTGCCACCAAGGCTGATTCTAGCATTTCCCCTGAAATACGCGTATCACGTCCCACAAAAACTTTCGGTGCTTCCGTTTCATGTTGGCTAAGGACATAACCTCCAAAACGTCCTAGCTTAAAGGCCAATTCTGGCGTTAGTTCTACGTTAGCTTCTCCACGGACTCCATCAGTCCCAAAATATTTACCCATTTTTATAAAATCCTTTTCCTATTTTTAATTCGTTTTTGAACTAGTTGCTTTCGTTGACGAGGATGTCTCCGACGAACTGCTTGTAGTTGAATTTGATGTGCTTGAACTTGGTGTCACTGGTTTTGTAGTCACCTTCATTGTTGTGTCAAACGGAGTGATAACTACTGGTAAGACAACCCCATTGCGGTCGATTGCCTGCAAAGGTACTGAACCACTATAGTTACCTGTAATCCGTTCGCTGGTTGGTAAAAGCGCAATAACTTTGTCAATCTTAGCTAATGTTTCTTGGTCAGTTGTGACCGAAACTCGTTCATTTGACACGGTTACACTATCAATTTGTAACTTGGGATCAATCTGGTTTTGGTCAACTTGTGGCACAACAATCATCCCATCTCTTTTAACCTTCTTCCCAACTTTCACTGTGATCTTTTGAGGCGTTGCCACAGCGGTCAATCCACTTGGAAGATTTTCAATGTTCAAGGAAACTTCAATCGTTCCAACACTGGCATCCGTCAAATCCGCTGTGACCTTAAACTTACGAGTACTTTCCTGCATTTCGCTGGCCAAAGCCACACGATTGGCACCTGTCAGCACAACTGAAACTTCTGAAGCAAAACCACTAATAAAGTATTGACTATTATCATAATGAATATCGATAGGAACATTCGTTATCGTATTGGTGTAGGTTTCCGATTTGACCTGCCTTGCGGTATTGCTATTTTGAAAGTTGGTTGACGTTGCATAGACAAATAAGACACAAGCAAAAAAGAGAGATGAAATGATATATAGACTATTTTTTCTCATATTTCCAACCTCCTAGCAAACGTTCCTTGAAACTGACTTTTTCTTCAACGGTTGGCAAAAGAAGTGCTCGTAATTCTGCTTCAAATTCTTCAAGAGTCAAATCATGCTTGAAGACCCCATTGTAAGTAATAGAGATACCACCTGTTTCCTCTGAGACAATGAAAGTCAAGGCATCGGATACTTCTGATAAACCAATAGCCGCCCGGTGTCTGGTCCCAAATTCCTTGGAAATCCCTGTACTTTCTGTCAAGGGCAGATAGGCAGAGGTTACTGCTATTCGATTTTCTCTGATAATCACAGCACCATCATGTAGGGGTGTGTTGGGAATAAAAATATTGATAAGGAGTTCTGCTGAAATTTTGGCATCCAAGGGAATTCCTGTCGCGATATATTCTTGCAAGGTCCGAACTCGTTGAATAGCAACCAGAGCACCAATCTTACGAGGACTCATGTATTCAACTGACTTGACAAAGGCACGAATCATTTGCTCTTCTGCACTAATTTGAGTAGTGGAAAAGAAATCTGTCGCCCTTCCCAAACGTTCTAAACCAGTCCGAATCTCTGGAGAGAAGATAACAACCGCAGCAATAACCCCATAGGTGATAATCTGATTAATCAACCAAGAAATCGTTGTTAAACCAAGAATATTGGCCACGACCTGGGCTAATACAAAGATCAAGACCCCCCGTACCAAAATCATAATCTTGGTGCCAGCTATCGCTTTTGTAAAACGATATAAAATATAGGCCACAATCAAAATATCAAACAGATTGATGGCAATACTCCAAGGACTAGAAAACAAGCTAGTCCAATATTGCAGGTTGGATAATTGTTGAAAGTTCATCTGCTGTCTCCTCTCTGTCCAAACACGTTCCTTTCTATTATACCATTTTTCTGGCATTTTTTTCCCTATCCTACTTCATTTTAAATTAAAGAAAAAATATGATAAAATAAACTGACTAGAAAAAACAAAGGAGAAACCATGTCTCAACTCTATGATATTACCATTGTAGGTGGTGGTCCTGTCGGACTTTTTGCAGCCTTCTATGCCCATCTACGCCAAGCCAAGGTCCAAATCATCGACTCTCTTCCTCAACTAGGTGGACAACCTGCTATTCTCTATCCTGAAAAGGAAATCCTCGACGTTCCAGGTTTCCCAAACCTGACTGGAGAAGAATTGACCAACCGCTTGATTGAACAACTAAACAGCTTTGATACCCCTATTCACCTCAATGAAACAGTTCTTGAGATTGAAAAACAAGAAGAGGGCTTTACCATTACAACTTCTAAAGGAAGTCACCTGTCTAAAACTGTTATCATTGCTATGGGTGGCGGTGCCTTCAAACCACGTCCGCTGGAACTAGAAGGCGTTGAGAGCTATGAAAATATCCACTACCACGTTTCCAACATCCAGCAATACGCTGGTAAGAAAGTGACGATTCTTGGTGGAGGAGACTCAGCTGTGGATTGGGCTTTGGCTTTTGAAAAAATTGCACCAACTACCCTTGTTCACCGCAGAGATAATTTCCGCGCCTTGGAACACAGTGTCCAAGCCTTGCAAGAATCATCAGTGACCATCAAGACACCATTCGTTCCTAGCCAACTCCTTGGAGATGGAAAAAGGCTCGATAAACTTGAAATCACAAAAGTCAAATCTGATGAAACAGAAACGATTGACCTAGAACACCTCTTTGTCAACTATGGTTTCAAATCTTCTGTCGGTAACCTTAAAAACTGGGGTCTAGATCTCAACCGCCACAAGATTATTGTCAACAGCAAACAGGAATCCAGCCAAGCAGGTATCTATGCTATCGGTGACTGCTGCTACTATGACGGAAAAATTGACTTAATTGCGACAGGCCTCGGAGAAGCTCCAACCGCTGTCAATAATGCTATCAACTACATCAATCCTGAACAAAAAGTACAACCAAAACACTCTACTAGTTTATAAAAAAGAACCACGAGTCACATAGGATTCGTGGTTTTATAATTCTTCCGCTATCTTATTGATTTTTCTAAGTCTGTGGTTGACACCACTTTTGGTCAGAGGGGTGCTGAGGCTATCTGCTAACTGCTGGATAGAGTAGTCTGGATGCTGAATCCGCAACTGCGCTACCTCCTGCAAATCCACTGGCAGATTCTCTAGTCCCATGATATCTTTGATTTTACTGATATTGTTGATGGTCTTCATGCTGGCAGAAACTGTCCGAGCGATATTGGCTGTTTCGGCATTGTTGGCCCGATTGAGATCATTACGGGTTTCTCGCAAAATCTTAACCCGCTCAAAATCATCACGCGCCTGCATGGCTCCGATGACAATCAAGAAGTCCATAATATCTTCGGCACGCTGGAGATAGGTCACAGCCCCCTTTTTGCGCTCAAGAACCTTGGCATCCAGCAAAAACTGCTGGAGAAGAGAGGCAATCCCTTGCGCGTGGTCCAGATAAACAGAACTAATTTCCAACTGGTACTTGCCTGACTCAGGGTCACGAATGCTGCCATTTGCCAAGAAAGCTCCACAGAGATAGGCACGGCCAGCTTCCTCGTCTGATAAAATCTCCTCGTCTATACCTGTTTCCAGGCCAAAGAAAGAGTCTGCCAAGTGCAAATCACTCAACAAGTCCTGCACTTTTTCATCTGTAAAAACGGTATAGACCCGATTCTTGCGAAGATTGCTCCTCTGGTGATGGCGAATTTCCGATTTGATTTTGTAGAAATGGAGAAAGGACTCATAGAGGTGACGAGCCAGCTTGGCATTTTCTGTCACGACAGACAAGGTCAAGCCTGAAGTCGAAAGACCGATACTGCCAGACATCTTGATAATGGCAGATAATTCATGTCGGCTTAGATGGTGCTGACCTAGGATTTCTTCTTTGACTGCTACTGTGAAACTCATTTTCTCACCTGTATAATACGCATCAATTCGTCCACAAGCAAATCCCCATCGTGGAAGGCACCCCCATTTTCCAGGCGAAGGAAGTTAGATGAAATCACGCGTGGAACTTGCTTACAAAGACCAGCAAAGTCATGTTCCACCTGCACCAAATATTCATCAAAACGGTTGGAATTCATGTATTCCTGAGGCACTTTTTCAATATTCACTAAGACAGTATCGATAAAAGGTCGGCCAAGATGACGATGCAAGACTTCCACGTGATCACTATCTGTAAAGTGTTCTGTCTCCCCACGTTGGGTCATAATATTGCAGACATAGGCGATTTCTGCCTTGGTTTCCAAAAGCGCCTGCCCGATTTCCTTAATCACGATATTAGGTAAAATAGAGGTAAAGAGGGAACCAGGTCCAAGGACAATCATGTCACTTTCAAGAATGGTCTGCACTACTCGACGGCTAGCCAGAGGCGTATCATCGTTGAGGGTATTGGTCACATAGACATGGTCAATCATACCTGGATGGGATGCAATATGACTCTCTCCAGCCACTTCTGTCCCATCCTGAAAGACTGCATGAAGGGTCAAAGGATGATCGCTGGAAGGATAAATTTTCCCTGTTGTATGGAAAAATTTGCTCAGTAACTGCATGGCATTGTAGGTCGAACCCTGCATTTCTGACAGGCCAGCGATAATGAGATTTCCCAGCGGATGGCCAGCAAAGGCTCCGGCATCCTCAGAAAAGCGGTACTGAAAGACTTTCTCATAAAACTTAGGCATATCCGACATAGCCACAAGGACATTGCGAAGATCACCTGGTGGTGTCAACTGCTGCATATTTTTTCGGAGTTCACCTGATGAACCACCGTCATCCGCCACCGTTACGATAGCTGCGATTTCCACATCTTTTTCACGCAGACTTTTAAGAATGACGGGGATCCCAGTCCCTCCACCAATCACCGTTATCTTTGGTTTTCTCATGAACGGTTTACCGTTTCCTTTCTTCGGTCTTTGTCGCGATGCCCTTCATTAACAGGCCAATTCTTGGATAAGTCCTGCGCCAAGCGTTTAGCAAAGGCCACACTACGGTGTTGCCCACCCGTACAACCCATGGCAATGGTCAAAACGGACTTACCTTCCTTTTGGTAACTTGGCAAAATCGGCTCAATCAAGGCCAACAAATGTTGATAGAAGTCTTCTGACTCAGGGTGATTCATGACATAGTCATAAACTGGTTCATCTACACCCGTTTGGTTTCGCAGTTCTGGAAGGTAGTAGGGATTTGGTAAAAAACGGACATCAAAGACCAAGTCCGCATCAATCGGGATTCCATATTTAAAGCCAAAAGACATGACTTCGATACGGAAAGACTGGGCTTGTTCTTGATCTGAAAACTGCTCTGCAAGGGTTTTACGTAGCTCACGTGGAGTGAGTTCAGTCGTATCCACCACATTTTGGCTCATATTTTTCAAAGGCGCCAAGAGTTCACGTTCCAGCTTGATTCCATCCAAAATCCGTCCATCTGCTGCTAATGGGTGACTCCGTCTGGTTTCCTTGTAACGAGCGACCAATTCCTTATCAGCTGCATCCAAAAAGAGAATTTTAAAGTCCAGTTCTTCCTTGTTTTCCAACTCATCCAAAACAGCTTGAATCTCTGAGAAGAAAGAACGGCTACGCATATCTACTACCAAGGCCAACTTATGGTCGTCTTCCTTTGTTTCCACCAACTGCAAAAACTTAGGCAAGAGAGCTGGCGGCATATTATCAATAGTAAAATAACCCAAATCTTCGAAGGACTGAATGGCAACTGTTTTCCCTGCACCACTCATTCCTGTCACAATCACCAAATGAAGTTGTTTCTTTGTCATCTTTTTCTCCTTATATCAAAAGAAGTTTGGCAGAACCAAACTTCAACTAGCTTATCCAATCTCTGCGATGACTTCGATTTCGACTTTTACATCACGAGGAAGACGAGCTACCTCCACAGCTGAACGAGCTGGAAATTCCTCTTTAAAGGCCGTTTGGTAAACCTCATTAAAAGGAACAAAGTCGTTCATATCGCTCAAGAAACAAGTTGTTTTGACAACATGGTCAAAGTCAGTTCCTGCCTCTGCCAAAATAGCACCAATGTTTTTCAAGACTTGTTCTGTCTGTTCTTGGATTGTTTCTCCAACGATTTCCCCAGTTTCAGGAGAGAGAGGAACTTGACCACTAGCAAACAAAAGGTTGCCAACGATTTTTCCTTGAACATATGGTCCGATAGCCTTTGGGGCTTTGTCTGTATGAATTGTTTTTGCCATTTTCTTTTCCTCACAATTTTTCTAAGATTGCATCCCAAGCCTCATCCATCCCTGCCTTGCTGACAGATGAAAAGAGGATGAAATCATCACTTGGGTCAAAATTTAATTTCTTTTTGATTGCTGATTCGTGCTTGTTCCATTTACCACGAGGAATCTTGTCCGCCTTGGTCGCAACGATAATAACCGGAATCTCGTAATACTTGAGAAATTCGTACATCTGCACATCATCTGCTGACGGGTCATGACGGAGGTCAACTAGACTAACCACTGCACGGAGATTTTCCCGAGTCGTTAAGTACTCCTCAATCATGCGCCCCCACTTTTCACGTTCCTTCTTGGAAACGCGGGCATAGCCATAACCAGGCACATCCACAAAGCGCATTTTGTCATCAATGTTAAAGAAGTTGAGAAGCTGGGTTTTACCAGGTTTCCCTGATGTTCGAGCTAGATTCTTGCGGTTCAGCATGGTATTGATAAAGCTAGATTTACCAACATTTGAACGCCCTGCTAGGGCAATCTCTGGCAGTTCATCCTGCGGATAGTGGGATTTATTCGCCGCACTGAGCAAGATTTCTGCATTGTGTGTATTAAGTTCCATAGTCACCTCTAGGCTGTTTCTAGGATTGGTTTATCCGTTCCATCGACAGCTTCTTTTGTGATGCGGACCAATTTAACATTTTCCTGACTCGGTACTTCAAACATGACATCTAACATGGT
Organism: Streptococcus sp. M334; assembly: GCF_000187745.1. GTDB lineage: Bacteria > Bacillota > Bacilli > Lactobacillales > Streptococcaceae > Streptococcus. Next base: position 112,758 of record NZ_GL732490.1, on the reverse strand, counting down.
TTCTTCAATAATCGAGCGAAGACCACGCGCACCCGTTTTGCGTTCGATGGCCTTATTGGCAATCTCTTGAAGAGCTTCGTCGTCAAATTCCAACTCAACATCATCATAAGACAGCAAGGTTTGGTATTGTTTGACCAAGGCATTTCTTGGCTCTTTCAAAATACGCACCAAATCATCTACTGTCAATTGTTCAAGAGCAGCAAAGACAGGCAAACGTCCAATCAACTCAGGGATAATACCAAATTTTTGAATATCTTCTGCGATGATTTCTTGCATGTAAGAGCTATTTTCATCAATCGCTTTATTATTTTGACCAAATCCGATGACTTTTTCACCCAGACGTTGTTTGACAATTTCTTCAATACCATCAAAAGCACCACCCACGATGAAGAGGATATTTTTGGTATCCACTTGAATCATCTCTTGTTGCGGATGTTTTCGTCCACCTTGAGGCGGCACGCTTGCAACTGTTCCCTCAATAATCTTGAGAAGGGCTTGTTGCACCCCTTCACCAGAAACATCACGTGTGATAGACACGTTCTCGCTCTTCTTGGCAATCTTGTCAATTTCATCCACATAGATAATGCCACGCTCTGTACGTTCAATGTTAAAGTCAGCAGCCTGCAAGAGTTTGAGGAGGATATTTTCCACGTCCTCACCCACATAACCAGCCTCCGTAAGAGCTGTCGCATCAGCAATCGCAAAAGGCACATTCAAGCTTTTAGCCAAGGTCTGGGCCAAGAAAGTTTTCCCTGAGCCAGTTGGACCAATCATCAAGATGTTTGATTTCTGCAAATCCACATCTTCTGACTCTTCACGCGTATCGTGGAAATTGATACGTTTGTAGTGATTGTAAACCGCCACTGCCAAGGCACGCTTGGCACGATCTTGACCGATTACATAGTGATTCAAGATATGGAGAAGTTCAATTGGTTTTGGTACCTCAGACAAGTCTGCCAAGACTTCTTCCGCCAACTCCTCCCTAATGATTTCCTGGGCTAACTCCACACATTCATTACAGATAAAGGCGTTGTTACCTGCGATTATTTTTTGTACTTCTTCTTGGCTTTTGCCACAAAATGAGCAATAAACCATCATATCATTATTCCTAGTTGTAGGCATGATTTCCTTCCGTTCTATTCTTTTTATACTGTCATTCTATCTAAAATAAGGTCATGTAAAAAGCATGGATACTATTGACCAAATTGGTAAAGGCATTTAACCAGAGCAGGACAGAAAGTCCATAGCGCTTTTTACGAAAAGCCTGTGCTCCAGCAAGCAAGCAGACCAAACACAGCATGGCTGTAAAAAACCAAATATACTACGTTCCATTAGACTTCCTTTCTCTTGCGGTATTGGATGGTAAAATCATAAGGATTTTTCTCATCTTTGGTATAGGATTTGCTTGAAACTGTCTCAAAAAGAGACAAGTCAAACTCCTCAGGGAAATAGGTATCTCCCTCCACCCGAGCATGAATGTGAGTCACAATCACTTCGTCAAGGTAGGGCTCAAAAGCCTGAAAAATCTGCTTCCCACCGAGAATATAGAGATTCTTTTCTTGAGCCTGATACCAGTCCAAGACAGACTGGATATCCTGAAAAGTAGCAACTCCATCTATCTTTTCTTCTGGGTTACGTGTCAAAATCAAGGTCTCCCGTTTTGGAAGCAAGCGACGCCCCATCCCATCAAAGGTCACACGCCCCATCAAGATAGCATGATTCAGAGTTGTTTCTTTAAAGTGTTGCAATTCTGCCGGCAAATGCCAAGGCAGACGATTGTCCTTACCAATCACACCCTCTTCATCCTGGGCCCAAATAGCTACGATTTTCTTAGTCATGCTTCCATCCTTTTCACTGATAGTACTATTTTATCAAAAAACTCAAAAAAAGACTGGTTTGGAATAGCTTACAGAATAGAAAAAATCTGTAAGAAATTTCCTACAGATTTATATATGTTACTATTGTTTCTTACAAACCAGGTGCTTGTCCAAGTTCTGCTGCAAGCATCCAGATTGTTTTGTCTGTTTCAGTTTTAGCATCTGCAAAGATACCATTTGTCACATCGTCACCTTCTTCATCAGTGACATCCAAACCTTTTTGGAAGAGTTCTGACAAGTAACGGTAGATAGCAAGGACACGTTCCAAGCTTTCTTCAACATTACGGTATTCACCAGCTTCTTCTTCGATTTCACTATTTTGAAGGAATTCTGTCAACGTAGAGAATGGGCTTCCTCCAAGTGTAATCAAGCGTTCGCTGATTTCATCCAATTGACCATCAAGAGCATCCATGTACTCATCCATTTTTGGATGCCATACAAGGAACCCACGACCACGCATGTACCAGTGTACTTGATGCAAAGCAACGTGGGCTACGTACAAATCAGCAACAGCTTGGTTCAAGACTTCCTTTGTTTTTGCCAATGCTACTGGTGCTACTTTTGTTAATGATGTTACGTCTTTTACTGCTTCTTTTTTCAATTCTACCATTGTTTTTACCTCATTCATTATTTTTTGTAACCACTTCTTAATGATTACTACCTTAGTATACTACTAAGAGAAACCAATAGCAAGCCAAAAGACTCACATGAGAAAAGTTGCAATAGACTGATAATTTAAGAATTATTTAGAGATTTTTGGATTAATACTCAATGAAGATCAAACTAGAAAGCTAGCCGCAGGTTGCTCAAAGCACAGCTTTGAGGTTGCAGATAAAGCTGACGTAGTTTAAAGAGATTTTCGAAGAGTATAAATTTCATACCCCTTTGCTTCAGTAAAGTAAAGAAAAAGAGGATGCAAATTTCTTGCACACTCCTTTCTCAACTTTATATCTTAATACCAAACGCTGACATTGACACGTCCACGAATTCCTTTTAAGTATTCAGATGAAGTATATTGCCATCCTTTTTCTCCTGAATAGTGAGGATTTGTCCAATCAAGTGCATCAGTATAAGCTGCAACCCAGTTGACATGTTGTAAAATATCTGGATGATTCAAACGAGTTTGCAAGAGTTGACGATAGCTATAAACTTTCACATTTTGGTAACCAGCCTGCTTCATTGTTGCCATATACTTATTGATAATCTTGACCCAAGTTCCAGTATCACTTGGAGCTCTCTTTGTTTTATTGACATATTCCCAGTTCTCAACATCATAGTAGATAGGATACGACAAGTTCATATTGTATTTTTTCAAGAGTTCAATAGTCTGATTGGCATCTGTTTCATTTTCTGCATAACAACCGTCTGCTTTTATATAGAACCAGCTATTGTAGCTAGTATCGAAAATCCACTCACTCTTTGTTTTGGAACCATCAGCATTTACATAATAATCCCCCTCCCAGTGGGCAGAAGCATTGGCCTTTACTCCTTCGCTCGTTTGAGTTTTATTAGAAGACTGATTTTGCTCTGAACTACTTGAAACTATCGTTGTATCCTACGAAGTTTTTGCTACTTCAGTTTCATTTGCAGCGACCTAGCTAGTTGCCAAGCCTAGTAAGCAGATACTTGCTAATCCAATTTTTCCAATCTTTGTTTTCAATCTTTCCTCTCCTATAAAAAATGGAACAGACATCTCAATGCTGTTCCACCTAGCTTTTGCTACTTACTAATTATTTTACAAAGTCAAGCAATGCCAAGAAGCTTTCAGCTTCAAGTGACGCACCACCTACAAGGGCACCGTCAACGTCTGGGCAAGCCATGTATGAAGCAACATTCTCAGGTTTAACAGAACCACCGTATTGAACACGAACTTTGTCTGCAACTTCTTGACCAAAGTCAGCAGCTACAACGTCACGAACAACTTTACACATTTTTTGTGCATCGTCTTGTGAAGCTGATTTACCAGTACCGATAGCCCAGATTGGCTCATAAGCGATAACTGATGCCGCAACTTGTTCAGCAGTCAAACCAGCCAATGCAGCAGATACTTGAGCACCTACGAATTCAGCTGCTTTACCAGCTTCGTAAGTTTCGAGTGATTCACCACAACAGATGATTGGAAGCATACCATTTGCAAAGATTGCTTTAGCTTTTTTGTTAATATCTTCGTCAGTTTCATGGAAGTAGTCACGGCGCTCTGAGTGACCGATAACAACGTAGTCAGTACCGATTTCTTTCAAAACTTGTGGGCTAGTTTCACCAGTGAAAGCACCTGCATTTTCAAAGTAGCAGTTTTGAGCAGCAACTTTAAGGTTTGAACCTTTTGCAGCAGCAAGAACAGTTGTCAAATCAAGAGCTGGAGCAGCGATACCTGCTTCAACAAGATCTGATGAAGGAAGTTTTGATGCAACTGCTTCAACAAATGCTTTAGCTTCTTCTGGATTTTTGTTCATTTTCCAGTTACCAGCGATAAATGGTTTACGTGACATTTCACATACCTCTTTTTTCAATTTATTTTCTATTTATTTTATCACAATTAGACACAGCTTGCAAATCTTACTAGAATTTCAAGCCTGCTGCCATGGATTAATCCTTCCAGAGATCCATGGCATTTCTGAAATCTGCCGACACCTGTGTCAACTGAGGATTGCTTGCTTCTCTCTCTGCTCGCTTAGCCTCGATTTGAGCCACACTTTTGATACCTTCATGGCGCCAGTTTCTCAAAATCGCCTGGATGTACTTCCAGTTTGGTTTTCCATTCAAAACCGCTTCACGAAGAGCTTCCTTAATCAAATCAGCACTGGTTCCATCTTCTTTTAGGGTCTTGGTCAAATCCTCAATCTCAAAAGGCGTCAACAAGCGTCCCAACTCCTGCTGGAAGGTTTCCACCAAATCCTTGAGCTGGTTTTGAGGTGTCAACTGGTCTGAACTTAAATGAGCGACTCCAAGCAAGTCATCCAAACGTTCCAAAGCCAAACTAGCATCAAAAAGCAATTCAATTTCGCCATTTAATTCGATAGTACGATACTGAAGCAGTCCCCTCTCCGTCAGATTGGAAATGGACTGGTTGACATCCGAAATTTCCTTGCCAATCCTGTCAGCAATCTGGCTTGGCGACATTTCTTCCAAACCTGTCGTATTTTGCAAATAGAAAAATTGCCAGACCAGAAAATCGTCGCTGGAAGGAAAGAGTTCCTTAAAATGCAAGAGCAGGGCACTCGGTAAAACCAAGTTCCCTGATTTAAAAGCGTCTAAATATGTCATAATTCCTCTTATAAATACCCAAATGCAGATGCATCATCTTGAATTTTTCTCCAGTCAAAAGGGGTTTCCTGATAGACCGCATAGTTCACCCAGTTACTGAAAAAGAGGGCTGCTGATGAAGACCAACAAAGACAAGGTGTCTGATTGACATCATCATCCTTAAAGTAATTTTCTGGAATATGTGGGTCTAAACCTGCGTCACGATCCCTAAAATACTCTTTTGCCAAGGTATCACGGTCATATTCCAAATGCCCAAAACTATAAATTTCTCGTAAATCACGACTGGCCAAAATAGAAACCCCAACCTGAGGTCCTTCTGATAAAATCTCGAGATTGGTTTTGTTTAAGACCTCTTCCTTAGAAATTTCCGTATGCCGTGAATGAGGGGAAACGTAGCTATCGTCAAAGCCTCTAAAGAGAAGGTGACCTTCCTTTAAGGTGTCCTGAGGATAGATACCTGATAATTTACTGTCCATCTGGTATTTTTCCACCCCATAACGCAGATAGAGTCCTGCCTGAGCCCCCCAACAGATATGAAGGGTCGAATAGACATGGGTCTTGGACCACTCGATTACCTGACTGAATTCCTCCCAATAGTCCACTTCCTCAAATGGTAAATGCTCAACTGGAGCACCTGTGATAATCATCCCATCAAAATACTCGTCCTTAACTTCAGGAAAAGTTTTATAAAAGGTCTCCATGTGCTCTGAACGAGTTGTCTTAGAACGATGGCTTTCCATATAGAGAAAATCAATATCCAGTTGCAGGGGTGTATTGGCCAAATGGCGCAACAACTGGGTCTCTGTGACCATTTTTTGTGGCATGAGATTTAAGATTAAAATCTTCAAAGGACGGATATCTTGGTGGGCTGCACGTTGATCATCCATGACAAAGATATTCTCTGTCCGTAAAATCTCAACAGCTGGTAATTTTTTATCAATTCGAATCGGCATAACCCTCTCCTAACTGTACTCTTTCAGGAATAATTGCATATGTTTGAAACTCTTCGAAAATCTCTTCAAACCGCGTCAACGTTGCCTTGCCGTATGTGTAGGATACTGACTACGTCAGTTCCATCTACAACCTCAAAGCTGTACTTTGAGCAGCCTGCAGCTAGTTTCCTAGTTTGCTCTTTGATTTTCATTGAGTATAAAACTAAATCTCAAACACTTAGTCCTTTTATTATACTGCAAGAAGATATAGTTTTCAATTATACTTTTTCTCTAACTAGCTATAGTCTATTTTTATATCCTAATGTAGAGAAAACAGCCCTAGGGACTGTTTTTCATTAATAATGCATCAGAACTTTGTAATCGTAGTCACCGATTTTTTCACGGCCGTTCAATTCATCCAATTCAACAAGGAAGGCACAACCTGCTACAACACCGCCAAGTTTTTCAATCATCTCGATGGTTGCCTTAACAGTTCCACCTGTTGCCAAGAGATCATCTACGATAAGAACACGTTGACCTGGCTTGATGGCATCCGCGTGCATAGTCAAGGTATCAACACCGTACTCTTTTTCATAGTCAGCAGAAATAACTTCACGTGGCAATTTACCTGGCTTACGAACAGGCGCAAAACCAATTCCCAACTCAAAGGCAACTGGACAGCCCACGATAAATCCACGCGCCTCAGGTCCCACGACCATGTCGATTTTCTTGTCAGTAGCATACTGAACGATTTCACGAACAGCATAGCTATAAGCATTCCCATCAGCCATCAAAGGACTGATATCACGGAAGGTAATTCCTTCCTTCGGATAATTTTCAATTGTTGCAATGTAATCTTTTAAATTCATCTTTTTTTTCTTTCTTTCAAAGTTTTTTACTCTCTATTATAGCATATTTTTTAAGAAAGAAAAAAGGAAAAGTTAACTTCAATAATTATCTAACGATTTGACGATTTATAGCTAGCCATAGCAATAAAACCCAATTTCTGTTTATTCTTAGCAAACATTTTATACATAGTTAAAAACTGCTTTCTATTCTCCTTTTTACAAGCATTTACACAAATTTTCAAGGTTCCTAGCCAACCTTCGTCATAAATCATACCTGATAATTTCATTAATGTCATTTCACCAGTCAATACTTTCACATCACGATAACCTGATTCTATCATCACCTGTTCCCAACCATCTTGAGTTAAAGGGCCTACATTTACATGAATTGCTTGTGACAATTCCTGTCTGACAGACTCTTTAGCTTCCTTAAGAAGCACATCATGTGTCAAGAGAAGACCTTCAGGTTTTAATACCCTTAGATATTCCATTACACATTTTTTCTTAGCTTGATCGGCTTGCATAGTCAGCATAGCTTCATTTATAACAATATCAAAACTAGCATCTTCATAAGGAAGTTTCATTGCATTGGCTCTTTCAAACCTGATTAGATGCCCAACACCTGCCGTTTCAGCAGATTTTTTAGCCACTTCTAAAGCTTGTCCATCCATATCAACAGCAGTTATCTTACAACCAAAACGCTGTGCCAACTCAATTGCTGTAGTTCCCCTATTACACGCAACTTCTAGTATTCTCTTTTCTTTTGAAAATCCTCCTTCTGCAATTAACCAATCTGTGGCACGTTTTCCACCTGGACGTAAGCGTTTTTTCCCCAGTTTTGCTAAAAACTTATGACCTGCTTCTGACATTTGAACACCTCTGTTTTTTCTTCATTATAACATAAAATTATATTATCTGACAATTCTAATCTATTATTTGATAAACTAGAGTCAAAAGCATATAGTACGCCATGACTATAGCATAAATCTATTAGTCACCTCTCTAGTTCGAATTCAACTCCTCCCATCATTTAAACGTATGGATTACGACTATTTTTTGTACTTTGGAATTGCTCTCATCTTCATCCGCTCTACGAACCTCCACCTTTCTATTCGTAGACCTACTATTTCTCTATCCCTTCCTCTGCAGATTCTTATTTCCAGCGTCAGACTTGAGAATCGCTAACAGGTTCTACCCACAAAGGACTTACACCTCAGATAAACGACATGTCGTCGTACCTAAAAAAACGAGCACTTTCGTACTCGTTTTCTCTTTTATAAACTACTGATTAAAGTGAGTTTACGTCAACTTTGATACCAACACCTTGAGTAGTTGTGATAGTCAAGTTTGTTACGTAAGTTCCTTTAGCTGTAGCTGGTTTTGCTTTTTGGATTGTTTCGTTGAAAGCTTTGAAGTTTTCAACCAATTTTTCAGTTTCAAATGATACTTTACCGATGATTGCTTGAACGTTACCTGCACGGTCAGCACGGTAAGTGATTTTACCACCTTTAGACTCTTCAACTGCTTTTGCAACATCCATTGTTACAGTACCAGTTTTAGGGTTTGGCATCAAGTTACGTGGTCCAAGGACACGTCCAAGACGTCCAACAAGAGCCATCATGTCAGGTGTAGCGATAACCACGTCGAAGTCCAACCAACCGTCGTTGATTTTAGCAACAAGGTCATCTTCACCAACAAAGTCTGCACCAGCAGCTTTTGCTTCTTCAGCTTTTGCACCACGTGCGAAAACAAGAACGCGTGAAGTTTTACCAGTACCGTTTGGCAATACCATTGCTCCACGGATTTGTTGGTCAGCTTTTTTAACGTCAATGTTCAAGTTGTAAGCAACTTCTACAGTTGCGTCAAATTTTGCAAAGTTAGTTTCTTTTGCAAGTGCTACAGCTTCTTCTACGCTGTATGCTTTTGTGCTGTCGATTTTCTCAAGAGCAGCACGAAGTTGTTTGCTTTTTTTAGCCATTTTCTATTCTCCTTGTAAGTGGTTCAATCGATTTTCATCTCCCACGTCACTCCTCGAAATGATGAAGTCTTGCGGGTTTTCAGTCTATTAGATTCTTTTCCTACTTCGTTAAGCTCCCTTGCTGTACCCAAGTACAAGCTTCAGTCACTTGCCTAGTATGAAAAGCAACTAATAGACTGCTGTGAGATTTTCTACTGTGTTATTGATTAGTCAACAACAGTGAATCCCATAGAACGAGCAGTACCTTCGATCATACGCATTGCAGACTCTACGTTTGCTGCGTTCAAATCTGGCATCTTAGTTTCTGCAATTTCTTGTACTTGTGCACGAGTAACTGTAGCAACTTTAGTTTTGTTAGGTGTACCTGATCCTTTTTCAACACCTGCAGCTTTTTTCAAAAGAACAGCAGCTGGTGGTGTTTTAGTGATGAAAGTAAATGATTTATCTTCGTAAACTGAGATAACAACTGGAATGATCATACCAGCTTGGTCAGCTGTACGAGCGTTGAACTCTTTTGTGAATCCCATGATGTTGATACCAGCTTGACCAAGAGCAGGTCCAACCGGTGGAGCTGGTGTAGCTTTACCAGCAGGGATTTGCAATTTTACAAGTTTTTCGACTTTTTTAGCCATTTTTAAATCCTCCTTTGTGGTTTTGGCGGTAATTAAAGATTTTTACCTCCCACAAGTATGCTTTACACATACCCATCTATTATACACTATTTATCTAGAATTGCAAGAGAAAAGTTTGTTTTTTTTTATACTCAATGAAAATCAAAGAGCAAACTAGGAAGCTAGCCGTAGGCTGCTCAAAGTACAGCTTTGAGGTTGTAGATGGAACTGACGTAGTCAGTATCCTACACATACGGTAAGGCGACGCTGATGTGGTTTGAAGAGATTTTCGAAGAGTATTAATCGACGTAATCTCCGCCTTCAAAGCCATAGTATTCTTCCAAACTGAGACCACTCTCAGCAATTTCTTTAGCTTCTTTTCCGACATAACGAAGGTGCCATTCTTCAGCCATATAGCCTGTTTCCTTTTCCTTGCCTTTGAGATAACGTACAACAAAGCCATAATCAGCTGCATGGTCCAAGAGCCATTGGGCCGCTTTTTCTTCTGTCACCAATTCTCCATTTGTGCTAATCACATCAAAGGCCAAACCTGTCTGGTGTTCGCTATAGCCAGGTCGAGCAGAATAACGGTCGGCAGCTTCTTTCCCATCTTGATTGACATAATCTTGATAGAGCTTGGTCTGAGTTTCATAACTTCTAAAGCCACTGTAATGATCGCTGATTGGGAAACCTGCCTCTTGCATAGCTTTGATGAGTTTGACCAACTCTGCCTTAGCTGTTGGATTTTCCCCTGGATTATAGTCTTTAGACAATGGATAGTGTTTGTTGGCTACGATGATTTCATCGTATTTCCCTTGGATGCTGTAGTAGTCTCCTTTGTTAACCACTTCTGCTTTTTTCTGGGCAGCTCCTTGAGACTTACTGCCAACTGTTCCATCAGACTTGGCGGTTTGTTCTGTCTTAGCTGCGCCATCTTCATTTTTTGCTTTTTCTTGTGAACAAGCTGCTAGACTCAAGGCTAGCAAAGCTGTCAAGATAAGGTATCTTTTTTTCATTTCTACTCCTTTATTTCTAATAGTTTATCTACTTCTAACGATAGACGTTTGACTAATCTTTTAATCTCATCCGGTTTTGCTTGGCAGGTTTCTGCTGTCATTTCTTCAAAAGGAACCCACCAAACTGGACCACGTTCCTTGAGACCATGGCCATTCATATCACCTCTTCTTCTAGGAAAAAGATGCCAGTGGATATGTGCATCACCATTGCCTAGCAGTTCGATATTCATTTTCTCAGCAGCAAAGGACTTAGCAACCGCCTCTTGGACCACACTCATTTCTTCTAGAAAACGGAGCCTTGTCTCCTTTTTCAAATGGTGCAATTCGGTAACGTGTTCCTTGGCTAGAAAGAGACTATAGCCTGCAAAATACTGGTGATCTCCGATTACAAGGTAGCCTGTTTCCAACTCTTTGACAAAATAGGGATTTTCTCCCTTCTTGATGAGCTCAATTCTCTGGCAAATAAGACACATATTAGTCTACCAATGCGCTCTTAAGATAGGCATCAACCATACGTTCCGTTGCGACCACCGAGTCAATATGGGTACGCTCATAAGAGTGGCTAGACTCGATACCAGCACCAAGAAGAGCATGTTTAACCTCTGCCCCTGCAGACATGGCTGCTGAAGCGTCAGAACCATAAAATGGGTAGATATCCAACTTAAATGGAATATCTTGCTCTTTGGCCAAGGCCACTAAGTGTTGACGGAAGTCATAGTGATAAGGACCTGAAGCATCCTTTACACAGATAGATACTGTGTACTCATCTGTTTGCTGGTCATCGCCCATGGCTCCCATATCCACAGCCAGATATTCTACTACCTGGGCAGGAATGTTAGAATTAGCACCGTGTCCCACTTCTTCAAAAACTGAAAAAGCAAAATGGGTTGTAACTGGCAATTCAATCTTCTCTTTCTTATAAAGACGAAGCAGGTTAAGCAAAATCGCTGCACTGACCTTATCGTCCAAATGACGAGATTTGATAAAGCCTGTCTCTGTCACGACAGTTCGTGGGTCAAAGCTGATAAAATCACCGACTTCAATTCCCAAGGCACGAGTTTCTTTTTCATTAGTTACTTTTGCGTCCAAACGCACTTCCATATTGTCCTGCGTGCGTTCTGTAGTTCCTGCATCCTTGTAGACATGGCAAGAAGTTTGGTGGATAAGGATGGTTCCTGATACTTTTTCACCTGTACTAGCCACATGAACGGTACAATTTTCTCCTTCAATCATATTCCAAGGGAAGCCACCGATACGGTCCAATTTGAGACGGCCGTCTGATTTGACAGCACGGACAATAGCACCCAGTGTATCCACATGGGCAGTCACATAGCGATGCTCTTCATCATTTTGCCCTTTGATAGTTATATTGACACCACCCTTGGCTGTGCGAACCGGCTGGTAACCAAAACCTTCTAGAGTCTTGACTAAATAGTCCGAAATCTCACGAGTGAAGCCGGTTGGAGACGCAATGGCTGTCAATTCTTTGATATATTCTACTGTTTGATTCATTTTTTCACCTCTTTTGCTACCTATTATAACACATTTATCATCGGATAAAAAAAGAAAATCACTCCTGTAGACTGGCTACAAAAGTGATTTTATACTCAATGAAAATCAAAGAGCAAACTAGGAAACTAGCCACGGGCTGTACTTGAGTACGACAAGGCGACGTTGACGCGGTTTGAAGAGATTTTCGAAGAGTATTAGTGATTATTCCATTTCAAAAACATCACTTTCTTGCTTGTTTGGTAGAACCAATGAGAGCAAGATTCCGACAATGGCTGGCACCAACCATGGGAGTGATGCCTTAGCAAAAGGAAGAGCCTTGACAAGATTTGCAAGAAACTCAACTTTAAATGAGCTTCCTAGTACGCTTGCAATGGCAATAGCTGTAACCACTGCAATTGTCAACTGCATACCTGGTTTTGAAAGAGCTACAAATTTGTTGACAATGACAATCATAACGATGGCAATGGTGATTGGGTACAAAATAACCAGCACAGGGATTGAGTACTTGATAATCGCATCAAGACCCAAATTGGCAATCGCAAATCCAATCAAGGTAAAGGCTGTCGCATAAACCTTGTAGCTGACTTGTGGGAAACGCTCATTAAAGAACTCAGCTGTTGACACAATTAAACCAACAGTTGTTGTAAAGCAGGTTACGGTAACCATAGCTGCCAGGAAGAGTTGAGCTGTTGAACCAAAGATTTCTTGAGTGGCTTGTGACAAGATGTAAACACCTGGTGTTCCACCCTTCATCGCCTCAGCTGGTACTGGGAAATGATTTCCAAGGAAACCTAAACCGATATAAAGAGCGCTGAAGGCAAGGGCAACAACGATACCAACAACCCAAATAGTTGAAATGTATTCTTTCTTACTTGAGAAGCCAAGTTGTTTCAAGGTTTGAACTGCGATTACACTAAAAGCAACAGAGGCAAGGGCATCCAAGGTATTGTAACCTTCGAGGAAACCTGTCCCAAAGGCAGAAGCTTGATAAGCAGCTGAAGCAGCTTGAGGACTTGTTCCACCGTATTTGAAAGCTCCTAGGACAACCAAGATAACAATCAAAATAGCAAAGACTGGTGTTAAAATACGGCCGATACGGTCTAAGATTTTTGATGGATTAAGCGAAATCAAATAGGCTGCTGCAAAATACAGAACTGTAAAGACAATCAAGCCCAGACCTTTATTTGCATCCGACAGAAGAGGGCTAATCCCTACTTCGTAAGCCGTTGTAGCAGTACGTGGGATAGCAAAGAATGGACCAATTGACAAATAGAGAACTACGAGGTACAGAGGCGCAAACCAAGGCGCTATCTTTGTTGAAATCTCGTGAATATATCCTTTAGGATTTAGCGTTCCAATAATAAGGGTCAAGACGGCGATACCGACGCCTGAAAAGACAAAACCTGCGATGGCAGGAAGAAAATGTTCTCCAGATAAAGCACCTAGAGAAGGCGGAAAAATCAAGTTTCCCGCACCAAAAAATATTCCAAACAGGAGCAAACCTGTTAGGGCACCTTTTTTAGCCATGAAAATCTCCTTCATATTTATAAAATACTGACCTAGTATACCACGATTAGAAGTCTGAAAAAAGCATCACGAAGCAAAATGTTAAATGTTTTTAAGATTCTAAAAAGTATGAATTGTCTAAAAATAAAACTCTCCTACTCAGTCTACACCAATTAGGAGAAATGCAAATTTTTAAAGTTCTTCAAAGGCCATCATACCACCTTGAACATTGATAACCTCATAACCTTGTTCTGATAAGAATTGGCAAGCACGCGCTGATCTCATTCCAGCTTTACAAATGACATAATGAAACTGGTCCTTGTCCAACTGATTATAGCTATCAGCTAATTGACTAAGCGGTAGATTGTGGGCACCTTCTAAGTGAAGAGCTTCAAACTCATCCACTTCTCTCACGTCCACTAAAGAAAGTTGACCGTTTTGATAAAGCTGGTAAAATGCGTCAAAGGTAATTTCTTTCATTCTTTTTCTCCTAATACTCTTCGAAAATCTCTTCAAACCACGTCAGCGTCGCCTTACCGTACTCAAGTACAGCCTGCGGCTAGCTTCCTAGTTTGCTCTTTGATTTTCATTGACTATAAAATGGTTTTAATTCTTTTTTTCAAATCTGGCACCACTTCTGACTCAAACCAAGGATTTTTGGCCATCCAGATTTGATTTCGAGGTGAGGGGTGAACTAGTGGAAAATAGGCTGGCAAGTAGTTCTGGTAATGTTTTACCCGTTCTGTCACCTTGCCACTGACTTTCTCCTGTAAATAGTAGGCTTGGGCATACTGGCCAATCAAGAGGGTCAACTGGATATCGGGTAATTCTTGCAAGAGCTGCGGATGCCATTTTTCTGCAAAGCCTGCTCTAGGCGGTAAATCTCCTGACTTACCATGTCCTGGAAAGTAAAAATCCATAGGCAGAACAGCAAAATAACCTGAGTTGTAAAAGGTATCTTCATCCACACCTAGCCAGTCCCGCAAACGATCGCCACTTTTGTCCTTCCAGTAAAGGCCTGCTTCTTGGGTTTTAAGACCAGGCGCTTGACCGATGATATTGATGCGAGCAGTCTTTGGCGCTGCAAAGAGAGGCTCAATGCCACGCTTTGTATAGTCGACATTCTGTGGATCCGCCATAATAGCCTGCTTGATTCTTTCAATTTGAGACATCTACTTTCCCTCCAAAAAGAAGTCTAAGCATAAGATCTCAGACTTCTATCGTTTTATTTGATCAATTCATAAATAGCTTCGGCATAAATTGCTGCTGCTCGGAAGAGATCATCCAAGGCGATAAATTCATTGGCTTGGTGCATGGTATCAATCGAGTCTGGGAACATAGCACCGTAGGCAACACCTCGTTCTAGCAAGCGACCAAAGGTTCCACCACCGATGACTTGCTCGTGACCCTTAAGTCCAGTTTGTTTTTCATAGACATTCAACAAGGTTTGGACAAGTGGATCTTCCATTGGCACGTAGTGAGGCGTATGTCCATGTTCAGAAAGGCTAACAGAAGCAACTGGCAAGTTTTCAAGGATTGACTTGATTTGCTCTGGACTTGTTCCTTTTGGATAGCGGATATTAAGGGCAATGGTATTATCAGCACTTGTTTCATCGAAGCGGAAGACACCCGCATTCATAGAAAGAGCACCCATCTTTTCATCCACATGGGCAATCTTGAGATTTTCACCCTCATGGTCGTTCAAGAGAATCTTACCAGCGATGTCAAGGTAGTCTTTGGCTGGACCAGCAAAGTCAAACTGGCTGAGGAAGAGGGCTAGGTAAGTCGCACCATTGACACCTGAAGCAGGCATAGCACCGTGGGCTGATTTACCAATGATCGTCACCTTGTATTGGCCGTTTTCTTCTTGGAGTTCTCCTCTAAGTTTGTGTTCTGCAACAAAAGCATCTAGTTTAGCTTGCAAGTCAGTCAAATCTCCTGAAACAACCGCTGTTGCTGATTCAGGCACCATATTTTCACGCAAACCACCTGTGAAGCTATGAAGACGGGCATCACCTGCATTTTCACCTGCAAAGTGGAGGTATTCAGTAATATTTCCTTTTTCACCGTTGATGATAGGGAACTCAGCGTCTGGAGAGAAACCAAAGTCTGGCTTCGCAAGTCCTACGTGCTCGAAGTAGTAGTCCATATCTGCCCAGCCTGATTCTTCGTCTGTTCCAACAATGAAACGGACTTTCTTAGATGTTGGAAGGCCCAATTCTTTGATGATTTTCAAACCATAGTAACAAGCTGTTGTAGGACCCTTGTCGTCCGAAGCTCCACGCGCATAAAGGCGACCGTCTTTGATAGTTGGTGTGTAAGGGTCTGTGTCCCAACCGCTACCAGCAGGCACCACGTCCATGTGGGCAAAGATTCCGAGAACTTCTTCTCCATCACCAAACTCGAAATGTCCTGCGTAGTTATCAACATTTTTAGTTGGATAACCATCACGGTCTGCGATTTCAAGGAATTTCTCCAAGGCTTTTACTGGACCAGGTCCAAATGGATGCTCAGCATCAGCCTTGCTATCATCACGTTCTGAGTTGATTTCCAAAAGGCTAAACAAGTCAGCCAAGAGGTCGTCTTTGCGTTTTTCTACTTCTGCTGTAAAATCAATTGCTGTCATATTATCTTCCTTCTATCTTTTCTCGATGATTTCATCTACTGGCAAGCGGTAGCTTGGTTCTAATTTTTCGTCCGTATAGCCTACCGTAATCAAAAGTTCTGGGCGGAAACGGTCTTCGATGTCCAAAACTTCATTGACTTGTGATTTGTCAAAACCAAGGATCATATTTGAGCCAATTCCTTGATCTGTAAGAGCAAGAACCAAATTCATGGCAACCAGACCTGCATTGAGAGCTAGGTAGTCGCTGACTTGCTGTTCGTTATAGCGTGCAAATTCCGCAGGCAAATTCTTCATGAAATATTGAAGTTGTTCTTCAGAAAAGTTATTAGCACCACCAACTCGGGCAATCTTACGAGCACGTTTAGCCAAATCTGTGTCTGTAAATAAGGCAATAGTTACAGGCGCTGATGATACCTGTTCAAAGTTGGAACCATAAGCTAATTTTGCCAGTTCAGCATTTTTCTCACGAACCACCACAAATTTCCAAGGCTGGCTATTGTGGGCGCTTGGTGCCAAGGTTGCAATTTCGATAGCCGTACGCACATCTTTTGGATCAACAGGCTTATCAGTGAACTGCTTAGTCGCATGACGTTTTTTGTTTAATTCAAGAAATTTCATAATCGATTTCCTTTTCTAATTCTACTGCTTCCATTTTACCATATTTTGAAAGAGCTTGCAGGGATTTTTCATGATTAAGTTTTTTTATCACAACCATAAAAAATATATACTGGTTCATCAGGAAAGTTTCTGATAAACTAGCAAGTACTTTACATTTGAATGGAGATATTATGAAAAAATTCAGCCTATTACTAGCCATCATCCCCTTTTTAGTTGCCTGTGGGAATCAATCCACACCCAAAGAGACTAATTCTCAAAAGGCAATCGTCGTTGCTACAGCTGGCGACGTGCCACCATT
The DNA here is from genome assembly GCF_000187745.1 of Streptococcus sp. M334. GTDB lineage: Bacteria > Bacillota > Bacilli > Lactobacillales > Streptococcaceae > Streptococcus. The sequence goes on along the minus strand of NZ_GL732490.1, from coordinate 95,672 downwards.
TGACTACGAAGATAAGGGAAATTTGACAGGCTTCGATATAGAAGTTCTAAAAGCAGTGGATGAAAAACTCAGCGACTACGAGATTCAATTTCAAAGAACCGCCTGGGAGAGTATCTTCCCAGGACTTGATTCTGGTCACTATCAGGCTGCAGCAAATAATTTGAGTTACACAAAAGAGCGTGCTGAAAAATACCTCTACTCACTTCCAATTTCAAACAATCCCCTCGTCCTCGTCAGCAACAAGAAAAATCCTTTAACTTCTCTTGACCAAATCGCTGGCAAAACAACTCAAGAGGATACCGGAACTTCAAACGCTCAATTCATCAATAACTGGAATCAAAAACACACTGACAATCCCGCTACTATCGATTTTTCTGGAGAGGATATCGGTAAACGAATCCTAGACCTCTCTAACGGAGAGTTTGATTTCCTAGTCTTTGACAAGGTATCCGTCCAAAAGATTATCAAGGACCGTGGCTTAGATCTCTCAGTCGTTGACTTACCTTCTGCTGATAGCCCCAACAACTATATCGTTTTCTCAAGCGACCAAAAGGAGTTTAAAGAGAAATTTGATAAAGCGCTCAAAGAACTCTATCAAGACGGAACACTTGAAAAACTTAGTAATACTTATCTAGGTGGTTCTTACCTTCCAGATAAATCTCAGTTACAGTAAGATATACTAAAAGCGATTGGACCAGCCAATCGCTTTTTTAGTTTACATCGGTTATTTTAGGAAACTCTTACAAAAAATCAAAAAAATTCTTCACATCTTCTACATACCCATGCTTTTCTATTAAGCTTGCTAATAGTTCCAGATTGTGCCCCTGATAGTTGTCTTCTCTTCGCAACTCTTCATACATTTCGATAAAGGGAAGTCCCTTGGACTTGGCCAATTCCAACTCCGCTTCATAGTCATAAGCGACTTTACGAAATAGGATATTTATCAATTCCCCATCTTCAACCTCTATCACGACATACTGGGCACGGTGATTTTTTAACGCCTCCCAATTAAAATAGGGCATGCCAATCGACCCTGGATTGATGATTTGTTGCCCTTGACTGCCATAACGAAGCAACTGCTTGTGGACATGACCATAGACTGCCACGTCCGTTTCCTCATCTAGCAGTTGGTCAAATTTTTCTGTATCATTCCCAACCAACAAGTCACCCCCATAATTTTTGTCAGGTAAATTATGAGAGATAGAAAAGCGCAACCCATCAACCTCTTTCTTTTCCAGCAAAGGCAAGCTTCGTAACCAGACAATCGTTGCAGGATCCATTCGCTCCATCAAAAACTGGGTCATTCGCATTGACTGGATTTCTTGTGGATCTTCCAAACCATATTCACCATCCAAGGCCTCAAGGACACAATCATCCCAATTGCCTCGAACACTGGCTGTGATAGGAAGGTCCTTTAACAGAGCGACCAAGTCATTTGCACCTGGACCGGGAAGAAAAATATCTCCTAGAAGCCAGTATTCACTGACTCCTTGATTTTTAGCATCTGCAATCACTGCTCCTAAAGCCGTCGCATTTCCATGAATATCTGATAAAATTGCGATTTTATGGTTCATTGTGGTTTCCTTCCGTTTGGTAATCTACTCTCTTTTCCGCCACTTGAGGCAAGGCTTCTGCCTCCTGCGGGTTCAACTTCCTCTGCACAGCTTCTGCAACTGCTCTTGGTACTCCAACTTCGACAATCTCATCCACACTGGCTTCCTTGATTTTGGTCAAAGACTTGAAATGCTTCATGAGATTTTGCTTGCGTTTAGGTCCCAGCCCTTCAATTCCATCCAGTTGTGAAGAAAAGGAATTTTTAGAGCGCAGTTGGCGATGGAAAGTAATGGCAAAGCGGTGCACCTCATCTTGAATGCGTTGGAGGAGGAAAAATTCCTGAGAATTGCGAGATAACTCCACCACCTCAAGCGGATCTCCAAAGAGCAATTCATGGGTTTGGTGCTTGTCATTCTTTTGCAGCCCAGCAATTGGAATATCCAAGCCTAGTTCATCTTGGATAACTTGCTTGGCGATATTGACTTGACCTTGTCCCCCATCAATCACAATCAAATCTGGCGGAGTCAAACCGTCACGCTGTACTCGACCATAGCGCCTGCGAATGACTTCTCTCATACTGGCATAGTCGTCCGGCCCAACAACGGTTTTTATCTTGTACTTACGATAATCTTTTTTACTTGGCTTCCCATTGACAAAGACCACCATGGCTGAAACAGGACTGGTCCCCATGATGTTGGAGTTATCGAAAGATTCGATACGAACTGGGGTTGGGATTTGGAGCAAACGTCCTAGATTTTCAATAGCTCCTTGTGTCTTTTCGACAGATTTTTCTAGCAGATTGAATTTCTGCTCTAGGCTGACTCGTGCATTTTTTATAGCCAAATTGACCAGCTGTTTTTTCTCTCCACGCTGAGGCTTAAGAATCTTGGTATCCACCAAAGCCTTAACGGCTTCTTCATCGATATCCTGCGGAATCAGTACCTCATTGGGAACTAGATGAGATTTTTCTTGATAAAATTGTCCCACATAGGTCAAAAAGTCCTCATCCGGATCATTGTAGTAGGGAAAGAGATTGACATCCCGCTCAATGAGTTTTCCCTGACGGACAAAGAAAACCTGAACACACATCCATCCCTTGTCCACATAGTAGCCAAAGACATCCCGATTTTGGAGATCCTTAGCCATGACCCGCTGCTTGGTTCGAAGCGTTCCAATCGCCTGAATCAGATCACGGTATTCCGCCGCACGTTCAAACTCCATAGTCTGGGCTGCCACTGCCATTTTCCCCTTGAGATCATCGATAATTTGATCATCCTGCCCTTTCAGAAAATCAGAAACCTCCTGAGCCATAGACTTGAAGTAGGCCTCGTCCTTCTTACAGATGGTATGGGCCATACATTGACCGATATGATAGTAAAAACAGACCTTAGACGGTGGGTTTGTACACTTACGAAAAGGGAAAATCCGATCCAGCAGCCGCTTGATTTCATTGGCTGCCCCCACATCTGGGTAAGGTCCAAAGTAGAGACCGCCGTCCTTTTTGACCTGACGGGTAATAATCAAACGAGGATAGCGCTCATTGGTAATTTCGATGAAAGGATAGGACTTGTCATCCTTGAGCATGATATTGTATTTAGGCTTATTTTCCTTGATCAGATTAATTTCTAGGAGAAGTGCCTCAATATTGGACTCCGTAACGATAAATTCAAAATCCACAATTTCAGATACCAGAGCCTCTGTCTTAGTATCATGACTTCCACGGAAATAGGACCTCACGCGATTACGCAGATTTTTAGCCTTTCCTACATAGATAATCGTACCGTTTTTATCCTTGTGAATGTAGCAACCAGGGCTGGTCGGCAAGAGCTCTAGTTTTGATTTAATCAAGTTATTCATAGTTCCATTATAGCAAAAAAGTAGGGAAAGGTAGTTCCCTACTCATTGGTATCATATAATTTTCGGAGGTTTGCGACATCCTCTTCCTGGATACCATAAAAGGAACCTGCAGGTTGCATGACAGACTTCTCATCTGTATGGTCCAAGCCAATCGCATGCCCTAACTCATGTTCTGCCGTATGGACAATACGCTCATAGGAATAGCCATAGTCAGGATTGGACAGATAATAGTGATTCAGACGCACCGTGACAGACAAGAATTGTCCTGTTAAGAGGTTGGTCTGACTTTCCGCTTCTCCTGCCACAGGAGTGCCTCCGTCATTCATCTCCGTAGCCATAATATTCGCCTTACTAGACTCAGTCACGATTTCAAAGTTAAAAGCACCCGTTTGATTCCAGTTCTGAATCGCTTCTAAGTAAGCTTCTTGAAAGCGTGAATCCATCTGGGGATCTAGGTAAATACGAGCTGAAGCCTGCGGCCACCTTCCTTCAGAGTGTTGGTGACTATCTGTCTGGTTCAACTTAGGCAGTTGCCCTGTTTTTCCCCATTGGTTGATACTTTGTTGACCAATCTTGACTGACCGTTCTGCTTCCTTTAGCGCTCCTTGAAAATCCCCGTTTAGATACCAGAGAAGTCCGAAAGCAAGAGCACATAGGAGCACGGATATCCAAACTAGGCGCCAAAACAAACGCCACACAAAAGAAAAGAAAGCCCCTATCAAACGAAAAATCCAGCGCATGTCTCCCCACCTTTCTAGCAAATAAAGTCTATTTTACTAAAACAAGCTGAAAGAAAGCTAAATTATGACAATCTCTCTTCTAATTTGAAATCAATCGGTAGGGTTGCTAAGAACCGTTCCAATTGTTTTTCCCAGTAGTACCACTCGTGGGTTCCAGCACTATGGCTATAGGTCACATCAAAACCTAATTTTTTGAGATTTTTCACTGCTAGATTATTGGCTTCATACAAGAAGTCCTGCTCGCCACACCAAGCCCACAGCTTGGTCTTTTTGTCCGACTTTTTAGCCAGACTTTCAAGAGAATAGGGGCTAGCTGTCCAATCTTTAATCTCCCCAAACACACCTCTCCAATAAGCTGGTGTTCCCAAATTTTGGCTCTCAGGAAAAAAATCTTGAAAACTAAGGGCACCTGAAAAACTAGCTGCATGAGAAAAACGATTTGTAGCAAGAGCCAGTTTAAAGCAACCGTAGCCTCCCATAGAGAGACCAGCGATAAAGGTCTTTTCACGCTTACTGGTCATGTTAGGGAAGAAGCGTTTCAGAACCTGTGGCAATTCCTCTGCTAGAGCTGTGTAATAGTCAAAACCATACTGGGTATCAGTGTACCAACCGTTGCTGGTATTGGGCATGACAACGATGAGATTAGTTCCTCGAAGTAAGCGTTCTACGTTGGTCCGCTTGAGCCAGCTATTATGGTTGCCAGACATCCCATGCAAAAGGTACAAGACAGGGATATCTTTACACTCTGGTTCTTCCACTCGATTGGCATCGGGGTAAAGAACATTCACTCCCCACTCCATATCCAAAACTTGTGAGTAATACTCAATTTTCATTACTGCCATAATTTTTTCCTCTATTTTTCTATAAGAAAAAGCCGAAACTCGACTTTCTCTCTATTTATTTCAACGATTATTTTGCTTCCATGACTACTGGTAAAATAGCTGGACGACGCTTGGTTTGGTCAAAGAGATACTTGGTAAGATTATCACGAACCTTCCCTTTAAGATCTGCCCAGTCAAAGTCATCTCCTTGAAGATACTCTTCTACCGTCTGGTTAATCAATTCTGAACTTTCACGGAGAATATCACGACTCTTCTTGAGATAAACAAATCCACGCGTATGAACACGGGCCTTGGCCACAATTTTTTTCTCACGACGGTTAACGGTGATTGCGACGATGAAGATACCATCCTCTGACAAGACCTTGCGGTCACGAAGAACCACATTTCCAACATCACCAATGGCATTCCCGTCAATCAAGACATCCCCTGCCGAAACTGCTCCAGCTGGGACAAAATCTCCATTCTCATAAGCCATGCTAGTTCCCTTTTTAGGGATGAAAATGCGTTCTGGCAACATTCCAACCGCCATAGCAGCCTTAGCATGGGCATCCAACTCACGGTATTCCCCCTGAATCGGGAAGAGATACTTAGGTTGCAAGAGATTAATCATCAACTGCAAATCACGCGCATTTCCGTGCCCTGACACACGCAAACTTTGGGTGATCAGTTTGACAACCCCACCAGCTTGGTAAATCATGTTTTCCACACGCGCCATGACCGCCTCTTTGGCGATAGATGGAGTGGTTACAATATAAACTAGGTCACCGTCCTTGATTTCCACATAACGGTGGCGACCAATCGACATCTTGCGAAGACCGTTGATAGGCTCACCCATACGACCTGTCTCAAGGATAATCAACTCATGGTCTTCAAAACGAGACATATCTTTTGGTTTAATCAAAAGACTTTCGTTAGCTAGAGATAATTTCTTAAGGCGAATAGCAGTGCGGACGATATTTTCAATATCAAATCCTGTCAAGACCACACGGCGGCCTGTTGCATCCGCAGCATCAAACACCTGCTGGATACGAGAGAGGTTGCTGGCTACTGCCGCAACGATGATACGGCCCTCCCAGTCTGCAATGGTTTGAGTGATCTCGTCCCCAACTTCACTTTCGCTAGCCACTTGGATATTACTGTCCGCATTGGCTGAATCGCTAAGAAGAGCCAGAACTCCATCACGACCGATTTCTGCCAAACGAGCGAAGTCTGTCGCATAGGATTCACTAGCTGTCTGGTCAAATTTGAAGTCACCTGTATAAACGATGCTACCTTCAGCTGTCTTCAAGACCACACCCAAACTTTCTGGGATAGAGTGGGTCGTACGGAAGAAGGACACCACAGTTCCTCCAAAATCAATCTCCGAATCTTCATCAATGACATGGAAATCATTGAATTTCTTAACCGTGTCATTTCCTTTGACAAAGAGTTTGGCCAACTCAATGGTCAGCTCAGACCCAAATACAGGTACCTTGGCTTCAGCCAAGAGATAAGGAAGAGCACCAATGGCATCCGCATGCCCATGGGTCAAGAAGACTCCTGCTATACGGTCACTGTTTTCAAAAAGGTAGTCCATATTTGGAATGACGACATCCACCCCTAGTTGTTCATTTTCAGGGTACTTTAGACCTGCATCCAAAACGAAAATAGACCCATCGATTTCAGCGATATACATATTTTTCCCATTTTCACGTACACCACCAAGTGTTGTTAAACTGATATTACTCATTTTTCCTCCGAAAGCTTAATTTATCTTGATTATAGGGTTGCTTGCCCTTTTATTCTAAAAGCACTATTACTTTTAGCCGAATCTTTTCCTACCATTATACCATTTTTTTGATGATTTTCAAAATGAAGATTTATTTTCAAAAAAGAGCTGGTTGCCCAACTCTTTCCTATCTGCTATTCTTTTTCCATTAAAAAGTCATAAATTTCTTGCACGGTACCCAGCGCCATCATTTCTTGGTCTTTGACGGTTTGTTTCAGCTTTTGATAAATCTGACTTTCTCCGATTTCCCGCTTCGGTGCCTCTTTATTGACTGTCATGACCCCATCTTTGATGATCACAAAGCCTAGTTCTTCAAACACTTGAATCATCTTGACCAGCAAGATTTGTTGAATATTAAGATAAGTAGCCAAATCCTTCAGCTTGTAGCGAATATCAAACTCTGGGAACTGGTAAATAGTCTTGTACAATTTGGCAAACTGCTCTCTAGTCCCATAACCTGTCAGATAATAGGCCTTGTCAATGTCATTTTTGAAATAGACAGCGGAAAAATTCTGTTTCTGAAAAATGGTCTTCAGCAGGGCAATATCCTCAGGAATGTTTTTTACGACAATAGCTTCACTAACCACCAGATTTGGCAGTTCTCCAGCAAAATCCAAGACTGGAACCCCTTCTGGTAAGACTGCATTCTTCCCACGAATGTTAAAGAGTTGAACACCCTCCACACGCGCATCCACCATCATCAACTGGAGGGCAGTTTGACCATTCCATTGGTTGACAGACAATTTAACTGCCAACTCTAGATTCTTGGTTTGGGCAAATTCTGTTGCCAATCTGCCTTGACCGAAGGCTACCACTTCAAAACTCGCCTCACCTTTGGAAATTTTCAACTTGAGATGGGCATTGCCTGCCCCCATAGTACGGGCACTTTCGACCTGAAAATCCTTGATATAAAAGACAGGTTTCTGATTGTTCATTCCAAAGGGAGCTAAACGTTCAAAACTTTTGACCGTTTCCAAGCTAAGTGTCTCCAAGTCTAGCTCTTCATCTAAGTTTAACTTGTTCTTGCCAGCAGCATCTGTACCTTTTTCACGGACATAATCTTCCAAAACCTGAGATAAATCTGAGAGTTTCTCCACTTCCAGCGTCATTCCTGCTGCGCCAGCATGGCCACCAAAGGCTATGAAGAGGTCTCTATGAGGATCCAGAGCCTCAAAAATATCGACCGCTTCCACGCTACGAGCACTACCCTTGGCACGACCGTCCTCTATATTGAGAACGATGACTGTCTGCCCTAGTTCTTCCAACAAACGACCAGCCACGATACCTAGAACCCCAGGATTCCAGCCTTCCTTGGCCAAAACCTGGACCTTCTTCTCAGGATCCACCATGGTCTTAGCTTCTTCATAGATAGACTGGACGATTTCCTTGCGCTCTTCGTTTTTCTGATGAATCATAAGGGCAATCTCATGCGCCTCCTCGTCGTCAAATCCAGTCAGCAAATCAATGGCAGGATTAGGATCATCCAAGCGACCCAAGGCATTCAAACGAGGGGCAATCTGGAAACCAACTGTCTCTTCTGTCACCTCGTTAGCAGCAATCCCAGCCATGTCCAGCATTTCTTGTAGACCAATGCGCTGAGTGTGCCCCAACATTTCCAGACCATATTGAACTAGAATACGGTTCTCATCTGTCAAACTCACCATATCTGCAATGGTACCAATAGCGACCAAATCAAGCAATTCCACTTGTACTTCTTCTAACAGGGCACAAGCCAGCTTGAAAGCAACTCCACAACCAGCCAAATATTTGAAAGGATAGTTCGCATCTGGATGTTCAGGATGGACAATAGCATAGGCATCTGGTAAGGTTTCAGGCATGGAATGGTGGTCAGTCACAATGACATCTACTCCCATAGACTGAGCCAATTCAATAGCTTCATGACCAGCAACCCCATTGTCCACTGTCACAATCAAGGAAATTCCTTCTTGCTCGATAAAATATTTGTAAACACTGGCATTAGGTCCATAGCCATCAGTAAAACGATTTGGCAAGTAAACACGGCACTCGGCACCAAGCTGTTCCAAACTTTCCTTCACAATCGAAGCTGAAGTCATGCCATCCGCATCGTAGTCTCCATAGATGAGAATATTTTCCCCTTCTTCAATGGCCTGACGAATCCGAGCCACTGCCTTGTCCATATCATGGAGCAGATAAGGATCATGCAAGTCCTCCAAGGATGGTTCTAAAAACTTCTTCAGACTTTCTTGGTCCTGAATCCCTCTTTCAAATAATAACCGAGCCACCTCAGGACCCAGTCCAGCCTTCTTGGCTATCTTTGTAAAATCCGCATCTTCAACCTGCGGGGCAAACTGCCATTCATAAGTAGGTGTTATCAAAAAGACATCCACTCTTTCTAAGAATTCTATTGCTTCATTATAACACGATTTAGGCTTTTTCTCTATCCAGATTGCCTTTTTATAAAATTTTAGTGAATTTTTTCAGATATGATTTGACAAGACAAATCTTTTGGTGTAGAATCATGTTATAAAATCTAACACAAAGGAGATCCCTTATGGCTTTAGTAGAATTTGAACACGTCGAAAAATATTACGGAGACTACCATGCACTCCGCGACATCAATCTCCGTTTTGAAAAAGGACAAGTTGTTGTCCTCCTTGGCCCTTCTGGTTCTGGGAAGTCCACTCTTATCCGTACCATCAATGGTTTAGAGGCTGTTGATAAAGGAAGTCTTCTAGTCAATGGCCACCAAGTTGCTGGTGCCAGCCAGAAAGATTTAGTGCCTCTTCGTAAGGAAGTCGGCATGGTTTTCCAACATTTTAATCTCTATCCGCATAAAACAGTGTTAGAAAACGTAACACTCGCACCCATAAAAGTTCTAGGAATTGATAAAAAAGAAGCTGAAAAAACAGCCCAAAAATATCTAGAATTTGTAAATATGTGGGACAAGAAAGATTCATATCCAGCCATGCTATCTGGTGGACAAAAACAACGGATTGCCATCGCGCGTGGACTCGCTATGCATCCGGAACTCCTCCTCTTTGATGAACCAACATCTGCCCTTGATCCTGAAACCATCGGCGATGTTCTGGCAGTTATGCAAAAATTAGCCCACGATGGTATGAATATGATTGTCGTTACCCATGAAATGGGCTTTGCCCGTGAAGTTGCGGATCGCATCATCTTTATGGCTGACGGAGAGGTTTTGGTGGATACGACAGATGTTGATGACTTTTTCGACAATCCAAGCGAACCTCGTGCCCAACAATTTCTCAGCAAAATCATCAACCACGAAAGTGACAAAGTTAAATAAGGAGGCGCCTATGAAAAAGAAATTCTTTTTATCCGCATTATTGATTAGCCTTTTCGGTCTTGCTGCTACAAAACCAGTTCAGGCTGATACCAGTGTCGCAGACATTCAAAAGAGAGGCGAGCTGGTTGTTGGTGTCAAACAAGACGTTCCCAATTTCGGCTATAAGGATCCTAAGACTGGGACCTATTCTGGTATTGAAACCGACTTGGCTAAGATGGTAGCAGATGAACTCAAGGTCAAGGTTCGCTATGTTCCTGTTACAGCGCAAACTCGTGGACCCCTTCTAGATAATGAACAGGTTGATATGGATATCGCGACCTTTACCATCACAGATGAACGCAAAAAACTCTACAACTTTACCAGTCCCTACTACACGGACGCATCTGGCTTTTTGGTCAATAAATCTGCCAAAATCAAAAGCATTGAGGACTTAAACGGAAAAACCATCGGAGTTGCCCAAGGTTCCATTACCCAACGCCTGATTACCGAACTGGGTAAAAAGAAAGGCCTGACCTTTAAATTCGTCGAGCTCGGTTCCTACCCAGAATTGATTACTTCCCTTCATGCACACCGTATTGATGCCTTTTCCGTTGATCGCTCGATTCTGTCTGGCTACACTAGTAAACGAACAGCTCTACTAGATGATAGTTTCAAGCCATCTGACTATGGTATCGTTACCAAGAAATCAAATACAGAGCTCAACGATTATCTTGATAACTTGGTCACCAAATGGAGCAAAGATGGCAGTTTGCAAAAACTTTATGACCGTTACAAGCTCAAACCATCTAGCCATACCGCAGATTAAGGAGGACACATCATGACAGATTTATCATCTTGGACTGCCTATTTTCAGGATTTTGGACAATTTTTCAACGGTTTCCTCTTCACCCTTGCCCTAGCGATCGGATCCTTTATCCTAGCCATGGTCTTAGGCATCTTATTTGGAGCCATGTCAACTAGTAAACGTCCAATTTTACGCATTTTAGCTCGCATCTTTGTGGAGTTTTACCAAAACACTCCCCTCTTGGTGCAGTTTGTCATCGTTTTTTATGGCCTACCTCTTATCAGTGACCATATCATCATGATTCCAATTTATTGGACAGCCGTTCTCTGCGTGGGACTCTATCACGGTGCCTATATTGCTGAGGTGATTCGCTCAGGGATTCAGTCTATTCCTAGCGGTCAGATGGAGGCCGCCTTGTCGCAAGGTTTTACCTATATCAGTGCCATGCGCTTAATTATCTTGCCACAGGCCTTCCGTATTATCCTCCCTCCTTTGACCAACCAAATCGTCAACCTCATCAAGAATACCTCTACAGTCGCTATCATCTCTGGAGTGGACTTGATGTTTGTGACCAAGTCTTGGTCAGCTCTCAACGGAAACTACATCCCAGCCTTTCTAGGTGCTGCCCTTCTCTACTTTTCTCTATGCTTCCCTGTTGCCCAGTTTGGTCGCAAGATAGAGCAAACTAATAAAAAAGCCTATTCACTTTAGGAGGTTACTATGGAATCCATTTTAGAAGTTTTGACCCCAGATAACCTAATCTTTATCTTTAAAGGATTTGGCTTGACCCTCTATATTTCTCTGATTGCCATCGTCCTCGCTACACTTATCGGCACAGTGCTAGCCGTCATGAGAAATGGGAAAAATCCTATCTTGCGTATTATTTCCAGCATTTACATCGAGTTTGTGCGCAACGTTCCCAACCTTCTCTGGATCTTTACTATCTTTTTAGTTTTCAAGATGAAATCCACACCAGCAGGTATTACTGCCTTTACCCTCTTTACATCAGCAGCCTTGGCTGAGATTATCCGAGGCGGTCTCAATGCCGTAGACAAGGGACAGTACGAAGCAGGAATGTCACAGGGCTTCACCTCAGCCCAAATCCTCTACCACATCATTCTTCCACAAGCCATCCGCAAAATGTTGCCAGCCATCATTTCCCAGTTTGTAACCGTAATTAAGGATACCAGTCTTCTCTACTCTGTTATCGCCCTACAAGAACTCTTTGGAGCTAGCCAAATTCTCATGGGCCGTTATTTCGAACCAGAGCAAGTCTTTAGTCTTTATATCCTGATTGCCCTCATCTACTTCAGCTTTAACCTAGCAATTTCGAGCCTATCTCATATGCTAGCAAAACGTTGGCAACAAGCTGCAGAATAAACAGCCACTCTCCAGTTCAATTGGAGAGTTTTTTTGATGAGAGTAGATATTTATAGAACTCAATTTGACATCATACTTTTTCTATGATAAAATGTAACAAATTTGTTTACAACAAATCTAAATGAAATGGAATTTTTTATGAAATCACTCAAAGGACTACTCTTTATCATAGCTAGTTTTGTCTTGACTATTTTGACTTGGATGAGCACTTCTCCCCAATTCATGATTCCAGGACTAGCTTTAACAAGCCTATCTCTGACTTTTATCCTCGCCACTCGTCTCCCACTACTAGAAAGCTGGTTTCACGGTTTGGAAAAGGTCTACACCGTCCACAAATTCACAGCCTTTCTCTCCATTATTCTACTCATCTTTCATAACTTTAGTATGGGCGGTTTGTGGGGCTCTCGCTTAGCTGCTCAGTTTGGCAACCTTGCCATCTATATCTTTGTCAGCATCATCCTTGTAGCCTATTTAGGCAAATACATCCAATACGAAGCTTGGCGATGGATTCACCGTCTAGTTTACCTAGCTTATATTTTCGGACTCTTTCACGTCTACATGATGATGGGCAATCGTCTTCTTACATTTAATCTTCTAAGTTTTCTTGTTGGTAGCTATGCCCTTTTAGGATTAGTGGCTGGTTTTTATATCATCTTCCTTTATCAAAAGATTGGCTTCCCCTATCTAGGGAAAATTACCAATCTCAAACGCTTAAATCACGATACTAGAGAAATTCAAATCCATCTTAGCAGACCTTTCAACTATCAAGCAGGACAATTTGCCTTCCTAAAGATTTTCCAAGAAGGTTTTGAAAGTGCTCCGCATCCCTTTTCTATCTCAGGAGGTCATGGTCAAACGCTTTACTTTACTGTTAAAAATTCAGGTGACCATACCAAGAATATCTATGACAATCTTCAAGTCGGCAGCAAAGTAAGCGTAGACAGAGCTTACGGACACATGATCATCAACCAAGGACGAAAAAATCAGATTTGGATTGCTGGAGGTATTGGGATTACCCCCTTCATCTCTTACATCCGTGAACATCCTATTTTAGATAAACAGGTTCACTTCTACTATAGCTTCCGTGGAGAAGAAAATGCAGTCTACCTAGACTTGCTCCGTGACTATGCTCAGAAAAATCCTAATTTTGAACTCCATCTAGTAGACAGTAGGAAAGATGGCTATCTTAATTTTGAACAAAAAGAAGTGCCCGAACATGCAAGCTTCTATATGTGTGGTCCTCTTTCTATGATGAAGTCACTCTCCAAACAGATTAAGAAACAAAATCCCAAAGCAGAGCTTATTTACGAAGGATTCAACTTTAAATAATCAATCACATTCTCTTGGGATTTCTCAGGAGTTTTTTCTACTCAACCGCAAAAAACACTGCCAGATTTCTAGCAGTGTTTTGAGTTTCATTTATCTTAGTAGACTGTTCTTTCAGTTTCTACATCGAAGAAGTGGGCTTTGTTCAAGTCAAATCCAAGTTCAACTGTTGCGCCTGTTTGCAAGTAGTCACGAGCATCCACTTTGGCAACAAATTCATCTTTACCAACTTGGCAGTAAAGGTGAGATTCTGAACCAAGCAATTCTGATACAGAGATAGTCGCTTTTACAACTGAATCTGGGAATGTTTCAAGGAATGCTTCTTCTGCATTCACGTCTTCTGGACGGATACCGAAGATCAATTCTTTACCTTCATAGCCTTTTTCACGAAGTACTTTCAAAGCACCTTCTGGAACTTTCAAACGGAAACCGTCTGAAACAATTTCGCTACCAACCAATTTCACATTAATGAAGTTCATAGCTGGGCTTCCGATGAATCCTGCAACGAATTTGTTAACTGGGTTTTTGTAAACTTCTTGAGGAGAACCGATTTGTTCTACACGTCCGATAGTACCTGTACCAGCAGGGTTCTTAGTTGCTGACATGATAACGATACGGTCTGCAAGTGTCATCGCTTCTGTTTGGTCGTGAGTTACGTAGATAGTTGTAGCTCCGATACGACGGTGAATTTTAGCGATTTCAGCACGCATTGATACACGAAGTTTAGCATCCAAGTTAGACAAAGGTTCGTCCATCAAGAATACTTTTGCATCACGGACGATGGCACGACCCATGGCAACACGTTGACGTTGACCACCTGAAAGGTCAGCTGGTTTACGTTCCAAGAATTCTTTTAATCCAAGGATTTCAGCTGCTTCTTGCACACGTTTGTCGATGTCTTCCTTGCTGTATTTACGCAATTTCAAACCGAAAGCCATGTTATCATAAACAGTCATGTGTGGGTAAAGAGCGTAGTTTTGGAATACCATGGCGATGTCACGGTCTTTTGGAGCTACGTCGTTGACAACCACGCCATCAATAGATGCAGTACCTTCTGTAATATCTTCAAGACCTGCAATCATACGGAGAGTAGTTGATTTACCACATCCTGAAGGTCCTACGAAAACGATGAACTCTTTGTCTTTGATGTTCAAATTGAAATCTTCAACTGAATAGTGTTCGCTGTTTGGATATTTTTTGTAAATATTTTTAAGATTTAATTCTACCATGAGGTGAACTCCTTTTGTCTTTTGATAGTTTTATTATAAATGAAAACGCTTTACATTTCTATGGCAAGATGACCAAAAAAATAAAAAAGTTCTGTGCAACTTGCACAAAACTTTATAGAATATCTGGTAAAATCAATTGATAACACAAGGTCAGATCGGTCAATTCCTTCAACTGAAGCCCTGTCAATTCTTCCCATTTATCAATCTTGTATTGGAGAGAATTACGGTGCAGATAGAGTTGCTGGGCTGTTTTTGTTAGGACAGCACTATTTTCCCAAAGAGAGAGAATAATTTCCTGAATCTGATCCTGATCCAGAATCATCTGGTGCAAGCATTCCTTGATTGCTCTCAGGTTCACAAGTCTTTCTCCCATACTCCAAAGATAGAGTTGTGAAAAAGTATGAACACCTTGGTGACCCTGACGCCACCAAGTCTTAAACAAATCTCGCTCCGCTTTGATTAAGTCTGATAGGGCTTGATGCCCCGTCTGAGACCAAACTTGACCTAACATGATAGAGAGACGAAGTCCAAAGTCATACTCAACCGCTTCAATCGTATCACTTAAAATAGCTCGTACAGAGGTGTATTTGTCTTGTTGAAGCACGAAAACATAATCCTGAGCTCCGACCTGAATCACCGTCTGACAGTTAGGAAAAAGAGTCCGCATCATATCTAGCCAAGAAGCTAGATTTTCCTGCTGAAAATAGGACAGATGACAATAAACCAACTGAATCTTTTTAAAAGTTTGTGGTGCCTGTCCCTTCCCCTCAATCAGATAGGAATACCAAGGATTGAGCGAACGAGCCTGCTCCTGCTGGGTCAAAAGAGAAATCAACTGCTTTTCACGCTCACTGAGCCCAGCTTCCTCCAGCAAAATCCACTGCTGAGAAACTAGAGGGAGAGTGAGAAAGCCCTCTTTCTCTACTGGTTGGTCTGAAATCTGAGCTTCAGGAAACCAGTCTTGTAGTTCTTTTGCCATCATGTCCTAGCCCTCCACTTTTTGGATGCACCATGAAATCAAGCTCTCAAGACGTTCCAGATTTTCAGTCATATGGAGATAGCCCATCACTGCTTCAAAACCTGTGGACATACGGTAAGTCACCACATCAGCATTTTTGGCCTTGGTGTGACTATTGGTATTGCGACCACGTTTGTAGATTTCTTCTTCTTTTTCCGTCAGGACTTGCTCCTCCAACATGAGGGAAATCAGGCGAGCCTGAGCTTTAGCCGACACATACTTGGTCGCCTCTTGGTGGAGTTTATTGGGCTTGGTCATACCTTTGAGGATGAGGTGACGGCGAATATACATAGAATAAACCGCGTCCCCCTCAAAGGCTAGCGCAATCCCGTTAATGAGATTGACATCAATCACGTGTCCACCTCACTCCATCTTTTGTATCCAATAGTTTAATGCCTTGAGCAGCCAGTTGATCACGAATCTGGTCTGCTGTCGCAAAGTCACGATTGGCACGCGCTTCTTGGCGTTTTTGAATCAAGGCTTCAATCTCTGCATCCAAAACTTCCTCAACAAAGACAATCCCAAAGACTTCCAACATAGACGCAAGAGCTTGCTTGACACTTGCATCATAATTGCCAGAGTTTATCCATTTGGCCATCTCAAAGACAACTGTGATACCGTTGGCAGCGTTAAAATCTTCATCCATAGCGGCTACAAACTTATCTTTAAAGGTTTGTAACTCTTGAGCATCTACAGTTCCTGAAAATGGTTGCTCGTAAGTGTTCTTCAAATACTTGAGATTAGTCTCAGCGTCTCGCACTGCCTTTTCCGTAAAGTTGATAGGCTTGCGATAATGTTGAGTCGCAAAGAAGAAACGAAGTACTTGCCCATCAAGAGTTTTAAGGGCATCATGTACGGTAATAAAGTTGCCCAAGGACTTGGACATCTTGACATTATCGATATTGACAAAGCCATTGTGCATCCAGTAGTTGGCAAAGGTCTTGCCTGTTTTGGCTTCTGACTGGGCAATCTCGTTGGTGTGGTGTGGAAACTCAAGGTCAGCTCCACCGCCGTGGATATCAATGGTATCACCTAAAATCTCTGTCGACATGACTGAACACTCGATATGCCAGCCCGGACGACCAGGTCCCCAAGGACTATCCCAAGAAATCTCGCCTGGCTTGGCAGATTTCCAGAGGGCAAAGTCTACAGGATTTTCCTTACGAGCCGTTTCTTCATCGGTACGACCTGAAGCACCCAGCTCCAAATCTTCTAAGGTTTTATTGGCCAACTTGGCATAATTGTGGGATTTTTCCACACGGAAATAAACATCCCCTTGACTCTCGTAGGCAAAACCTTTTTCAATCAAGTCTTCCACAAAACGGATAATGTCAGCCATAAACTCCACCACACGCGGATGGCGAGTCGCAGGTTTCACGCCCAAGGCCGTCACATCTTCACGAAAGGCAGCGATGTACTTGTCCGCAACTTCCTGAGGCGTGATACCTTCTTCCTTGGCACGGTTGATAATCTTATCATCCACATCTGTAAAATTGGAAATATAGGCAACTTCGTAACCGCGGTACTCAAAGTAGCGACGAATGGTATCAAAAGCCACCGTCGAACGAGCATTCCCCACGTGGATATAGTTGTACACCGTTGGCCCACAAACATACATCTTAACTTTGCCGTCCTCAATCGGGACAAATTCTCGCAAATCACGAGACATGGTGTCGTAAATTTTAATCATGCGGTCCACTCCCTTCTCTATTTCTGACTTTTTCGGCTGAAAACCAGCTCTGCAAAAGGACCAAATTGTCTAAGGCTATCCAGTTGGTAACAGCGCTGCCCTTCCTCTTGGGTAAAGAGGGGAACCCCCTTTCCCAGGATAAGGGGCGCTATCTGAATAATGAGGTGGTCGAAAAGATCTGCATCCAAGAGCGGTCCTACCAAGGAATTACCACCAATCACAAAGACATTTTTGCCTTTGTCAATCTGGTGAACAAAGTCCACCACATCCCCAGCTACTGGCTGGTAATTGCTGACAGGCAGGTGCCTATCATGCGTAAAGACATAGTTTTCCGTAGCTTGATAAAAACTTTCTACATCTTGCAAATCTTGAATTGCCTCAAAAGTCCGCTTGCCCATGATGGTGATATCCATTTGCCTGTAAAACTCATCATAGCCTGTATCCTCTACAGAACCAAGCTGATGCAACCAGTCTATCCTGTGCTGGCTGTCTGCCAAGTAGCCATCCATGGTGATACAGCCGTAAAAATATACTGCCATTCTCGTAGTTTCCTTTCTAGTTCTGCTTCGCCTTCACTTAGCGGGATAAGCCCAGATGATTATACCTAAGCTAATCAAAGTATTCAGCAAAATCCTTGCTGGACCAGAAAAATAAACCAGAAAACAGCAATTCCAATCTGCAGCAGAACGGTTCATTCTTAAACATTCAAGCGTCTCTCCTGTCTACTTCCGGCTCAAGGTGTCGTAAATTTTAATCATAAATCATAATCAGGAAAGCTAAAATCCAAGAACAGTTAGTTTCATCACTAAGAGTTCAATTCAATTTCAGTCCGAATCTCTCTACACTTCGGAATCCCTTGCTCCTTTCTCATTCAGATAAACCACCTGGGTCTGTTTGACAAAGCCAATTTTTTCATACAAGCGCTTGGCACCTACATTGCTATCTTCCACTGCAATCTGAAATTCCTTATCATTTTGCTCAACTAGTTGGTTGACAAGGAATTTTGCTAAGTAGCTTCCATAGCCTTTCCCACGTTCAGGTTCCGATATTGCTAACCCGTAGAAGTAATTCGTATCGCTCGATAAATCAACCGTGCAAGTCCCAATAACCTGACCGTCTTTTAACAAAATATATAAGCGACTTTCTGGATCCTTCAGAGCTTCAGCGACATATCTATCCACAATCTCTCTAGACTCATGTTCCTCTGAAAATGCCTGAAATTTTAACTGACTGATTTGCTCCTGATACGAACTATCTGCTAACAAAACTTCAAGATTAGAAACCTTTGCTAACTGATAAGGTTTTCTATCCTTACCTAACCAGGTTTCTGTATCCTCATCCTCTACCAATCCCCAGTTGCTAACAAAATCAGGATGGCGGTCTAGAAAAACACGCTCTGTCTGAAAAGTGACTGAACAAATAGAGAAAGAAGCTGTTTCTTTCTCAAAACCAGTAAACAATGCACGCGCAATCCCCTGACGGCGATGATTTGGATGAACCAGTATCGTCACTTCCACATCTTGGTCATCTGCATAGACAGTTAATAAACCAACAAGTTCGCCTTTTTCATAATAAAGGAAAAAGGCGGGCATGTTTGGGTCAAAATTAAGCATGTTAGAGAGATAGGGATCACGATAGGTACCGTCATAGTTTTGGCAACACTTAATTAGTTTTTTCGCCTCAGATAACTCCTCTTGGCTTAACTTGTTTTTTGCTTGAATCATATAGGTATCCTCTACAAACCAGACGATCTGTGACTAGCTTCTTTAGCCTGCTCGAGTTTATTGACGTAGTACTCTCGTTTTTCTTCAACTTCGTGAATGATCGGCTCGTCTTTCTTACCATGTACACGGACAATCTTAGCAGGAATACCGACCACTGTCACATCACTAGGTACGTCTGCCACGACAACTGCTGCTGCACCGACTTTGGCATTTTCACCGATTTCTACCGGTCCGATGACTTGGGCATGAGCCGATATGAGAGCTCCTTTACGTACAGTCGGATGGCGTTTGCCAACATCCTTACCAGTCCCACCAAGAGTCACCCCGTGATAAAGAAGAACACCTTTTTCAACGATCGCTGTTTCCCCAATCACCAAACCCGAACCATGGTCGATAAAGACACCTGAATCAATCTGGGCACCTGGATGAATCTCAATCTGAGTCCAAAAGCGCCAAAACTGACTGTGCATACGAGCCAAGAGTTTGAAGCCATGCTTCCAGAGAAAATGTGAAAGACGGTGGGCCGCCAAGGCCTTGACACCTGGATAAGTCAGTAAAACCTCCAAAGTGGTGCGGGCCGCTGGATCATTTTCTTTTACGATATCAATGGTTTCGCGCCACCATCCCATACATTTCTCCTTTTCTTATTCTGAATCTTTTGGTGTTTCTGTAAATTCTTTCTTAGGTTTGTGGTCCTTGTGATGACGTGGGCGGTGAGGTCTCTCAGACTTTTCGCCTTTTTCATCACGTTCAGGTTTTGGAGGACGAGGAAGAAGAGCTTTCATAGAAGCATCCACACGTCCTTTTTCATCAATCTTGATAACCTTAACATCAACTTCATCCCCGATTGCTACCAAGTCTTCGACATTATTGGTACGCGTCCAAGCCATCTCAGAGATATGAACAAGGGCATCTGTCTTATCAAAAAGGTTAACAAAGGCACCAAATTTCTCGATACGAACGACTTTGGCACGGTAAACTTCGTCCACCTTAGCTTCACGGACCAAACCAGCAATAATCTCTTTAGCACGATTAATGGCATCTTGGTCGCTAGAGTAGATAGACACATTTCCTTCTTCGTCGATATCAATCTTAACGCCTGTTTCAGCGATAATCTTGTCGATGGTTTCTCCACCCTTACCGATGACAATCTTAATCTTGTCCACATCAATCTTGATGGTATCAATTTTCGGAGCAGTTGGAGCCAATTCTGGACGAACTTCTGGAATGGTTGCTTCAATCACATCAAGGATTTCAAAACGAGCTTTCTTGGCTTGGGCAAGAGCCTCAGTCAAGATTTCTGCAGTAATCCCTTGGATCTTGATATCCATTTGAAGGGCTGTAATCCCGTCACGAGTACCTGCAACCTTGAAGTCCATGTCTCCAAAGTGGTCTTCCAAACCTTGGATATCTGTCAAGACTGTATAGTTGTTTCCATCTGAGATGAGACCCATGGCAATCCCTGCTACTGGCGCCTTAATTGGCACACCACCAGCCATAAGAGCAAGAGTTCCCGCACAGATAGAGGCTTGAGAGGAAGAACCGTTTGATTCCAAAACTTCTGCTACTAGACGGATAGCGTATGGGAATTCTTCCAAGCTTGGCAAGACTTGAGCAAGGGCACGCTCACCGAGAGCACCGTGACCAATCTCACGACGACCTGGCGCACCGTAACGACCTGTTTCCCCTACAGAGTATTGTGGGAAGTTATAGTGATGCATAAAGCGTTTCTTGTACTCTGGGTCCAAACCATCGATGATTTGAGTTTCCCCCATCGGAGCCAAGGTCAAGACTGAAAGAGCTTGAGTTTGGCCACGAGTGAAGAGACCAGAACCGTGTACACGAGGAAGGAAGTCAACAACCGCATCCAAAGGACGGATTTCATCGACCTTACGACCATCAGGACGTACCTTGTCTTCTGTGATCAAACGGCGCACTTCAGCATGTTCCATTTGTTCCAAGATTTCAGCAACATCACGCATGATACGGTCAAATTCTTCATGATCTGCATATTTTTCTTCGTAAACAGCAGTTACTTGGTCTTTGACTGCTTGAGTTGCAGCTTCACGTGCCAATTTTTCTTCTACTTGAACAGCTTTTTGGAGGTCGCTGTTATAGGCTGCGATGATTTCAGCTTGCAAGTCAGCATCCACACGAAGCAATTCTACTTCTGCTTTTTCCTTACCGACAGCAGCAACGATTTCTTCTTGGAAAGCAATCAATTCTTTGACCGCTTCGTGCCCTTTAAGAAGGGCTTCCAACATGATTTCTTCTGACAATTCTTTGGCACCAGACTCTACCATGTTGATGGCGTGCTTGGTACCAGCTACTGTCAATTCAAGGAGAGATTGCTCTGCTTGTTCTTGACTTGGGTTGATGATGATTTGACCATCCACATAACCCACTTGGACACCGGCGATTGGTCCGTCAAATGGAATATCTGAGATAGAAAGCGCCAAGGATGAACCAAACATAGCAGCCATTGGTGCAGAAGCATTTTCATCATAAGAAAGCACGGTATTGATGACTTGGACTTCATTACGGAAACCTTCCGCAAACATAGGACGGATTGGACGGTCAATCAAACGCGCTGTCAAGGTCGCATCTGTTGAAGGACGTCCTTCACGTTTCATAAAGCCACCAGGAAACTTCCCAGCCGCATACATTTTTTCTTCGTAGTTGACTTGAAGAGGGAAGAAATCCCCAGTTGCCATCTTCTTAGACATAACGGCAGCAGTCAAGACAGTTGACTCACCGTAACGTACAACAACAGAGCCATTGGCTTGCTTAGCAACCTGACCAGTCTCTACAATTAACTCACGACCCGCAAAAGTCGTTTGAAACACTTGTTTTGTCATTTTAATCCCCTTTGGATTGATAATATTATACGTCTTGCCTACAAAGATCAAGATACAAAGCCGTTAAGCAACTCAAAGGAAAATAGGAAATCGGACGACGGAGCGACTGCTCCTAGGCAGATTTATCTTTTTCCAAAGAGTTGTAGGCGTGTTCAATTCTCAAGATACTAAGGGCGTGAAGAATCCCATATGAAAATAGGAGATTGACGCAGTGTACCATGTACACCAGGAAATCTATCTTTTTCACTAGGGATTTAGCCCGTGTTCAACTACTCAAGATATAAATCATTAGAAAGGTTTGATGCTAAAGCATCTAATCCTTTCACGCTAATCGCTATCAGGCAATTAGCTAAATGCTTTACTAACTCTCTCGTCAAATAACATCGATTTGACTCGTTCGTGTCGCTAATCCTTTCAGTTTAAATGCATTATTTTTTAATACCCTCATCTTTGTATCAAGTACGTACAGAGTCTATTTTATCATATTTTTCTTAAAAAGTGCGGTCTTTACCATTAAAAAGGAACCATTCCCCTCACCTGAGAAGAATGGTTTGCTTTTTATTATCCTAGAGACTGGTGATTAAACAAGGCATGAGTTGCTTGGTGGATGTATTTTGCAGTTTCTGCATTGTTCATAGTGTAGAGATGCACACCGGCAACATCCTGAGTTACCAAGTCCACGATTTGGTCCACCGCATAGGCAAGTCCTGCTGCTCTGAGCGACTCAGGGTCATGCTCATACTTGTCTAAGATGGCTTTAAATTTGCGTGGAAGATGGATATTCTCACAAGTCTTCAAGAGACGGAGAGCCTGATTTCGATTCAGAATTGGCATAATCCCTGCATGAATAGGAATATCAATCCCAGCCAAGATGCACTTGTCTTGGAAATCATAGAAGCGCTCATTGTCAAAGAAAAGCTGAGTTACAAGGCTCGAACAGCCTGCATCTACTTTCTTCTTAAGATTTTGAATATCTGAAATCTGATTTGGTGAATCTGGATGCCCTTCTGGATAACAAGCACCAACAATATCAAAGTGAGGGGCTTGTTCCTTGATGAACTCAATCAAGTCGGTTGCATAGCGGAAATCCTTTTGTGGTTCCACATCAGGAATAATATCCCCACGAAGAGCCAAGATTTTCTGCACTCCAACCTTGTCCAAATCAGCAATGGATTCAGCAACCTTGTCCTTAGTCAAATAGATGGCTGGCAAATGAGCAATAGTCGGAATCGCCAAGTCATTTTGGATAAAGTCGGCCAAACGGACCGTCGTTTCCTTGATATTAAATTTATTATTGCTGGCAGTCACACTGATAAAGTGGGGAGCCAACCCCTGCATATCTTGAAGAGCAGAAATAATTTTATCATTACCCACGGCTGGGTTGGGAGGGAACACTTCAAATGAGAGTGACGGTGTTTGGCGTGACATAGTCATTATCCTTTTCTAGTTGATTTTTTCGTTAGCTGGACTCCTAGAACCCAAGTGAAACAGGCAGATTGACCAAACAGCGCTTCTTGAGAAATCTTATCTTACAATTTCTCACGCGCAGCTTTAGCTGCTTCAACAAGGCGGAGCAAGCTTTCTTTTGTTTCTGGAATACCACGTGTTTTCAAACCACAGTCAGGGTTGATCCAAACTTTCTTGCTTGGTACTTTAGCAAGGATAGCTTCGATAGTATTATCGATTTCGCCTTCGTTCGGCACACGAGGTGAGTGGATATCGTAAACCCCAGGTCCCACTTCAGTTTGGAAGTTTTTCGCTTTGAGTTCGTCCAAGATTTCGAGATTTGAACGGCTAGCTTCAAAGGAAATAACGTCCGCATCCATGTTGTCGATAGCTGGAATGATATCTGTAAATTCTGAGTAACACATGTGAGTGTGGATTTGTGTATCTGGCGCTACTGTTGAGTGTACCAAGCGGAAGGCAGGAATTGCCCAGTCAAGGTAGTCTTCGTACCAGTCGCTACGACGAAGTGGCAATTTTTCACGAAGAGCAGCCTCGTCGATTTGGATGATTTTCACACCAGCAGCTTCAAGGTCAAGCACTTCATCCTTGATAGCAAGGGCGATTTGAAGAGTAGAATCCTTGATAGAGATGTCTTCACGTGGGAATGACCAGTTAAGAATTGTAACAGGTCCAGTCAACATCCCTTTAACAGGTTTGTTTGTACGGCTTTGTGCATAGCTAGACCATTTAACAGTGATTGGGTTAAGACGAGTAACATCACCCCAGATGATTGGTGGTTTCACCCCACGCATACCGTAAGATTGTACCCAACCATTTTTAGAGAAGAGGTAACCTGACAAGTTTTGACCGAAGTACTCAACCATGTCATTACGCTCAAACTCACCATGAACAAGGACATCAAAGTCGATATCTTCTTGCCATTTGATCCATTCATCGATCGTTTCAGCAAGGAAAGCGTCGTACTCTTCTTGAGACAATTCACCTTTACGGTAAGCCAAACGTTTGGCACGAACTTCTTTAGTTTGAGGGAATGAACCGATAGTTGTTGTTGGAAGAGCTGGAAGTTTGAAAGCTTCTTCTTGGATAGCTTCACGTTCTGCAAAGGCTGGCAAACGAGTGTAGTCTGCGTCCGTCAAGCCAGCGATGCGCGCACGAAGTTCCGCATTTTCACCAACACGCTCAGTCGCAAAGAGTTCTTTGTTGGCTGCAAGAGCTTCTGCGCCTTGACCATTGCGGATAGCATCCAAATCACGAATCTCATCCAATTTTTCAACTGCAAAGGCAAAGTGGTTCAAGATAGCTGGTTCAAATTCTTCATTAGCAGTTGTAAATGGCACATGAAGAAGTGAGCATGAGCTTGTCAAGACAATGTTTTCAGCTGGGATTTGCTCAAGAACAGCCAAGCTCTTTTCGTAGTTGTTGCGCCAGATGTTTTTACCATTGACAATACCTGCATAAAGAGTCTTATCAGCTGGGAAACCACCTTTAACGAGTTCAAGAGTTTTCTTACCTTCAACGAAGTCAAGACCGATAGCATCAACTGGCAAGTTCACAAGGTCAGCATAGACGTCACGAACGTCTCCGAAGTAAGTTTGAAGCAAGACTTCAAGTCCTTTTTTGTCAGCCAAGAGTTTATTGTAGAGATTCAAGAAGAGAGCTTTTTCTTCGGCAGTCAAATCTTTCACAAGAGCAGCTTCATCCAATTGGATGCGAGTCGCACCAAGTTCAGCCAATTTTGCAAAAACTTCTTGGTAAGCAGCAACTAAGCTATCTACGAAGTCTTCTGCTTTCACGCCTTCTTCAAAGTCTGACAATTGAAGGAAAGTGAATGGACCTACAAGAACAGGACGAGTGTTCAATCCAAGTTCTTTTGCTTCTTGGAACTCATCAAAGATTTTGTGACCTGCCAATTTTACTTGAGTGTCTTTTTCAAATTTAGGAACGATGTAGTGGTAGTTGGTGTTGAACCATTTCTTCATTGGAAGGGCGCGAACGTCTCCTTTTTCTCCTTGGTAACCACGTCCCAAAGCGAAGTAGCGCTCAAGGTCAGACAAGTCCAAGTTTTGAACTGAAGCAGGTACCACGTTGAAAAGGAAAGCTGCATCTAGGAAGTTGTCATAGTGAGAAAAGTCATTTGATGGGATTTCAGTGATGCCTTTTTCTTTGACGATGTTCCAGTGTTTTGCACGTAAGTCTTTTGCGGCTGCCAAGAGTTCTTCTTCTGAGATTTCTTTTCTAAAATATTTTTCAGTTGTAAATTTTAATTCGCGGAATTCGCCCAAACGAGGGAAACCGATGATTGTAGTTGACATGATGTGTCCTCCAAAATTTGTTGTTGAAACTATCTTAACAGAAAAGAAAGCGTCTGTATAATTGTAAAAAATTAGGCTTTGGTATAGTTTGAAACTATACCTCTGTTTCAAACAAAAGAAAAAGACCCGAGACAAATGCCTCAAATCCTTTGTGTAGCTTATTTTAAAGCCGTATTTCAGTTAGACTGTTCAAATGTGTTATTAGTAATTCTTATAAGTGACTATGACTTGTTATTAGAAAAGACTATAGGTTGATTTTTCTTTTGTAATTCTGACATTTCCCTGAAAAGTGCGGACGGGAGCAACTTACTTCGTAATTTCATTCCTAATTTTTGAGCACTTCGCTTTTTCATTTCTATGCTCAGGCTAAAATAGTTCCCCGAACTATTTTACTCTCAAAAATTCCGTTCTAGATAATAATAAATTATTATCTAGAATACCACTATAGCGGGAAATATCCGATAAAAGCTCACTTCGTTCGCACTTGATATAAATAAAGCATAATTTTTCTATATTATACACTTGAGGCACTATAACTGTTAAATTTGTTAAAGTTTTCCAACCTCTTCCTATCAACTCTTTCTCTGTTCAAGTGGGACGATTGCTAGTGTCTTTCCTAAACTGGCTAAAACTTTCAATACCGTATCCAACTGGGGACTAGTCTTTCCTGTTTCCATTCTAGCTATGACAGGTTGACTTACTCACTAAGTTCTTCTAGCTTTTTCTGGCTGATTCCTTGCTCATGTCTGGCCTCAATCAATTCGCTCATAATAGCCACTCGCATATCACTTTCAAGGATTTCCTCTTTGCTAAAGAGCCCAGATTGGACATCCTTCCAATTGCTCCCAATAGCACTATTCTTCATCACTTAACCTTCTTTCTTTTAAGTCCTTTAGTTCACGCTTGGTTTTTTTAAAATTATAACTCAAAAGTTATTAAAAGTAAATCTGAACACTCATAAAAAGAAGACCTTAGAATCATTCTAAAGGTCTCATTTTTATTATTCGAAAAAATTACGAGAAGAGTTATAAAGAGTTGATAATTCTTACAATTACTCTAGCTCTATCCCCTTCTCTCGGAGATTGTCCAGACACTCCTTATAGTAGGCAGCGTCATGTTCGCTGTATATAGGACTAGTCAACTTCTCCTCTACTAAGTCTTGATAAGGAGGGCAGGTCTTGCCACGATAGTTCTTGTCCAACCATTCTGGACTGACATTGTAGCCACGATCAGCCATCTCCTTCATAATCGAGCGATGATAGTCATAGAGGCGATAGGGCGAGTGGGTAAAGACATAGTCCACCGTCGCATGCTTTCTGCCCCAGCCATTACCACGCAGGGCGCAACACTCTCGATGTTGCCCCAAAAGTTGAGGACGGGGAAGTTGAGAAATTAAGTCCTCATGCCAAAGTCTCATCGGAGTCTCCTTTCAGTAAAGTCGAATGTTGCAAGTAAGTATTTGGATAAAGTTCAAGCAAGTCCCGAGTCTTAGCTATTAAATCTTCCTTAGAAGCCTGACCAAAGCGATAGCGATCCAGCAAGAGCATATAATCTTGTCGCTCGGCATCTACCGCTTTCTTTTTGAAATAGCCCCAAATATGCTGAAAGGCGTTGCAAACCTGACCCCTGTGTTCTGGAATCTGACAGGCACGGTCAATCATCTCCTGAACCTGACTCACCTCCACCTCTTCATTCTTCAAGTATTGGCGAATCTCATTGTAAATATTGCTGGAATGGCTCAAAACAAGGTATTTGTTTCTAGCCCAGAGTTGCTGGCACTGGGATTTTTGGTTAGTTTGTTCCATCTTGCTCCTTGCTTTTTATCAGTTTCCAGGAAATATGGAAACAAGGTTGTATCTTAAAAATGAGCGAATTAATGACTTCACATGACTGAATGTATGACTCTTTTTTCTTCTTCTAAAAATTTCCTGACACTTAGGAAACAAAGTAATAATTCTCTTTTAGTTCTCGGAAACGGTCAAAACCTAGAATACCCTCATTTTGTAATCTGCCCAAAACGACACTAGGATGAATATCTATCTCCTCAGAAAATCGAAGGATATCTGTCTTATCAAAGTTTCCTGTTTCTACAAAAGCTTGATAATCTTCTGGTCTAATCAAGAAATCTTTTGCAAACCGGTCTGCCTGTTCCTCAGAACGAAGATAGGACTCACTGTTTCCTTCATCAGATGAAAAATCATTTTCCAGAATGTGCCCAATCTCATGGAAGAGTGAGAACCAGAAAATATCTGATGCTTTGTTTCGATCTGTAAGTAAAAGCAAGGCACTACCATTGCTAAATTTTTTAGTCGCTCCATTTAGATTGGCATTTGGCAAAGCAGGTAGACCTACTAGGACAACACCACAATCTAGCAAGATATCATACAATCGTTGAGGAAAAACTTCTGGATCTTGTCTGGTCAACTCTCTCAAAA
This sequence comes from Streptococcus sp. M334, assembly GCF_000187745.1. Lineage (GTDB taxonomy): Bacteria > Bacillota > Bacilli > Lactobacillales > Streptococcaceae > Streptococcus. The sequence goes on along the minus strand of NZ_GL732490.1, from coordinate 67,396 downwards.
CAGGCAAGCTTTTCTCTAGCTTTTTGCGGTTGAGCTTGGTAGTTGTTGTATCACGTGCTTTTTTAGATGCCAACTCCAGCATGACATTGGAGTTGACTATACTTTTAGTCGTAAACTTACGTGTATTACGATAGCTGACTAAATGGTTAAAAGATGTAAGGTTTTCTAAACTTGCCACCCCTAGAATCTTTCGAAGCTCGATAATCTTTTCCTTCAAGCTATAGCGTTTGTCTGGCACGTAGCCTTCTTCCTTAAAATACTTGAAATCAATCATCTCACAGATGTCTTTCTCGCTACCTTCTTCTAGCTCTTTTTGTTCTACAATCTCTGCAACTTTTACATCGTAAGTATTCTGAAGATTAAGCCAGGTTTGCATGGAAACTCCACTTAGCTTGGCTAACTTATGAGCCGTTTCCTTACTAATGGACTCCTCTGCATTGACCAGCTTGCTGATAGTCTTTGCCGAAACTCCCAAACGCTCCGCAAATTCCTTCTGCGTTACATTATAATCTTCGATTAACTCACTGACATACTGGCCTGGATGAAAAGCAATCAGGTCTTTGTATTCAACAATTTTATTACTCATAGTGATTGCTGACCTCCTCTATTTTTAAGATTTCGATCTCAACAGGATTTGGAAACACTTTTTCTAAATCCTCGTCACGAAATTTTACAATCAACCGATAGGAACTCCTTCGACCATCTATATCCAAAGCAAACTGCCCCTGTCTCTTTCCCTTTAGTTGATGAAAGTGATATTTAGGAAAAGCTGTCACACTAGCTAAAGAATCCGCCGCTTCCAAAAAGTTAATCAAGAGATGCAACTTTACAGCAACCTTATCCGAAAAATCCTTTTTCGCTCTCCTCAGCTCTGTGCACTGCTTTTCAACAGTTTTGTTTGTATAGATAAGCTTCATATGTCCCTTTCTGTTAAATTAAATTACCTTTTAGGTAATTTAATTATATCATTTTTAGAAAACAAATACCAACCAAAAGTTAATTTGGCTGGTATTTCAAATCTGATAGATGTATCTAACTATTTCTCCATCACCCTCCAAACTCTTTCAAAAACTCTTTGAATTCAGCATCGGCTTCTGGTGTGGTTCCGTGTAGTTGACCGAGCATTTCAAGTAGAGAAGCGGTTTGGTTTTGGATTGCTTCATTTGTCGTGTTAATCTTGCTAACGATGTCTGTCAGTGGCTCGACTTCTTCTTCCTCAAAGGTATCTACGTAACGAGGGATATTGAGGTTGTAGTCATTTTCGACGATTTCCTCATAGCTCGCCAGATGGGCAAACTTGTCCATCTCCTCACGAGACTTGTAGGCTTCCAGAATCTTCTCTATATGAGCATCCGTCATGATATTCTGATTTTTCCCCTTATCAAACTCCTTAGAGGCATCGATAAAGTAGACATCACGGTCGGTACGGTTCTTTTTGAGAATGATGACCGTGGTCGGAATACTGGTGTTAAAGAAGATATTGGCTGGAAGACCGATAACTGTGTCAATGGCCCCCTCTTCTAACAAGGCCTTACGAATTGTCCCTTCCGCATTGCCACGGAAAAGAACACCGTGGGGAAGGACGATAGCCATAACTCCATTATCTTGCTTGAGATGGTAGTAACCATGCAAAAGAAAGGCAAAGTCAGCCTTGGACTGGGGTGCCAGTTTCCCAAAAGGAGAGAAACGAGGATCATTCAGGAATCCAGAGTTTGCTGACCACTTGGCAGAGTATGGAGGGTTCATGAGAACACCGTCAAAGTTGGTTGGCTCTTGAGTCGGCCAGTCTTCATCCAAGGTATCGGCATTGTGGAGGAATTGATTCTCAACAGGAACACCGTGCAGAATCATGTTCATCCGAGCCAAGTTATAGGTTGAAGTATTGAGTTCCTGACCAAAGTAGACTACTGTCTGCGGTTTATGAGAGTACTTCTTGGCATTGAGCAAGAGGGAGCCAGACCCCATAGTCGCATCATAGATGGTAAAGCCTAGCTGGTCCTCACGACCCAAAAAGGCAATCTGAGTCATGAGCTTGGCAACAGGCTGAGGTGTATAGAACTCACCAGCCTTCTTCCCCGAGTCAGTCGCAAACTGACCGATCAGATACTCATAGGCATCCCCCAGCATATCACCAGCATGTCCAGCCACATCTAGCACAGCCAACTCCTTCATGACCGCCGCCACCGTTTGGTTTTGCTTTTGCGGAGTCGCCCCTAGCTTTTTAGAATAGAGGTCAATATCTTCAAAGAGATTTTCATAGAGTTCATCACTCTGCTCAATATCTCTAAAACCCTGAGCCAAATCTTCCAACTGGAAAGTTCCCTCATTGACACGTGCTACCAGAGCCGTAAAAGTCAACTCAGGCTTGATACTATAGTTGAGTTCGTCCTTCATGACTGCAAGAAGATCCTCGTGAGTGTCCGCATCCTCATAGTAGTTACGATAGACCTCAAGGGCAGCCTCTAGACTCTCACTCCCCTCCTCCATAGTCTCCGCCACGAAAAAGAGCATCTTATCTGACAGGTACTTATAAAAGACCATACCCAAAAGATAGGACTTGTAGTCATTAGCATCCATCTTAGAGCGGAGAACATCCGCTGAGTTCCACAGGGCTTGGTAAAGCGACTGGGAAGTTTGTGTTGTTTCTTTAATCATAGATCTAATTTTTTCTTTCTTTTTAAACTACTGGAATTTTTAAAATTGAATATTTAAATCCCATGCTTTTTAATTGTTGAATCGCATTAAATAAATTAACCATTGAAAAGAATGGTAATATATCAGAATTTTTTACTTTTCCTGTTACTCGTTTATCTAAGATTGCAAATACAATTTCAAACTCATTATTTGTCTCTGATAGATTCAGTATTTTACAACCGCATTTTTTATTAATGAATTCTTTCATTTTAATATCCTGAGCTAAGATAGTAGCAGACACAACACCCTGAGAAAATAAATGACTTAATTTTGACGAAGAACCTCCTTTTTTTACATGAATTAACTTTTTGTCTTTGGTCACAATATCTGCCACTTCAACACTACTTCTTCCATAACTATCCCCATGATACATTTCTTTATCCAATATATAGTAATCTGGATGACTTGCAGAAAATGCTTTATTAAAATCTCCTTCGCTCTGTCCATTAGAAGCTAGGAGAACAATTGGAAGCATAGTATCTACAATATTATTAATTTCAGTTTTTATAGTATTAAAAAATTTTTTATTAATTTTATACCAAGAACCATAACATAAAATATATTTTTCTCTGTTATAATCTATTTCGAAAATTAATGATGAATATAAACTTCCAACTATTCTTTCCTCATCTGTGTCTCTATATTTGGCAACTAATTTATTTCGTTTTAAAGACGATATAAAAGTGCTACTTGATTCATTTTTTCCCCCTATTTTTGAAAAATATGCGTTCGAATCAATTTCAATTGAAAACTCTCTTTCTCTGTTTCCAGTTCCAGTAAGAAAAAAACCTTCTACATTCTCCCAATCAAGTAAAGTATTAGGAGCAATGGTTGGACAGCGATCCTCTGTTATCTCCAGGTATAATTGATTATCTAAATCATATTTTAAATTTTTTTCTCTCACTTCCAAAATATTATCGAGCCATGAAAAACCATTATTTTTATAATCATTTTTTTTATAACTATTATAATAAAAATCAATACTATCTTTAATATCAGTTATATTCATCTTTCGACTAGCTACTAAACTATCTGTTCCTACAAGAAATGATGCTACACTCTCCAAAGCAGGCGCTCCTGAGACAGACTGTAATAGATTTTTCCTAGTATCTAGAGCAAATATATCTTGAGAAGCATAAATCGAACTTTGTCTTTGAGATGAGACTATGACATCTTCAATACTAGTTATATTCATGCTTCTTATTTTATCTTTATCTATTAAATTAGCTGCAACTTTCAAACCGAAATTTCGAATAATAGCTGATTCATTTAACATTGATCTACCATATCCGAATGTTATACTAAAAAATCTTCTTTTATATTTTAATACTACCACAGCCTTATTAGGAACATTTTTAGCAAATTCTATCTTTTGGGCAGATAATTGATTCAACTCATCCTCCCAAGAGGGCGATTTAGGATCTGATTTTTGAACAAATATTTTCCCCTCTAGCCCAATCACACTATTTAATGGGTATTCATCATATTTAAACTTATCTTTTAGACAATCTTCAAAATTTTTAACTAATCTACTATTAAGAAACAAAGAAATTTGAGTAGTTTTTAATTTTTTCGTCATAGTCTCTCCAATCTTATATAAACATATCCTGCAAGAGTTTCTTTTTGAGTGTTTCCAATTGAGAAATTTTTTCTTGGTGTGAGTTGATGAGGTTATCGAGGTTTGAAAAATAGAAACCGATGGCTTGTTGTTCTTTTTTATCAGGATAGTAAAATTCATATTTCATTAAGTTTGATGGACTTATTCCAAATACTTTCATACCTGTACCTACTTTATAGCCATATTTTCTAAATGTTTGAGTTTTAAACATGAAATATAAGAAAATTGAATCAAAAATTGACTGAGGTCTAACAGCTATCGTATGAAGGCCTGCAACTATTTTTTCTGATAGAGCATCAACAACTACTGCAACTTCTGCAATTCCTTTGTAATCTTCTGAAGCATCAGCGAAAATTAAATCTCCCTGCTGTAGAAATTCACTTAATTTTGTATCAGTTTTAATATATGGAATTGAATTTCCATCATCTATCATAGAAACTTTTCCTAGATGAATATCACCATAATGTATGTACTTTAGACCTGTATCTTGATTCGTCTCAACATCTCTTGACAAAGAGTAAGATTTTACACGATCTGTAGATTTTTCTAAAGTAGTTTTCTCCCACTCACCTTCAAATCCATCCAAACGAATCTCAGGGACTGTCTGTCCAGCTTTGGGAAACATCTTGGATAGCATAGTCGCCTTGAGAGATTGGTAGTTAGCGAGATTGTCCTTATAGCTCGCCAAAAGGTCGTCGAGGGTACGAAAAAGGGTACCGATGGCGGATTGTTCTTGAATATTAGGCACATTAACCTTTATCGTCGCTATATCACTAGCATTGTATGAAGGAAGGGCACCGATTTGTGCATACTTGGGTAAATATATCGTTTGAAATAATGTCAAACCAAAATCTTTATCCCATGATTTATTAAGAGAATAACTCATAGTATTATTGTCAATCAGAAAAGTTTTAGTAACTAACCGTTTTCTATTTAACATTAATGCAGCACCGACTTTAGCAAAGATGATAGCTGGGGTGTCTTTAACAACATTCCAGCTATTTTTCACAATTTGCTCCTGTGTAACATAATTGTTTGCATTTCTCATCTCAGTTTCATTTCCAATATTATTCATATCAGAAACCTTAAAAAATGGAATTCCTTCTGTACCACCTTGTTGACTATCTGGAAAGCCTATACCTGATTTAAAACTTCCCAGCTGACCTAATTTGTAATTACCCCACTTGTTATTAAATTCTTTGAATCTTATTCTGGGATTGCTCTGTTTCATCATTTAAATCTCCACTAAAATATATCTAACAATACCATGGCATACAATGAGGGATTACTCCATTCTTATAGGGAGTAACATTTTCTTTACAATAATGATAAAGTTTTGGAATTCTATTATCATTTAAGTAGGATAATAATGTTTCTAAATCATCAAAATTTTTACCATTAAAATAAAACATAGGTGGTAATAAAGCATCTTCATTTTTTCCACGAGCAAACAATTCTAATGCCAAAAATCCATCAGAATACCCCAGATCATAGTAAGCTCGCAAATATTCATTTTCACTCATTCTTTTGTTATATAAATATAAATAACTATGAACAACGTCATGAGTATAATTTGGCATTAATACTCTTCCTGATTTTTCATCAGCTATACATCTTTGAAAAGCATGTATCATACCATCTTGGTATGCAACTGTCAATAGTAGTTCGGGATACTCATGCAAAATTTCATGAAAGTTATCATCATTCATCCAACTTAAGTGTTTATTTATCAAAATTTCATTTTTATCTTTTGCAAAACGATATACCTTACTGTCAATCAGAGTTCCTTGCTGAATAAGTTCTTTTTTCAAAGATTTAACAAAAAATGTCCCATCAGTAATAATCGGGATTATATTTTTAGGGTGCTTCTCCAACCACTTTTCATCAATTGTCACTAAATAAAATTGATTTGCAAACTGTCCCAAATCATCTGAAAGAATTTCAATAATTTTATTCAAATCTTCGTCACCAAAAGAAAAACCTACAAATACTACTGTTTTTGTTGATAAGATAGTTTTTAACCTATCCCCAATAGGTTTTGTTGACAATTTTTTATAGCAATTTTCATAGTCATTCTCAGTTGCAATAATTGAACCTATATTTTTAATAGAACCATGAATTTTAAAAACCCTTTTATCAAATGTATCCCACAAAGCAACATCTTCATTATAAATAATTGGAAACATATCACAATTGTCTTCAAACAAAGTATCCCAATTAGTTGTTATTACAGTTCCAACCTGTGGAATTTTAGCAACTTCTTTGTGAAATTCTGAAGCAATACCATATAGTTCCGGAAAATTATCGATCATTTGAAATCTTCTATTTATCCTTTTAAATAGTTCTTTTCTACCATTTACGACATTTTCACAAAACAAACTCATCAACTTAGAAAAGGATAGATTATCATCTACTTCAATATGATTTTTATATACCAACTCATCTTTTATATCCGTATAAAATGAAGTAGGCATAACTTTTTTTGACTCTGTACTTATACCTGCACCACAGAAAAATACTAAATCTCCGTTAATTGTTGCTTGAATGACATCTTCAGGCAATGTAAAACCATTCTCATTGTCAGATTCTCTGCCCCCTTCAATAAGTTTTCCTTTAACTTTTACCATCATTTCTACTCCATAATTCTGTTAAAATAACATCATCACTATTCGGTCTAATTATTTTTTCTTTCTCAACCTTTACGAATACTGGAACTTGAATAGCATTACCAGTAATTATAACTTCTCCTTTACCTAAACTAGGAATTTTATTAAAGGAAGTTTTATCTAGCGTAGGCATAGTATTTACCAGCATTCGTAAATCATTATCATTAACCAATCTATGGATGAAATAATTATGAACTTGTGAAAGAATAGTCGGTGAAATATCTGCTGGTCGTTGACTAGACAAAGTTAAGTAGAAACCAAATTTCCGTCCTTCCTTAATAATTTCTTCAAAAATATTCAATCTGTAGTCTTGCCAAGTATCTCCTACAGAATGATTTTGAGCATTTAAAATATTATGTGCTTCATCAATAATCAAATGACTAGTACATGTAACATCGTTTCCTGATGTTTTCGTTTTCTGTTGGTCATAGACCATCTTAGAGATAAGCATAGGAATTAATCTAGTAATCTCCTGATTAGCATGAACAAGATTAATAATATTTAAACTAGAAAAATCTCCTTCAATGCTCTCTTTAACTTCAACAACCTTTTTCAAACTATTTAAAGCTGTATCAATTCTATGAAATAAAGGATTAATATGCTCAATGTTTGTTGATTTCCAAGCTGATTGATGTACTTTTTGAAAATCAAGATGAAACTTCAATTTGTCAATTTCAGATAACGAGTCAAATTTAGTCTTCAAAGCTTCCACTATTTTATCAACTTTAAGATAATTTATTTCAGAATCAGCAATAGGTGTATTGGGATTAATAATATATTTATAAGTACCATTAACTAACGTATAATAAGATTCTGTATTGTGATTATAATATAAATTACTTTTTAAAACATCAAATAAATCATTATCAATGTACTTCTCTGCAATAGATATCCAACTATCTTTAGAATCTAGACTTGCAGAATTCCCAGTAGTTAAAATCCTTTTTAAAGTTCCTACTACAAAATAGGAAATACTCTCACCATTAAACTGTCTTTCTTTCCAAATATTAAGCGATTTTCTTAAAAACGGAACTTGTGTAGCCGAAGTCGCTCCAAATAGAATTGACAAAATATCTGGATCAAATAAATAATCTGAGGTTATGGGAAGTTTATCTGTTGTTTGATTTTTAGTATTAATTTCATATACTTTTTTATGGGTACTAGTCACACCAAAACTATCATCTTTTGTATATTCACCATTAAAATCAACAACATAGAATTTTGAAAGCTCTAAAATTTTTTCTCGATAGTCTGACCGAAATAATTCTAAAAACAATTTATGCAATGTATTAGATTTACCACTACCAGTATTCCCAAACACACCAATATGAGAAGCAAAAATTTTATTAATCGATAAAGGAACAACTTGACCTTCTAAGATTGACTTTCCAATAGAAATAGTCGGTTCAGACTTATTAATCCCATATATTAATTCTAAGTCTTTTTTTGAAGTAATACATACTTCATTGCCAATCATAGGTACATATTGACTTGTTACTTGGAATTCGCCATTTTCAATAACACCTTTAGTTTTTAAATGAACGATTCGATTTATAGAATTCTTTGAAAAACGATTATCAAATTCTGTACTTTTAATTGTATTTTGTTGATCAGCAACTTTTTCAGTAACAACAGAAGCGATAATTTTTACATTATTCTGCAAAATTGTCAGATATGCTCCGATTTTAGCTCCTTGTAACACATCACCATACCACAAATATTCTGCATCATTAGATAGTTGATACATTCCAACTTGGGAAATATCACCATCCACACCGACAATGACACCCAGTTTTTTAATATTCGACTTCATACTAATTATTCCTCAAAAGACATATCTCTAAGTAACTCAGTTAGATTGCTAAGATCGAAACTAAACTGGTCAACTTCAACTTCATGCTTTGTTTTATATTTTTCCTCTAATTCATTAGGTGCAATGACATTCAAATTTCTTGGACAATCACTGAGGCCCAAATTTGTTAATATTTTTTGTTTATCAGATTCAGAATAACAAAATATAAAGACATTTAATTCAGGATTTTTCAAAGATCTGTTCAACATTTTAGCAATATGTTTATCTTGAAATGAGAATCCAATAACAATAAGAATAGATTGTGGTTTATCTAACTCAAGTTGAAATACTCTTAGCATGTCATGAAAATGATTGTTTAGAAACGTTTCTTGACCCTCTAAGCCCGTTGGTTTAACTACTACAGGATTTTCAACTACACTTTGCCTTATTAAAATATTGTCCTCTTGCCCTCTTTCCCAGTTCATCGAACCATGTGGTTTAATCAAAGATAATGTAGGAAGTTCATTAAGGTAATTATCATTTAATCCCCTATATGCAACAGACTTATTATAGTTAGCACTATCTAAAATTCTATTAAAATATCCATTACTTCCATCATTAAAAACAAATGATTCATATTTCATCAATTCATCTAGTGACTTCTCAATAAAGAGATCGTAGTTAGTAGTAAAAATATTGATATTTTTTGTCACTTGTCTAGAATTTGCATGGTAAAGAAGTTGAAGTACAACTTTAATAAATTCAGAATATCTTTTTAAAACTGCTTTAATATTATCTTCATCATTAGCATTACTAATATCTTCAAGAACTTTCATTGAAACTGCTTTAACTTTATCAGATAGTAAATTATTAGCTTCCTCATCTGAATTATCTTTACTTTTGAAAAAAGACATTAAAGGTATTGCTGGAACTGAAGTTCCTGAACCAATTAGAAAATTAAGCCTCTTAGTCATTGCAAAATAACGTAACTGTTTTATATCAAATTTTTCAACCATATTTGTTCCTCGAATAAAAATAAAATACTTCCTCTACATCCCAACCCTCAATGGCTCGATGACTTCCTCCACTAGTTGGGTATAGGCTTCCTTGATTTGTTTTTTATAGAGGAGAGGATTGAGGGCATCCGCTACCTCTAGCTTATAGTCCTGATAACGCTGGCTCTTAGTCAGCTGACTTTCTCCTAGTTGTTTTTTAGCTCCCTTGCGGTAGTGTTCGACATAGTAACGGAGTTCATCCTCACCGACATACCAGCGTTTGCTAAAGACTTGGATGTGTTGTTGGATGACAGCCTCAATCATCTGATCCAAGATATTTGCGATAGACTGACCACGATAGCTTTCTGGATGTTCTTGGACTTCTCTCCAAAGTTCAGTGATAATCTGGGCAAGATTTGGATTTGTCTTCTCCAGACTTTGGATATAGGTATCCACTGCTTCCCTGTCCTGTACGCTGAGACTCTTTTCCTGACTCTGCTCTTGCTCAATCAGGCTTTGGATCAAGGTCAAGATATAGGCATAGTTGATCTCGTCCACTTGGATAGACTCCAGTTCATAGTGAATATCAAGTGGTTCACCATCGTCACCGCCAGTCCCTTCTCCGCCAGTCCCTTCTTCGTCACGACCTTTTAGTTCAGCAAGGATATTTTTATAGAGACCGAGATAGGCTTCGAGCAATTCATCATCTAAGCCAGCCTCTTGGTAAATCTCAGCTTCATCATACTCCTTGTAAACTCGAATAGAAGCTAGATACTTATCAAAGACTTGGTAGGCCTTGGCGATTTTTCTCAACTGAGGAATCAACATTTGTTCCAGCGGGAAGCCTTCTAGTGGTTCATTAGCAATAAGATTTTTGAAATCACTGCAACTCCGTAAAAAGTTCCTCTTTTCCTCTTCCCAGCTTGGGGCTAGGACCTCGTTTTCACCACCATTTGAGTAGAGCCTGAGGGCATTATCCACTGCTTCCTTAAAGGCTAGAGGCTTTTGGAAGGTGATGATATGCCCATAGGTCTTACTGGAGTCAAAGATCCGATTTGTTCGGCTAAAAGCCTGAATCAAGTCCTGCGGTTGCATGGGTTTACGGTCGATAAAGAGAGTCGACAAACAAGGAGCATCAAATCCTGTTAAGAGACGATTGACCACGATGACTAAGTCCAACTGCTCCTTGCGATAGAGGTATTTATCCTGCTTTCGAGCTAGGCGGTTATTGACATCCGTATTAAAACCACGAAGATCCGCCATGGTAAAGTGGGTATCAAACTCTTGGTTATAGTCCTCTAAGACCTGCTTCATGTGGGCTTGGTTGTCTCTTGAGTCTTCTTCATTTTCTGTGACCGAGTAGGTGATCGTCGCCTTTGGAAAATCAGGAAGAACCTGCTTTACCCTTTCCGATACCTTGACCCTCGTCTCCCCAGCTTTGACCCGTTTGAGCAAGTCATAGTAGGCTTGGGCTTGAGGGATTGACTTGACGGTTAGGATGGCATTGTAGGTCTTACCCACTCCTTTTTGGAAGCCTAGCTGTTGACGGGATTTATTGATAATGGCATCCAAGACTTCCAGCATATGCTCCTCATCCTCATACACGGTATCTGGTATGTCATTTTCAGATTTATCCGTGATGAGGGTATTGCGATAATCCACCTTAAAACCTAAGACAGCTCCGTCATGGATGGCTTCCTTGACTGTATACTCATGGAGACGGTCACCGTACTGTTGTTGGGTGGTCTGAGCTAGGTCGCCGACCTGCTGGCGTTTATTTTCCTTAAAGATAGGTGTGCCTGTAAAACCGTACCATAGAGACTGTGGGAAAAAGGCCTTAATATCTTTTTGTGTTTGAGGTGTTACAGCACGGTGGCATTCATCCACCACAAAGGCCACTCGGAGTCCCTTGATTTTGTCCGCATCTCGTTGGTAAAGTCCTTGGTCAAACTTACGCATCATGGTGATGATTTTCTGGATGGTCGTTACCACCACACGCTTATCGTTACTTCCTAGTCGTTTGACCAAATCATGGGTATTATCCGTCTCATCAATATCAATGACATCATTGGTCGCATAGGAGAGGAAGGATGAAGTGGTCTGTTGATCCAAGTCCCTGCGGTCAACGACAAAAATTGTCTTTTGGATGGAAGGAATCTGAAGGAGATTCCTCGCCACCTTATAAGAAGTCAAGGTCTTTCCTGAACCTGTCGTATGCCAAACATAGCCAGACTCCTGACGACGAGAAGCTTCCTGAACAGCCTCAATAGCATGGATCTGATAGGGGCGCAGAAGGATAAGAGCCTTCTTGCTATCATCAAGGACAGAATACTGCATGACCATCTGGTGGGCACGAGGGATGGAAAGGACTTCGTGAGCAAAGCTGGTCAAGCTCGTTATGGGTTGATTATCCTTATCCACCCACTTGGTTAGAAATTGCTTGTTGAGTTTATTTTCCCTAGCTGCAGCGATATAGCGTGTATCTACTTTATTGGTCACAACAAACATCTGTAAGCTAGAGTAGATGCCACGGAACTTGCCTTCCCTATCATACTTCTTAATTTGATGAAAGGCATCTAGAAAAGCAACTCTGGGACTTTTAAGCTCGATCTGAATCATTGGAAGGCCATTGATCAAGAGGGTCACATCTAGCCTGCGGTCTTTATCCTGAGGATTTATCTTATCTCTCTCGACTTGGTTGACAACCTCATAACTAGACTTACCAGCTGCGATATTGTCTCGCCAAATGACAGATAAACGGATAGTCCCCAAACTAGCATCTTCTCTCTGAACCTCAACCTTGGCAATGCCATTTTCGCCGACCAACCACTTGGCCGCATCATAGTAGCTAACAAAGTTCAGTTGATTCTTTATCTGGCGTTTTTCCTGTTCTGTCAGGGGATGATCTGCCAATAGAGCAACATTGTTCTGGGCTAGCTTTTCAAAGAAGTTTTCCCATAATTGCTCTTCAGTTTTAAGGTCATCTCTGTAAGTCCATTGACTTTCCCCAGTCACCAGTTGGTTGATCAGTTGTTTTTCTATCTCCAGTTCTGGTTTTACCTGTATCATACTCTCTCCTTTGCTACTTGTCTGCTCCCTTTATTATAGCATGTTTAGGCTCAAAATCCATCACTCTTCTCATAGCAAAAAGACTCATTCCCCCTTTCTCCTCCAAAATATGGTATAGTAGAGTTATACTATCTATGAGGAGTTTACATGTCACAGGATAAACAAATGAAAGCTGTTTCTCCCCTTCTGCAGCAAGTTATCAACATCTCATCGATTGTCGGTGGGGTTGGAAGTTTGATTTTCTGTATTTGGGCTTATCAGGCTGGGATTTTACAGTCTAAGGAAACCCTCTCTGCCTTTATCCAACAGGCAGGCATCTGGGGGCCACCTCTCTTTATCTTTTTACAGATTTTACAGACGGTTGTCCCTATCATTCCTGGGGCCTTGACGTCGGTTGCTGGGGTCTTTATTTACGGGCACATCATCGGGACTATCTATAACTATATCGGCATCGTGATTGGCTGTGCCATTATCTTTTATCTGGTGCGCCTCTATGGAGCTGCTTTTGTCCAGTCTGTCGTCAGCAAACGTACCTATGACAAGTATATCGGCTGGTTGGATAAGGGCAATCGTTTTGACCATTTCTTTATTTTTATGATGATTTGGCCCATTAGTCCAGCTGACTTTCTCTGTATGCTGGCTGCCCTGACCAAGATGACCTTCAAGCGCTATATGATTATCATCGTTCTGACCAAGCCCTTTACCCTCGTGGTTTATACCTACGGTTTAACCTATATTATCGACTTCTTCTGGCAAATGCTTTGACACATAAAAAATCCGTTTGGTTTCCCAAGCGGATTTTGTGCTTTATTTTGAAACTTCTTTTGCAAGGACAAAGTTTCCAAGAGTAGCAGAACCATTTCCTGCGACTGCTGGAGTGACGATATAGTCACGCACATCTGGTACTGGTAGGTAACCATTGAGAAGAGCTGTAAATTTCTCACGGACACGGTCCAGCATGTGTTGTTGAGCCATGACCCCTCCACCAAAGACAATCACGTCTGGGCGGAAAGTCACTGTCGCATTAACCGCAGCTTGAGCGATATAGTAGGCTTGGACATCCCAAACAGGGTTGTTGAGTTCAATATTTTCCCCACGAACACCTGTACGAGCTTCCAAACTTGGACCAGCTGCATAGCCTTCCAGACATCCCTTATGGAAAGGACAAACACCCTTAAACTCTTTTTCAATATCCATTGGGTGTCTAGCAACATAATAATGACCCATCTCAGGGTGACCCACACCACCGATAAACTCACCACGTTGGATGACACCTGCACCGATACCTGTACCTATTGTGTAGTAAACTAAGTTTTCGATACGACCACCAGCATTGTTACGGGCAACCACTTCACCATAAGCAGAGCTGTTTACGTCTGTAGTGAAGTACATTGGCACGTTGAGGGAGCGACGAAGGGCACCAAGCAAATCCACATTTGCCCAGTGAGGTTTTGGAGTCGTTGTGATAAAGCCATAAGTTTTTGAGTTTTTATCAATATCAATCGGACCAAATGAACCGACTGCAAGACCAGCAAGATTATCGAATTTTGAGAAGAACTCGATGGTTTTATCAATTGTTTCGATTGAAGTTGTTGTTGGAAATTGTGTTTTTTCCACAACGTTAAAGTTTTCATCACCGACAGCACAGACAAACTTTGTACCGCCCGCTTCCAAGCTTCCATATAATTTTGTCATGATAAACCTCTTGTTTTTATTTTCTTTATTATAGCATATTTCGAAAATCTAAATTTCTCTATTTTTTAGATTTTCCTCTGTAAATCTTACCATTCAAGCAAAAACGAACAAACATGTCATTTGTTCGTTTTCACATTAGAGAGGATTGATTAGATTTTCACTTCAATAACAGCATCACCCTTAGCAACTGAACCTGTTGCGACTGGAGCTACTGAAGCGTAGTCAGCTGTGTTTGTAACGATAACCATTGTTGTATCATCAAGACCAGCTGCAGCGATTTTGTTTGAATCAAATGTTCCAAGAACATCTCCTGCTTTCACCTTGTCACCTTGAGTAACTTTTGCTTCAAAACCGTCACCGTTCATTGTTACAGTGTCGATACCAACGTGGATCAAAACTTCAGCACCATCAGTTGTTTTCAAACCAAAAGCGTGTCCTGTTGGAAAGGCAATTGAAACTTCAGCATCAGCAGGTGCATAGACCACGCCTTGGCTAGGTTTCACAGCGATACCTTGTCCCATAGCTCCACTTGAGAAGACTGGGTCATTGACATCAGCAAGAGCTACAACATCACCGACGATAGGAGTTACAAGTGTTTCATTTTGAAGAGCTGCTGGAATGTTACCAGTTGTTTCTTCTTGGACCAAACGTTCTGTCGCTACTTCAGTAGCAACTTCTTTTTCATCCTCATAACCAAACATATAAGTAAGAGCGAAACCAAGGGCAAATGATACGGCTACCATGAGAAGGTATTGGGCAAGTTGTCCGTTACCGATGTAAAGCATTGTACCAGGGATAATTGTGATACCATTACCAGTACCAGCAAGTCCAAGGATAGAAGCCAATCCACCACCGATTGCACCAGCAATCAATGAAAGGAAGAATGGTTTACGGAAGCGCAAGTTCACCCCGAAGATAGCAGGCTCTGTAATACCGAGGAAGGCAGAAAGAGCCGCTGGGAAAGCAAGTGTTTTCAGTTTTGGATTTTTAGTTTTAACACCAACCGCAACAGTGGCAGCACCTTGAGCTGTCATAGCAGCTGTGATGATCGCGTTGAATGGGTTAGCATGATCAGCAGCAAGCAATTGCACTTCAAGCAAGTTGAAGATGTGGTGCACACCTGACACGACGATCAACTGGTGAACCCCACCAATCAAGAAACCACCAAGACCAAATGGCATGCTTAAGATCGCTTTTGTAGCGATAAGGATGTAGTTTTCAACGACGTGGAAAACTGGTCCGATGACAAAGAGTCCAAGGATAGACATAACCAAAAGTGTCACGAATGGCGTTACCAAGAGGTCGATGACATCTGGAACAACCTTGCGGACAGCTTTTTCAAATTTAGCTCCGACAACCCCGATGATGAAGGCTGGAAGAACTGAACCTTGCAAACCAACAACAGGAATGAAACCAAAGAAGTTCATCGCTGTTACTTCACCACCTTGAGCAACTGCCCAAGCGTTTGGAAGTGAGCCAGAAACAAGCATCATACCAAGAACAATACCAACGGCAGGATTTCCACCGAATACACGGAAGGTTGACCACACAACCAAACCTGGCAAGATGATGAAGGCTGTATCGGTCAAGATTTGTGTGTAAGTTGCAAAGTCACCTGGAAGTGGCATTTCAAGAGCGTTGAAAAGACCACGCACACCCATGAAGAGACCTGTCGCTACGATAACTGGGATGATTGGAACGAAAACGTCACCGAAAGTACGGATAGCACGTTGGAACCAGTTGCCTTGTTTAGCAGCTTCTGCCTTCATGTCATCTTTAGATGATGTTGGCAAACCAAGTGCAACAACTTCATCGTACATTTTATTTACTGTACCAGTACCAAAGATGATTTGGTATTGACCTGAGTTAAAGAAAGCACCTTGAACTTTTTCCAAGTTCTCAATCACTTCTTTATTGATTTTTCCTTCATCTTTGACCATGACACGAAGACGAGTCGCACAGTGGGCAACACTGTTGACATTTTCACGTCCGCCCAAGGCATCGATGACTTTTTTTGCAATTTCCTGATTGTTCATTTGCAAAAATCTCCTTATATAAAATTTTGTTCTTGTTTGAAAGCGATTTTATTCGCCCTTACGACTATTATTTTATCATGTTTTAGAAATATGTCAAGCGTTTTGCAGAAAAATATTATTTCCACTTAGTGGACACGCTTTAGATTGATTGTTTTTGACTGTTTTATCAGGTATCCTTTGAAAAAATAAGTTTAAAATCTTTGTTATCAGGTTTTTATTTCATTATCTTTCATATTTTTGTGAAAAATTGACTGATTTCCTGCATTTATTTTATGACAATCGTTCGACAGTTTTTTCTCTTTTTTAACATAAAAGGCTTGCTTTTTTTATCGAAAACGGTTACTATTAGAAGTGATAAGATTTTTGGAGGAATGAATGAATGGAATGGACAACTGAGCGTCGTTACAGACTTTATCAAGATTGGACGCAAGAAGAAATTCAAAATATAAAGGAAAATATGGCTCAATCTCCATGGCATACTCATTACCATGTCGAGCCAAAAACAGGACTTCTCAACGATCCAAATGGCTTTTCTTACTTTGATGGGAAGTGGGTTGTTTTTTATCAAAACTTTCCTTTTGGTGCAGCCCACGGTTTGAAATCTTGGGTGCAGTTGGAAAGTGATGATTTGATTCACTTCACAGAAACTGGTGTCAAAGTTTTGCCTGATACTCCATTAGATAGTCACGGTGCCTACTCTGGTTCTGCCATGCAGTTTGGCGATAACTTGTTCCTATTCTATACAGGAAATGTCCGTGATGAAAACTGGATCCGTCACCCTTACCAGATTGGGGCTTTGATGGACAAGGATGGCAAGATTACCAAGATTGACAAGATCTTGATTGACCAGCCTGCTGACTCAACTGACCACTTCCGTGACCCACAAATTTTTAACTTCAAGGGTCAATATTATGCCATCGTCGGTGGACAGGACTTGGAGAAAAAAGGCTTCGTCCGTCTCTACAAAGCTATTGACAACGACTACACAAACTGGCAAACAATTGGCAACCTTGACTTTACTAACGACCGTACTGCCTACATGATGGAATGCCCAAATCTGGTCTTTGTAGGGGAACAACCTGTCCTTCTCTACTGTCCACAAGGATTGGATAAGAAAGTTCTAGACTACGATAATATCTATCCAAATATGTATAAGATTGGAGCTTCCTTTGACCCTGACAATGCCAAAATGGTAGATGTGTCTCAACCTCAAAACATGGACTATGGTTTCGAAGCCTATGCAACTCAGGCCTTCAACGCTCCTGATGGACGCGCTCTAGCAGTTAGCTGGCTTGGTTTGCCAGATGTTTCTTACCCATCTGACCGTTTTGACCACCAAGGAAGCTTCTCTTTGGTCAAGGAACTCACTATCAAAGACGGCAAGCTCTACCAATATCCCGTCGCAGCTATCAAGAACCTTCGTGCTACTGAAGAAGTCTTCTCAAACCGTGCTCAAACCAAGAACACTTACGAACTCGAACTCAACTTAGAAGCCAATAGCCAGAGCGAGATTGTCCTACTTGCTGATCAAGAAGGCAAGGGACTTTCCATCAACTTTGACCTTGTAAATGGTCAAGTGACAGTGGATCGTAGCCAGGCTGGTGAACAGTATGCCCAAGAATTTGGTACAACTCGCTCTTGCCCTATCGAGAATCAGGCTACTACTGCTACGATTTTCATCGATAACTCTGTCTTTGAAATTTTCATCAATAAAGGAGAAAAAGTATTTTCCGGTCGTGTCTTCCCACATGCGGACCAAAATGGTATCCTGATCAAATCTGGAAACCCAACTGGAAGATACTATGAATTAGATTATGGTCGCAAAACTAACTGATGTCGCAAAACTCGCAGGTGTCAGCCCTACTACCGTTTCTCGGGTTATCAATAAAAAAGGCTATCTCTCTGAGAAAACCATTCAAAAGGTAAATGAAGCCATGCGGGAATTGGGTTATAAACCCAATAATCTGGCTCGTAGCTTGCAAGGAAAATCAGCTAAGTTAATCGGCTTGATTTTCCCCAATATTTCTAACGTTTTCTACGCAGAATTGATTGATAAGCTGGAACACCAACTCTTCAAAAATGGCTACAAGACCATCATCTGCAACAGTGAGCACGATTCTGAAAAGGAACGGGAGTACATCGAAATGTTGGAAGCCAATCAGGTAGACGGCATCATTTCGGGTAGTCACAACTTGGGAATCGAAGACTATAATCGCGTGACCGCACCGATTATTTCCTTTGACCGAAATCTGTCTCCAGACATTCCAGTCGTTTCTTCTGACAACTACGCTGGTGGAGTTCTTGCTGCCCAGACCTTGGTTAAGACAGGTGCCCAGTCTATTATCATGATTACAGGAAATGACAATTCTAATTCACCAACTGGACTACGCCACGCTGGTTTTGCATCTGTACTACCAAAAGCTCCTATTATCAATGTTTCCAGTGACTTTTCTCCCGTCAGAAAAGAAATGGAAATCAAGAATATCTTGACCCATCAAAAACCAGATGCCATTTTTGCTTCGGATGATTTGACAGCTATTCTGGTCATTAAAATCGCTCAGGAACTGGGAATTTCTGTACCAGAAGAGCTCAAGGTCATCGGCTATGATGGGACTTACTTTATCGAGAATTACTACCCTCAACTGGCTACTATCAAGCAACCTATGGAAGAGATAGCCTGCCTCACTGTTGACCTCCTCTTGCAGAAGATTGAAGGCAAGGAAGTCGCGACAACTGGTTACTTTTTACCAGTTACTCTTTTACCAGGAAAAAGTATTTAATACTCAATGAAAATCAAAGAGCAAACTAGGAAGCTAGCCGCAGGCTGTACTTGAGTACGGTAAGGCGAAGCTGACGTGGTTTGAATTTGATTTTCGAAGAGTATAAGCACAAGAAAACTCAGACCGATCGGTCTGAGTTTTTTATGATCTTAAGTTTTCTAGATAACGCTTGGCTGTCTCTAGGTTAAATGTTTTATCTGTGATGAGGCGATCGACCAGGGGAGCTACCTCGGATTCGCTAGCACCTGCGAGGAGTGCCAAGGATTTGGCCTGCAATTTCATGTGACCTTGCTGAATGCCTGTACTGACCAAGGCTTTCAGGGCCGCAAAGTTTTGGGCAAGCCCGATGGACACGATAATCTGAGCTAATTCCTTTGCAGAAGGATTTCCCAGTAGCTCATGACTGAGAGCCACACGAGGGTTGAGGCCGATAGAACCACCCTTGGTTGCTACAGGCATAGGAAGAGTCATTTGACCGACCAATTCTTCTCTTTCAAGGTCCAGCGTCCATTGACTAAGACCTTGGTAGCGCCCGTCTCGACTGGCAAAAGCATGGGCCCCTGCTTCAATGGCACGCCAATCATTCCCAGTGGCAATCAAAATGGCATCAATACCATTAAAAATCCCTTTATTATGAGTAGCAGCTCGATAAGCATCAGCCTGCGCAAACTGGCTAGCTAACGCAATTTTCTCCGCAATTTCCCGTCCTTGATCCTTTTGGCGGCTCAAGTAGCGAAAGGCGATGCGGCAACTTGCCGTCACCAGAGAATCTGTCGCGTAGTTGGACAGGATTCCCATGAGACTCTGTCCTTGACTAAGTTCTTCTAAGACAGGCTTCAAGGCCTCCAGCATGGTGTTGAGCATATTGGCTCCCATGGCTTCCTGAGTATCGACATGAAGATAGACAACGAGAAAGTCTGTTTCACCTTTTATCTGTTCTACATGCAAATCACGCGCCCCACCTCCACGTTTAACGATAGAAGGATAGGCTTGATTGGCAAGTTCTAAGAGCTCTGCCTTCTTGCTGGCAATCTTCTCTTGCGTTTGTTCAGGATTAGCAACTTGATAAAGGACTACCTGTCCAATCATCTGGCGCTCATGCACTTGTGCAGTAAAACCGCCTGCACGCTTGATGATTTTACTGGCATAGCTGGCCGCTGCAACCACGGACGGTTCTTCTGTTACATAGGGAACGGTGTATTCCTGACCGTTAACGAGAACCTCTGGGACCAGCGAATAAGGCAGAGAAAAAGTTCCCACTACATTCTCACTCAGCTGGTCTGCCACAGTCACACTCATCTGTTCATCCTGCTCCAAACTCTCTTGTCTCTCAGGACTAAGGAGCGCCTGAGCTTTTAACAGCTCGAGGCGCTCTTGGTATGATTTTTTAGAAAATCCATTCCAACTTATCTTCATTACTTTTCAACCTTGCTATAACGTCGTTGGTGGTCAACAATTTCAACCAAGGCAAAATCTTGATTTTCATAGCCATCAAACTGGGCAGAATTTGTTTCATCTAAATCTACTTCCTCAAAGAAGACTTTTTCATAGTCTGCAACAGACAGGGCAGTTCGTTGGTTGAGCTTGTTCAAACGGTCTTTATCCAGATAGGCTTCATATCCTTCAACCAATTCACCACTGAAGAACTCAGCCACAGCACCACTTCCATAACTGTAGAGGGCAATTTTATCCCCAGCCTTTAAGCTATCTGTATTTTCTAAGAGAGACAAAAGTCCAAGGAAAAGTGAACCTGTATAGATATTCCCCACCTTTTGACTGTAGAGAATAGACTGGTCAAAATGGTTTTGCAAGAGGTCTTTTTTCTCTTGGGGCAGACTCTTATCCATGATTTTTTTCAAGCCTTTTAGCGCTAATTTAGGGTAAGGCAAGTGGAAGCACACAGCCGCAAAATCATCTAAGGTAAGCTGGTAGCGTTTTTGGTATTCAAGCCAAGTCGTTTTCAAACTATCCAAATATTGTTGGGTAGAATAAACACCATTTACATAAGGGGTTGTTGAGTAATTTGGTCGCCAGAAATCCATGATGTCACGGGTCTGAGCTACATTGTCATTATTAAAAGCCATAATGCGTGGATTTTGTGTAATCAACATAGCCACACTTCCAGCTCCCTGAGTTGGTTCTCCTGGAGTTTCAATACCATACTTGGCAATATCACTTGCAATGACCAAGACCTTGGACTCTGGAGAATTTTCCACATGCAATTTGGCATAATGGAGAGCAGCTGTCGCCCCATAGCAGGCTTCTTTAATCTCGAAACTACGAGCAAAGGGCTGGATGCCCAGCAAGCCATGCACAAAGACGGCTGCAGCTTTACTTTGGTCAATTCCTGACTCAGTAGCCACAATGACCATGTCAATTTCTTGTCTCTCTTGCTCAGTTAAAATAGAGTCACTTGCACTGGCCGCCAAGGTCACGATATCCTCAGTTAGAGGGGCAATACTCAATTCTTTGAGCAAGAGTCCTTTACTTAATTTTTCAGGGTCAATTCCCCTAGCTTCTGCTAAGTCTTGTAATTTCAAGACATATTGACTGGTCGCAAAACCAATCTTATCAATACCGATTGTCATATTTACCTCTGTTTTATCATTCATGTAAAAAATCGTTCTATACTATTTTATCACAAATGGCAGTAAAAGAGAGAAAAAAGACTTGATTCACCAAATCAAGTCTCTTATTATTCTAACCATTATACTGTTTTCGTAAGTGAGAATAAAGTCTGAGAATTACTGTTCCGCTAGCCATTCCAATAGAAATCACCAAAGCCAACATAACAACCAAGGTTGCACTAGCAATGGCATGACTGTAATCTCCCGTCACAAAAAAGGCTGTTGTTCGATAAGAAAGATAACCCGGAACCAGAGGTGCCAAGATGGCTAAGATAAAGACCACAGCAGGTGTCTTATAAAGAATACTTAAAATCTGGCTGACACAAGAACCGATAATGGCTGCAATAAAAGTAGCCACAATAACATTGGTCGGTTCCTTGAGCAAGAGATAGATTAGCCAGACAGCCATACCCAAAATCCCTCCAGGTAAGAGCATAGAGCGTTGCACATTGAGTACAATTAAAAAAGTGATAATAGCAAGAAGACTTGCTACTGCTTGTAATAAAAAGGTTGTTAGTGTCATATTAATTCATCAATACCAAGGCGACAGAAGTTCCTGCCCCTAAAGCTAGGGTAATGAGTAGAGATTCAAACATCTTACTCATACCAGAGTTTATATGGTTAGTCATAATATCACGAACCGCATTGGTCAAGGCAATACCTGGTACAAACGGCATGACCGCACCAGCTATAATCAAATCTGCAGTTGAAGGAAAACCTGTGTAGCGAGCCCAAAATTGGGCAATCATCCCAAAGACAAAGGCTCCAGCAAAGGCTGCCACAAAGGGAATTCGGATAAACTTCTCCACATAGAGAGAAAAGGCAAAACCAAATAAGGTCGCTACTCCTGCCCCAAGTGCGTCGTAGATGTTTCCACTAAACATAACTGAAAAGAAAGGGGCACTAAAGGTCGCAGCCAAAGTTACCTGCAACTTAGTATAGGGAAGGGGTTGAGCTTGCAAAGCCGTCAATTGCTTAAAGGCTGTTTCTAAATCAAGCTTTCCACCTACTAACTGACGAGAAATCTGGTTCACATCGCAGACTTTTTCAATGTTATAAGAAGAGGAAGTCACGCGCTTCATACGCGAAATATTGGTATTTTCAATCGAGAAAAAGATTGCGGCAGGCATGGCAAGAACATTGCAATCCACAATCCCCTGCGAATGCGCAATCCGAATCATGGTATCTTCTACACGATGAATCTCTGAACCACTTTTGAGGAGAATGGTTCCTGCTAGCATAATCACATCGATGACGGCATTTAATTCTCTTGATTCTTCCATGCTTTCCTCCTTTTATCAACTCCTTCTATTTTATCACAAATCTGGAGTCAAAAAAAATCTTTGCCATGAAATCATGACAAAGATTCGTTTAATCACGTGAATTTTCGTGGTTTCCTTCACTACTTGACTGAGTAGTAGGTGCATTCCCTCGTTGATTTCCTTGTTGGTTCCCCTGACTTGGTGTTGTAGTAGAACCTTGGTTTCCACGTTGGACTGGTGCTGATGATGACGTTGACGGCGGTGTTTTTTGCTTGTAAATTGAAATCTTGACACGCGTCTTCGTCAAATCAACCTTTTCACCTGCTTTTGGACTCTGTTCAACGACTGTACCTTCAGCAGTTCCAGCGGGAGCTGTCGACACTTCTACAACTTCAATATTGGCTTCTTTAATACCGACAATTTGAACGAGATTGTTTTTAGTAAATTCAAGACTAGATCCTGTATAACTTGGCATAACAATGCTGGTTACTTTTTTAGCAACTGTTAAGGTAATCGTTGATGCCTTGCTCAAATCATAGGTTGTTCCGGCAGCTGGACTTTGTCTAAGAACAGTTCCTGCTTCACTCTCACTCGATTCTTCTTCCTCAATTTTGATGAGATTTTCAGGAACCTTCTTCTGCTTGAGTTCTGCGATAACATCTGTCGATTTACGGCCGATATAGTTACTCAATTGGAAAGATTGCTTGCCTGACGAGACAACCAAATTGATTTTCGAACCTTCTTTTCGAGTCGTTCCAGCGTCAGGATCTGTACGGATAATCCGCCCTTCTTCCACCTTTTCACTAGCCTCTGTTTTCTCTTCACCGATCTCAAAATTGGCTTTCTTGAGAGTTTCCTTGGCCTCCGCAACTGTCTGACCTGCAACATCTGGAATGGCAATGGTTGCAGGAGTTCTGGATAAGATCCAAATCAGAGAAGCTGCCACCAATACAATGCTGGCCAACAAAATCATATAGCGAACTCTAAATTTCCGTTTCTTAACAGGCTTGCTTGCATAATTGTCTTCTGAAACCTGCTGACTCGGCTTCGCAGTCTGTGGCTTCGGACTCTGTGTTTGTACCTTAGGAATCGAGGTCAAGGTACTCTGAGATACTTTTGGTAGAGTCTTGGTGTCCGCCTTAGTCGCATCGTCAAAGACCAGCTTTGGTTCATTGCGACGATTATAAGACAAACTACTAGACAAGTCCACATACATTTCAGCGACTGATTTATAGCGATCTGTCAATTTCTTAGCAGTTGCCTTGATAACAACATTTTCCAAAGCCTGAGGCACAGATGGATTTTCAGCTATAACCGATGGCAATGGTTTCTGGAAATGCTGGAGGGCGATAGTCACCGCGCTATCCCCGTCATAAGGGATATGGCCTGTCAGCATCTCATAGAAGATAATCCCCATGGCATAAATATCACTCTGTACAGTCGCCTTAGAACCACGCGCCTGCTCTGGTGACAAGTAATGAACTGACCCCAACATTGAGTTTGTCTGAGTCAGACTAGTCTCAGCAAAGGCTACTGCAATCCCAAAGTCTGTGACCTTGGCAGTTCCATCTGGGGTCAAAAGGATATTTTGCGGTTTTAAATCTCTGTGAACAATTCCTCGAGTATGGGCTAAACGCATAGCCAGAAGGATTTGTCCCATGATACGGACGGCTTCTTCATTAGAGAGAGGATGGTGTTCCTTGATATAGCGTTTGAGGTCTAGCTCAGCAACATACTCCATTGCAAGATACTGTTGACCGTCTTCCTCACCAATATCTGTTATCCGAACGATATGAGGATGGTCTAGATCTGCCATAGCTCTCGCTTCACGCTGAAAACGAGCTACAGCTATCGGGTCCGTCTGGTAGTTGGTCCTCAGAACCTTCACTGCCACTTCTTCTCCGTCTAGAATTAAATCCTTGGCCAAATAGACATCTGCCATGCCTCCTCGGCCAATCTGTTTCACAATCCGATAGCGTCCGGCAAAAATCTTGCCGATTTGGATCATTCTGCATCCTCCTCGTTCATAGAAACAAGGGCAACCGTAATGTTGTCTAAACCTCCTGCATTGTTAGCAAAACGCACAAGCGTCGCTGTTTTATCTGCCAAAGGAATATCACTGGTTACAATATCACAAATCTCACTACCTGAAATCATATTTGTCAAGCCGTCACTATTAAGTAGGAGATAGTCTCCCAGCTCAAGGGTAATCATTCCAAAATCAGGCTGAATTTCATCTTTTTGACCGATAGACTGGGTAATAATATTTTTCTGTGGATGGCTAGCTGCTTCTTCTGGCGTCAATTGACCTGCCTTAAGCAATTCATTGACCAAGGAATGATCGCTCGTTAACTGGTGGTACTCTTCCCCACGAATCAAACCGATACGAGAATCTCCAATATGGGCATAGATAGCCTGATTGCCAATAATAGCAACAGCCTCAAGAGTTGTTCCCATTCCTTTATAGGCATCATCTTGTCCAAGTTGATGAATCTTTTGATTTTCAATTTCTAGGTAATTGGCGAACCATTCACGCACTTCATTGACTGTATCGATCTGGGTATCAACCCAAGCTATACCTAGGTCTGTTACCGCCATTTCACTAGCGATATTCCCTGCACGATGACCTCCCATCCCATCAGCTAAAATAATCATAGTACGCCCAGCTCTATTGACATAGTGGTTGACATAGTCTTGGTTATTTGTTCGTTTCTGACCAACATCTGTTAATAATGAAATTTCCATGTGTCAGTTCCTTCCTAATCCGATATCTTGCGAAATTGACTGATGAAGAATCCATCACTTCCATACAATTCAGGTGTAATGAGGATACAGCCGTCTTTCACGATATCCTTACATTCATGTTCTAGTTTTACCTGTTCGAACTCAGGATGACTTTCTAAAAACGCCTCAACGACTTGAAAATTCTCCTCTGAGACAATAGTACAGGTACTATAAGTTATTATACCACCTTTGCCTAGTGTTTGACAAACACTACCTAATATTTCTAGCTGAATTTCCTGCAAGGACGCGAAATCTGCCGTTTCTTTATTGTATTTGATGTCTGGTTTTCGACGCAAAAGACCGATTCCTGAACAGGGAGCATCCACCAAAATCTTGTCAAAAGAATCCTTACTAAAATACTCATGAACCTTTCTGGCATCTAATTTTTGCGTTTGAACCCGATCTGCAACTCCTAAACGTTGGGCATTTTCTTGGATTAAGTCCAACTTGTGATCGTACAAGTCCAGAGCAGTAACCTGACCTGTCGTAAGATAAGAGGCAATATGGGCTGTTTTCCCACCTGGAGCTGCACAGGCATCAAGCACTCGCTCATCTCCCTGCAAATTCAAAGTTGGCGCAACCAGCTGACTAGACTCGTCTTGGATGGTTATGGCTCCATCCGCAAACAAATCATGGCCTGCAAAATGTCCCTGTTCCTTAACCAGACCTGAAGGAGACAAGGATGAAGCACTGGCCTCCAACAAGGCTTGGATTTCCTCTTTTCGACTTAAGTCAGTCACACGAATACTGGCTTTGTTACGCACCAAGAGACTTTCAAAAATAGCCTGCGCTCGCTCTTCTCCGTATTCTTCCTTAAGTTTAGACACCAACCAAACCGGAAGGGAATAGGCAATGGAATCACGCTTGTTTTTTCGCTTAATGCTGGCAATATCTAGCCATCCTTCACGCAGGATACGGCGAAGGACCGCGTTGACCAATTTTTCACTGCCCTTTTTACGGACTTTGGCCAATTCCACTGCTTCATTGACTACAGCATGATCTGGAATCTTATCCAGATAGCGGAGTTGGTAGGCACTCATGAGAAGAAGAACATAAAGCCAGCTGTCTAACTGATCTCTATCTTCAATAAAGTGGGATAGATACCATTCCAGAGTCAGTTTGCGGGCTACTGTTCCGTAGACAATCTCTGTCACCAAACCCTTGTCTGCTGCTGAAAGTTGGCTTCCCTTGAGATGCTTATTTAAGGCGATGTTTGAGTATGCCTGATTAATAAAAACATCCTCTAATCCTGCTAGAGCTAAACTTCTAGCTGTTTCTACTTTAGTCACCAAATCGTTCTCCTACAGTCAATGTGCGCCCAACTCCGTTGAGGAAGGAAGCAATGTCCATCTTAGGTTTACCAGCTGGCTGCACTTGTTTAAGAGAAAGGGCTCCTTCTGCCGTTGCGACAAGCAATTCTTTCTTGCTGATAGAGAGAATCTCACCTGGATTTCCCTGACCTTCTACTGGTAGGGCTTCATAAATCTTAAAGCGGTCGCCCTTAAGGAAAGTATGGGCAACAGGCCACGGATTCATCCCACGAATTTGGTTGAAAAGTTGACGATTGCTTTTATTCCAGTCCAATTTTTCTTCCTCTGGCTTGATATTTGGCGAGAAGGTAACCTGACTTGGATCCTGCGGTTCAGGTTGGATTTCCCCAGCAATGTAGGCAGGCAAAGTGTCCAAAAGCAAATCACGACCAACTAGCGCCGATTTTTCAAACAAGGTACCGACATTGTCCTCATCCATAATCGGAATACTGCGACGAGAAATCATATCTCCTGCGTCCATTTCCTTGACCATTTCCATAATGGTCACACCAGCTTCCTCATCCCCTTGAATCAAGGCATAATGGATCGGCGCACCACCACGGTGTTTAGGAAGGAGGGAAGCGTGAACGTTAACCGCAAAATTCATGCTATCAAGGAGTTTACTTGGAAGAAACTGCCCAAAAGCAGCAGTCACAATTCCATCCGCTCCTAGCTGCATAATAGCTTCCATCTCTGGACTTCCAGATAATTTTTCAGGTTGGTAGATAGGAAGACCTGCTTCCTTGGCAGCCTGCTTGACTGGTGTTTCTTGGATAACTTTTTTACGTCCGACAGCACGGTCTGGCTGGGTCACAACGGCTAGAATTTCGTAACGGTCATCTGTCAAAAGCCCTTTTAAAACTGTTGCTGAAAAGTCAGGGGTCCCCATAAAGATTAATTTTGTCATATCTTCTCCTTCTTATAAAAATTGCTGTGGCTCATGGTCAATGCTGAGACGGAGCTCACTATTTTCCCGTTCTTGAGTCAGGGCCAAAACCTGGTTGAGGGTCGGCCCCAGCTCATCTTCTAAACGGTATTTAATTAAAATCTGGTAATGATAGAGGTTGTGGGTACGGGCAATAGGTTTAGGCGTCGGTCCAAGGATGTTACTAGTTTCAGACAAACCTGATCGCAAAATGTTCATGACTTCATAGGCACGTTTGACAACCTCTTCTTCTTTCTTATGAGAAAGGGTAATGCCAATGGTGAAATAGTAAGGTGGATAACCTAGTTGTCGTCGAATCCCCATTTCATAGGCGTAAAAGCCTTCGTAGTCCTGGTCTTTTGCAAATCGAATAGCGTAGTGTTGTGGATTATAGGACTGAATCAAAACCTGACCAGCTTTTTCAGCCCGGCCTGCACGGCCTGCCACCTGAGTCAAAAGTTGGAAAGTTCTCTCAGAAGAACGGAAATCAGGCAGATTCAAGGCCGTATCCGCATTTAGAACTCCGACCAAAGTCACATTGGGAAAATCCAATCCCTTGGCAATCATCTGAGTACCTAGCAAGATATCCGCCTCCCCTCGTCCAAACTGGTCAAGTAGAACTTGGTGACTACCTTTCTTGCGGGTCGTATCCACATCCATACGCAGAATTCGGGCCTGGGGAAAGAGTTCTGCCAGCTCATCATAAGCCTTTTGAGTCCCTGTTCCATAGTAACGAATACTGCGACTCTTACAGTTGGGGCAAACATGAGGAATGGCCTTTGAAAAACCACAATAATGGCAATTCATGGTCTTGGTATCCATGTGCAGAGTCAGAGAAATATCGCAGTTGGGACACGTATCCACCGTCCCACACTCCCGACACATAACAAAACTAGAATAACCACGACGATTGAGCATGAGAACCACCTGCTCTTTTTTAGCCAGACGGTCTTGGATAGCCTCTAGCAAAGGAGGCGTAAAGTTTGACGTCTCATTTTGTCCGATATAGTCCCGAAAATCAATCACTTGAACCTCAGGAATGGTGGCTAAAGGATTGGCTCGCTGGTTCAGACGTAAGTGTTGATAGACGCCTTTGCCAGCACGCGCCCGGCTTTCCAGACTAGGAGTTGCTGAACCAAGCACCAGAGCTGCTTTATTATACTGAGCCCGTAAAATGGCCACCTCTCTGGCATGGTAACGGGGATTACTGTCTTGCTTATAAGTCGCTTCGTGCTCCTCATCGATAATCATGACCCCAAGATTTTTCAGCGGAGCAAAGATGGCCGATCTAGCACCAACCACAACTTGGGCATCGCCGCGTTCCACCTTGCGCCATTCATCATACTTTTCACCATTGGATAGGCCTGAGTGAAGAATGGCCACCTTATCTCCAAAACGTGCTATAAAACGCTCCGTCATTTGCGGCGTCAGGGAAATCTCAGGTACTAGCAAAATAGCTGTTTTACCCTTGTCCAAGGCTCCTTGGATAATCTGCAAGTAAACCTCCGTCTTCCCACTTCCTGTAATCCCTTGAAGGAGGAAGGGGGGCTGATGACTGCCAATAGCATTGACAACTGCATCACGCGCCTGTCTTTGCTCTGGATTCAACTCCAAAGGCTGACTTGCTTCAATCCCTTCAAAATAAGCAGCCGAGCGTTGAACTTCCTTTTGGACTATGGTCACAGCACCTTGTTCCACAAAGAAGTTGACCTGCTCTCGCGAGTAGGACTCTAACAAACTAGCCAAGGAATCACTCTCAGGATGAGAAAGCAAATAGTCTCTCAGTTCTAACTTTTTCTTGGCGCGTGTAGAAATCTCTACACTTTCTAATTGAGCAAGATTCACCTCATACCAAGACTGGGTCTTGACCTTCTTTTGATCAATTGCCTGATATTCCAGACCAAGCAGACCTTTCCTAGTCAAACGCATCATTTCAGCTTGCTTACCTAAATCTAGAGAAGAAAAGGCAAGTGAATCTTCTGAACCAAACAAGCGCTCTCGGTCTTCCTGACTCAGACCTTCCAGAGGATAGAGAATCTTGTCATAGCTGGAATTCAGAAATCCCGGTAACATGGCCTTTAGGATGGAGATTTTGTAGGAGAAGACAGACTTGCGGAGCTCCTCAGCCAGCCAGAGTTGTTCTTGCGTGAGAACAGGAGAAAAATCCAGTACCTCTGCAATATCTTTTAAATCTTGCTCCATCTCTTCTTCATCTGGTTGGGACTCCAAACCAAGAACAATCCCTTGAATCAGGCGATTGCCCTTACCAAAAGGCACATGAACCCGCATCCCAACTTCCAGCATTCCCTCAAACTCCTCAGGAATCCTGTAACTATAGGGCTGGTCCGTCTGCATCAAGGGCACATCTACAATAATCTTGGCTATGGCCATCTTCTCACCTCCTCCTTGTCAGTACATTCTTGCAATAGAAAAAATAAGATTGAGTCCCCCCAACCTTAAATTTTTTCACCATCTTCTTTTTCTTTAGCGATTTGCTCTTTGATTTTCTTTTCTTCTTCTTCTTTGCGACGTTTTTCTTCTTCGATACGGCGACGCACTGCTTCACGTTTTCCTTCTGGATCTGGGTGAATTGTAACGTTTCCTGATTCGATTTCTTCTAAAGCGCGAAGAGTTGATTTTTCAGATTTGAAACCTTGAGTTGCTGGCGCACCTGCTTCCAATTCGTGGGCACGTTTTGCTTCCAAGATTACGAGTGAATATTTTGACGGAACCTTGTCAAGCAAGGTATCAATAGAGGGTTTTAACATCATTTGCTTGTACCTATTTTCTAAATTTTATCGGGTAGTTGGAGATTTTGGTAACATCTCCTGATAGTGACCAATGACACGATCCACACGGAAGTGCTCTGCTTCGATCACACGTTTGACACGTTCAGCAGCTAGGGGCACCTGATCGTTGACAATCGCATAATCATACTCACGCATGAGGGCAATTTCTTCCTTGGCCTTTTCGATTCGTTGGGCAATCACTTCTGCACTGTCTGTTCCACGACCTACCAAACGATCTTGCAATTCATCCAAATCTGGTGGTGTCAGGAAGATAAAGACAGCATCCGGAACCTTTTTCTTGACCTGAAGAGCACCTTGAACCTCAATTTCAAGGAAAACATCGATCCCCTTGTCCAAGGTTTCATTGACATAGGTCAGAGGAGTTCCATAGTAGTTGCCGACATATTCTGCGTATTCCAACATCTGTCCTTGACGAATCAGCTCTTCAAACTCTTCACGAGTACGGAAGAAATAGTCAACACCGTCCACTTCTCCTGGACGTTGTGCGCGTGTCGTCATCGATACAGAGTATTGAAATTGGTTTTCAGAACTCTCAAAAATCTCTCTTCTAACCGTTCCTTTGCCAACCCCTGAAGGACCAGAAAAAACGATTAGTAAGCCTCGGTCTGCCATTGTGTCTCCTTTTAGTCAGTCTGTGAAATAACATTTCTCTAGAATAATAGCAAAAAGCCAGATTATCCTTTACAGTCTTTCCATCTAGTGTAACAAAAAAGCAGTAATTTTTCAACTGCTCTTTCTTATTTATTTAGCATAATCTACTGCACGAAGCTCGCGAATCACGGTTACCTTGATATTTCCTGGGTAATCGAGATTATTTTCAATTTTCTCACGAACTTTGTGAGCCAAGATTGTGACTTTGTCGTCCTTGATTTGTCCTGGATTGACCATGATACGAATTTCACGTCCTGCTTGAAGGGCAAAACTAGTTTGTACTCCTTCAAAGCCATTCGCAATTTCTTCCAAATCATGAAGACGCTTGATGTAGCTTTCAAGAGACTCACTACGAGCACCTGGACGGGCTGCGCTCAAGGCATCTGCTGCAGCAACAATCACTGCAACGACGCTCTCAGCTTCAACATCGCCGTGGTGGCTAGCAATCGTATTGACCACAACTGGGTGTTCCTTGTACTTACGTGCCAATTCCATACCGATTTCAACGTGGCTACCTTCAACCTCACGGTCAATAGCTTTACCAATGTCGTGAAGGAATCCAGCACGACGGGCAAGAGCTGCATTTTCACCAAGTTCACTGGCCATAATACCAGCCAATTTAGCAACCTCAATCGAATGACGCAAGACATTTTGTCCATAAGAGGTACGGAACTGCAAACGTCCCATAATCTTCATCAAGTCTGGATGGAGGTTCGGCGCACCGATCTCATAGGCAGCGGCCTCACCGTATTCACGGATCTTATTGTCAATCTCTTGACGGTTTTTCTCAACCAGCTCTTCGATACGAGCTGGGTGGATACGACCATCTTTGAGCAACATTTCCATAGTCATACGGGCAATCTCACGACGAATCGGATCAAAACCTGACAAGGTCACCACTTCTGGCGTATCGTCGATAATCACATCGACCCCTGTCAAACTTTCAAAGGTACGAATGTTACGACCTTCACGACCAATAATGCGTCCCTTCATAGTATCGTCTGGCAGATGAACTGTTGAGTTTGTTGACTCTGCTACATATTCACCAGCGATACGTTGCATAGCTTGAACCAGAATGTCCTTAGCCATTTTGTCAGAACGTTCCTTGACCTCTTGCTCAGCTTCGCGAATACGGCTGGCTATCTCCTTGGTCAAGTTCTCCTCTGTCTGTGTCAAGATAATATCTCGTGCTTCTGTCTGAGACAGAGCACCAATACGTTCTAGTTCAGCTTCTTTTTGTCTTTCGACTTCCTCTAATTGCTCTTCACGCGCATCAAGGTTTTTCGCTCTATCAGAAATACTTTGTTCTTTTTGTTCAAGTGTTTGTTCTTTACTCGTCAAATTGTCGTCCTTACGGTCGAGGCTAGTAGCTCTCTCTGTCAAACGACTTTCGATTTGTTTGAGTTCTTGACGTTCTGATTTGAATTCAGCGTCCACTTCTTCACGGTATTTTCTGGCTTCTTCTTTGGCCTCCAATAGTGCTTCTTTTTTAAGAGACTTGCTTTCACGTTTGGCTTCATTAACAAGTAAATCCGCTTCACGCTCAGCTTGTCCACGTAAATTAGTTGCTTCTTGTTCAGCATTTAAAAGCATCAACTCCGCAGCTTCCTGAGATGATTTCATCTTAGCTGAGATGCTGACATATCCAATGACTAAACCAATGATGACGGCAAAAACAGCAATCGCAAGCGACATGATTTCCATGTTTTTACCTCATTTTATTGTTATTCCGAATGACATACATTCTTTTACATTCTACCATAAAAAAGTGATTTTCACAAACCTAAAATAGAATATGTTTTGAGGAAATTAGGTTATAATCACTAAATAAAATTGTTAAATCCTTGTTGATTTGAAACAGTTGTTTCGCAGAGATTAAAAAAAGCCCACCTTTCAGTAGACTCAGTAGTAATCTTTGAAAGACAAGCAAGCCACGCTATCTCCATCCATCATATAAATCAAGCGATTTTCTGCGTCGATACGACGTGACCAGGATCCTTGGTAGTCATACTTGAGTGGTTCTGGTTTTCCTATTCCTGTAAATGAATCACGTTGAATATCCTTGATTATCTTGTTGA
This sequence comes from Streptococcus sp. M334, assembly GCF_000187745.1. GTDB lineage: Bacteria > Bacillota > Bacilli > Lactobacillales > Streptococcaceae > Streptococcus. The sequence goes on along the minus strand of NZ_GL732490.1, from coordinate 33,604 downwards.
TTCTTTTTAGTGTTTTCTTATCCTGAGTTTGCCAGTAGCAATAATTTGCCCACGCATCTTCTGTAAACTTGAGTAGCATTTCTTACTCCTCAATAACATGGACCTGAGTACTTCCAGCACGAACTTGAGCCATTCCTCGCAAAACCTTGTCTGATAACTCCTTATTTTGGGCGATTCTCAGAGTTTCTTGAATACTATCCCACTCGCTCTTTGAAAGGACTACAATGTCCTCGTCTGGATTTTTATTGACCACCGTCAAAGGCTCAAATTCATCATTTACCTTTTTCATGTAGTCTTTTAAATGATTTCGGAATGTTGAGTAAAGAACTGCTTCCATAACCATACCTCGTTTTACCTCTTTTCCACTATTATACACAAAAAGAAAAAAATTGTCAGGAACTTGTACAAGATTTTCTTTTCTATCTATTTATTCGTAAAAAATCTCAAAAAGCCTACTTTTCAGTAGACTTAGTTTGTCTCTATTCTAATCGGCACTCTTCCAAAATTCTGCTCTGCTAAACTTGGATTTCCTAGTTGGTAAATCTGATCTACCTTTTGGGTCATAGCATCCCAAGGTTCTTTGCCAATTCGGCTGACTAGATGGACCTGTCCTTTCAGAGACTTAAGGTGTTGTCTGCCTTTTTCGGTAAAGCCAAGAACATGAATGGCTTCTGGCAAGTCATTTTCTCTAGCCTGCACCAAAATATAAGTCAAAAGGCGTCTGACACGCGCCTTGGTATAACGCTTGGTCGCAACCGCCTCAACCAATTCTTCCACAGACTGGGCTGTTTTAATAGCTTCCTTAATGCGCGCAGCCATTTCTTGATTGACCTGATAGATAGTGGTTAGGTCGGAATTTGACAAGATTTGATAGCGCAGCAGAGAAAAATAGTCTTCCCAGCTCACCTTACTGGTCTGCTCAAAGAGGGTAACAGAAGGCATAAAGCGTTCTAAGAAATTTTGGTCTGACTGATGCTGACGGAGAGCTGTCGCCGAGGCAAAGTCCACATTCTTATCCACAGAATGGTAACCAGCCCCCTGACGTTGAATTGGATGCAGTTTGATATTTCGCCCTGCTACCGCTTTGGCATAGGCAAGAGCAAGGACATGGTTGGGTGTATTTCCTGAAAAATCAAGACCTGCAAATTCCTTCCACATGGCTTGGGTTTTCTGGGGATAAGAGAGGGAATCAGGCAGATTTTCCACAAATTTCTCCATCTCAGCACCTTTCTCTGTGTATAAGTCAGCAATTTTCTGGTAGTCCAGAACTTCCTCTGTCCCAAAAGCTAGAGTATCAATCCCCAAACGCGCCAAGATATCCACAGCTCCTTGGCCGAAGAAATCCGCCGCCTGAACACTGACTAAAAAGGGCAATTCCACTACCAGATCCGCTCCGTTTTCCAGTGCCATCTGGGCCCGTGTCCACTTATCTACAATAGCAGGCTCACCACGTTGCATGAAATTCCCAGACATAGCCACGATTTTCAGCCCCTCAGCCTGCTCCAGCAGGTATTTGTGCCCATTATGAAACGGATTGAACTCCGCGATAATACCTGTGATGGTCATGGTAATCTCCTACTTCTGCACGACAAAAAACCAACGGGTGCTAGTTTCTGTTGGCTCCTTGTCCTCAAAGTCCGCATAGAGTTTGAAGGACTTGAAACCAGCCTGTTCCAGCAAAATATCATAGGTCAAAACCTCATAAGTCCGCTCCTCATGTACTTCATCGTGGCGACTAAAGGAACCATCCGCCTCCTTTATAAAGAAGGTCAGTTCATGCACGATAGAGTGAGGTGCCGCATCCTCATAAGTATCCCAGAGCATGGCGAAATCTTCCGCATTTTCATGGTAAGAATAGCCTGGAAAAACTTCGTCTGTCTGGTAGGTCGAATGCACATCAAAGATAAAGACCCCGTTTTCGTTAAGGGCATTATACACTTCCTTAAAAACGTCCCCTACTTCCACCTCATCCTGCATGTAGCAGATTGAGTCAGAATAACAAGTGACAAAATCATATTGACCTGCCTTGGACAAATCCAGCATATTACCTTCAATAAAATCAATCTTTTGCTTGGCTGAAGCCGCTCTCTTTTCGGCAATTTTCAACATATCTGCACTCAAGTCCAGTCCAGTCACATCAAAACCAGCCTGAGAGAAGCGCACTGATTGAATTCCTGTCCCACAAGCCAGTTCCAAGAGTTTCTTTCTCTCCTTGTTCTTAGGCAAATGACGGAGGGAAAAGTCCGTCCATTTATCGTATAAACTATCATCCATGACCGCATCATAGACCGCCGCAAAGGTTTCATAAGTTGCCATAAAACATGATACTAAGAGCTCCATGGTAAACACCACTCGCTCTTTACCTTTCCATCAATTTTCTAAAATAAGCAAAGAAACCCAGTTGACTGCAACTGAGTTCATCTTCTATGCTAAGGCTTCTGAAATATCTACTGAATCCGCCTCATGCCATAGTTTTTCCAGGTTATAGTGGGCACGCATTTCCTCTGAAAAGACATGCACAACGACAGCACCGAGATCCAGCAAGACCCAGCCTCCAGCTGCATCGCCTTCGATATGGCTGCCTTTAAAGCCTGCTTGAGCTACTTTTTCACGGATATTATCAGCGATAGCGTCCAACTGACGGCTATTCATTGAACTAGTAATAACAAAGTAATCCGTCACGCTAGTCAAATCTTGTACGTCAAGTGCGAGGATATCCTCCGCACGTTTCTCATCAGCCGCTTTCACGACTAGGTCTAGTAATTCTTTTTCGTTCATTTAGTCCTCTTTTAAAAAATATTTTTATAATCTAGGACATCTGCAAAGCGATTCTCCAAAATGTCCTCATAAAATTCATTTATCGTTTCTGCTGGAATGTCATCCCCATCAAAGGTTGTGACAGCACCTTCTGGAATAATCAGCTGATAGCCATATTCAAAGGCAACCTTAACAGAGGTATCCACACAATATTCTGTCTGCATACCACATAAAACTAATTTTTCAATCCCCTGTTTATCCAAGTATTCTTTTAAGCCAGTTTCTTTGAAAATACTATTATACTTCTTCTGAAAGACCTTTTCATCAGGTTTTCGATTTAAAAGCGCAGATAACTGCCAATCTTCTGATGTTTGAGCTTCAGAGTTCTCAATATGTTGAACATAGATAATTTCAATATTCTTGCTTCTAGCCTGGTTTTGTAAATAAGAAATTTTTTCCAATAGACTATTTGTCTGAAAACCTGTTTCCACTAAAATATTTTGTACATCAATAATAATAAAAGCCGTCTTCATTTAGTCCTCTTTCAAATAGTGCACAAAGGCGTTATAGGTTTCAAGGGTTTGGGGATAGATGGGGAATCCCTGATGGGCTAGATGCTCCACGGTACGAGCTGTTTCATAGGCCACTGCCTTATTGAGCGATAGACTCGCAATCTCACGTGCCTGGTCCACTCCAGGAAAGGCTCGATTATGTTCGATATAGTCTGCTACATAGATAACCTTATCTAAGTCTGTCATCTGAGCCGCCCCGACTGTATGGATTTCAATGGCTCGCAGGATTTCAAAATCTTGCAAATCCAAATCTTCCTGAATCTTGTAGATGCCAACCATACCATGCCAGACATTATTGCCCCAGTTTTTGAGGTCAGGGTCTAGCTGATAACGGTTAATCAAGTCTAAAAATTCCTGATCTGACAGCTTCTTAGCATAATCATGGAGAAGACCTGCAAGACCTGCTTTCTCAGTATCGACCCCAAATCGCTGAGCCAGTTCTATGGCTGCACGCTCCACTCCCAAGCAATGAGTTAAGCGTTTTTCAGGCAGAAGCTCTGCCATTTTTTCCAACAAAACCTCACGGGAGCAGTTGATATAGTCTTGATAGGCCATCAGTAGAGCCCCTCCTTCTCGATGTAGTCTAGCACAGGCTGAGGTAGAAGAAAGTTAGGTTTCCGACCTTGGGCAAGGAAGTCACGCACCATGCTAGACGAGATATCCATGAGAGGCACATCCACCCAGATAACTGGGTAAGAAGTCCCTGCCTTGTAGCGTGGACGCTGAACCCCCACAAACTGAACCATGTCAACCAGCTCATCAATTCTATACCACTTAGGTAGGTAGTCCACCATGTCGGCCCCGATGATAAAGTAATAATCTGTATCTGGATGTTGCTCTGTCAAAATCTTCATGGTGTCGTAGGTGTAAGAAACGCCTTTGCGCTCCAATTCAATTGTTTCAATAGCTAGGCCGTCAATCCCCTCAATCGCCAACTCAAGCATCTTGAGGCGATGGTGCTCAGGGATGGTTTCCTTTTTATCTACATGAGGAGGTTGGTATTCAGGCATAAGCAGAACTTGATCTAGTCCCAACTGCTGGCGTACTTGATCTGCAACAATCAGATGGGCATTGTGAACAGGATTAAAATTCCCCCCTAAAATCCCGACTTGTTTGCGTTTTTTCTCCTTGATTTCTGGCTCCAACTCTACCTTGGTAAAGGGAGTCAATAGTTCGATTGCCATAGGCTAGTCTCCTTTATTTCTCTGTAAAACAGTTATTTGGAGTAGGTTTTTAGATTTCTTTGACTTTTTTAGAAATCTTGCGATTTTCTTTCTTACTGGATTGTTTAAACAAAATCAAGATGCGTCCGATTTTTTGGACTGTGTCCACACCGATTTCTTCTTCTAAAATTTCAGCGACTTCGTGGATATTTTCATCTGTGTTTTGCAAAAGCGTTACTTTGATTAATTCACGTGCGTCAAGAGCCTGACGAATGCTGGTTTTGATTTGGTCGTTAAGTCCATTTTTCCCGATTTGGATGATGGGTTTGAGGGTGTGTGCCTGACCGTTGAGGAAGGCACGTTGTTTTGATGTTAATGACATAATTTCTTTAAAAGAGTTTCTTTTTATACTTTTCTGAAGTGGTGACGGACGTCAGCAAAGTCCTTCGGACTTTCATGACTAAAATTTGAGCCTAAGGTCTCAAATTTTCCGCAGTTGGTACAATCACTTGTACCAACTGACACCACAGCGAAAAATATTCGCTGTGGGCTCGCAGGGCTCACACGAATTTAGACAACCCTTTCCTTTCTGTGTTTAAATGATTGCTTTTCGTGTGACGACGGCGACGCCTTCTGGTGCCCAGACGGCGACTTTGGCGATGCCTGTTACACGGATCCAGCCTAGTCCTGAAATCACTAGGTCGGTCTTGTCCTTGATGGTAAATACATGTTGGACTAGTTTTGGAAAATCTTCTTTTTCCTTGCTATTTGGTGGTGTCAAGAGGGTTCCGAGGTGCTTATCGTAAAAGGCACTTGCTCCTTCGAGCTTGGTTCGGTGGAGTTTTAGTTCATTGTCAAAGAAAGCTGTAAATCCTTGCTTTTCACCTGCAATGAAGTCAAAGCGTCCGAGACCACCTAGAAATAGGGTTTGCTCAGGGTTAAGCTGATAGGTTTTAGGCTTAATTTCCTTTTTGGGGCTGACATACTTGAGGTTTTTTGCAGTCAAGTAATGGGCCATCTGGTGACGGTGGATAATCCCAGGCGTATCATAGATATAAGATCCGTCGTCAAGCGGAATCTCAATCTTGTCCAAGGTTGTCCCTGGGAAGCGTGAAGTCGTGATGACATTCTGATCACCCGTGATTTCTTGGATAATAGCATTGATAAGGGTTGACTTTCCAACATTGGTCACGCCGACCACGTAGACATCACGGCCCTTACGGTAGTGTTCAATCTTGTCAATGACTTCCTTTATGGCATGCTTATTTTGTGCCGAAGTTAGGACGACATCGACTGGACGAAGCCCTTCTTCGTGGGCACGCTCCATGAGCCACTGGCTAATCTTACCAGGCTTAACTGACTTAGGCAGAATATCCTTTTTATTTCCAACTAAGAGGACATCATTGCCTGATACAAAACGTGGCAAGCCTGGGATAACAGAGCCATTAAAATCAAAGATATCAATGACATTGACCACTAAGGCATCACTGTCTCCCACCTCGTGCAAGAGCTTGAGGAAATCATCGTCTGTCAACTGGACATCCGTGATTTCATTGTAGTGGCGGAGACGGAAACAGCGTTGACAATAGACTTCGCCAGTCTCCAAACCTTTTTCAAGTGCCGACTGGGGAGTAAAACCAAGACCAGCCTTGTCTGTCGTCTGAATGGTTGCTCCACAACCAATACAGAGAATTTCTTCCATAGTTAAATTCCTTTTTTATATGTAATCGGTCCGTACTTTTCAGTGATTTTTTGCATCACACGGCGCTCACGAGCTCGGTTAATCTGCGTTTTGATCGAGTCATGTTGGACCAAGGGCTTGACTAAAATCGAGCGAATGCCTGCACGGTGAGCTGCTCGTATATCGGTCATGAGCTGGTCGCCGACCATGACCACTTCACTTTTCTCATAGTGGAATTCCTTCATGGCACGATCAATCCCAAATGTGAAGGGCTTCAGAGCCCAATAAATGTAGTCAATTCCAAATTTCTCAACTGCGCGTTGGACCCGTTTTTTGGTGTTATTTGACACCACGATAATGCGAATACCCGCGTCCCGAAGATCATGTAGCCATTGCTTCATCTCTGGCGTCCCATCAGGGTTGTTCCAAGCAATGAGGGTATTGTCCAAATCGACCAAAACAGCCTTGATTCCCTGCGCCTGCAGGCTTGGGACTGTCAGATCATAAACTGCTTCCACAGCAAAATCTGGCATGTAATTTTCAATCGCCATTCTGGCTCCTTTTCTTAACTTTTTTTCGCAATTTTCCTTAGCAATAATGACAGGATAATCCACAAAGCTACACTGGCCAAGCTGATGTAGAGCCAAGCATGGGGTTCATCTGTTAAAGGTAGGGGAACATTCATTCCGAAAAAGCCTGTCACGACTGCCAAAACAGCTAGCAGGACTGAAATGATGGTCAAGGTTGTCAAATTATCATTCAGATTGTTGTTTAGGATATTGTTGTAAGATGCTGATAGTTGTTGAAGAACTTGAGAAATCAAGTCTGTCATGGACACCAGCTGATGAGCCTCAATCATGGCATCATCAAACTGCTCTCTCTCAATCTCGTTAAAACTGCGATAGAGGGCATGCCCTTGGATATGCTCCAACAACATGCGATTTTGCTTGGCAGCCGCAGTGAGGTAAACCATACCGGTTTCCAAGTCGGAAAGTGCAAAGAGGTTTTTCTTAGTCGTCCGCTGGCGCAAGAGGCCATTGACCTCATCCTTACTCTTGTCCATCTGCTCGATGACAGGATAGTAGGCATTGCTGATGATTTCCAGACTGGCAAAGAGAAACTTGTAAATCGAAAGCGTGTCATGACTGTTCAGATAACGGGTCATCTGTTCAATGACATAGGCGTTCTTGGTATTACTAATGGTAATCAGGCGACGATGTTCCACGATAAAGGTCATGGGAAAGGCTTCATAGTATGCCTTATCCTTTTTCAAGTTCAAGACATTGTAGATAAAGGTCACAGTCCCATTTTCACGGTGATAATCCATATGGGCGCGCTCATTTCTATCCAGTGCGTATTCGATCGTTTCCTTATCCAAACCGTAGATTTCAGAAAGGTCCTCTAGTTTTTTCAACTTGTCCAAATCTAGATTAATCCAGGCGCAACCATTGCCCAACTGTTTTTCTAAAAACATCTTTTCTCCTTTACCAAACTCTTTCTATTGTACCATAAATCTGCTAACATTTCAGGCCTGGTCTGTACGAGAGAAATTGCTGACAACGGTGATATTTCGATTGGGAACGAAGTGCAGAACCTGATCTTCTCCTCTGAGTTGAGTCGTCCGAATGCCGACGCTCACGACCTTACCCGATACAGTAATAGGGCCATTTGTCAAAACGACCTCATCTCCCACATCCAGTTGATGTTCAAAGAGGATGAAAAAGCCATTGATGACATCAGACAGAAATCCTTGGGCTCCCATACCAATGGCCACCCCAGCAATTCCAGCACCTGCCAGCAAACTAGAAACTGGCAAACCTAAAATCGACAAGATACAGTAAAGTAAAAAGAAATAAAGGGTATAATTAAACACATTTTCTAACAGGCGTGAGATGGTTTTCTGACGTCCGACATCATGACGAGACATTTTTAGAGAAGGTTTAACAATTCTCTGCACCATGGTATGGAGCAATTTCTTAGCTATATAGAAGAGTAAAAATAAGAATAAAAGAGAAAGTACCTTGGTCAAGATATTCTCGATAATCGCTGTAACATCAAGCTTATTGAGATAGGTTTGAATAAATTCTTGCATAGAAAACTCCTTTCATTTATTATACCATACTTTCATAAAGTGTCATTCTCCATAAATATTCAAAAATAATTTCAAAAATAGACAGAAAATTCTTGATTTTAGTTCATATTTATACTATAATCATAAACATTACACAACAAAGGAGATTGTTATGAAAAAACTCATTCATGCTTGGAATAAGGCAAGCCTAATCAAACGTATTTTGATTGGCATGCTTGTTGGAGGAATCCTTGGACTGACATTTCCTACTGTTTCAGGAATTGGCCTACTCGGAGATCTCTTTGTTGGTGGCCTCAAAGCCATCGCACCCATTCTGGTCTTTGCCCTCGTTGCTAACGCCCTTTCCCAACATCAAAAGGGACAAGATAGCAATATGAAAACGGTTATCTTCCTTTATTTGGTGGGAACCTTTGCCGCTGCCCTTATCGCTGTACTAGCAAGTTTCATCGTCCCTGTTGAAATTACCCTAAATAGTGCCAATACCAATATTGCTCCACCAGATGGGATTGGGCAAGTCCTCAGCAACCTCTTGCTCAAACTGGTTGACAATCCAGTCAATGCCCTTGTCACAGCCAACTACATCGGTATCCTATCTTGGGCAGTTGTTTTCGGGATTGCTATGAGAGAAGCCAGCAAAAATAGTAAAGAATTGCTGAAAACCATGGCTGATGTGACTTCTAAAATTGTCGAATGGATCATCAACCTAGCTCCGTTTGGAATCCTTGGCCTTGTCTTCAAAACGATCTCTGATAAGGGAATCGGCAGTCTAGCCAACTATGGAATCTTGCTTGCCCTCTTGGTGACAACCATGTTCTTTGTTGCCTTAGTAATCAATCCACTGATTGCCTTCCTCTTTATGAAGAGAAATCCTTATCCTCTCGTTTGGAAATGTTTGCGTGTCAGCGGTGTGACAGCCTTCTTCACTCGTAGTTCTGCAGCTAACATCCCTGTCAATATGAAACTTTGCCACGACCTTGGACTAGATCCAGATACCTATTCAGTTTCTATCCCACTTGGTTCTACTATCAACATGGCAGGAGCCGCTATTACCATCAACGTTTTAACCCTTGCTGCAGTAAATACTCTTGGAATCCCTGTTGACTTTGCTACAGCCTTTGTCCTCAGTGTAGTAGCAGCTATCTCTGCCTGTGGTGCTTCTGGTATTGCGGGCGGTTCCCTCCTTCTTATCCCAGTTGCTTGTAGCCTTTTTGGTATTTCTAACGATATTGCCATGCAAGTTGTTGGTGTTGGATTTGTGATTGGAGTTATCCAAGACTCATGTGAGACAGCCCTCAACTCTTCTACAGACGTCCTCTTTACCGCCGTTGCCGAATACGCAGCAGCCCGTAAAAAATAACTCATAAAGGCAAGCCTCTCGGGTCTTGTCTTTTACGCTTTTATTCTAACTTATTAGGAAATTCTTATGTCTATTAGCCAACGTACTGCCAAGCTCATCTTAGCTACCTGTCTTGCCTGCCTTCTTGCTTATTTTCTCAATCTTTCGTCAGCAGTTTCGGCCGGAATTATCGCTCTCTTGAGCCTATCTGATACGCGTAGAAGTACCTTAAAACTGGCCCGCAATCGGCTCTTTTCCATGCTTCTGGCTCTGGTTATCGGGGTTTTGGTTTTTCACTTGAGCGGATTTCATATCTGGATCCTTGGCCTCTATCTGGCCCTCTATGTGCCTCTAGCCTACAAGATGGGCTGGGAAATTGGCATCACACCAAGCACGGTTTTGGTTAGCCATCTCTTGGTGCAAGAATCAACCTCACCAGACCTTCTAGTCAATGAATTCCTTCTCTTTGCTATCGGTACAGGATTTGCCTTACTGGTCAATCTCTACATGCCTTCACGAGAAGAGGAAATCCAGCACTACCACACATTGGTAGAAGAAAAATTAAAAGATATCCTCCAGCGCTTTAAATATTATTTATCCAGAGGGGATGGACGTAACCGAGCACAGTTAATTGAAGAATTAGACACTCTTTTGGAAGAAGCCCTCAAACTGGTCTATCTAGATCACTCAGACCACCTCTTTCACCAGACCGACTACCATATCCACTATTTTGAAATGAGACAGCGACAAAGTCGTATCCTGCGAAATATGGCCCAGCAAATCAACACCTGTCACCTAGCTGCCAGTGAAAGTCTGATTTTGGCCCAACTTTTTTCAAAAATTGGCGGTCAACTAAGCCAGACCAATCCTGCTTCTGATTTGCTAGATGAAATTGAACGCTATCTGGAAATCTTCCGTAACCGCAGTCTACCCAAGACAAGAGAAGAATTTGAAACCCGTGCCACCCTTCTTCAACTCCTACGCGAAGCCAAAACCTTCATCCAAGTAAAAGTAGATTTTTACCAAAAATATGGACAGTAAAAAGAAAACTTCAGAACAATCACAAAAGGTGAATATCTGAAGTTTTCTTTTATTTGTAAGTTATCACCATAAAGGTTAATAGTAAAACGAATAAGGCCAAACTTACCAATAAAGTGAGCACCTTGACCAAGGTGTTGCTCTGCCAGTAACTTGGTTTACCAATATTACTAGTGGCATCCATGGAAAATAGTTGATTTTGACGGGGTTGTATAGTTACCAATACAATCAAAGCAAGAGATAGGATAATAGCTAAAACAATCAGTATTTCAATCATAGACCTACCTCAAAATTCCCAACAAAGTAAAGAGCAAACCAATCAGAATCATTAAACCCAAGAGGAGTGAAAAAGTCTTACTAATCTTTTCCCCTCGGGTTTCTTTTTCCTTCTTGATAGGTTTTTGTTTCAACTCTTCCATGCGACCTTCAACGTCTTTGTAAAATAAATCTTCGTCTGACATGTTAGCCTCCTAAAACAGTTTGCATGGTTTCCTGATAACGCACTAAGTCAACATAATTTGCATGTTGACCTTGTTTACCAAGTGCCTGACGCATTTGTTCAACATCTGAAAGAGCCAGTTTAATGGTCTCAACCAAAGCAGAAACTTCACTACTTTCAAATAGATGATCAGGAGCGATATAGAGTCTATTGTGCACTGTCTGATTAAATCCAAGAATCAAGAGATTGTGCTCAAAGGCCTGACGTACTGCCTGCAATAACTCATTGCTATGGTTTATATCCAAATAAATATCCGACAGTTGATAGAGCTCCTGAATCTTCTGTGGACTAGCGTTCTGGTAAAGGACCACATTAGGATAGCGAAGCATGTCTAAGAGCTTAGAAGACATCTCTGTTAACGCTGCGATACGGAAGGTGACATCAGGCAGGGCTTCTACGATTGCTTCCACTTGCTCAATCTGATCTGAATTAGTCAAGATTAAGGCATCTCTTCGAAGGAAATTATCTCGTTTAAACTGATAATGGTAACCCAAATGCACAAACTGAGTATGGTATTTCTCGTCAGTCAACTCTAAAGCACGTTCATAAGTTGCCTTGTTTGGAATGATAATCTTCTTAGTGCGCACATCATCACTCTCTAAAATCAACTGCATATTGCCTGGAATGGCATCATAGAGAGGTTCCTGCCAAACCAAAACATCTGAGCCAGATTTATCTGGATGATGGAAGGAAACCAAGAAAGGAGTCGCTAGAGTATTAAAGATAAGCTGACTGGTATCTATTTCCAAATCTTGCAAAAAGAAGATGATAAATTCAACCTTATTTGCAAAGTAATGCATAGGTTGACCTGGTAAGGTCAATAAGATATCACCTGTCACATGGTTTTCCAGTAAAACTTCCTGACCATTGACATCTTGGTAAACCGTCATGATCGGCTCACTATCAGCACTATAGGTCGTTGTAGCAAAACAAGTTCCAAAGCGATTATAATGGTCAACCTGACGTACTCGACCTTCCAAGTCTTTCCAATCTACCTGTTTAACCAAGCGAGCCTGCATTCCATCAGCATAATGAATAAGAGCTCTCTCCTCTGTCCTATCTTCAATACGAGAAGACTGATTATTTCCTGAAATTTCCCAAAAAGCTGGAACAGGAACTTGGTTAAAATAAAGAGGTTTTCCCTTTTCATAGCCTAGATAATAAGTAAAAGGAGATACTAGACCATCAGGCAGAAAACCATCTGCATCAATGACTACTCCAAGTTGAGAAAGACCAGTAGCGACTAGACTTTCATGTAAATCTCGACTTTCCTGACTATAACGATCATAAAGTTCAATCATGGAGCACCTCCTCTACTGTTTTCTTCCACTTTTCTAAAATTTCTTCGGTTAAGAAGCCTTCTGCAATTTGATAAGAATGAGCACGCATAGCTTCCAAACGATTTTCTTGATACAATTGACAAATCTTAGTTGCATAAGCTTGCTTGATTTGGTCTTCTACATGGTCAGATGAACTTGGAATCAAATAACCATTTTGACCATCTTCTATAAAGGTCTGATTACCATAAGGCACATCAAAACCGATTAGAGGAAGGCCTGAGCCAATAGCTTCCATCAAGGTCAAACCAAATCCTTCGCTGGTAGAAGCAGTCAAATAGACCTCATACTGACTATAAATCTGCGAAAGTTCCGCATGTCCCTTGAGTTGGATATAGTCCTCAGCCTGATGAGTTGCAATAATGTCTCTAAGGAGAGAATCTTCTCCACCACTACCATAAATATCAAAGGTTAATTCAGGTATTTCCTTACGAGCCTCAATGACCGCCTTGACCAACCAGTCAATGTGTTTTTCTTTGGCAAGACGTGAAGCAGTAATCAATGAAAATGGCTTACGTCCTTGACTTGACTCAGTCAAGGAATCAATACTTCCTACAGGAATGGTAACAACCTTTGGTTGGTGCTGCGTGTACTTGGCAAATTGCTCTTGTAGAACTTCATTTTGTCTATCAGTTGATACAATAAAGAAGTCAACCTTATCTGCATTGGTAAACTGATAGTCATAATAGTTGTTCCAAAGGATATAGTCCTCATTTGTAGCATTTTCACTATAATGCTCCGCATGAACAACTACCGCTAAATGCGCTGCCTGTGCTTCCTCAAAAACAACCTGTCCAATACCTGTCTCCCTATCCAGAATGACTAAATCAGACTTGTTCAAATTCAAGGATTTCATAAAGGCACGCATAAAGGCTTGCTTTCCATAGAAAATCTTATCCTTGAAACGATAAACTTCTTCCTTCCCTTGATTCATCAAGATATCATAGGCCGGAGTCCCGTCTTCATTGTAAAAAGTTCGTTGGTATAGGACTGCAACATTGTCCTTGGGAGCAAAGTATTCGCTACAATAACGAGTGTAAGAAAAGTAATCCTTACGAATCAATTTTCCTTTAAAGACATACTCGGCATGTTGAATCAAGTCCTTGTTCTCATCCACCAAATAACAGGTGACAAACTTATCTTGATCAGAAAAGAAAACACGCAAAACCTTGCCATTTTTTTCTCTGTGACTTTCTTCACCACCGAAATAAGCCAAAACATCATCCACTGTCACGCTAGTCGGTGCAATCTTAATGTCTGTAAAGTGGTTATAAAGCCAGATCACTTGTTCATCATCAAAACCAATATTGGCTGTTAAGTGCTGAATGTTATCGGCTAAAATCATATCTGTAAAGATAAACTTAGAAGGAAAATTTAATTTCCGAAAAACACCAGCACGATAGGCTTGGGCGTATTCAACACCGCTACTAGCCCATCCAAGTCCTAAATTTATATTGTATATTGTCATATTTTCCTCTTTTTATGGGAAATGAGTCATAATCTCACCCTTAGGAGTGACTTCAACTAAGCCCATCAGGAGATTACGCACCATATCCGCACGGATTTGTTCTTTCATGGTTTCAAAGCCTGCATAGGCCTCTTGATAGTACTCTACAATTGGATTTTTCTGACTAGCAGACTGGCCACCGATAGCCATTGTTAATTGCTGAAGATAATCTACCTGCTCAACCCAATTGTCATCAATGGCTTTAAGTAGTGAGAGGCGTAAAAACTGTTCATACAAGCCATGTTGCTCAAGCAATTCTTTCTTTTCAGAAAGTTCTTTATCAATCACCTGCTTCATAAAGCTACGAACTGCAGTCTTGTCAGTCACATCTATATGATCTGGAACCTCTTTAATGTGAAAACTAATATTGGTCACAAGAAAATGGAAGAGTAACTCTCGGCTTTCATAATTTGAAGAGGTCACTTGATCTATATAACTAGCAATGATTTCCTCTACAACATCCTCTAAGTCACGAGAACCATCTATTAGACGATTACGCTCCTTGTAAATCATATCCCGTTGAATATTCATACTTTCAGCATATTCTAGAGTCTGACGACGCGCCGAACGTCCAGCACTATCACTGGCATGTTGAGCCTTTTCGACTAGCCTTCGGTATTTACGACCTTTCAGTACTTCTGGTTGAGTCATATCTTGAACCTGATAGTCTTTGTACTTTTTATGAACCCAAGATGGACCAAATTTCTTGATAACATCGTCCTCCAAGGATACAAAAAACTTACTCATCCCGGGATCTCCTTGGCGACCAGAACGACCACGAATTTGCAGGTCAATTCGTTGACTTTCCATCCGCTCCGTTCCAATAACAATCAAGCCACCAAGTTCTTCAACTCCCTTACCTAGCTTAATATCCGTACCACGCCCTGCCATAGAGGTAGCCACTGTCACAGCCCCCATCTGACCTGACTCGGAGATAATCTGGGCCTCACGCGCCGCATTATTAGCATTTAAAACATTATGAGCAATTCCCTCTCGGAGCAAGAGTGACGAATAAAGCTGAGACATTTCAACCGAGCCAACAAAAACGAGTAAGGGATTCCCCTTGGCATGATATTCTTTGATGTACTCCAAGGACGCATACACTTTTTCAGGTAAAGTGACGTAGAGATTATCTGGATAGTCAATCCGTTGTCTAGGACGATTGGTTGGAATGCGCACTACCGACATATTGTAGGTTTCAATAAACTCTTTTTCTGCGACCTTACCTGTCCCTGTCATACCAGATATCTTATTGAACATTTTAAAAAGACTCTGATAGGTGACAGAAGCCATGGCCCTCGTTTCTGGAGATAATTTGACATGTTCCTTGGCTTCAATAGCCTGATGGAGACCTCCCTGTAGTTTAGTCATCTCCATTAGACGACCTGTTCCCTTATCTACCAGTACCATTTCATCCCCACGAATGACATAGTCTTTATCTTTGGTAAAGAGTTTATGGGCTCGAATCGCATACACTAAATGGCGAGCAAAAACCGCATGTTCTTCCTTGTAAAAATGATCTATTCCTAGGAAGCTTTCAGCAGCTTTAGCCCCCTTGGTAGTGAGCCAAATCTCATCCTTCTCCTCCTTAAAGATATAGTCCTCCCCTTCTACCAAAGTCGTTACCAACGTATCAATAATACCATAATGATTAGACTGAACCCGCGGGGCTCCTGCAATGATAAGAGGTGTCTGAGCGCTATCCAACAAGATATCATCAATCTCATCAATAATGACATAATCAAAAGGACGCAAAAATTTTCCTTCCTCATTTGAGGCCAGATTATCATTTAAATAATCAAAACCTAAATTGCTATTAGTTGTATAGATGATGTCTGATGCATAAATTCTTTTTTTCTCTTCTGACGTCAATTCCTCTTTTGGATCATCTGTAAAAGGTATCCCAATTGTCAAGCCTAAGAAACGGTAAACTTGTCCCATCTCCTCGGCATCGCGTTTAGCTAGATAGTCATTGGTGGTAATCAGCATGGTTCCTTTTCCTGTCAAGGCATTGAGATAAATAGGCATAGTAGCTGTCAAGGTTTTTCCCTCACCTGTATTCATCTCAGCGACATTTCCCTGATGGATAACAATCCCACCCATAACTTGGACATCATAGGGGAACATACCCAATACGCGTTTATCCACTTCACGAACAACTGCAAAAGCTTCCACTAGAAGATCATCTACCGTCTCTCCTTTAGCAAGACGTTGGCGAAACTCCACTGTTTTTGCCGCTAATTCTTGGTCTGATAGAGAGGACATCTTTCCTTTAAGAGCATTAATCTTTTTTAAAATTCTCTTAACTTTCCGAAGTTGGATTTTTTGATAAAAACCTTTAAACACGATTTAACTCCTTAATTGAAAAAGAATAGAAATCTAAGGATTCAAAACCAGCACTTAGAAGAGAGACTTGGTAGGTATAGCTACCATCAGGATAGGTAAAATCAAAGATTTTCATTTTTTCAATTTTCTCTTCAATCACATCCCCATATCTATCAAAAAAGGCAATCTTTGTATAGACTCCATTGGTAGGATGACATTCATAATTCATACATAATTGATAATCCTGTTTTTTCTTCAGCAAAGGGAGACTGGGCTGAGTTCTAAAAGCTTGATAATTCACACTGGAAAACCATGTTTTTAAGATTTCTCCTGATGGCACCAAGGGATTATATAGACTAATATGTTTATCTTCGTGATAGGTCACCTTACTACCATGCATAAATGTCTCCCCAACTTCTCCCCACTCTATTCCTTGTCTTTGTTTGATAATCATTCATCACCTCTCCCAAAATCTGCTTCTAAGACCATACGATAAAAGTGCAAAAACCAAACCACATTGGTATTTGTATCATCATTATGTCGTCCCGCTGTTCCTTTGGAAAGTATTTTCGCTCCTGTATGACATAAGTGATCAACTAGTTGTTCATAAGCATGACTATCCATATCTTCATCCTTCATATAGGAAAGACCAAAAGTTGTCTGTGTAAAATCTGCCTTTTTAAAAGCATTCCAAAAACGTTGATCCAAATCTTCCATATGTTGGAAACTAACTCCACCAGTCTGATGTCTCAGAACATCAAATCCTGTATTAAATACTCCTGGTGCCTCTAAACGCCCTCGTCTTGCAATAGTCCCGATATTAGCTAATGGCTTACCGACAATAACTGCGCGTGGCTCAAAAGTGGCTCCGTAGTAGAGCGATGGAAATGTTCCCATTGATAAGCCTGATAAAATCAAATCTTTAGATGTCAAACCAAGATAATCTAAATAATATTGAATGGTTTCCTTAACCTTATTCTCTAATTCTTCGCTCCCCAGGTAAAAGGCACCACCTTCAATACGAGGATCCGAGAATAGAAGAAAAGGACATCCTAAATTTTTCATCATCCAATATCCCTCGAATCCCTCGGCAGGACGAAAACCTGCAAAATAAACAGCTAAAGGGGGCTTGAAATCACCCGGATGGAAAAAGTAGTTAATTTCATCATGCTTACTATCATGTAGGATATTCCCACCTAAAACAAACTTCCCGAACTGTTTACGACTCCAGCGCTGATGAAGAGTACCAATCTTTAAAATTCCCTGACCTCGTGCTTCTACAGATATGGCGAGATAGCAATCTCCCTCTTTATTTTCCATAATGAGTGCTTGCTCTAGGTCATTTTCAGTCACTAGGATTTCTTCAAAAATTTCATCAACAGACCCACTCCATATCTTATGAATGACCAATCGTAACTCACAATTACCTTGTTTTTCATACTCCAACCATAGTTCTATGGGTAAGTTTTTATTGACCGTAAAATTATAAGACCAGTATGCTAGTTGTTGAAAATCATTCCCAAAATTTCCTTCTAATCTCACATATTCGAATCCTTGATAGGAAATAGCTCCTTCAAAGGAAGGATTAACTTGGATACTATATGGGAATAACTTATCACCATATCCCCCACCAAAGAGAGATGTTGATAAATCATTGATTAATTGCTGGGGATCGGAGAAATCTACAGCCTGAGCACAACGCTTTTTTAAGCAATCAAGAATACCCAAATCTGTCGTTTTAAACTCTTGATTATAAAACAAAGTATAAGGTTCAATATGGTGAATAAAGGGTAATAAATCTCTTATATACTGACCATCCTCAATCAAAATTGCATGAAAATTTATGATGCTATCCATTTCCATCATTTTACGAAGGGCTAGCGGTGAGTTGGGACAAAAATAATACCAATCCATATTTTCAGGAATTTCATAATGATGAGCCCAATTATCAATCCCTATCTGTAGGATTTTATAGTCCTTTGACATCAGTAACCTCCTCAATCCAGTGATGCAACTTATCTAAGAATCGTTGTCCAGTATGTTCTTTGATTTTATCAATAGAGTATACTAGAGCTTGATTCCACTCTTTTAGTCTATCTGTATAGTAATGTGCAGCCTTAGAAAATTCTGTCACGTCTGAAATCAAATAACCATTTTTCAAATGTTCCACATAGACGGTTTCAACCTGATTAATCTGAGGAATTCCCGCACTAATACCTGCGATTTGAGTATAGAGGTGTGGTTGTTTATTCAAATCCACAATCAAACGAACAAACTCTAGCGTCTTAATCAAATCCAACTCATCATTCATGTTGACAAATTGAAAACGTAGTTCCTGCTCTTGATTTTCTTCTAAAGGATTTTCTGCCCCACCGTAGTCTACTCCTTTTTCTAAACTATCCGTATGGATTTGTTTCTGAATGATTTCATTGACAAGTGATTCCACTTCCTCCATTTGTTCCTGACTAGCAGAAAAAGCTCCAAAAATGACTTCTGTATTTTTTGTTTCAGCAATAAATGATAAAACCTGAAATAGGGCTTGTCTATCAATTCCTTGAGAAAAATCTAATTGATAGTAAAGTATTGATTCTTTTCGAGTCTGACTTCTCCCTAATCGCAAACGCGTATCAAAAGGAGAGAGATGATAAAACTTATCTGATAGTTTAGGATATAGTTCCTGCAAAAGTTGTAAACTATCCTCTCTATCCACCAACACTAAACTAGATCGATCAACCGATACTGATAACTCTCTAAAGGTGTTCTGTGAATTACGATTGATAAAAAGACTCAAAATTTTAGGATTAGCACTTGGAATGTGATCAAAGATAAACTGATTATGATGAGGATGAGAAGGGATGATGAAAATATCCTGTTTTTTCTGTTGCTTTTGCAGATATTTATCAAAATATTCTGCGATTAGTTGACTCATATCAGTGTAGTGAAGCTGTTTAAAACGGTAACCAAATATTGGATTTACCTCTACTCGTCCTCCCTCGTTTAGATGTTCTCTAAATCTCCAAATTCCTTTAGGATCCAAATAGTCTTGATAGGTAGGCTGTCCTTTATCAAAATAAATAACACTCGATACAAAGCCACGATCATCCATGATATAATTCTTGCTTATTTGTCCATCGAGATCAAAATATTGAATCTCACTGATAAACCCTTCTACTCCATGCTCCACTTTAGCATATTTTTCACCATTTTTTTGTACTACTATTGTAAAAGGACTATAAATAAATTGACAATCACTATCCCACTCTATATCTCTCAAATTAAGAACCTGGGTGTGTATATCTTGCAAGTCTTGCATGTCATCAAAGATAGAATAGACTTCTGTCTCTAAGACACCATGTCTATGTAAAAAATAACGCAAATGTGGCTGATAGGCTAATACGAGTAGTCGAGATGGTATACCTTGCCTTTGAAACAGCCTAATTTGATTAAAAGTATCATCAAATTCAAATCTAAAATAAGAATGATACCATGGAATCAAATCAGCATGCCATTGACGGGTTGAACCATACCAAGCTGGAATAAAATAATACATAAAATCCTCCTAAATCAAGGGTTTATAGGTTTCATTTAGTCTCAAAGCCTTCATTTCATCTTTGATTGTAAAAATCATACCTCCAAACATCATAAATAAACCTGGAATCATAGCAATCCTCAATAAATTTTCATCAGATAAAACAAATAACATTGGAGTACCTGCCATCAAAACATTAAAGATTCCTCCTATGATCGAAAATCGAAATACTAATCGATTAATAAAACGACTTGTTTCCTCACCTGGATAAACTCCATATATATACTCCCCAGATTTCTTCATACGATCAGATATTTGGTCTCCACTCATATTGACAAAAGCAAAAGCAATACTAAATAAAAAAATCATGGCAATGTATGAGTAAATCCATAATGGTTTTCCGACTCCATATTGAGCTGATAGTTCAGAGAAGACTGATGACTTTGGAAAAAGAGTCTGTAACAATAAAAAAATATAGGTAGGCAAACTTAAAAAGCTCATCACATACATAAAAGGCATACCACCAGCAGGATTTAACATGATTTCAAAATAAGAATAACGTTTAAAACGACTACGTAAGCCAATTTTATGAACTGGTAGACGATAGCGCGCTCTATACATGAGCACCATCATATAGGTCAATACAATACTACTCAATGCAATCAATATCATTATTCCCATAGAAATTCGAACAAGCTGAAATGTACTTAAAATATCTTGTGGAATATTTAAAACAATACTAGACAGTAAAATGATCACCGAGCCACCTACTCCAAGTTGCGCGTTTAAATCGGATAACCATACTAGGAAGAAGGCTCCTGCTATTAATAACATGGTATTTAATACAGTTACCAAGAGTGATGAATAAAGATGCTGGATTGGTAGATTCAACGAGAGCGCTAAAGATTGAATCAAAGCAATAACCAGTGTTAAATACATCTTCCTTCTATCTTGAACTTCTACGGCACCCGAAGAAATATTCAATTTCTTAGAAAAGGAAAGTAATTGCCATAAAATCATAGCTGACATCCAAGGGGATAATCCAACAGAAAAAATTGATAAACTTCTCAGATTTCCTCCTAGAAGGGCGGTTGAAAACGCCAAATATGCCGTTGACCCACCTAGAAAGTCTCTACTATTCAAATCAACAAAAGGAAGGGTAATACGACTTCCCAATACATAAATAAACAGCAGAAATAAGGTTGTTAATCCTTTTTTTACTGCCATTGATGAGTAAATTTTTTTCACAAAATAATCCTTCTCTCTTACTGTTAATCTAATCTTTTGTAATAAAAATAGTGATGTTACAACTTTAGTTTTGTTCTACTTCAAAAAAGAGCTTCAATCTAAAACAAATATCTTTATATTCCTCAGTATCTGTTAATTGATGGTATTCTAAAGTTTGCTTGTAATCCTTTAAAAGGTTGACAAATCGAATGCGCATAACTGAAACGTCTAATCCAGCTAAAACAAGATCTGATATTTTCTTGGAAAATACTTCAACTAAATCTCTTGACCAAGAAAGATCAAAATCAGTCCCCATAATACTACCTGAACGTCTTCTATAAAGGTAAAGATTATCGTTAATAAACACCGTTTTTTTACTTCTTAAAAAAATTCTATGGGTAGAAGCTTCGTCATCAAACCTTCTACCATGAGTAAACGAAACATCTTTGAACAAATCTTTTTTATACAATTTCGCAACTGTTACTATAAAAGCTGAACTATTCCATTGCCATGCTCCTGCCTGTCTGTCTATTAATTCTTGTGGAGATAACACTTCTACACAATAATTATCGTCCGTGATGTAATAATAAAAATTACCATCACTTTCGTCATAAATGTAATAGTTTCCTACAGCTATATCGGCATCTTTTTCCTTTATTTGAGTATACAGAACCTCAATCATTCTATCAACTGCAACATCATCGGAATCTACAATCACAACATATTGACCATTAGACTGTTGAATGCCAAAATTTCTTGCAACTGCCACACCTTCGTTCTTTTTATGAAATACTTTAACCCGAGAATCTTTTTCTGCTAATTCATCACAGATTTCAATAGAAGCATCTGTTGATCCATCGTCTACTAATATAATCTCAATATTAGAATATGTTTGTTTTCTAAGACTCTCAACACACTCTACTAAATACTTTTCCGTATTGTATATAGGAACTATCACACTAATTAATTCGTCCATTATCACTATCCCTCTAACTTTTTAATTGCATTAACTAAAGCTTCTGGTTCTTCCACACAAAAGACACCGTCATAGATTCCATCATCCATACTTTTACGCGTTTTGTCAAAAGCCAAGATTTTCTTGCCTCTTTCTTGTGCCCTTGTAACTACATTAAAGACCTCTTCACCTGTATTAATATCTAAATAAACGCTAGAATCATCCAATAACCAGTCAATTCTTTGATGAAGTATAGACTGATACAGAGTCATGTTGGTATAAGTAGATAACTTAGTCAGAGAATCAATACAGAAAACAGGAGCTGCAACATGAAAATGCCAATCAGGTAACTGTTGTAACAAATACTCTAAATGTTTGACATCTGCACTCCATGTCACAACCATAGCCTGTTTTTGAGATTGATTACTTCGTTCAAAGTAATTCAAACTAGAACGCCTAAAAGCAATCTCTGACCAATCCAAATCTCTATAAGTCCACCATAATTCACGCAATCTAGATATACTATACGTATTCCACGGTTTATCATGACTAGCGTAGTGAACAACTACAGGTGGATTATCATCCAAACGTTCACATTCTTGGCCAAGATGATAAATATCTACACCTACCATATAATTATATATTTCATCTAACGTTAGCCAATTTTCCTCAAAATAAATATTTAAAATACTCTGATCCCCAAGATGAACAGCTTGATTCTGTTCTGCTGCTAATTCTAATAAACTATTGACAATAGAATGCTCTTTCCACTTTGCAACATCCATCAACAAAACTCCAGAATTAAAGCCAGATTTCCGCCCCTCATAAGCATAAACATCATCAACAGCTCCAATATAATATCCCTTAAAATCTATTTTAAAGAGAGAACTTAGATCCCCTGTTACAATGATATCTGAATCCAGATACAATACCCTATCAGCATCAACTACTTCCGTCGCAAAAAATCTAAAATAAGAAGCATAATTTAAATGTGGTCCTGTTTTATAACCTTCAAAAAGTTCTTTATTCAAGTGTACATTGTGAATGGTAGAATTCACAACTTCCATTTTCCTTCCCAATAGTTTAAACCATTCGGGAGCTATATCACTATTCAAAATATAAAAATCAACATCCCTATTGTGATACAATACAGACTTTATAGTCGTCTCCAAAGGAATAAGATAGGCATTATCTGCCGCTAATGCTATTGATTTTCTCATACTGTTCTCTACCTCATATAAGATTTGATTGCGTCTACTAAATCTTCTGGTTTTTTAGTTGAATAGAGTCCTGCATAACAATCATCAGTTAGTTCTTCATATCTACTGCTTTCAAAACTAAACATGGGTTTATTATATTTCTTCACCAAATCATAGATATATACTAGTTTATGGTCTAAATTCAAATCTAAATAAATATCTGAACTCTGTAGAAGTTTTTCTACCAAAATAGGAAAAGAATTAGGATAAAGGGTCACATTTTGATACTTAGATAATCTCTTTAATTCATCCGACATAAAAGTATGAGCAGCAATATAAAAATGTACTTCCGGCAATTGTTCAACTAGATAATCAATTTTTTCTACACACCAAGAATTAGTTAAATTCATACAAGTTAATTTGGGTTCATAAATATCTGCAGAATACCATACTCCCTTTTCTTTCCAAGTAGATACGATATAACTCCATTCCATAAAAGAATATTTCCACCACTCTTCTCTCAAACGTCCAACCGAAAACTGCTTCCACGGTTTATCAGGAGAAATATAGTGCAAAATTTTTGGAAGGGGTGTTAGTGAAATTTCAAAAACAAAAGCATGATTTTTTTCAGCTGCACCAGCATCAAAACCTATTTGAAAATTATAGGTATCCTCTAGCTGGTAACAACTATTTTGAAAAAGAATATTGAGAATAGATTGATCTCCTTCTCCTACATTTTCATGTTCTTTCTCAGTTAATTCAACTAACTGCTGACGAATATTATTTGATTTCCATTTTTTGTTGTTAATCAACAGAACCCCAGCATTGAAGCCAACTCCAGCTCCAAAGCAAGAACGAGCTGCTGCCAGATAATTTTCACCCAATTCAAATTCAAATAAAGGTGTTAAATCACCTGTTACAACTAAATCACTATCAAGATAGAGCACTTTATCTTCTTTAACAAAGTCTGGAATAAAATAACGTGCAAAGGTCATGTGATTGATATGCGGTAGTTTATTTGACCAGTTCATTTGAAACTGTTGCCCTATTAACTTGCAATCAATCAAATCGCCCCCAATATCTTGTACATACATCCTTAATCTATTGAACCATTCTTGGGGAATGTCTTGATTCAATACATAAATTTTCACATGACTATTATGCCTACAGAGTGACTTCATCGCCGTTTCGATTTGTCGAATATAAGCATAATCTCCTGCGAATACTACAGTGCGATTGGTATTTCTCATTTCAAATCCTTATCATCTATTTTTAATAGTCTAGTATATCCTTAGACACAAATGTACATATATAGCTACTTGTATCAATGCTAGGATGTATTCATACTCTAGTTTAATATTCTTGCAACAATCTGATTATTATACGTGTCATCCTCAATGAATTCAATATCTTGATCAAAATTGTATTCTGCTGTATGTTTGTGCGCAAATTTAACCTTTGTCTTGGCACCCATCTTCATCCACTCATACTCGGAGTCGATATGACCAATATCTAATACTTGGTATCCCTTTTGACTCAAATGATAAGCTAAAACTTTTGCTGTAGGGCCAAGCATACATAAAATCAAGCGACCAGCCGCATGCTTTTCTATTTCTTGTTCAATTTCATAAACACTTGAAAAAGCATTATGAGAAGGACAAACAATCCGCTTAATAGAATTTGCCTCATCGAACAAATCATTCCCTACACCTGAACGAGAAGTCTCACCTTCGACTATCAGTAGATCACGGTTTTTCCAGATACTTTTCAATTTTTCAAATTGAGCTTTAGCTTGACTCTTATCTTCAAAATCAATATAAGGACGAGATACAAAGGTGGAACCATACCATGAATCGCTACATAGTTCTCTGTAAAAATCCATATAATGATCCATGTGATTTTTCCAAAATGGAATCGCCCACGATGTAAATCTGAAACGATCTGTAAAGGCATCAGGAAGGCACACGACTAAATCTTCTCGACTTTCTTGGACAATAATATCTCTCATGGTTGAAACCAACTCTTCATCATAATCCTGGTAGGGAATCGAATGTCCTGCAAGCACATTAATTTCTCCATCCCCAAAACGGACTAAAGAAGAGTTGTGTTCAATAATATAATCCAAGGTTTCATCTATCCCTTTGACCTGTATTGGAACAAGCTGTTCTTCTAGACTATCTTTATTTATCAATTTTTGCAAATCAGCTAACATTCGTTCAGGATGTTCACTAGAATACAATCTTTGACCATTATTCCCATTTTGAGATTTATAAAAAGCTAATATAGGTTTAGATAGATGAGTCATTTCTGCAACCATATCTGCTGTTGAAGTCAGTAAGTTGATATCTAAATAAACATCCATCTTTTCCTTCAACTCTTCTAGCTTATCTCTTGAAATTGCTGGATAAAGTTGAATATTAGGATAACGATTAGATAAATCATATAATTTTGGCCCCATATCTGTCCATGCTGCTACTTGAAAAACAACATTGGGTAAGTGTTCAGCCAAATAGTCTAGCTGTTCAATATCCTGAGAAGCCGTAAACGTTAAACAAGTCAAACTTGGAAGTTGTCGAAAACAGGTAAGATGTCCTTTTTTCTTAAAATCTTTAATGGCATCAATCATAAAGGAAACTTTCCCATTTTCGAAAACGATTTGTCCTAAATTTCCATGCTGAGTCGATTGAAAAGCTAATAGCGTTTTTTCTTGTTCTTTCAAAGATTTTAAAAAGTTCTCATCTGCATTACCATGATTGATATCCAAATAAAGATTTGTTAACTTTTTCAACTTATCTAACACAGGAGGAACGATCTGTGGATGCAATCTCACATTATCATGTACAGCTAATTTTGTTAGCTTATCACCCATATCCGTCCAAGCCGCGATATGAAATACCACATATGGTAGAGCTGTGACTAACTCTTCTATTCCTTCTAAATCTTGGGAATTAGTCAAAGTTAAACAAGAAAATTCCTTATCTAGAGGCGATAGTAGTTCAAACTCTCCTATATGATGTTGTAAAATTTGAGTCCACTCCAAATCATGGAATTCCCACCATAAATCACGGTAACGATTGGCTATCAAAGTAGTCCAAGGTTTTCTGTAGGTCGTAAAATGAATCACCACTGGTTTGTCATTAAAAGCTAAATGAGCTTGCCAATTATTATACAAAGCTACAATATCATGTCCCACTTGTAAATTATAAGTTCTATCTAACTCTAACCAATCATCTTGTAAGACCTGATTAAAAATTGTTTGATCACCATTAAAGTGTTCAAAACGGCCTTCTTCAACCTCCCTAATTGTTACAATAGACTGTTCAATTAGCCGCTCTTTTAATTTTTCTTGACGACACTTCTGATTATCGAGTAGTAAAACACCAGTGTTAAATGTTATTCCATCTGTATCTTTAACTGCTGCGAGTAATTTATTCTCTAAATCAATACTAAATAATTTCTCCAAAGAAGTATTCACAATCAAGTCACTGTCTAAATATAAAACCTTAGCTTCCGGAATATAATCTGGGATAAAATATCTAGCATATGCAATACTGCTAATATGATCTTGCTTGGTCCAATTCTGAAACACAGTTTGTTCAGGTAGTTTAATATCAATAACCTCACTACCTAACATTCGAGCAATCTTGCGTGGCTTACGAAACCAATCTGGCATGATATCTTGATTTAAAATATAAATTTTAACATCCCGATTGTGGTATAGAATAGACTTTATGGTTGTTTCTAACTGCCTGGTGTAATTACGATCCCCAGCTAATACAATTGTTTTGTTCATCTCATTCCCTTAATCAATTCCCAAATGATAGATTGCATCTACCAATAACTTTTTAGTGAAATAACCTTCTTTTAACAGATAGCTAAAGGTTTTTATCCGATTTATCATTTCTTGATATTCTTGTGCATTCATTTTATCAACTATCTCATGAGCTTCTTCCAGACTATTCACCACAAAGCCCAAGCCTTGATCTACTATAAATTTAGCAGTTGATAAGCTACTCGGTACAATGACTGGGAGACCAGCTGTTAGATAGGTACTAACCTTATGAGATATATTCAGAGTGTAATATTGGTTACTTTCTACATCATTTTGATGAGTTCCCCAGACAAGACCAAATCCACCTTTTGATAATTCTAGCAATAGTTCCTCATCTTTTTTCCATCCTTCAATGCTAAGATTTCTAGCACTAGAACTAGCCTCCCCTTTATTTGAAAATACTCTTAAAGGCGTATCTTGAGACCAATTTTGTAAGTCTGGGAAACGCTCTAAACTTCCAGCAAAAAAGAGTTCTTTTTTTAACTCTGGGGTATATAAGGACAAATCATGAGGATGATCCCACATACCTTGAACAAGGATTTTCTTAGTTGTCAAGCCTTCTTCCATCAGGCGTTCTTTCATCTGTTCAGATGGAACAATCAAAACGTCCGATAGATTATACATGTACATATACTCTTTCATGAGATAATAGTTACTATCAAACATGAGAGGAACAACATCATGGATAAAGCAAATAATTTTCACCTGCATATCCTTTAGTTTGTCAAAAAAGAGACGATCAAACTCAAAGCCATTCCAAGTTGGAGACTGAAAAACTAATATATCTCCAATGGAAATACTGGCCATGATGCCGTCCAGACGCTTATTCATTTCAGAAGGACTGTCTGAAGCAATATTGTAAAAATAAATACCAACCTCTCTAAATCCCAGTTGACTTGCTATTTTTTGTACAGCATTTTGAGCTAGAATAACAGTGCTATCACCAGCCATACCGTATAAGTTTGTTAAATGTAGTTTCATATTGTATTTCTCATTATTTATCAATATCTACGGAAGTAAAGATAATTTTTCCATCATTCTTCTATAAATCTCTGTAAATTGCATATTTTGTTCTTCTAATTTTGCTATTGCTCTTTGTAATCTATTTTTATAAATCAAAATATGATTGGTCAAATCATAATTCAAACTTGCTAAAATAGCGAGTTTTTCTTCCCTGGCTTCAATTTCATCATATATACGCTTTTCACTCCATATATTCGATAAAGTACCAGTCAGACCAACACGGTACCAATAAATATAACTATTTAAATAGACAACCCGTGAAGCCTTTAGAAGTACTTTCCATGTCCAGTAAGTATCTTCCGCAATTTTTCCTAAAGGAAATGGCAAATTTTCTAATAGCTCTCTCTTGAATAATTTCAAATAAGCTACAGTCCAATTCCCATTTCTCATTTCTTCGAGACCTTCTCTATTGATGATTTCTTTTCCTTCTATCACTTCAAGAGAATCATCTGGATTAGAATCATAAAATAAATATTGGCAGCGCGAATTATCATAACAATTAAAACGTCCGATACTAATATCCGCATTTCCCTTTCTCAAAGCACCATATAATCGGTCTAAAGCATCATGTTCCAACCAATCATCAGAGTCTACAAAAGTAAGATAGGACCCTTTTGATTGTCTTATTCCATAATTACGTGCGTCTGATAGGCCTCCATTTTCTTTTTCAAAATATTTGAAACGAGAATCTTTCTCAACATACTCTCTACAAATGTCTGCTGAATTATCCGGTGAACCATCATTTATCAACAAACACTCGAAATTTTGATATGTTTGAGCAGCAATACTATCCAAACACTGTCTCAAATAGTTTTCAACATTGTAAATTCGAACTATAATACTAATTAATTCATCCATAAGCTTGCAATTATTCTCCTAAAAACTGTTTAATAACTTTTACCATTTCCTTTGGCTCTTTTGAAGACAATATCTGACTTCGATTATTTGTATCATGACTCGTATTCTCAAAAGCAAATATTGGTTTCGATAAGTGGTGAACTTTTGAAATAATATTATCTATTTCCTGATTATGATTGATATCTAAATAAAAATCTAACTTACTCAGTATTTCTTGAGATTGATACGGTGTGTAATTGGGATAAAGAGATACATTTTTAAAACAGTTCAACGCTTGTACTCTCGGTCCAAAATAACTATGGGCAAAAATGTGAAAGTGAACATTAGAGAGGTTTTCTACTAGATATTCTATGTGTTCCAAATCTTGTGTATCTGTAAAAATCGCTGTATGAAATAAACTAACTGTTGCAATTTCACTAAACGATGTCGGTTTTGAATCCTTTTCTAACAAAATAGTTTGCCAATCCAAACCATTATAAAACCACCACAATTCTCTATATCTTGTTTTTAATGAATCATTCCACGGTTTATCTTTACCTTCAAAATGAATAATAGCAGGTTTATAGTTTTCATCCCAACTATTTAAAAACCACTCTGGCTTTTGAGCCCAATAACCCAATGTATCAAATCCAACCATGAAATTATAATGGGGAGATACTTTCTTCCACTTATTTTCAAACAATAGATTTAAGACTCCCTGATCACCATAGACTTCTTGATGTTTTTCTGCAGTCAACTCTAAAAGATTTTGACAAATATTATCAGTTTTCCACTTATGAACATTTACCATCATCATTCCTGCATTAAAAATATTTTTATACCAACCATCTGGAACGGCGATTATATAATTTTCTTCAAAATCTTTCTGAAATAACGAATCTATGTTCCTATGAACAATCATATCACAGTCCAAATACAAGGCTCTATCTTCTTTCACAAATTCTGCAATAAAATAGCGAAAATAAGTCATATACTTGATGTGTTCATCAGGAGTAGAAAAATGCTTTACTTTTTCTGCATCAATTTCTATATTCAAAATCTCACAATTAAGTTTTTCTAATCTCTTCTCCATCAGATAAAACCACTCTTTGGGGATATCTTCATTAAAAATATAAAATTTCAAATCTCTATTATGGTAACAAATAGATTTAATAGTTGTTTCCATTTTGTCACGATAATTATTATCTGCCCCTAAAACGATTGCTTTTTTTGTATCCATAGCTCCAAATTATCTTCTTTCTTTTACAACAAGATTCCCATCATTATAAACCACACTGTTTGCCGGAATGTCATTGCGTATGAGACAGCCTGCTCCGATAATGGTATTGTCCCCAATCGTCACTCCTTTTAAAATCGTGACATTACTTCCTATCCAGCAATCTCTTCCAACTCTAATTGGTGCTGTGGTCCACTGGCATTTTTCTATCTTTTCAGCAGTATAAACATGGTCGTGGTCGTAAAAACGAACACCCTCTCCCATCATGGTACCTGAACCAATTTCAATTCTTTCCATACAGTTAAAACTACAAGAGTTGTTGACAAAGACACCATCATGCAGTATTAACTTGCCAGAAGAAACATGAAAATTTTCAAAATTTCTACAAATGACATTGCTTCCGACAATTAAATCCGCTTTATTATTAATTTGAAATACATTCCAAGTCCCATCTTGAATGATTTTCTCTTGAAGATTGATGCCTACTCTAACTTCATTCAGATACTCTCTCACTCTAGAAACCAATTTATCTGGTGTACTTGATAGAAAAACTTCTTGTCCCTGATTTCCATGTGCAGTATTATCAAAAGCAAAGACAGGTTTCTCTTCCTGTACAAACCTCGATACAATAGCATCTACTTCTTGAAAGTGATTGATATCTAGTAAAAAGTCACACGTATTGACTAGAAAGTTTAGCCGTTCTTCATTTGTAATCGTTAGAAGACGGACATTATGGTTCGTTTCTAAACGACGGATTTTATCCGAAAACTGGACAGGTGCTGCAATATGAAAACAGATGTTCGGCAAGTTTTCAAGGAGATGATCCAACTCTTCAATCTGATCACTGACAGTCAAAATCAAGGCATCACCTAATAGATGTTTTTTCTTCATTGGCTTATTTCTCTTAATTTTTCAATCATTGTTTGAACCTGGTCAACAGCATATACCTCCTGACCTACTTCATAAGATTTGGTATTTTCAAATGCTAAGATAGGCTTGCCAAGTTTAGCAAATCGATTGAGAATTTCCTCTGTCTTTTCACCATGATTAATATCTAAAAGTACCTGACTGGTTTCTACCAATTCATTATCGACATCAAGTAAATAATGGATACCATTAAAAATAGTCACATTTGGATAAACCGTCATCTGAGCTAATCGATCACTGACCATCACTCTAGCTGCAATTTTAAACTGAATATCAGGCAAGGATTGAATCAATGTTTCAATTTGTTCAATGCGGTCTGAAGCTGTATAGATTAGACAAGTGAACGATTCTTTTACAGGATAAATATGAGATTTTTGTAATGGATGTAAATGATGATTTTGGCTCAATTCTGTCCATTCAAGGCCATGATAGTACCACCATACATCACGATAGGTTTGAGCTGCCAAATCTTTCCACGGTTTCCTATGAGAAAGGTAGTGAATAATAGCAGGATAATCCTGACCTTCTGGCAATTGATAATCAGTGAACTGCTTATGAATGACAATATGATTATAATCAAAGTCCAATTCCAGCCATTTATGTTCAAAAAGCATATTCAAAATACTCTGATCAGCCTGTTCCACCTTATCATGCCATTCATTGCTTAAATCAATTAATTTTTGGGTCATATTCTCTTTTTTCCAAAAAGCATTGTTGACCAATAGAACACCGGCATTAAAGATTTCTTGACCGAAATAAGCTCTGCCTCCAAAATCTCTAACAGAGGCCAAAGGATAATCTTGTAGGTCTGTGGCAAACAAGTCATCAAGATTTTTCGTTACAAGTAAATCACAGTCTAAGTAGAGAGCCTTGTCTTCTTGCACAAAATCAGCTATGAAATAGCGTAAAAACACTGTATAACTAATATCCGTTTTATAACGTGAAATTTGCTCAGAGGTCACCCGACAATTGATAATTTCTGAATCAAACTTCTCTAATCGCTTATTTAATTGTTTGATCCATTCATTTGGAAAATCGCTATTAATCAGATAAAAACGAATCAATCGATTATGGTAACAAATAGACTTGATAGTCGTTAAAACTTGGTCTACATAGGCATAATTTGCCGCTAGGACAATGGCTTTCTTTTCACTTGATTCTTGTACCGTTAACTGATTTAAAAGTCTTTTTTTTATTTCAAATTCTTTATATGTTGCTGTGTTAGATAAACCACTAGCTTGAGCGTTGGCGAGACTGACTTCCAACATCTGACGATAAACTGCCAGGTGTTTCTCTAGAGGATACCCCATATTAGCCAGCAGAGTAATACGCTCAGACATAGCATCAACTAAGGCGTGCATCCACTTTTCTGTCCAAGTTTTTGTAATACTCCCACTTCTCTGGCGATATGCGTACAGACCTTGATTTATATAGATTACTTTTTGAACCAATAAATATAGTTTTTGATTCATATACCCATCTTCACCAAGTTTACCTTTATCAAATCGAATATAATCGAACAAACTCGCTTTATAGAGTTTACCCCAAGCAGATATTAAAGCAAAACTCTTCATTTCTTGAGACTCATACAAGTTTTCAAATATAGACACATTATCAAATACTTTCTCATAATAGGAGTCACCATTTATATGAAAATAATACATCCCCTCATCTTCATTGTATGAATAGTAATTCCCGACTGAAACATCTGCTTGATACTCAGTTAATTTATTGTATAAAACTTCTACATAATCTTGCTCAATCCAATCATCCGAATCAACAAAAGTTACGTAGGAGCCAGTCATGCGTTCTAAACCTGCATTTCGTGCATCAGATAGACCACCATTTTCTTGTTCTACATAGGTAATTCGATTATCTTTTTGTGCATACTCTTGACAAATTTCACCCGAATTATCTGTAGAACCATCATTGACAACAATAATTTCGATATTTTTATATGTTTGTTTTATTACACTATCCAAACATTTATCTAGGTAATCTTCAACATTATAAACTGGCACAATTACCGTAATTTTTTCAGTCATGAAACTTCTCTCCTTTTCTAATATTATAACATTTTTTACTTTATTTTTCAGCTTCTATTCACTTTTAATATCAAAAAATCCCCTGGATGTTTTTTTCATCCAAGGGATTCTTCATAAATCGAAATAATAATACTTTCTATGTATTTTTAATCCAATTACTCTTCATCATCACGTTTCCGACGCTTAGCAACAAGACCTAGACCAGTCACAGCTGCCAAAGCACCAAGGAGTACAGATGATTTGGAAGCTTCTGTACCTGTATTTGGCAATTGCTGTCTTGACTTACCTGCTGATTCTGATGGCGTTTCAGAAGATGATGCGTCAGCTGATGCTGATGTGCTTGCTGATTGGCTTGCACTTGTTGATGCTGATTGGCTAGCTGACGTGCTTGCTGATTGGCTCGCACTTGTTGATGCTGATTCAGATGCACTTGTGCTTGCTGATTGGCTGGCACTTGTTGAAGCCGATTGACTTGCTGATGTGCTT
>NZ_GL732489.1 GCF_000187745.1 Streptococcus sp. M334 | reverse complement strand
AGACTTCTGGATAATAAAACTGCCCTTGAGGTTACTAAACACCTCTATGATATCAAGAACACCCTTCACCAAGCGGAGAAAGATTTCTGTCAACTCTTTCCTGTCATCCTCACAGATAATGGTGGAGAGTTTGCCAGGGTTGATGACATCGAAATGGATGTTTGAGGAGAGAGTAAACTCTTCTTTTGTGATCCTAATCGCTCTGACCAGAAAGGGAGAATTGAGAAAAATCACACACTAATTCGCGACATTCTACCTAAGGGAACTTCTTTTGACAACTTAACTCAGGAGGACATCAATCTAGTTTGTTCGCATGTCAACAGCGTCAAACGCGCTGCTTTGAATGGAAAGTCAGCCTATGAACTTTTTGCCTTTACTTATGGAGAAGAGATTCCTAAGCTTCTCGGTATTTCTAAAATACCTGCAGAAGATGTCTGTCAGTCTTCTACATTACTCCAACATAAAATCTAAAAACTAACCTAAAACCCATTCAAACGTCTCACACTAACTTCCACCATAGCGGAACTTAATCTGAAACGCTTTCAGATGAGGGGATTTTGTGCGCTCTTTTTTTCGATTCATTTTAGTTACAAAAGCGATGAAATCAAGCATTAGTAAAACCAGTGGAACTTACCCTGACACGGAATTCTACTGGTTTTTATGATTTTTATCAGACTAACTTCTACTTGGATTAGCGGTGGAACTTAGTTTGGGAATTTACCTCTCTTTTTTATCAGCTTTACAACAGCTTCAGTTCGAGCGGTATGTGGAAACATATCGACCGACTGAATATAATGGATATCATAGACTTCTACTAACCTCACCAAATCACGAGCCAAGGTCGAAACATTGCAAGAAATATAGACCATTTTTTCTGGTACATAGGTAAGAATAGTATCTAATAACTTATCGTCCAGACCTGTACGCGGTGGGTCCACAATCAGTGCATCTGCTCTGTAGCCTTCCTTATACCATCGAGGAATAATCTCTTCTGCGCTTCCAGCTTCGTAATGTGTGTTGTCAAATCCCATTCTTTTAGCATTTCGCTTGGCATCTTCAATAGCTTCTGGAATAATATCCATGCCTCTAAGTGTTTTTACTTTCTTTGCGAAGGCAAATCCAATTGTACCTACTCCACAATAAGCATCAATCAAATGGTCTTCTTTACTAACATCTAGCGCTTTTACTGCCTCACTATAGAGAACTTCTGTTTGTTCAGGATTTAGTTGATAGAAAGCTCGAGGAGATAGTGAAAATTCATAATCGAGTACACCTTCTTGAATACTCTTTTCTCCCCAGATAATCTCTGTCTTTTCACCATAAATCTCACTGGTTTTAGCTGTATTTGTATTCACAGCTACTGTCACAACTTCTGGGAAATCTTTAACTAAGTCTTTTACTAGTTGGGTTAAATTAAGCTGACAATTTGTAACAATAATAATCTGAACCTGTCCAGTCTTTCTTGCTCGTCGAACCATTATAGTTCTAACACCTAGAACTTTTCTCTCATCCGTGATTGGAATTTGGTGAAAAGTAAGTAATTCCGCTAGACGATTAGCAATCACTTGGGTTTCCTTGTCTTGTACTAGACAATCTTTCAACTCTACTAAATAATGAGAGTTTTGTGCATATAAGCCCGCCTTGACTTGATTTTTAAATTTTCGAGTCTGAAATTGTAACTTAGCACGATAGTACTTGGGTTCCTGCATTCCAATCGTCGGGCGGATTTCATAATTTTCATATCCTGCAGGGGCAAATTTTTTCAGCGCTTGATGAAGCAAGTCCGTCTTGAACTCCAGCTGCTTATCATAATGCAGGTGCATGATTTGGCAGCCTCCGCACTCATTATAAATAGTACAAGCTGGCACAACTCGAAATTTAGACTTCTTGTTAACTTTTAATAATCTTGCTTCAACAAAATTGCGCTTAATAGAAGTAATCTGACAATAGATATCTTCACCTTTGAGAGCACCAGGCACAAAGACTAATGTTTTTTGATAAAAGCCGATTCCCTCACCATTAATTCCCATGCGCTTGATTTTTAACGGTATTTTTTGTTTCACTTTCAGATTCATACCCCTATCTTATCACATTTTGAGTTATAATAGAACTATGAAAATCACAAAACTTGAAAAGAAAAAAAGACTCTATCTGATGGAGCTTGATAATGGCGACAAATGCTACATTACTGAAGATACTATTGTTCGTTTTATGTTATCGAGGGATAAGGTTATAAGCCAAGAGGAATTGAAAGAGATTCAGGACTTTGCCCAATTTTCTTACGGTAAGAATCTGGCCCTCTACCACTTATCCTTTAAAGCACGTACTGAAAAAGAAGTCAGAGAATATCTGAAAAAATACGATATTGATGAAAACATCATTTCTCAAGTCATTATTAATCTTAAAGAAGATAAGTGGATTAATGATGCTCAGTACGCTTATGCTATTATCAATGCCAATCAACTTTCAGGAGACAAGGGGCCTTATGTACTGACTCAGAAACTAACACAAAAAGGGATTTCAAAATCTACTATAGAAGAGAACTTGAAAGAATTTGATTTTTCGGAAGTTGCTCAACGTGTAGCTAATAAACTATTGAAAAAATATAAGGGAAAACTTCCAACTCGTGCCTTGCAAGATAAGATTATCCAAAATCTGACCAACAAGGGGTTTTCCTATTCTGATGCTAAAACTGCCTTTGACGAGTTGGATAGTCAAGTTGACCAAGAAACGACTCAGGAACTCATCTTCAAAGAGCTTGATAAGCAATATACTAAGTATGCTCGAAAGTATGAAGGATACGAACTGAAGCAACGTTTAACTCAAGTTTTAGCACGAAAGGGCTACGATTTTTCGGATATAGCAAGCGCTCTTAGAGAATATCTTTAATATTTTCGTGTAAAATTCACAGATTTTAGGCATTTTTATGGTACAATAGTAAACGATAAACTTATAAATTGTAGAAAGTTGGTTAGTTATGAAACTTCCAAAAGAAGGCGACTTTATTACAATTCAAAGTTATAAGCATGATGGGAGTCTCCACCGAACTTGGCGGGACACCATGGTACTAAAAACAACAGAAAACGCCATTATTGGTGTCAACGATCATACACTGGTTACCGAAAGTGATGGTCGTCGTTGGGTCACTCGAGAACCTGCTATTGTTTACTTTCACAAGAAATATTGGTTTAATATCATTGCCATGATTCGCGATAATGGAATTTCCTACTATTGCAATATGGCTAGCCCCTACTATCTGGATGAAGAAGCACTGAAGTATATTGATTATGATTTGGATGTTAAAATTTTTACAGATGGGGAAAAACGTCTCTTGGACGTTGAGGAATATGAGCGTCACAAACGCAAAATGAATTATTCTGATGACTTGGACTATATTTTAAAAGAACATGTCAAAATTCTTGTTGATTGGATTAACAATGGACGTGGTCCTTTCTCAGAAGCCTATGTAAACATTTGGTACAAGCGCTATGTAGAACTAAAGAATCGGTAAAGTTGTCAAAGGTCAGGAACAAAATCCTGACCTTGTTTTTTTGATAGTGTAAAATAAGTTGTGTAGACACAAAAAAGGAATAAATCTATTATAGTAGAGTTACAACACATTACTAGAAAGAGATTTATGCAGAATTTGTAAAATATATAAAACAAATAGATATACTGTTATTTTTTAATGTCTCTGTTCCTTGTAAGTTTACAACAAACTTATATCGTTTAATACAAAAATACGGAGATGATTAGTATCAAAAATACAGGTCAACTTCGTATCAAATAATTTATTTTTTGTATTTCCACATAGCATCAATCATTTAGTACAACATTTTAAAAATAATATCTTTACAGAGAAAATTCTATTTAATCTACCAACTCATTTAATCGTTTTTGAAAATATAAAGCAATATTTTTAGACTCAATAAACTCAAAATATTTAATAACATTTTGCATTTGCTTAATTCCAGATTCTTTAGATTCAGTCAGATATATTTTATATCCTTCTACAAATTTGAATGTAGATTTTTCAAAAACTTTTGTGTCATCTTTTAATAATTTTTTTAATTTCATTTCAAAGTAGTCTGCATATATTAGATGTGAATTTTCAAGGCAACAGAACCAAAAATTTAAACAAGCTGACACAACTAAATTTCTATTCTTGCCAATTTTTTCGTAATAATGTGTACGCTCTAGTATTTCTTTTCCAACTCTGTAAATATAATCTATTTCAAAAAGATGATATAAATTACCAATCAGTGTTATTTCATAGGACTCCCATCGTTCCTTCTGGAATAAATAGTCATATACTAAATTCAGATCATCTCTACTAACTACATGATTACAATCTATCTGATTTAATAATCCCTGAACCATTATTGTATTTATTTTATAAGTTTTTTCCCCACTCTTCTCAAAAAGTTTTTTGTTGCTCATTTTTTATTTCCTCCAATCCTTTAGTGTTCAAACTATAAAAATTTGGAGATAAATTAACCAAAAAATCATCGAGCTCCGATCTTTTATAATGTTCTAGGTAATTACAAAAATTCTCTATCGAAACATTGATATTTGATAATAATTTAAAGAACGTTGAAAGAGAAATTTCATTTTCTCCTCTTTCAAATCTAGAAAGTTGAGATTTTGATATAGAATTAGCTGCAGCATACTCTAAAGAATATCCGTTTAATTTTCTAAAATATCGAAAAGCTGCTCCGTAATTTTTCACACTTTCATTCCCTTAACTTTCTTTTCGAGCGATAAACATACCATATTCTTTAGGAATAATCAACATACCATTATTAAACTCACTTTCCAATCTTTTACGTATTATTTCCTCTTCTAGTGAACCTATTTCTGAAATTCCTTTAAACGATTGGATGTATTTAACCAGGTCATCTATACTAGTTACCTGTAACTCATCATCATAGAGTAATGTATCGACAGAGTTAAAATATCTACTCAGGTACCTTTTACCATTTTGTAAAGTAAACGTTCTATTTTCTAAATCTTGATTAACCTCATCTTTAAATAAATTTGCCAAATAATTTACAACTCCATTTTCACCAAATGTAGCACAGTAAAAAATGCCTTCGGTTTTTAATACTCTATTCACCTCAGAGAGAGCTTTAGGAATATCATTCACATGATGTAGAAGCATATTAGCAATAACAATATCAAACGTTTCATTCTCAAAAGAAATCTTTTGAATATCCATTATCTCATAGTTGACATCGTCTCTATTTCCAATCACTGACTTCGTAGTTTCTACCATGTCATTAGAAAAATCCGTTATAATCAATTGCTTCATCTTGTCCATAGAATCAAAATTACTTTTCCATAGTTCTCCTGTACCACATCCCAATTCTAGAATCTTTACTTCATCAGTGATTTGGTAGTTAGAAAATATCCAATTATTAAATCCCAATTTATTTTTTGAATACTTCTTATGCAATTCTACTCGAATATCAAGATTATCATGACTTTTATATTGTTCAATTACTTTATCAATCATTTTAAATGACCTCCACTCTATAATTTGACATTATATCACAAGAATAAAGATAGTGTAAAAAAAGTTGTATAAATACAAAAAGGAATAAATTTACCACATCACTGCTAAACTTCCTGGATTTAAAACAAAATATCATTGAATTTTCCGTTTTTTCTTGAAGCAACATTGAACTAATAATTGCTCATTTTGATTTAAAAAGCTCCTTTTAGTAAAACTTCATTTTTTAAGAGTCCTAGCCTTATTGAAGTCTCGCAAGTCATGGACTAGGAATTCATAGATTGGTCCATCGACTTCTCTCCATCACCTTTTCCTAGCAAAAAACCTGCCTCGAGGCAGGTTTTCGTTTAAATATCTAATTTCGTAACAGTAAATTTAATGTGGGAATAATCTTTCTCTATATCCTTATCTACCATAAAGGCTGTAGCATCTTTCTTAACCTGAACAAGGTCAATATTCTGGGCTTGAGCTGCATAGACGCATCCACAATAACATTGACGGTAGATATCATACTCTTCACACATCTCCACTGAACGTTTGTAGCCTTGATTTTTCTTGAAATCACTTGGAAGATAGTGGGTTGTATAAATTTTTTGCACATCGATTCCGATGCTGTTGATGGTTTGAGAATTCTTATGAGGACTGATGGTTAAAGCCGAACCGAAGTAGTCAAAACCTAAATCCATAGCCACTTGCGCTGTTTTATCCAGGCGGTAGTCAAAGCAAACCTTACAACGGTCGCCACCTTCTGGCTCTTCCTCTAGTCCTCTGACTAACTTACGGTATTCATTTGGTTCGTAGGGAGCTTCTAGGTACTGAACCGTATTTCCTGTCCGCTCATTGAAATCACTGACAAATTTCTTGGTGACATAAGCTCGCTTGTGGTATTCTGCCTTGGGATGGATATTAGAATTGGCAAAATAGATGGTCACATCTGCATACTTGGTCAAATATTCTAGAGTATAGGTACTGCAAGGGGCACAGCAAACATGCATGAGAATGGTTGGCCGTTGCTCATTTTTCTCCCATACTTGTACCATCTTCTGCATGACACGGTCATAATTAATCTTCTGATTGGGGTTCATCTTGCTCAGAATTTCTTCTACATCGATCATGTTCTTCTCCTTTTTCTAGTCTTATTTTATCATATAAGTTAGGAGAGCTCAAATCAATTTAGAAATGAACATCATAAAAAGGAGGGTTAGTCATTCCCTCCTTTTGTGTTTTTTATAAGTTGCTATCTACAGAAAGCTTACATCATACCGCCCATCATGCTTGGATCCATTGCTGGAGCTGGGGCTGCTGGTTCTGGTTTATTGGCTACGACTGCTTCTGTTGTCAAAATCAAGCTGGCTACAGATGCTGCATTTTGTAAGGCTGAACGGCTCACTTTAACTGGGTCGATGATTCCCTCTTCAATCATGTTGACCCACTCGCCAGTTGCTGCGTTGAAGCCTGTACCAAGCTCAGCATTTTTCAAACGATCGATAACGATTGAACCTTCAAATCCTGCATTGTGGGCAATTTGACGAACAGGCTCTTCCAAAGCACGGAGAACGATATTGCGTCCTGTTGCTTCATCTCCTGTCAATTCCAAATTAGCCACGGCTGGAATGACATTGACAAGAGCTGTCCCACCACCAGCAACGATTCCTTCTTCAACAGCTGCACGAGTAGCGTTAAGAGCATCTTCAATGCGGAGTTTCATTTCTTTCAACTCAGTTTCAGTTGCAGCTCCGACCTTAATAACCGCTACACCACCTGACAATTTTGCCAAGCGTTCTTGCAATTTTTCACGGTCAAATTCAGAAGTTGTGGTTTCGATTTGAGACTTGATAACCGCAACGCGGTGAGAAATCGCTTCAGGATTTCCAGCACCTTCTACGATAACCGTGCTATCTTTGTCCACAGTCACTCTCGCTGCTTGACCAAGCGCTTCAATCGTAGCGTCTTTCAACTCAAGACCAAGGTCTTCTGTGATAACTGTTCCGCCTGTTAAGATGGCAATGTCTTCTAGCATGGCTTTGCGACGGTCACCAAAACCAGGTGCCTTGACTGCTACCACGTTGAAGGTTCCACGAATCTTGTTCAATACAAGAGTTGGAAGAGCTTCACCATCCACATCATCTGCAATAATCAAAAGTGGACGATTGCTTTGGAGAATGCTTTCGAGGAGTGGCAAAATTTCTTGGATATTTGAAATCTTCTTGTCGGTAATTAAGATGTACGGATTTTCAAGGTCAGCCACCATTTTTTCGCTATCTGTCACCATGTACTGTGAAAGGTAACCACGGTCAAACTGCATTCCTTCTACGACTTCAAGCTCTGTTTCCATACCACGTGACTCTTCGATAGTGATGACTCCGTCTTTGCCAACTTTTTCCATGGCTTCAGAGATGTACTCACCAACTTTTTCAGAACGAGAAGAGACAGCGGCAACCTGAGCGATAGCTTCTTTGTTGGCAACAGGGATGGCGTTGTTTTTCAAAGCTTCTACTGCTGCAGCAACTGCTGTTTCAATCCCACGACGAATACCGATTGGATTTGCACCTGCTGTGACATTTTTGATTCCTTCGCGGACAATTGCTTGAGTCAAGACTGTTGCAGTTGTCGTTCCGTCACCTGCGATATCGTTGGTTTTTGAAGCTACTTCTGATACCAATTTGGCACCCATATTTTCAAAATGGTCTTCCAATTCGATTTCTTTGGCAATAGTTACACCGTCATTGGTGATGAGTGGTGAACCGAATGATTTTTCAAGAACAACATTGCGGCCCTTTGGTCCCAAGGTTACTTTAACAGTGTCTGCAAGGATATCGACACCACGGACCATAGCTGAACGGGCATCTGATGAAAATTTAATTTCTTTTGACATACTTACTTTCTCCTTCTATTCTTCAATGATTGCCAAGATGTTAGCTTCGCCTACGATGACGTACTTTTCATCGCCATCTTTGACATCAAGACCTGCGTGAGCTTCAACTAAGACACGATCTCCAGGCTTAACACTTGGAGCTACCAAGTCACCGTTCAAGGTACGAACACCTTGTCCAGTAGCCACAACTTGAGCTGTTTTTGTTTTTTCTTGAGCTGAACCCGCAAGGACAAAGCCTCCAACAGTTTGTTCTTTTTCTTCTACTTTTAAGACCACACGGTCCCCTAATGGTTTCAACATCTGATTTCCTCCATGATAAACTACATATTATTAGCACTCTTTATACCTGAGTGCTAATTTATAGTTCTATTGTATCACTTGGTCAGAAATAGTCAAGAAAAAAGTCTGACTTTCTCAAGATAAAAAGCCTGAGAGGAACTCAGACTTTTTAATGTTTAAAATGGCAATTCCTCCTCTTCCAAAACCAAATCTGCCAAATCTTGGCCTGCATTATTTTCACGCATGGCACGTTGAGCACGACTTTCCAAGAGTTGGAATCCTGTGGCAAGTACTTCGGTCACGTAGTTCATTTGACCATTTTTCTCAAAGCGACGGGTACGCAATTCTCCATCCACAGAAATAAGACTACCTTTGGTTGCGTAACTTGCCAAGGTTTCTGCTAATCTGCCCCATAGGACCATATTGACAAAGTCAGCTTCACGTTCCCCATTTTGGTCTTTGTAACGACGATTTACAGCGATAGTTGCTCGCGCTACTGACTTGTCATTATTGGTTTTGTGCAATTCTGGTGTAGACGTCAAGCGTCCGATTAAGATAACTTTATTATACATTTTTCTTCCTCCTACTTATCTATTCGTAGGAAATCAAAAAAAGTTACAGAAATTTGTAACTTTTCGAGGAAATTTTTTACTTTTTATGAACCATGAAACCTGTCGCTTGTTGATTTGCCATAATGGTCATATCTGTAATCTGCACACGACGAGGTTGACTGGTCACATAGACTACTGTATCTGCAATATCCTGAGCTTGCAAGGCTTCTATTCCTTGGTAAACGGACGTAGCTCGCTCTTTGTCACCATGAAAACGCACTGTAGAAAAATCTGTTTCGACAATTCCAGGCTGAATGGTTGTCACCTTGATGTCTGTTGCGATGGTATCGATTCGAAGCCCATCCGAAAAGGTCTTAACTGCTGCCTTGGTAGCTGAATAAACTGCTGCACCAGCATAGGCATAAATTCCTGCAGTTGAGCCCATGTTGATGATATGTCCTTGATTGGCTTTTACCATTGCTGGCAAGAAACAGCGAGTGACTGCCATCAAACCTTTGACATTGGTATCCAGCATGGTCAACATATCCAACTCTTCATAGTCCTGATAAGGTGCCAAGCCAAGAGCTAGTCCAGCGTTATTGACCAATATATCAATCTGACCTATCGTTTCTAGAATATCGGAGCAGACAGTCTTGACCATGGCCATATCCGTCACATCTAGTGAAAAAGTCCAAACTGTTTGATTTGGAT
Organism: Streptococcus sp. M334; assembly: GCF_000187745.1. GTDB lineage: Bacteria > Bacillota > Bacilli > Lactobacillales > Streptococcaceae > Streptococcus. The sequence goes on along the minus strand of NZ_GL732489.1, from coordinate 174,117 downwards.
AGGTTGCTGCAAACTCTGACTTAAGGGTTTCTAATCTGTCTATCCTTCGTCCGGTTAGAACGACATTTTCACCCTGCTCCAGATAAGCACGCGCAATCGCTTCACCAATTCCTGATGTCGCTCCTGTAATCACTACATTTTTTGCCATCTTATTTCCTTCTAGCTGGTCTATCAGATACTGACAACTTCCTAGGCAGTCCAGTGTTTAGCTGGGTCGAATGGTGTTCCGACAACTTGGTCTTCTGATAATTCAATAATACCACGTTTTTGCGGAGCATTTGGCAGATGCAATTCACGAGGACTGCACATCATTCCAAAACTCTTTTCGCCACGAAGTTGGCCTGGGAAAATGAGATTGCCTTTGGGCATCATAGCTCCAGGAAGAGCCACAATGGTTTTCAATCCAAGACGCGCATTAGGAGCCCCTGCAACGATTTGCACTGTCTTGTCACTTGCAACTGCAACTTGGCAGATGTTGAGGTGGTCACTATCTGGATGAGCTACCATCTCGACAATCTCACCAACAACAAACTTAGGTTCCTTGTCATTGACAATTTCTTCTGTAAATCCTTCCACCTGCAATTCTTGGTTCAAACGAGCGACTTGCTCATCTGATAAAAAGACTTGACCGCGCTCTGCAATTTCAAACAAACTTGAAACTTCGAAAATATTCCATGCCACTGTTTCCCCATTATCTTTGAGGAAAACACGAGCTACCTTGCCTTTGCGCTCCACATCTAGTTTGGCATCTCCGCTATTTTTCACGATGACCATAAGGACATCACCGACATGTTCTTTATTATATGTAAAAATCATTGTTTCCTTTTTCTCCTATTTCAGTCCTGCTAAAAAGTCATTGATTTGTTGCTTGCTTTTACGGTCGCGATTGACAAAACGACCGATTTCCTTGTCCTTTTCTAGAACAACAAGGCTAGGAATCCCGTAAACATCCCAGAGTTTGGCTAAATCCATATACTGGTCTCGGTCCACACGAATAAAGGTGAACTCTGGATTGGTCTCCTCAATTTCTGGCAAGGCCGGATAGATATAACGACAATCGCCACACCAGTCCGCCACAAAAAGAAAGACCTTCTTGCCCTCTTTTTCTACTAAAGATGCCAATTCTTCTAAACTTGCTGGTTGTATCATAAAACTTCCTCCTCATAGACTAGGTCTTCATTTTCATAGACAAAGGTATAATGACGACCATCCTCAAAAATGACACCACCAACCAAGCTCTCCAGACTGCTTTCATAAACTTGAACATAGAGAGTCGCAATTTCTCCCATGTCTGAAAAATGGTCTCGCACAATCGCTGTCAACTCTTCCTGAGTCTTCATGAGCTTGCGGTCATCTGAAACTTTTTTCGTAGCAAGGGCAAGGCTCCCAATACCAAGTAGAGCCAGACCTGCCATCCACATTTTTTTAGCTTTCATACCATTCATTTTAACACAAAAAAGGCTTTAGGACAAATGAGGAAGTAGCAGAAAAGCAAGTAAAAAGCCTCTTCCTTTAAGGAAAGGGACTTCTTATACTCAATGAAAATCAAAGAGCAAACTAAGAAGCTAGCCGCAGGTTGCTCAAAGCACTGCTTTGAGGTTGTAGATAGAACTGACGTGGTTTGAAGAGATTTTTGAAGAATATTATGTTAACTATATCACCATGTTTTTAATTTGCAAATATTCTCCTAATTATGCTATCAAAAAACCTCTGAGATTGTTCTCAAAGGTTCTGATTTTGCTAATTACTGTTCTCAACTACTGCAGTAATAAAGGCAGTGTAGAGTTCTTCTGGACGGTTTGGACGGCTTGACAGTTCAGGGTGATACTGACAAGCTACAAAGAATTTATTTTCTGGAATTTCCACAATTTCTACCAAACGATTATCTGGAGAAACTCCTGAGAAGACAAAGCCTGCTGCCTCAAACTGCTCACGGAAGGCGTTGTTAAACTCATAGCGGTGACGGTGACGGCGTTGCACCACTTCTTGATTGTGATAAGCAGCCGCAGCCTTAGAGCCACGTTTCAACTTAGACGGATAAAGTCCCAAGCGAAGGGTTCCCCCCATATCCTCAACATCAATCTGATCACGCATGATATCAATGATAGGGTACTTTGTTTCTGGTGCAAGCTCTGCAGAATTGGCACCTTCAAGACCTAAAACGTGACGAGCAAACTCGATACAAGTCAACTGCATTCCCAAGCAGACTCCCAACATTGGAACATCATTCTCACGCGCATAGCGGATGGCTTGGATTTTCCCTTCCGTACCACGTTGGCCAAAACCACCTGGTACGATGATTCCATCCGCATCAGACAAAAGCTCTGCCACATTCTCTGCTGTCACATCATTGGCATTGATCCAATTGATTTTAACTTCTGCGTCGTTGGCATAACCAGAGTGTTTCAAGGCTTCAACCACAGAGATGTAGGCATCTTGCAACTCAACATACTTACCGACAAGGGAAATCTTGACTTGTTTCTTGAGGTTCATGACCTTGTCCACCATGGCTGACCATTCTGTCATATCTGCTACTGGTGCGTCTAATTTCAAATGATCACAAACAATTTGATCCATACCTTGAGCCTGCAAGTTCAATGGAATTTGGTAAAGGTGTTCGACATCCAAAGACTCGATAACGGCTTCTGGTGCCACATCACAGAACTGGGCTAGTTTGTTTTTAATTCCTTGACCAGCTGGCTCTTCTGTACGAATCACCAACATATTTGGTTGGATTCCCAATCCACGCAATTCTTTGACAGAGTGTTGGGTTGGTTTGGTTTTCATTTCACCAGCGGCCTTGAGGTAGGGAAGCAAGGTTGTGTGGATGTACATGACATTATCCGCCCCCACATCTGCCTTCATCTGACGAAGGGCCTCTAGGAATGGCAAGGACTCAATATCCCCAACAGTTCCACCAACCTCTGTAATAATGACATCAGAGTCGGTCGTTAGAGCGGCACGCTTGATTTTTTCTTTCAAAGCATCTGTGATATGAGGAATAACCTGAACAGTTGCCCCAAGGTATTCTCCACGGCGTTCTTTACGAAGCACTTCACTGTAAATTTTACCAGTTGTCACGTTGGAATATTTGTTGAGATTAATATCGATGAAACGTTCATAGTGACCCAAGTCCAAATCTGTCTCAGCTCCATCATCTGTCACAAAGACTTCTCCGTGCTGGTAAGGACTCATGGTTCCCGGATCGATATTGATATAAGGGTCAAACTTTTGAATGGTTACTTTGAGACCACGATTTTTCAAGAGACGCCCCAGACTCGCTGCCACAATCCCTTTTCCAATAGACGATACCACACCACCAGTTACAAAAATATATTTCGTAGACATAGATTCCTCTTTCTAAAATGCTCAAGGTCTTGTTAATTACGAGGGGACATAAAAAACAAGACCCTACTAATAAGAATAATCTGGGACTACTGCACCAGATTCACAACTAATACTCTTCGAAAACCTCTTCAAACTGCGTCAACGTCGCCTTGCCGTATATATGTTACTGACTTCGTCAGTTCTATCTACAACCTCAAAGCAGTGCTTTGAGCAACCTGCGGCTAGTTTCCTAGTTTGCTCTTTGATTTTCATTGAGTATAAAACACAAGAAGATAACTTCTTGAAAAAACAAAAATAGCTCCCTAAGAACTAGGGAGCTCCGACCTCTAAAAGAGGTGCCCGAACAATATGATACCTAAAAATAGGGCAATTGTCAATAGCTAACTTTTATTCCACGATGTTTTCAGCATCATCATCTGAAAACTCGTCGTCTTCTTCGTTGAGATCCACGTCTTCACCCAAGTCATCTGGGGCGATTTCGTTGATTTCTGCATCGTAAGCTTCCACTTCATTTTTCTCATCATCTGGATTTTCATCATCGTATGAAAGAGCTGGATCTGCTTCGTATGCATCTTCATCTTCTGGGTCATCCGCATTGTAGTCAATGGCATCTGAATCACCATCCATGAAGGCATTGACACGTTTTTTCTTAGCTTTTGGTGCTACTTCATCGTCGTCATTTTCCTCAAGAGCGATGATTTCTTCGTCGATTTCGTCCACACCATACCATGAACGAAGACCCCATTTGTTGTCTCCAAGTGAGATGAAGCTACCGTCAAAGTTCAACTCTGTGTAGAACAAAGGCAAAGCTTCACGGATATCGCTGTTTGATGTTCCAAGGTAGTTTTGAATTTCGTTTACAAGATCGCTAAAATGCATCTCATGGTCGCGACCACGAAGTTCCAAGATAGCACGCGCTACCTCAATCATAGATAGTTCACTTTTTTCTTGCCCAGCAAATACTTCTAATTCCAAAGCGTTTCTCCTCATTTATACTACTATCGCCAGAGCGAACAGACTCTGACCTCATTTTATCATTTACTCTTTATTTTACGATAATTTTGCAGAATAGTCAAAGGTTAAGGGGGAGAAAGTGACAGGACTTTTTATTTCTTTGCTACCCATCCGATGGTATCGCTAGGTGGATTTTCAATATCAATCCAGATGAATTCAATACCGATTTCCCCATTTTTAAACTTAGTCAAGCGAATACCATTGATTTCCAGTTCATTTAAACGTTGACCTGCCAAGACTTCTCGTTCTTTCAACTGAAAAGCATACATAGAAATTTTTAAAAATTTTCTCTATCGTAAACCTGCCACTATTTCAGAAACTATACTAGCTGATTCCAAACGTAATATGGTCATTTCATATACCTTCCCTAATAATGGCATTGCACCATACCAAACAATGGTCTTGTTTACCAAAAGAATAGGCGTGACTATTTTTGATTGAGTGAAAGACACTTTAATCTTCTTGCTCTTCAACTGGTCTAGCCAGGATTTGTTTGCAACCGTCTCTGGTATACATATCTCAATTTGACTAATCCTAAATTCTTTTAGAAAATTCATCAGTTTTGTCTGGTGCACATAAGGTAAAATAAGCATACACTCCTGTCTTTCCCCTGCTAAGTCCTCTCTCAAGATATTCTCATATCTACTATCAACATAAACGAATTGTTTCTCCTCACCCTCAATGACACGATAATCCATCTTTCGATAAGCTACTTGTCTTTTCTGAAACATCTTTTCTAAATAAGGAACATGAATATCCACATAATCGAAAATACGCACCAAAGACTTATCCTTGTAGCTTCTATGAATCCGACCTGCATACTGAATCAAATTATTTTTCCACGAAAAGGGTGCTGCCAAGATCAGCGTGTCCAACTGAGGCAAGTCAAAACCTTCGCCAATGTATTTTCCAGTAGACAACAATACAAACCCTTTATCTAGTTGTTCTAACATCTCCAATAAACTTGTTCTCTCTCGGACTTTAGTTTTTCCGCTAATAATATAACAGTCATCAACCTCTTTCTCTTTTAATAACTTTTCAAAGACATCTATCTGTTGAATTCGATTAACTAAAACCAAGATATTCCGCCCTTCTACCACTTGGGCTAGAATATCCTTGAGAATCAACTGATTCCTCACTGAGTCTGTCGCAATCCAATCACTAAGCTGTATAAAATTACTTGCTTTGGTCTTTTCAATCTCCAAATGACCAAAAGAAGTGAATCTTAATTGCAATTGCCGTTTAAAATCCGTTTCCCTCTTATCAGCAGTATGGATTATCTCACCAATTCTCTGAAAAACGATAGGCTCATGGCCATTCTTACGCTCAGGCGTAGCCGTCAAACCGTAAAGATACTTCCCTCTAAACTGTGCCACAATTTTTTCAAACATCAAAGCAGATACGTGATGACACTCATCCACAATCATCATTTCATACTTATCCAAAAGACTTTGACTATTTTCCAACTTAAATAGAGATTGAATCATAACGACATCAACCAGTTCACTCAGCCATTTCTTAGTCCCAGCGTACTGCCCAACATAGCCTATTGCCTTTTCACGACCTGATGCCGTATAACGGGTAGCTTCTTCCTCTTCGAAAGTCAAAAAATGGTTTAAACGATCCAGCCATTGGTCTAAGAGTTGCCTATTATGAACTAGGATAATTGTTTTGGTCTTCCGTTCAGAGATGAGAGCAGTACCTAAAACGGTCTTCCCAAAACCAGTCTCTGCATGGAGTAAACCATTTTCTTTGGAAATCATATCTGACAGGGCTAACTCTTGCTCCAAAGTGAGCTCTCCCTTAAATTCCACTCTAATAGACCTTTGTACCTTTCTCCTATCTTCCACAGATACCTGCTTAAATTTATCTTGCAATGGATACAGCAAGCCTCTTGGCAGCCATAAATAATGATCGGATTCTCCAAATAAATACATTCGCTCAGGAATTTGATAGGTTGGCTGTCGCATAGCCTGCTTTAAATAAAATTCGGGATTAGAAAATGAAGCCATATTTTTCAAGAAAAACAGTGTCTTGGGTGTCACAGACGATTTTTCAAGTTGGATCATATTGGATAAGACGACCTTCAACTCCTTATCCAATTCTTGCTTGCCTAACTCCTCTTGGATTAACAGTGCCACTTTAGCAGTTGAAACCTTCTGAATTTCTTGTAGATACCTCCATTGGTCTTCATAAGGCTGAAAATGTTCATCCACAAAGACCGTTCGTCCTTGATGATAAGCTTCTCCTTGAAAAGGAAGGGCAATCAAATTACCAAATCCACCTTTAGGAAGAACATCCTGATTTGGAAACATGCGATCAAAAGAATCAAAGGAAAGTTGCATACTTTCCTGCATTGCCAGTTCTAACAGTTTCTTTCCAAACAAGCGAGCCTCTCGACTCGGAATCGCTTCCTCAAAGAAGAACCAAATATGGAGTCCGTGACCCGAACGAGAAATCTCTAGATGGGCTTCCATCTGGCGTTCCCTGGCTATTCTTCGAATGGCTAAACCGGCTTCTTTCCAATCTCCTTCATCCAAATCCAGTACCAAAAAATAACAGCTATCATCTAAGTGCATAGGAAAGATACCGATAGCTATCTCCCCACGAAAATGAGATTTCAAAACAGAGTCCGTCAATGTCTGGAAACTCCGTTTTTCAGGCGGCAACTGCTTCCAACCATAATCATAGGAAGGAAAATACTGAATTTTCCCTTGATCATTGATAAAACTCTTAGCATAAACATCATAACGGCCAGCAAACACAGAGGTAAACAATTGTAATTTTTCTTGCGTCGTCAAGCGACTACTTTGAAGTTGGAACATCTCCTCGAACCGAGAGCGTTCCATCACAAACTGACTCTTGTCTTTAAGACGTTTACACAAGAAAAACTCACTATCCCCATTAAAAGAAGAAAAGACATCAAGTACTTCTACCACAATTCCATCCGAAGACACAAAAACAGCCATAAAAGTCGCCTCCTTGATTCCTATAGGCTGATTATAACAAGAATAGCTGAAATTGTACACGAAAATAAAATCCGAATAGCACTGAAAGTACGAGATAAATAGAGTTTAAACGAGCAATCTATAAAATTAAAAAAACGCATATTATCAAGCGACACTAACACTTTGATGATATACGTTTTCTTATTAGAATATTTACTTCATTTTTGCATGAAATTCAATGTTTACTCAGTATTAGGATTATGAAAAATCGAGGTCTAAATCTAGATACATTTTTTCTGAAGACAAATCATTTTGACCACCGAGCAAGAGATTTTCAAAAAAAGCTGTTAAAAACTCAGGACGTCGCTGTAAAATCTTTGCATTATCTAATACTAAGGCATCACGAAAATACTTGGAATGTTGCTGAAATGGTGTATTATCAATATCAAAACCAAACTCACGAAGATACTGAATCAAAAAGACCGTTACTGTCCGAGTGTTTCCTTCGCGAAATGGATGAATCTGCCAGATTCCTGAAATAAAATGCTGGATTTGTTTAACCACATCCGCCTGAGTTAGTGTCGCATATGCAACTTGTTTTTCCTGATTAAAATCATAATCCAAGGTCATTTGAATCATGGAGTAATCAGAGTACACAACACTTTCACCATTCAAAACAGGTTCATTCTTTGTGATATTGGTCTGACGAAATTGCCCCACCGGAATAGAGGGTTCAAATATATCTTGAAACAACTCCTTATGAATAGCAAGTAAGGTCGCAGGACTGAAGCTAAAGCCTCTTCGAGATAATAACTCCACGATACGCAAAGAAACCAAGTCTGCCTCCTCCGTACTTGCATCAATAGTATGATGATAATTTGTTGCATCTTCATAAACCTGCTCGTAAGTCAGTTCACCCCGGGACTGTTTCTCAGCCAAAGATTCCATATACTCTGATGGCACTAGATTGTCAACTTTCTGCAGACCAAAACCTATCCGCCATAAGTCACGCTTAGCTTCATAAGACAAGTTTGGATTGTCAATGTTGTAAGTTGGTTGCATAGAAATATCCTTTCAATTGTTTTTCTGTGTCATCGGTAAATGGTGAAATGAGTATGGAATTGGCGTAAATTATAAAAATCCTTCACAATAAATGCTATGAAGAGACATAATGAAAAAATTATATTCAAGATTCCATGCACTCATCTGAAATATCCGTTGGACGAATGGTTTGATTAAACGAATAAATCTTGCGCACATACTTATCAAATTCATTGGTATACACCACTCTGAACTCGTTGATCTGTTCAAATCCAAACTCAATTTCCCAACACCTGAGAAGAATGCTGCAATGTTGTACTTCTCAGGTCGGTTCAAACTTAGAGGGATTGTTGTGTGGTAAGTTGTTTTCTATAAGATTAGACAATAGTAATTTCTTTTTTGGAGATTATTATATATCTTGTGACATAAATTCTTGATTAATAATTGCAGAATTTATTAGAGAAATAAAGTAATCTAAACATTGATAAGTCTTATTCTTTAATTCATTTATGTCTTGAATTGAAAATCGTCCTCCATTATCTTCAAAAGAAATATTTCCATGAGCTAAATAATTTCTCTTATTTTTAATGGTAAGAAGTGCTCCGCCAAAATCTCTAAATGAATCGTTATTATATGTAATGCCATGTGTTTCTAAAATCCTTTTCATCTCCTTGACATCTGCGTTCCCAGAAAGATGAAACGATTCCCTTTCTATCTCAACACTGTAATTATTATTTATCACATTTAAAATCATATTAAATACTTTTTGATTTAACTCATTACTATTTATTTGATTCAGATGGTTTTTAATCCATAATTTTTGTATTGATTCAATTGCTTGACTAAAAGACAATTGTTTATCATTTAAACTGCTATAATAATCTAACATTGAAACCCTTATAGTTGACTCAACCAAATTATATAGCATTAAAATAGAATTGGATTTCATAATTTTAACAATTACTTCAAAATTATCTCTATCTTTAATCTGCAATCGGTATTCTTGTTCGAACAAATCCTCTGGGCTGCTTTCTATTTGTATTTCGAATAAATTGTTCAACACATTTGGAAGCCCCATTATAGATTTTTCATAAATACTAATTACATTGATAAAATGATTAATTTCCATTTTCAATTTTTCATATTCAGTCATTAAAGTCACCATTTAATAAAAAGTCTCTAACTCCATGTATTCTACTAATTACCTTGGTTCTATTATTTGCAGCATCAGAAGTTGTCCATTTTTTTAAGTGGTCACTGTTCAATAACTTATCTATTTGTGCAATGGAGACATTTAATTGGGGAGATTCTCTTAGTGCTAGATTAATTCCAACTGAAAGCGCCTCAAATCGTACCCGAGGTGTATGATTTCGATCTTCTTTTTGAAAACCTCTCTCAAAATTATCTGAAACAAATCTCATTGTTCTATTAAACTCATCTTCAAACAAATATTTTTTTCATCAGACCAACTTTTTCCGGCCTCTCGGATATAATCATCAACAAAATTCATAACTGAACCGTTATAATTATCTAAATTATTGCTAAAAGCAAAAAACCTACTTACTAATTCAATATCTTCTTTCCGATTAATTTTATTTTGGGAAAGATTTGTATTCTCCCTAAATAGTTCATCTTCAGCTAAAGTTTTTATTAAAATCATAAGTGGATTATCAAGTTCCCTTCCAGCTCGAACTTCACTTGTATTAGCACGTAAGGAACTGGTGTTAAGTCGATCAAATAGTTCTTTACGAACACTTGCTGGAGTACTATGTTTCAACACTATTACCCTCAAAGATCTAGCTTTCAAGCGTCTAATTTCATTTTTGGGCATTTCATCCAAAGTGCAATCATTTAATTCTGTAAGTTTGTTTAGGCCCACCAATTTTAAATCTCCATAAAAAAACTCAGATAGTGTTGAAATTCTTTGCAATCCATCAACAATTTCCATACTACCTTCATCCGTATCTGCTAAAAATAGAAGAGGAATTGGATAATCAAGTAGCAATGATTCTATAAATCTTGATTTTTGCTTGGGACTCCATAATAATTCGCTACGTTGATAGTCAGGAGAAAAGATTTCATTCTCATTATTATATAAATCAACTATAAAACTAATAGGATAATCTCGAGTATCATAATTAAGTTCATATTGTAACATATCTATTTGATTTTGTATTTTTTTCTGCTTTTCCTCATCTTCAAATAATTTCATTTGCTTAAGCATAATATTCCTCCAAATGATTTATAATACTTTCACCAATAATCTCACCTAATTTAGGTGGTACTGCATTTCCAATTTGTAACGCCACTTGGGATATTGGATAATTCCCCCCCTGTTTAGGGTCAACAAACTCATAATTTAATGGAAAAGTCTGCAAAAGTGCCCCTTCACGTAAACTTAAAGCTCTATCTTGTTCTGGATGACCAAATCTGCCATTACCGATTCCAGGGAACTGAGTTGTAATAGTATTAGCAGGTTTGTCCCATTCTAATCGACCATAGACTGACCCGAACGTCTTTCCACTGTCTTTCTTATATGCTTCTAAAAGAAGATCGTCATCCCAATCTCTCCATGTCCCTCCAGGTTTGGATTGTCTTATTCTTTTTAAGTTTAAATCTGATAAATTTCTACATCTATGTAGTGGATCATGTTTATAAGTTTCTCCCGCTTTTATTTCAGGTAGTTTCTCTATAGTATCTCTAAGAGTAGGGTGAGTATCTGAATTGAACTCTGGTTCAATTAACGAAATATCTCCGAATTTTGACGCAAGCAAAAGTAACCGTTTTCTTGTTTGAGGCACTCCGTAATCTGGAGCATATACCACCTTGTAAGTAACCTTGTAGCCATTCTTTTCTAATAGAGTCCTAAAACGATGAAAAACTTCTTTTTTTTGCATTTGAGGAACATTTTCCATTGATACAATATCTGGTTTTACAAGTTCAACTTGCCTACCAAAACAATCCAAAAGGTCTATCTTCTTTTTTGTATTTTCATTATTCTGATATTTATGACTGTATGTTGAAAATGGTTGACAAGGAGCACAACCAATCAGTACTTTTATGTCAGTATCTGACGGATATAATCCCAAAATTTCGTCATCTTCAATTCCATTTATATCTTTTAAAATAAATTTAGCATCATTGTTGTACTCATAGGCAAATTTGCTTTTTTCATCAATATCATATCCAGCTACAACATTGATACCCGCCTGCTGAATACCGTACGTTAGACCGCCTACACCACAAAATAAATCAACTGCATTTATTTTCATATCGGCCTCCTATTACATTTTGTTTTACCCTTCATTTTACCATAAATCTACTAAAAAAGCAGTTCTGATATTAGCTTAATTGATCAGAATCTGCCTAATATTGATTTATTTCACCAACTTCTTCATCTCATCAATACGTGCTACAGTCGCGTCGTATTTAGCTTGGTAATCGGTTTGTTTGTCGCGTTCTTTTTGGACGACTTCTGGTTTGGCGTTGGCTACGAAGCGTTCGTTAGAGAGCTTCTTGCCGACCATGTCCAGTTCTTTTTGCCATTTAGCCAGTTCCTTGTCGAGACGAGCCAATTCTTCTTCGATATTGAGGAGGTCTGCCAGTGGCAAGTAGATTTCTGCTCCTGTGATAACGCTTGACATAGCAAGTTCAGGTGCAGGGATGGTTGAAGCAATTTCCAAGTGTTCTGGATTTGTGAAGCGTTTGATGTAATTGACATTGCTGTTAAAGAAAGCTTCCAAGTCGCTATCACTTGTCTTGACAAGAATTGTGATAGGCTTACTTGGTGCTACGTTTACTTCCGCACGCGCATTACGAACGGCACGGATCAAGTCTTTGAGACTCTCTACACCTGTGTGAGCCGCAAGGTCTTCAAAGGCTGGGTTAACAGTTGGGTATTCTGCTGTCACGATAGAGCCTTCTGAGATTTGTCCAAAGATTTCCTCTGTCACGAATGGCATGATTGGGTGAAGGAGACGAAGGATCTTGTCCAAAGTGTAAAGGAGAACAGAGCGTGTGATGACTTTCTCTTCTTCGTTGTCGCTATAAAGAACTTCCTTGGTCAACTCAACGTACCAGTCAGCGAACTCGTCCCAGATGAAATTGTAGAGGATGTGTCCAGCTACACCAAACTCAAACTTGTCAAAGTTTTCAGTGACTTTGCCGATAGTTTCATTGAGGTTGTGGAGAATCCAGCGGTCAGTGACATTTCCAGCTTCCTTGTTAACAACTTTTTCCACATTGGCAGTTGCTTGCTCAAGAGTCAAACCTTCATTGTTCATGAGAATGTAGCGAGAGATGTTCCAAATTTTGTTAATGAAGTTCCATGAAGCATCCATTTTCTCGTAAGAGAAGCGCACATCTTGCCCTGGTGCAGAACCGTTTGAAAGGAACCAACGAAGGCTATCTGTTCCGTACTTATCAATAACATCCATTGGATCAATCCCGTTACCAAGAGATTTCGACATCTTGCGTCCTTGCTCATCACGAATGAGACCATGAATCAAGGCATTTTTGAATGGCGACTTGCCAGTAAATTCCAAACCTTGGAAAATCATTCGAGATACCCAGAACGGGATAATATCATAACCAGTCACCAAAGTTGATGTTGGATAATAACGTTTGAAGTCTGCTGAGTCGACATCAGGCCAGCCCATGGTTGAGAATGGCCAAAGGGCAGAACTAAACCAAGTATCCAAGACGTCTTCGTCCTGAGTCCATCCGTCACCTTCGGGAGCTTCTTCACCGACATACATTTCACCCTCAGCATTATACCAAGCAGGGATTTGGTGACCCCACCAGAGCTGACGAGAGATGACCCAGTCGTGGACATTTTCCATCCATTGGAGGAAGGTATCATTGAAACGAGGTGGGTAGAATTCTACCTTATCATCTGTGTCTTGGTTGGCAATGGCATTCTTGGCCAATTGGTCCATCTTGACGAACCATTGCGTAGACAAGCGTGGTTCAACCACAACACCTGTACGCTCTGAGTGACCAACACTGTGGACACGTTTTTCGATTTTAACGAGGGCACCGATTTCTTCCAACTTAGCAACGACCGCCTTACGAGCTTCGAAACGGTCCATACCTACAAATTCAAAGGCCAAGTCGTTCATAGTTCCGTCGTCGTTCATCACGTTAACTTGTGGCAAGTTGTGGCGTTGGCCGACCAAGAAGTCGTTTGGATCATGGGCAGGAGTGATTTTAACAACACCAGTACCAAACTCGGGATCGGCATGTTCGTCGGCAACGATTGGGATTAATTTATTAGCAATTGGAAGGATGACGTTTTTACCAATCAAGTCCTTGTAGCGTGAGTCTTCTGGATTGACCGCAACGGCAACGTCCCCAAACATAGTCTCAGGACGAGTTGTTGCCACTTCAAGGGCGTGTGAGCCATCTTCTAGCATGTAGTTCATGTGGTAGAAGGCACCTTCGACATCCTTGTGGATTACTTCGATATCAGAAAGGGCTGTACGAGCAGCTGGGTCCCAGTTGATGATAAACTCACCACGGTAGATCCAGCCTTTCTTGTAAAGGTCCACAAAGACTTTTCGAACGGCTTTTGACAAACCCTCATCAAGAGTGAAACGCTCACGAGAGTAGTCTACAGAGAGCCCCATCTTGCCCCATTGTTCCTTGATAGTAGTGGCATATTCGTCTTTCCATTCCCAGACCTTCGTCAAGAAAGATTCACGACCGAGGTCATAGCGGCTGATGCCCTCACCACGCAAGCGCTCCTCAACCTTAGCCTGAGTGGCAATCCCCGCGTGGTCCATCCCTGGAAGCCAAAGGGTATCAAAACCTTGCATACGTTTTTGACGGATGATGATATCCTGCAAAGTTGTATCCCAAGCGTGACCAAGGTGAAGTTTACCAGTTACGTTTGGTGGTGGGATCACGATTGAATAAGGCTTAGCCTTTTGATCGCCAGAAGGCTTGAAAACATCCGCATCAAGCCATTTTTGGTAACGACCAGCCTCAACCTCGGCTGGATTGTATTTAGGTGAAAGTTCTTTAGACATGTGTTTGTCCTTTCTAGTTAATATCTTTAAATAAAATTAAGTATGTAGGAGATAGACTTTGATTCAACTCATCTTGTTTTCTCACTATCTTTTATAAGCAAAGAAATAGTGAAAATTTTACATTAACTTTCTCTCATTATCTTAATAATATGTTTATCAAAGTCCGATAGAATTTTTTGAGTTCGGTTAAATTTTTCATACTCCTGGATGGCTTTTGAGTCTGCTTTTTTCTTGGAAATACTTCCTTTTCCTTCTAAAATTTCGTACTCATTAAAAGATAGAAAACGATCAATACTATCTGCCAATCCTCGCATGGTAAAAGTGTTACGGCGCTCAACCAAACCCTCGATATAATCAAAATAGGCTGTAACAGTTCGCTCTAGTTGTCGAATTTCTTTTTCTTGCAAATAGTTTTTAGCCACCGTTACATCTGATTTGAGAACTCGTCCATCAGGTGCATTCTTCCAAGTAGTTAATCCCATTTTTTCTTTACTAGCATCGGCTTGCTGATAGATAATTTCTGCAGCAGTATTTCCAGTAATTGCATAATGAAATTTATTTTGCACCATAGCATAGAAGTTTTTAGTAATATCTGAGTTTCTATCATAATCTATGGCACATTCAGCAAAGATATCCGTGATTTGTTGATAGATTCGGCGCTCGCTAGAACGAATAGAGCGAATCCGTTCTAAAAGCTCACGGAAATAATCTTGTCCGAAAACTGTCTGTCCTTGTTTCAAGCGTTCATCATTCAAAACAAAACCTTTGATGATAAATTCTTTCAAAGTCTTGGTTGCCCAAATTCTAAATTGAGTAGCCTTACTGGAGTTTACTCGATAGCCAACTGAAATGATAGCATCCAGATTGTAATATTCAAGTTCACGCCTGACAGCTCTATTCCCCTCTTGTTGAACCTGTGCAAATTTTGCACAAGTTGACACCTTATCCAACTCACCACTATCATAAATGTTTTTTAAGTGCTTTGTAATGACACTTCGTTCAACTCCAAAGAGCTCTGCAAGACCTTTTTGAGTCAACCAAAGATTTTCATCTTGTAAAAGGATATCTAGCTGAACGTCGCCATTTGGTGTAGTATACAGGATGAAATTAGAAATTTCATTCAAGACAATTTCACCTCCCCCCTTCCATAAACAATTACTTCTCTTTCTTAAACTTTATGCCGTTTTCTTTCAGCTTTTTAACGGTTACGGGACCAATTCCCTTCAAAGCGAGAACTTCTTTTTCAGTCCATTTTTTGAAATCTGAAGATGTACGAATCCCATTTTCAACAAAGATGCGAACAAGATCCATCCGGATTCCCTTCATTTTTTCCTCGCTCATAAATGAGTACCAGTCTGTGACCTTGGATAAATTTTTTATCATACTGGAATGATTCGAAAATACTGGTTTACGACGGAATTTCTTGGCTTCTTTTGTTAAAAATTCTGTTAAGATAATATTTTCTTGTAAATAGTCAAGCAGAGGATACAAACTAGCTTGTAGCGATTCAACTGAATTTGGACAATAGCATTCTTGTTCTTCAATGTCTAAAATATTGAATTGCCAGTCTTTCTCTATGAAGAATTCAACAGCTTCATCATTGATTTCCACTAATTTTACAAATAGCTGACTGGCTTCCTCAATTTTTCCTTGAGAAAAAGCAGAGATGATGGCATGAATAAGGATGGTATCATCCCGCTTTCCTTTATTTAATTCTTCACGATAGAAACGCTCAACCTTTAGCTCCTGACCGGTGATATGATACAAGGAAAGCATACAGAAGACAAAATTAGGAGGAAACCGTTCTGGTCGCTTACTCAAATATAGGTCAATCAATTCCATAGACTTAGAATTGAAGTTCTCCATCATATAATACTCAATCAGAAACATCAGAGCAGACAGGATAGGGCGTGCTTCAAAATAATTCCAACTATTGTATCCATTCATTTTCCATTTTTCTAAAACTAGAACTTCAAAATCCAATACTTTTTTAAAGGTTGACAAATCAAAGTCTTCAACCTCTGATAAGAATAAGTGAAAATCAGCAGCAAAGTAATCTGGATTGATTTTTAAAACTTGTTTTAACAGTTTATTTCGCTTCTGTGTATTTGGAGTATGCATAGCTTCTCTAAATAAAGCATGATCCTGATTCCAATCAAAAGTCCTATTTTTCAGTTGGTAATTGATTAGCTGGACATCTGGATACTCTCCGTGTTCATCAGCATATTGCATCACTGCTGTATGCAGTTCATCGAAATTTTGAATGGTCCGACGTTCTACAAAAGTTGGATTTTTGGCCATAATTTCCGTCCAAGCAGCCTCTTCTTCAGAAATAACTTTAATATCTAACTTTTGCTGGCGTTTTAATTCTTTTTTTCTATTTTTCTTTTTAGCCATCTATTTTCTCCTCTAACTCATTCTTCAATAGATCAAACTCTACCTCTGCTGTATTGGATATTCTTACAGCCTCGGATACAGGCTTGAATGGGAAATCCCAGTTTCTTTGTGATTCGTTTACTTTGAAGAATGTACTCCAAGCTTAATCAAGGTAGAGTTTTCTAGTTACGTTTGGTGGTGGTAATCACGATTGAATAAGGCTTAGCCTTTTGATCTCCTGACGGCTTGAAAACATCCGTATCAAGGCATTTTTGGTAACGACCAGCCTAACCATAGGATGGAGTGTATTTAGGTGAAAGTTGATTAGACATTATTTTTTCTCCTTTTATGAATATTTCTTTTATATCTACGATTTATTAATACACTGTGCATGTTGTCACGATACACGTAATATCCATTATGGGTGTTTAAATAGAAATACTGTAATAACCAAATTATAGCCTTCCCAATAACTAATGATAATATGAAACAAACGAAAATAATTATAGTTGAGGCAAATAATTCAGACATCCAATCAGCTGCGGGAGTTATAAATTCGACCAATTTCATCTTAATCTTTAACCCCCAAATAATTTCGGTTAACTTTGGAATAATACTCAACATTAATAGAGTAAGAAAACTATATAGTTGAGTTCGATAGAGGTGTCTATCCATTTTCTCAGTTCTTATTGGTTTTTTCTTATATTTTTTTGTATCAAATTGAGAATTTATTTCTCCAATTAGACTAGGAATTAATATTGGCAAAAACCAGGTTAAAGCATTTATTAATTCATTTTCAACTTGATTAAATATTGCTAACAACAATATACAGATTGTTCCAGTTAGCCATGATGCTATTACTTCTTTGGTATCTTTTGCACCATATCTAATTAGATTATGAATTATCCACCAGAATATTAAATAAAGCGCAATAAATGAATTAAATATAAAAATGTCAGTTATTAAATCGGAATGAAAATCAATAGCTTTAGAAATAAAGTAATAAATATAGATATAATACCATAAAAACGAATTAATAAGCATCGTGGCATATACATTCCATAGTGTCTTTCCCTTGGAGATATCTATTTTATTAACTTTTTTAAATATCTTGATTGATATTATAGTTTTTATAACAGATAATACCAATGGTAATATTAAAAGTATTACAATGATAAGCCAGTTATTTATGTGATTTTTACTTATGCCATAACTAGTAAAAAAATATTGAGATAAGTTGATTAAAGTTGATTCAACTAGATTTAGGTTATAAAGAATGTAAGTCAAGATTCCGCAAAATATTCCATCCCATGCGTGCATAAAAGCTAAAGATTTAGTACTTTTAGTAAGAAAAACTCTAAACTTATTAAATCGATTTTTATAGTTAAACACATATATTAGTATCAAGGCAAATTGTAAAATTATAACTAATTTAAAATCGGTAAGACAGAATATAATTAGAGATATTATTGGAAAATACGTTAGCGCATACATAAGTATTTTCCAAGTTTGAGCAAAAAGATTCCTCAATCTATTGTCAGTATTAAAATAATACATTAATTTCAATCTTTGCCTCCTAAATCTAATCTAAAGGTTGGTAAATCAAAATCTTCAACCTCTGATAAGAATGGGTGAAAATCAGCCGCAAAATAATCTGGATTGATCTTTAAAACTTGTTTTAACAGTTCATTTCGCTTCTGTGTATTTGGAGTATGCATAGCTTCTCTAAATAAAGCATGGTCCTGATTCTAATCAAAAATCCTATTTTTCAGTTGGTAATTGATTAGTTGAACATCTGGATACTCTCCGTGTTCATCAGCATATTGCATCACTGCTGTATGTAGTTCATCGAAATTTTGAATAGTCCGACGTTCTACAAAAGTTGGTTTTTTAGCCATTATTTCTGTCCAAGCAGCCTCTTCTTCAGAAATAACTTTGATATCCAACTTTTGCTGGCGTTTTAATTCTTTTTTCTATTTTTCTTTTTAGCCATCTATTTTCTCCTCTAATTCATCCTTCAATAGATTCGACTCTACCTCTGCTGTATTGGATATTCTTACGGTCTCGGATACAGGCTTTAATGGTAAATCTCAGCTTTTTTGTGATTCGTTTGCTTTGAAGGTTGTCCCCCCAAAGCGTGACCAAGATAGAGTTTAGCAGTAACGTTTGGTGGTGGGAATCACGAACGAAAAAGATTGAGACTTTTGAACTTCTTGAGTCTTGAGAACGTCTTCATGAAGTTGTTTAGATATGTGTTTGTCCTTTCTCTATTTTGTTCATTTTATTTTGAATCTGCTTAGCAGCTTCTTCTGCAGACAGATTCGTATTATTTATTTTAAAGTAGTGGTGCAACTCATTCGGTTGATGTTGGGAATTTAATTGAAGTGTTTCAGCTGTCTCTAAAATTTCTCTTTCAGATACCTCAATATGTCGTTTCAAGGGCTTGTGCTTCAACCGGTTCTCCGTTCGATTTCGACGTAAACGCTCTTCAAGACTTGTTTCCAACTCAACAAACAGAATCTCTTGATGATAGTCATTCAACAAATCCTGAATTTGCTTTAAATACATCAGTTGGTAATGATTTGAAAAATCAATTACGTCAGTTAAAATTACTGATCGCTGATTTCTTGCACTTGCTCCAAGGAAAGAAAAGGTAATTCCACGAACAAATTCCCACATCTCCTCTGTATAATCCTGATAGATTTCTAGTGCAAAATCGATGGCTTGATGGTTATAAAAGAGGGTAGCATCCGTCAGTCGAGACAGTTCTTGACCAATCGTCATTTTTCCTGAGGCTGGAGCACCAATGATGAAAAGATGCATCAATTCACCTCCCACTCACTCCTCAGCAAGCCATATCTCAAATCATCACAGCGGTTGCCTTGAGCATCTTTTCTATCCCTTATACGAGTTTCAAGGGTAAATCCAAGTTTCTCTGCGACTCGTTGACTTTGGACATTGGAGCCAAAACAAGTTAGCTCAATCTTGTGAAGACCTAATTCTTTAAAGCCTAGGTCAATCAAAGTTCGCGCTGCTTCTGGTACATAGCCTCGACCCCAATAGTCTGGATGCAAGGTATAGCCAATCTCCAGTACATCGTCTTCGTAGCGACGGGGGAAATCGACAGAACCAATGATTGTATCGGCTCCTTTAACGATAATTCCGTAGCCTGCTGGAAGATTATCCTTTTGATTACGCTCGGGAAGGATATGTTCTAGATAATAAATCTCATCTTCCAAGGTCTTGACGGGTAGAAAGCCAGCTGGGTAAGAGACTTCTGGGAGACTGGCGTAAGCATGGATGTCCTCAGCATCCGCCACAGTACGGACTCGTAAAACGAGACGTTCTGTTTCCAAGCGTTCTGGCAGTTCAGTTCTTGTCATCCTTATACCTCGCTTTCTACAAAAAATCGCCCCTGCCATCTACATGACAGGGACGAATGTGTTTATCCGCGGTACCACCCAATTTCGGGCAGTTGCCCGCAACTCTCGTCTTTAAAACAAAAAGACACTTTTATTTCAATTTTTCATCCATTAGCAACTAGTTTTGACACATTTGTGGACTTCTCAGCACCGCCACTTTCTGTAAAATGCGGGATTCAAAACACCTCTAATGGCTCTATTGTAGCAAGATTTTTTCGGAAATGCAAGGGACAAGAAATATTACTTGAACTTGATTCCATTTTCCTTCAATTTCTTGATGGTGGCTGGGCCGATTCCTTTCAAGGCAAGGAGTTCTTTTTCAGTCCAGTTTTTGAAATCTGACGCAGACTTAATTCCTTCATCATAGAAAGTTTTGGCACGATCAAGTGGAAGTCCACCCAAGTTTGCTGCAAAATCTTCTACAGAATTGGCTACTTTTTGAGCTTGCTCTTTGGTAGCTTCTACTGCTTGCTCAACTTTTTTAGAAACAGCCTTACCAGCTTGGCTTGCTGACTGTTCTGCACGTTTCACGACTTTTTTTGTCTCTTCTACAACCTTAGTCACAGTACTTGAAAAGGCACCTGCGCGACGGAGGCTATTTCGTAATTGTTTTTTACGATTGAGTTTCTTTGACATGATAAAATCCTTTCAATAAAAAACCCCTGCTCTGACAAGGATTTAATATAAATATTCTATCAAGATTTTAGTAAAAAATCAAGAATCTATCTCGTTTAATAATTTCTCTCACCAAACAAGCCTTCTGGCAAATCATGGAATCCCTTCCCTGCTTTGAAATTTTCAAATTTTCCAAGCAAGAACTGATAGGCATCCAAGCGGCTTTCGTAGCGAATCATGGCATCTTTGGCACGCTCGTCTTGGTCCTCTTCGTAGACTTTTTGACTTTCCTTATGCGCCATGTCGTTAATCATAATCTGGGTATTGACCCAAGTTTCAAATTCCTTCATAAATTCTTGTTCGTAACTCATTTTTTCTCCTTATTCTAATCCACGGAAATAGTCCGTATCAATCTCACGGTAAGGCTGAATGTCCTGAACATACTCCAGCACCCCTTGGAATTCTCCCTCTTCATCGTGCACTGCGGCATAGGTGATGTGGACAAACTTTCCTCGCGACTCAGACTT
Organism: Streptococcus sp. M334; assembly: GCF_000187745.1. Lineage (GTDB taxonomy): Bacteria > Bacillota > Bacilli > Lactobacillales > Streptococcaceae > Streptococcus. The sequence goes on along the minus strand of NZ_GL732489.1, from coordinate 152,797 downwards.
GAACCACATTTCATACTTATCCTTGACCCCTTCACGAAGCCCCTTCATGATGGTTTTGACCTTGTCCAAGTACTTAGGTGGATGACAAAGTTCAACATTGCGCCCAACTTGAGACGGTGTCCGTTTGAAAATCATCTCATCAGCTGGCGTATTGTCATTGTAATACTGGAAAATATCGTCTTTATTGACAAAGGTAATCTCCATAGGGAGGTGATTGAGGATGAGATTGGCCTGCTCGACCGATAGATAGCCATTCCCAAAAGACTGCTGACTATGGCGATCCAACACTGCTTCCTTTTCCTTAGGAGTAAAGGTAATGGTAAACTGTCCTTCTGGCGTATCGATCACTTGCTGAACTTGACCTTCTGCCGTATCTAGCTGTACAGGCTCCCCTGCACTATCTTCCTCAACAAAGCTCTGTCTTTCTGGCACCCATTTTTCTGACGGACGGATGATGGCATAGCCATAGGCGTCACTCTCCTCCGCAATCTGAAGCCAGTCATCTTGGGTGAAGGACTCAAGGAGAATCATGAGAAGGATGGACTCTTCCTTAAAAATCATACTTTCAAACTCTGTCGCAAAGGCTTCAAAAGTTTCTTTTACACTGCTAATCAACACTTCTGGTAGTGACTTGGCTGTCGCTAAAGCTGTTTGAAAGAGTCCCCTAATCTGGTCATCCACTCCCCACATAACTTTGGGAGGTGAATCGTGTCCATAGCGCTCCATGATAGGAAAGAAAAGTTCTTCCTTACGTTGGTAGTGGATGTCAAATTGCCCCAAAAGTCCCATCTGACGCACCAAGCCTTTACGCATCTCCGCCAGCATCTCTTCATCTTTCGTAGATTCGTAGGTATCTAGCAATCTCCGAATGCGAATCAAGGCCGCACGGAGAGCCAGATTTTCTTCTTTAAATACCCGAACTGGGTGACCTGGATGCTCGGTATCTGCAACTTCGACATCCTTAACAGCATTTTTAAAAAGATTGGCATGAACATCACAGAGTTCCATGACATCTTCAAAGGTGACACCTGAGTCTGAGTTCATCAGCTCATGCTCCATGAGAGAAATCTCGATGGCTGAAACGCCTGTAAAGGTCGCATCAAAACGCTCCTGAACCGACTCAGGAGAGGCGCCATTATGCAATTCTAACAAAATATCCCGTAGGACATGAATCCGTTCATCTGCCATTAGTCTAATCCAATCACTTCGTAGCCATTCGCCTCCAGTGTGCGGACAATCTTATCCATAGGAGTTCCTTCCAGCTTAGACCCCTGCTTAAGCGATACTTTGCGACCGATAGTATTACGCATCAAGGGATTAGCAAGGGGTTTAAAACCCAGCTCCACTAGGATTTCCAAGACTTCTGGATGCTTATCCACCACTTCTGCAACAGGAATTGACACATCGATGATATTATCCATGACGACCTCCATTATCGTTTATAAATGATATTATTTATTTTATTATACCATAAGGAAAGAGATTAAAAAACTAGCAGTACAAGACTTGCTAGTTCCCCACGACTTGGATTACTATCTAAATAAGTTTAAAGAGCCAATCCAATATCTTAAATACCATCTTGTAAAACAGCAATTGGACTGCAAAAGAGATAATCATCCACAGGAATTTCACAATTCCAATAATCGGTTTAATAAAAATAATGGCAAGAAGTCCCCAGAAAAATTTCATTTGTTATCCTCTGGCTTAATGAGCCACCGAGCCGTATCCATTAGCTTGTCTGCAATAAAGAGTTTTCCCAGACCGACAACGGCATGGTCATCTTTCTTTATCGTTTTCATCACTTTTACACCTTGCATGGTTAAAAAGTAATTCCCGTAAGTTTTAGCTAGAACTTTTATGAGTCCCATATCACTCTCCTTCGATGATTTCAGCCTCTTTTCGGATTGTTTCAACATCTTCTTGATATTGAATTTCACTATAGTTGACTAGCTTGGACAATTCTTTCTGCAAGCTTTCCCCCATTGGTTTCATAGTTGCAAAGGTTAAACCACCTGAAATGATACCACCCAAGATAGGAATGAATTTCCCCATTCCTTTGGCTAGCCCTCCCTTGGTCAGATTCACACCAAATATTCTTAAGACTTTTTTCAAAATAGGGTACCAAAGCGTCTTTGTTAACGCTTTATTAGGTACTGTTTTCATTACCTGTTTGGCAATTGTTATACCACCAGCACGTAGCAAGGCAGCGGTTCCATTTACCCCCAACATGACGCCTAGATAAAGCAAGAGGGTATTTTGAGCATCTTCACTCAACTCATCGCGTGAAGCCCAAAGATCCTCATAACCATAAATATAACCTAATTCTTGAGCCAATTTCAGAGAGAAACCATAAAATTGAGCCACATCAGCTGGAATGGTAATTGCCATAGCAAGCCCTCCAGGTAATCCTGCCAAAACAGAAGTTCCACTCGCTAATAAAACATTATCCCTAATACAGGCATTAGCCACTCGATCTAATATTTCTTGAGATAAGAGAGACGTTGGGCCTTGTTCTAATAAAGTAGGAACGTCCTGTGGATCCAATTCTTTGGAAAACTTATCTACTAAAAATTTCGAACGATCAACCTTAACAACAGGTAGTTTTACCACTTGTTGTAATACTTGCATAGCTAAGTCTTGTTCAGCCATATACAAACTCCTTTTACTTCTGTAAGTTATATTCTATGATAGCATACTCTTTTAAAGTATGTTTCAAATTCCCCTCAAAAATTTTCAAAAACTCCTTATTCTTTTAGACAAAAAATCAAAATCCTTAGCAACTTATTTGTTAAAGATTTTTAATAGTCTTTGTAGAGACAGCTCGAATATTCAACTCCTACCTTTACAACATGATATTCTATCTGTGAACGATAGTCTATTATTGTTTCATCTAAAATGTTCCTTGAATACACACTAACTATGAACTTTCGAGTTTCATTTTATAAATCCATAATTTCTTTTTTCTTTCGATCAAATTCTTCCTGAGATAGTATCCCTGCATCTAAAAGAGATTTTAGTTTTGTAAGGGCTTCGATTTGTTCATCTAATGATAAACTTGGTTTCATGGCTTTTTCATCCAAACTTTGAGCCATATTCATTCCAAATATCATCCCTGCACCATCACCTAGACCATGTTGCTCCACTCCTGATGCAATTTTTTGTTGTGCTGCAATATTAGAAGCTTTCTGCGATACATCATCATAAGCTTTTAAATTCATCTTATTTGATGAAAATTGTTTAACCAATTCCTTAGATTCTGGTGAGAACTCAATATTAGCAATGGCAACTTTTACAATCTCAAATCCAAAACGTTCTTTCCAAGTCCCTGCATACTGTCCATCATTCGATACTTGGGTTGCAAGAACTGAAGCTTGTGAGGGTAATTGTGAAATACGATAAGTTGTTGACAAAGAATTAAGTGCAACAATAAAAGATTGAAGAAATTCTGTTACTATTTGTGACCTAGCTTGAGCGCTATCAAAGGTATAATAAGTCACATTGGCAGGAAGAAAGTTTCTGATAAATTGCTTAGCATCTGTAATTTGGATAGAAAATGTTCCAAAAGCACGTACTTCTAAATCTGTCCCATAAAACAAATCGTTATACATGACTGGGCCACGAGTCCCAAATTTAATATCACGAATTTCTCTCAAATTAACAAAGCAAATCTGTTTTTGCTGATCACTTTGGCCACCGAATCCAACACGATTAACAACATTGTCAAACAGTGACTTTTTCAATCCATCACCGTTAAAAACACTGCTCTCACCATTTTGGTATTCATATCCACCTGGTTCTATAATAATTTCCTCGATACCAGATTGACTAAAGATAAAGGCAGCAGTATTTTCTGGAATAAAAATCTTGGATCCGTTGGAAATAACACCGACAGATCCCTTCGTATTGACACCCCTACCATTATTACTTTCTTGCACAATACCTGGACTTACAGCTGTATGTTCATCAAAAGCTTGAACTGTGATAATTTCTTTCCACTGATCTGCAAATGTCCCACCGATAGAATCTGTGATTGCTTTTATCAACCCCATTTAATTGCCCCCTTATAAACTCTGCTCCATATCACAATAGGCACATCTCACTGTTTGCTTCACTTGACCTGACAAAGGTGCTCCACAAAAGCTACACTTGGTTGAAATCTTTTCTGGCTCTGCATCCTTAATCCCAAGCCCTGCTTTAAAAGTGTCAAATGTATCCTTAAATGTTTCTGCCAAAACATCTGCTCCAAATAAGCTGCTATCTCCCAAGGTTTCAAAATTGCTTGTATCACCTGACATCAATTTAATAATGTTTCTAGCCCACTTGTCAGTATCCTTAGTATTATTAAATGCAAAGATAGCTTGTCCGCCATTATAATAAATTTCCAGCCGTTTCACACCATTGGTTTTGGTTACTGAAACTTGAGGTTTCCCTTCAAAAATTTTAATCTGGTTAATGGGTATGGTAACTTGATCTTTTTTTCCTCCCCATAAACCTTTTTTGATATATATTAAGTGTAGATTCGTTAAAATTAATTCATCTGTAGACAAACCATTTTTCCCAAAACTCACATGGTCACTATTCATAACCATGTATTCATGTGGCAATAATTGATAATCCATATTGAACTCCACTCTTCCTATTAAAGACTAGCTTTCCACTGCTCCACTTGCTCATGTAGATTATCACGATAATCTTTTAGAGCCTTAATAACTTCTTCTTTCCCTTGAATCGGTGCTTTCTTGAGTGGACCATATTGTTTTTTCAAATCTTCCATCTCTTTTTTAGTGCTATCTTTTAGTTCTTGGATAGCAGCGCTATCTTCTAAAACAGTTCCTTTAAAGGCTTCGTCTGCTTCTGTATAGTAATTATCGATTATTTTCTCATTCATAATCAAGTAATCTTCATAAGTTTTTATAGACTCAATTGTCGCATCACTAACATCTTGTGGGTTAAAATCACCTGAACTGAGTTTTTCTTTTGCTTTGGCAAGCAACCCTTTCTTTTCAGAACTACTAGATGAAGCTTCTGTTTGATTCTCACTAGAAGAGCTACTTGTTTTTTCAGATAGAGAACTACAAGCAACTAGAGTAGAAACGGAAAGACATAGCAAAGCTAAACGACAAACTTTTTTTATATTATTCATTGATAGAATCTCCTTTTATTTATGAAATCATCATATCATATTTGCTAAAAAAAAAAGCATTTTCTATTTAGCTAACCTTTAAAAATACAGAATTCTAGTTAAAAGAATATTTTTCCATTTCAAATTCCACCTATTTTCTCCACCAAAAAAGAGGGTTGCCCCTCTTCTTTAGTTCTTATCCAGATTGCGTAGCATCTCGTCAATCTTGTTCCCATACTCGATGGACTCGTCTTTGACGAAGGTCAAATCTGGGATTTTGTACAATTTCAAATTGCGACCAAGTTCACGTTTGATGGTACCAGTTGCTTTTTCAAGTCCAACTTGGGCTTTTTGATTATCCGAAGCAAGGTTACTCAGAATGGTGTAGTAAACCTTGGCAACAGACAAGTCACCTAGCATCTGAACATCTGTGATGGTCACACCTTGGACACGCGGATCACGGACTTTCTTTTGCAAAATCTCATTGACTTCACGCTTGATTTCCATGCCCACACGATCCGTACGGAAATGATTTGCCATGATATTCCTTTCTCTACTTTGAACCAAAAGCTAGGCCAGCAGACCTAGCTATTTTTAAACTTATTGATTTTCAGTTCAAATTGAAACGAAGTTCAATTTGAACTCATCCGCTTCTTTCGCTGTGGTGAAAGTGATGGAACTGATTTATCAGTCCCATCACAGGGGATTTTTGAGACCCTAGGCTCAAAAATAAGCAATGAAACCATCGGTTTGCTTGCGTCCCTCACCACCTAAGAAAGGAGCAAAAATCTTATCTCTTGATTTCTTCCATGACATAGGCCTCAATCACATCATCCATCTTGATATCATTATAGCCATCGATCATCAATCCACCTTCACGACCGTTTGTAACTTCTTTAACGTCGTCTTTGTAGTGTTTCAAGCTTGCGAGTTCGCCATCATAGATAACGACACCATCACGGATAACACGGACTTTAGAATCACGAGTAACCTTACCGTTGATAACCATGAATCCACCGATAGTTCCCACTTTAGACACTTTGAAGGTTTCACGGATAACTGCTTCACCGATAATTTTTTCTTCGAATTCTGGATCAAGCATCCCTTTCATGGCTTCTTCCATCTCTTCGATAACCTTGTAGATAATGCTGTGAAGACGGATTTCCACATCATCAGCTTCTGCTTGTTGACGAGCTTGTGGTGTAGGGCGTACGTTGAAACCAACGATAAAGGCATTTGAAGCTTCGGCAAGAGTTACGTCTGATTCGTTGATGGCACCGACTGCTGAGTGGACGATGGTAACTTTAACACCTTCCACATCGATTTTTTGAAGTGAGGCAGAAAGGGCTTCAACAGAACCTTGTACGTCGGCTTTGATGATAACGTTAACTGATTTGAGTTCACCAGCTTTAAGGGTATCAAAGAGGTTTTCAAGGCTGACACGTTGGGTAGCTTGACGTTGTTTCATGAGGGCACGTTTGGCACGCTCTTCACCAGCCGCACGCGCAGATTTTTCATCCTCGTAAACAGCAAAGTGGTCACCCGCCATCGGCGCTTCGTTCAAACCTGTGATAGAGACTGGTGTTGATGGTCCAGCAACCTTAACACGACGTCCAAGGTCATTAGTCATAGCACGGACACGACCGAAGGTGTTTCCGACAACGATTGGATCTTGGACATTCAAGGTACCTTGTTGAACAAGAAGGGTTGCGACTGCACCTTTTCCTTTATCCAAGCGCGCTTCGATAACTGTACCGATAGCACGCACTGTTGGGTCTGCCTTGAGTTCTTGGATTTCAGCCACAAGAAGGACTGTTTCCAACAATTCTTCGATATTTTGGTTGAATTTAGCTGAGATTTCAACAAATTCAGAATCTCCACCCCAAGCAGTTGACATAACACCATGCTCTGCCAATTCACCGATAACGCGTTCTGGGTTAGCACCTGGTTTATCAATCTTGTTGATAGCTACGATGATTGGAACGTTGGCTGCTTTTGAGTGGTTGATGGCTTCAATTGTCTGAGGCATAACCCCGTCATCTGCAGCTACGACCAAAATCGTAATATCGGTAACAGAAGCACCGCGCGCACGCATAGATGTAAAGGCCGCGTGTCCTGGTGTATCAAGGAAGGTAATCTTCTTACCATTTTCCACGATTTGGTAGGCACCGATATGCTGAGTGATACCACCTGCTTCACCTGTCGCAACACGTGAGTTACGAAGAGTATCTAGGAGGGTTGTTTTACCGTGGTCAACGTGTCCCATGATAGTTACAACTGGTGGACGCTCAACCAATTCATCTTCATTGAGATAACCATCTTCGACAAAGAAACGTTCGATGTCGGCATTATCCACTTCAACCTTTTGTTTGGCTTCGATACCATAATCCACCATGAGGAGTTCGATGGTTTCTCCATCCAATGATTGGTTTTGTGTGGCCATGACACCCATCATGAAAAGTTTCTTAACGATTTCAGCTGGTTCACGTTTGATACGTTTTGCGATTTCCGCAACGGTCATACCATCTGTATATTCAAATTCTGTTGGCAATTCATGGAATTTACGCTCTGTAACAGGTTTTGGAGTCTGATTACGATTGTTCTTGTTATTGCCTTTTTTGTTCTTCTTGTTGTTATTCCAGTTACTATTCTTTTGATTTCTCACTTGATTTTGACTACTTCGATTCTTTTGTTGTTTTCTAGGACCATCTTCTTCGTGATCATAATCGTCACGATTTTTGTCTGGTCGAGCTTGTTTTTTACGACGTGTATCCACTGCAGGTTCTTTTTTCTCAGGGACGACTTCAACCACTGCTTGAACTTGCTGTGCTTGTTGCGCTTGTTCAGCTAACTTAGCCGCTTCTTCAAAGATTTCCTCTGGTTCCTTGCGTTTGTTAGCTTGAGCCAAGGCTTCTTTAGCAGCCTGATACTGTTTGAAGCGTTCCTCACTTGAACGTGCATACTCTGCATTTTGCTCTGCTTTGAGGGCTGCTGCACGGGCTTTAAAGTCAATACGTGGAGCCGCTTGATTTGGACGTTTGTCCTCTTGTTGACGACGCTCATTTCCACGATTTTGCTGGCCTTGCTGTTTCTTAACTTGGTCATTAAAGCGACGATTGTCGCGGTTGCCTTGACCTTGTTTTCCACCATTACGGTTATCATTCTTTTGATGATTTCCCTTTTGTTGGTCACGGTTATTGCCCTTATTTTGCTTGCGTCGTTCTGCCTGTTCTTTGGCACGAGCTTCACGCTCAGCCTTGAAATTACGACTTTGCGGTTTAGCTGCTACTTTTTCTGTTTTAGGAGCGACTGGCTCAGCAGGTTTTGCCTCTTCCTTGGCTACAGCTGGTTTAGCTGGCTCAGATTTTTCGGCTTTCTTTTCTGTACTTGCTTTTGGTGCTGCAGGTTTTGCTTCTTCCTTAGCTACAGCTGGTTTTACTGGTTCAGACTTTTCGGCTTTCTTTTCTGCACTTGCTTTTGGGACTGCAGGTTTTGCCTCTTCCTTGGCTACAGCTGGTTTAGCTGGCTCAGATTTTTCAGCTTTCTTTTCTGCACTTGCTTTTGGTGCTGCAGGTTTTGCTTCTACTTTCGGAGCAGCTGCAGGCTTAAAGCTGGCAGCGATTTTTGCAGCGACAGCTTCTTCCACACTTGATGAGTGGCTTTTCACATCCAAGCCCAACTCTTTTGCACGCGCTACAACTTCTTTACTTTCTTTTCCAAGTTCTTTTGCGATTTCGTACAATCTTTTCTTAGACAAATCATGTCCTCCTCTTCTATTCCATAAGAGACCTCATTTTCTTTGTAAATCCAGCATCTGTCACAGCCAAAACCTTTCTCGATTTCCCGACTGCTATGCTTAATTCCAGTGTTGAAAACACGGTTACAATTTCTACTTGATAATAATGACTTTTATCTTGAATCTTCTTGGTCAGATTGGGTCCAGCATCATGGGCTAGAAAGACCATCTTGGCCTTGCCATCTTGAATGGCCTTGACCACCAATTCTTCACCCGATATAATCCGCCCTGCTCGCTGAGCAAGTCCCAAGAGATTGCTTATCTTTTGCTTATTCAAGTCCTAACTCTCTTCTTTTCACTTTGTGATCCACATAAGCGATCAACTCGTCATAAAAGCTTTCTTCCACTTCCATGTCAAAGCTACGGTTAAAGACCTTCTTCTTTTTAGCCTCTATGGCTTCTGCATTGTCTAGCTTGATATAAGCGCCACGGCCATTGGCCTTGCCTGTCGGATCGATAAAGACTTGTCCTTCCTTGTTCTTGACAATGCGGAGCAAATCACGCTTATCAATCACTTCGTTAGACACGACAGACTTGCGCAAAGGGATTTTTCTTGTTTTCATCTTTCCCTCCTCTAGCAGCTTTTATTCTTCTACAGTATCGTTTTCTGCTTCCAAATCTACCGAACCAGCTTCTTCCATGGCTTCAAATTCGCTAGCAGACTTGATATCGATACGGTAACCAGTCAAGTGAGCTGCCAAGCGCACGTTTTGTCCACGACGACCGATAGCAAGAGAAAGCTTGTTATCTGGAACAACCACCAAGGCACGTTTGCTGTCGTTTTCATCAAAGATAACTTGGTCAACCTCAGCAGGAGCAATAGCATTGTAGATAAATTCGGCTGGATCTGCTACCCACTCGATAACGTCGATATTTTCTTCGATTGGTACCATGCGGTCATTTTTAGCATCGTAGCGAGCTGGGTGGAATTTGCTGGTAATCTTCTTGATATTAGCTCCACCACGTCCAACGATTGTACCGATAGCGTCCACATTGGGATTATGACTGCGAACAGCAACCTTCGTACGGTCACCAGCTTCACGAGCCACACTCATGATTTCAACAGTTCCATCATAAACTTCTGGAATTTCTTGCTCCATCAATCGTTTGATCATTTCTGGATGGCTACGGCTGACAAAGACGTTCACTCCGCGAGGGTTGTCTTCAACCTTGTAGACATAAACTTCGATACGATCGTGGGAAGCAAAAACTTCTCCAGGAATTTGATCTTGTTTTGACAATTGGGCTTCGATGCTGCCAAGGTTGACATAGATAAAGCGGTTGTCAAAGCGTTCTACTGTACCAGACATGATTTCTTGCTCATGTTCTTTGTAAGTATTGTAAGTGATGGCACGTGTTTGCTTGCGCATTTTTTCCATGATGGTTTGCTTGGCAGATTGGGCTGCTACACGACCAAACTCAGCAGGTGCTTCTTCAAACTTGATTTTGTCACCAAGTTCATAGGCTGAATTAATGGCAAGAGCATCTTTCAAGCTGATTTCCAAACGGCTATCAAATACTTCATCAACCACTTCACGAACAGTATAAACGGTAAAGTCACCTGTTTTTTCGTTGAAGTCAATAGCTACGCTGTCTGATTGACCATAGCGTCTGCGATAAGCGGAACGAAGCGACTCTACTACTGCGTCGATGATATCTTCTTTTTTGATTCCCTTGTCTTCTTCCAAAATGCGGAAGGCCTCTAGCATTTCTTTACTCATGTTTTCTTCACTTTTGAATCCTCAAAAGCTATCCTTTCTTTTTCTATAATTTAACTGCTAAACGTGCTTTTGATACTAAACTGTACGGAATTTGGACAGTTTTCTTACGCGTCTTGTCCATATATTCCATGGTCAACTCGTCCTCTTCGAAGGCCAACAAGGTTCCTTCAAAGACCTTTTGCTTATCGATGGCTTGGTAGAGCCCGACATGGATGTATTTCCCAACCGCTCCAGCAACGGCATCCTTGGTTTTCAAAGGACGTTCCAAGCCTGGACTGGTGATTTCTAGGAAATATTGTTCTGGGAAGGGATCTGGCTTGATGGTGTCTAAGACAGGACTGATAATTTCTGTCAAGTCCGCCGTGTCGTTCAAGGTAATTCCTTCAGGTTTATCTACAAAAATACTGAGAATCATGTCACTGCCAATCTTTCCATACTCGATATCCACGAGCTCGAAAGGTGCTTGGATGACAGGTTCTACAACTTCTCTGACTAATTCTACGATTGTTGCGATTGCGTCCACCTCCTCATAAGCAAGAGGCGAAGATATTTCCCCGCCTCACTTTCTCATATTCTTACTCTTAGTATAGCACGTTTACCAACTTATGTAAAGCAAAAGCACTTATACAGCCTGATTTCAGGCTATTTCTTAAAATTCTGCCTCAACTCGGTAGATAACCTGCCCCTTGTTGGAGAATTTTTGCTCGTATTCTGTCATGACATTGCCTTCAAAATCACTAGCATGTAAATCAAGCCAGACACCATTGAGTTTCATGCCATATTGAGAAAAGCTCACTAAACTGTACTCAAACAAGCCACGGTTATCCGTCTTGAAATGAATTTCTCCATTTTCAGGCAAGATACGCTTGAAGGTATCCAAGAAGGTCTTGTAGGTCAACCGACGCTTTTCATGACGCTTTTTAGGCCATGGATCTGAAAAATTCAGATACAAGCGATCAATCTCACCGTCTTCAAAGTAGTCAGTCAAGTCAGAACCATCTACCCACAAGAGCTTAATGTTAGGCACTCCAACTTCAAGCACCTTGTCCAAAGCGTAGCTCAAAACAGACTTTTGAATATCAATCCCGATATAGTTGATGTCAGGATTTTGCTTGGCCATACCTGAAACAAAGGCACCCTTTCCACTTCCAACTTCCACATGAATGGGATTGTCGTTGCCGAACAAATCCCGCCATTTCCCCTTGGCTTCTAAGGGATTGAGGACCACATACTGGGGATTTGCCTCTAGTAATTCTGTCGCCCCTTTACGATTTCTAACTCTCATCTTCTCTTTCCATACTTGTCTCGGAAGTGACGCAAACCATGAATCTCCCGATTGACATTTTCTAAATCTTGGTTCATATAATACTTGGAAATCTGGCTCAAATAAGACAATTGACCGTACCAATACAATTTATTCAATACCGTTTGATTGTACTTGTAACCGTAGTAGATCAACCATTCCTTCCACTGATGTTCTGGAATATAATGGCAGAGCATATGAGCTACATCAAACATGCGGTCGGTCAAGCGAACCGAATCCCAATCTACCAAATAAATCAAGCCACTGTCTGTCTCAATCCAATTACTATGTCGTACATCTCCATGGACAATGGTCGCATGGTCCTCTCTAAATCCTGGAATAGTCTGACGTAAATCAGCCATCACTTCACTGATAAAATGATTTTTACGCAAAGCATCTGGAGCCGTTTCTTGCCAAGACTGCAGTAAATCTACAGGTGTTTCCATGGCATAGCCCAAACGACTCAACTGCGTCATCAAAGGACGTGAGCGATGAAGGCGGGTTAAAATATTGACGATTTGTTTACGATTCATATCATAGGGGGTCAATATCTTGCCTGTCAACCATTCTTGAGCACACATATCACGCCCATCTGCCAAACGGCGACTCCATAATAATTGTGGAGCAATTTGTTCTCTAGCTAGACCAGGTAGGATTGGAGAGGTGTTCATTTTTACAAAGATGCGCTTCCCATCAGGATAGCTACCCATATAAGCCTTGCCACTTTTCCCAGGTATGGGAGTCAGTGTTAGCTCATTATCACCCAAATCCATTTCTTTCCTCCGTATAAAGTTTCCTTACTATTCTACTAGTTTTTGCCCTATTCGTCAACCGCTCCACACCCGATTCTCAAAGAAAAGCCTCTAGATTGGCTTGGTTATCATTATAGAAAGAAAAAGGTAAGCACCGTCTTCTACTTACCTTTTCATAATTTTTATAAATAATATAAGAGTGGCCAAGCATTGTAAAACATGTGGACTAGAGTAGAAACCCATAGGTTTTGGCTCTTTTTATAGGCAAAGCCCAGCAACAAGCCCCCAAGTAGATAAAAAATAAACGAAGGGACATTAGAAGGTCCATGCATGAAAGAAAAGAGAGAGGAAGTTAGTACAAGCCCTAACCAAGAATTGTCAAAAACCGCACCTTGAAGAAGTCCTCTGAAAATGAGTTCCTCCTGGATGGGGCCAAAAACTGAGGAAGTCAAAATCAAAGACAGGGAAATTCCTCTGCTGACTTCCGCCAAGTGTTGAACTCCTGCTCCAGAAGAAATAGCGAAGAAATGAATATAAACCAACGTCTCAAGCACACTTAGAAGAAAGATTGCAATGAAAAGTAAAAGTTGTTTCCTGCTTAACATCCCAAAAGAAATCATTTCAAACTTTCTAGCATAAACAACACTCAGAGAGGTTACTAGAAGACTTACAATAATCAATGCAGACTCATTTTGAAAAAAATCCCCATGGTTAATCGTATAAGGAACTGTAATGACGATTATTAGTACTAAAAATCCAAAACAAAAGGCATGAAATTTATCAAAAAACTCCATCAAATTATCCTCCTCACCAAACAAACTTCCCTACAAGTCATCCTTTAGCTCTAACCTTTCCAAAACAAACCATTTTATACTCGTCAACGTCGCCTTGCCGTACTCAAGTACAGCCTGCGGCTAGTTTCCTAGTTTGCTCTTTGATTTTCATTGAATATAAGTTAAGAGTGGCAAACTGTTGTAAAACATGTGGACTAGAGTAGAAACCCATAGGTTTTGGCTCTTTTTATAAGCAAAGCCCAGCAACAAGCCCCCGAAAAGATAATAGCAAAACGAAGGAATATCATAAGGTTCATGCATGAAAGAAAAGAGAGAGGAAGTCAGTACAAGCCCCAGCCAAGAATTATCAAAAACTGCACCTTGAAGAAGCCCTCTAAACATGAATTCCTCCTGGATAGGTGCCAAAACTGTAGCACTAACAATAAAGGAAAGCGAAAGTCCTTTACTAGCTTCCTCAAGGTGTTGATCCGAAGCACCAGAAACAACTGAGAAAAAAGCATGATAGCTAATACTTACCAGCACAGTGAGAAGAAAAATTCCAATGAAGAGCAAGAGTTGTTTCCTGCTTAACATCCCCAAAGAAATCATATCAAACCATTTCGCATAGCCAAAACTAAGGAAAAGCAAGAGACTCTTTACAACAATGAATGTGTACTGGTGTTGAAAATGATCTCCTTGATTAATGGAATAACCCGCTGCACCAACGATTGCAAAGACTAAAAATCCAAAAAACAAGGCATGACATTTATTAAAAATTCTCATAAAACTATCCTCCTCACCCAACAGACTTCCTACTCGTCATCCTTTCGCTCTAACCTTTCCAAAACAAACCATTTGAGTAACCAAAATCCGACCACATAACCAGCACCTAAGAAGATAGCCATTAAAGATAGCATGGGATTAAGGAAATAAAAGGCCACAACAGATACAAAGGTTAGCACAAAAACATTAAAAGCAATGGTGTCAGAAGCCAAGACTAGAATATAAGGTGTCAACCAGTCTAAGGTTTTGGAATCTAGGAAAAATAAGCGTTTATGCATGATGACCTCCTCTTGTCAGGCTCTATTACTGCAAGATTAAGAAGACAGCTTGTTCTTTTTAAGGCTAACCTGACTACTAGATAATAGATACATTAAGGCATTAAAGATAATGAAAATATGTCCATAGAATAAAATCAACCTCGCATCCAAACCAAGATAAAGTCTGACCATCAAAAAGAGGAGCAAAAGAATTTGAAACCATAAGGTTTTTCCAAAAATAAATTTAAAGCGGTTTTGGATGTGAACTTCCTTGATTTTTACCGCCACCCCTTTATTAGCAAGAAGGAAAATTCCTGCTTCAAATAATCCACTGTAGAGAACAATCCAACCAATCGATACATTAGAGATTTGTAAAAATGTCCCTAAAAGAATATCCAACATACTACTCAAGAAAATAACAAGAAATAATCTGTATTTCATATTAAATACCTCCATTCATTTATTTCACGAACTTTTTAATAGAGCCTTCTACTAAAATATCCTGACAAAAGAGGAAAGAAAGCTACTTTTTATAATACTTCAAGCCCCAAATGAGCAGAAGCATGATAATCAAGCAGAGAATAGCACCAATGTAGGCAATTAATTGTTGATAGAATTCTCCTGCTGCGATCCCTCTATACAAACAGATAATAGACATAAAACCTGTCAAACCAATGAACATAAGTTGATTGGTTCTAGGATTAACCAAATCATCATCTTCAAACTTTCTTATCCTCATTTCTCTAGTGAGGTAAACAGTGACCAAAATAGAAGCCAAGTTAATAACCACTAAAAGAAATTGGAAAATTAAAGAAAAATTTAAAAACTGACGAGATAGAAATAGATAAGTAGAGACAATCAAGGGCAACTGACCTAGGAACAATCTCGCAAGGAAGATGGTCCGTTTTTTTAAAATATTTTTTTTCATAGCTTTCTCCATTACAATTAAATGATATCTAATCATTTTCTAAAATTTGATAACTTTTGTGAAATGTTTTAGCAGAAACAACTCTATGATTGGTGATATCTATATAATCACCTGGATAACCAAGAACATACATCCCATAACCAGCGAATCCTCCTCCAACTGTTCCAACTAGACCAAACTTGATATTCGTTTCGAGAGAAGTGTTAAGACCTGCCATTAGAATGCGCACATGATTATCCAACCAAACCATATAATTTTTTTGAAAAGCTTCCTCTACCCAACTTGGTTTAGGAGTTGCTTGACCAATTTCCCAAACATCAACAATTTGATTCCCATATTTTGCCTTCATAGCTTCAATCCTTTTTAAATACCATTACATGAGTTTGGAGTTCCCCCTATACCATAAGAACCACATGGTTTTGAAAAATGTATAATAGGCCACTTACCATTTAATTGATCCAAAGTTGGAGACAGTGCTAGCCCACCCAATAAAGCAGAAAGCATATCTCCCCAACCTCCAAAACCACCTTCAACGCAAGCAAGCATATCAGTATCCATAATCTCAAATTGTTCCATCATTTTTATATTCATAACAAATACTACTTTTTTGTTTTTTTATTTTTATTTTGTTGCAACTTTAACAAGTTTAGTATTACTGTTTATTAATTTTTTTTCATCCTAATCTTAAATTGTAAAAACTTCATTAGCCCTTACTTTTTATAATACTTCAAGCCCCAAATGAGCAACAGCATGATAAGTAAGCAGAGAATAGCACCAATATAAGCGATTAGTTGTTGATAGGATTCTCCTGCTGTGATACCTCTATACAAACAGATAATAGACATAAAGCCTGTCAAGCCAATATACATGAGTTGATTGGTTCTAGGACTAACCAAATCATCATTTACGTATATTTAAGAGCATCTCTTTTATGTTAGTGTATATTAACACTAAAAAACAAGTTAGGCCAATAATATTTAAAATGAACAATAACGGGGTTAAGTCTCTAAAAAAATTATCCACTGACTCTACAAGAAATACTATACATATTATAGTCGAAACTATCTTTTTCTTATCCATAATTATTTACTCCTTTCCTAACAAATCCAGATTATCAATTAAGAGCGATTTTTAACAGAATGTAGCAGCACCCGTTGCAACTTTGACAATTTCAGTATAGCACTATTTGTTAAAGTTTTTCATCCAAATCTTAAATTGTCATCGAGACATCTTAAATTGTAAAAACTTCATTAGCCCTTACTTTTTATAATACTTCAAGCCCCAAATGAGCAACAGCATGATAAGTAAGCAGAGAATAGCACCAATATAAGCGATTAGTTGTTGATAGGATTCTCCTGCTGTGATACCTCTATACAAACAGATAATAGACATAAAGCCTGTCAAACCGATGAACATAAGTTGATTGGTTCTAGGACTAACCAAATCATCATCTTCAAACTCTCTTATCCTCATCTCCCTAGTGAGGTAAACAGTAACCAAAATCGAAGCCAAGTTAATAACCACTAAAAGAAATTGGAAAACCAAGGAAAAATTTAAAAACTGACGAGATAGAAATAGATAAGTAGAGACAAGTAAAGGCAACTGACCTAAGAACAATCTCGCAAGGAAGATGTTCCGTTTTTTAGCAAGAAACGTTTTCATTTCTTTGCTCCTTTCTTTTTAGTTAAAGCAAGATAGATTATAACCGCAATCATATAGGCTATGGTATAAAATAGATGATACCAAATACTCTCCCTAAGCGGATAAAGAAGGATAGACATAATTAGATACAAGATGAAAATGACAAATATTTTTTTCTTCATAAAATTTCCTCCTAAATGTCTGTTGAGCTACAACCTTTACACTGCTAGTATAGCACTCATTTTGACCTTGGATCACTCAAATCACAAATGGTCATCAAAACATCTTGAATTGTAAAAAATTTAAAAAAGCAAGCATGAAAAACATACTTGCCCTTTACACTGTATTGATACCAACTTAATTTGTAGATTTTTTATCCTGCTATCACATATCGTTTTGACAGGCGAAACAATATTAAAGAAACTCCACTGTAGATTAAACTAGCGATAAAAAATCTTTTTGTCTAATTAGATCTATCTTTATTCTTCTTTGGAGATTTTAAAAATTTTTCCCTAATGAAATAAGTAATAAAAGAAATATGCATACTAACAACAAAAACAATAAGAAAACTTTTGAAATCCATAATTACCTCCAAGTACACAAGCTCAAGCTTTTAAGCAACCATAATAGCCAATTGTAACATTGTTTTTGCATTCAAGAGGAATACCTCTTTTTACTTTCGTCCTATTACAACCTTAATAAGGTTAGTATACTACTATTTTTTAAAATTTTCCATCCAAATCATAAATGGTCATCAAAACATCTTGAGGCGTTAAAATAATCGAAAAAGAAATCATTTCGGAAATACTTGACCTTTTACCATTCAGTCCATTTCATATACAATTATAATCTTTTATATATAAACTAAATACATCTATTTCCTCACTCGTGTCTATAGGCAAATGTTAGCTATATGTTATTACAAACAAATAATATCATTGCACCTGTTTACCATCTATTTTTATTTATGAATTTTTTGTTTCACTTTAATCATTATAGAAGTCATAAAAAACGCGACAGCCAGCCGAATCAGTTGGTAACTTTCTTCCTCTCCTGTTCTCGGTAATAATTTTTCATTCGAAGTAATAGATTCGCTTACATAATCAGTCCCCTTAACATCAGTTAAAGAAGTTTTATTTTCTTGAGCAACATCAAAAATAGGTTTGGGAGTTTCCAATTGATTCTTATTGTCTAACATTGCTAAATTGCCAGATTGAGTAGTTTTAGCTTCAGAAGTTGAGTTTGTACTCTCCACTTTCCCACTATTTTCACTATTAGAATTGGGATTATCATTGGATATTTTCATTTCGGTTCTTTTTTCATCACTCATACCTTTGCTGTCACTCACAACTTTGTCACTAATACTCATGCTGTCATTTCTGGTTTTCTCATCACGGACACTTTCAGTTACTGTTTCCTCAGAAGATTTCACTGTCTCCGTTTGCTTAGGTGAGTTTCTCGAGTACATATAATCATACACCTGTTGGGCAGTTGCTCCGCCACCAACCCATCCAGATATCGGATGTCCATTTTTTAAATACAAAATTGTTGGTGTTCCTGGAATACCGACTTTTTTAAATAGAAACTCTCTCGCTTCCCCATCAAAATCCTTACCATCCAAATCATAATACTCTAACTTCTTTTCAATCAAGTTATTAAATTCTTTCAATTCAGGAGAAAATTGACGACAATGAGAGCAAGTTTTTCTACCAAAATAAATAGTATGTTCCAATTGATCCTCTGTAAAAGATTGACGAACGGCTTCAATATCTATCTTTTTAAAGTCCGTAACATTCTTCTCATACTCTTCTGGGGTTACAACAGAACTATCATTCGCCTGGATAGATGAAGTAGTAGGCTGTTCTTCTGCATATACAACACCCGTAGTAATAGATGCAAATACAAGTGGTACAAGTAATAGCGATTTTATCTTTTGTTTCTTCATAAGAATACTCCTTTACATTTGTTATCTTTATCTTACCTTATTTAAGATTACAAATTCATATAAATCTTAAATGGTCATCAAAACATCTTGAATTGCAAAAACTTCATTATAAAAGGGTAAGTATTGCGAAAACACTTACCCTTTTATACTTTATTAAGCTCTACTTTTTATAATACTTCAAGCCCCACATAAGCAGAGAACAGCGCCAATATAGGCGATTATTTGTTGGTATAATTTTCCTGCTGTGATACTTCTATACAAACAAATAATAGACATCAATCTTGTCAAGCCGATGAATATAAGTTGATTGGTTCTAGGACTAACCAAATCATCATCTTCAAACTCTCTTATCCTAACAGTAACTAAGATAAAAACCAAGTTGATAATCACTCAAAGAAATTGGATGACAATATCGGCATCCAAATAGTGATAATAGCATCGTTTATTATCGGTCACAAGGTGTTTTGAAATAATTTCTTTTAGATTCAACTTTGTGAAGAGTTCTTTGAAGAGCAGAAGACCAGCTTGATTGGTCAGATTTCCACCATCGAAAGAAAAGTGTGATAAAGTATTGTTTTTCGTAGACTTATTTGATATACTGTGCATTGAAGTTTCCTTTGTTTTTATTTTTTGCACTTATATCATAAAGGAGAAACTCCTTTTTATCCAGTAAAAACAGCACCCAATAGGGGAAAAGAGAAAAGCATCTAGAATCCTTGGTTTCATATCGATTCTGGATGCTTTTTTGTGTTATTTATGAATAATCGGGTTTCTCTAATGTGGCCATAAAAACGAAGCTGCCGCTCCACCTGCTGCGCAAATCAAATAAATCTGAGGAGTTGGGAAAGGGATTGTCTCCATACAAAGCGAAATCCCCTCAACTGCACCACCTACTCCACTTAAAAATCTGTCTGCAAGTTGTTTATCACCAGCTGTTATCGTTGTTAGTTTTTCATCAGGTAAAATGATGAAATTATTTACTGATTGTTCCATTATTTTCACACTTTCTTTGTTAAATTAATTTGGCTAGTAGATAAAAGATAGATTAAGACATTAAAAATAATGAAAACATGGCCATAGAATAAAATCATCTTCGCATCCAAACCAAGATAAAGTTTGAAAATCAAAAAGATGAGCAAAAGGATTTGAAACCATACCGTTTTTCCAAAAATAAATTTAAAGCGATTTTGAATGTCTGCTTCCTTGATTTTTACCGCCAAACCTTTATTAGTAAGAAGGAAAACTCCTGCTTCAAACAAGCCACTGTAGAGAACAAGCCACCCAATCGATACATTAGAGATTTTCAAAAATGTCCCTAAAAGAATATCCAACGTACTACTCAAGAAAATAACAAGAAATAACCTGTATCTCATATAAATCACCTCCTTTTACTACTATAGTAAATTGAATCTAGCATCGCACAATGTCGTTTTTAAAGCATTTTTAGAAATTGCTTTAAATCTCTTAATCAATTTGTTACTATTATATTTTAATCTGCTATATCCCTAAAAATTTAACTTGCCCTCAAAGCTCCCCAAACTGCTGTACAGAACTGTGCTCCTAAAATCCCTCCAGCAAAAGTTCCCACAACTGGGATAACACTCCCCAGAGCTGCACCTCCTATTGTACAAATTCCCAATGCTTGAACAACTTCTCCAGCCCCTACTTCATCTCCACCTTCAACGCAAGCAAGCATTTCATTATCCATAACAGAAAATTGTGACATCATTTTTGTATCCATGACAAATACTCCTTTTTAATTTTTAATTTTTGTCCTGTTGCAACCTTGACAGTTTAAGTATAGCACTGTTTTTAAAATTTTCTTATCTAAATCTTGAATTGTCATCGAAACGCCTTGAATTAGCTTTTTATTTCAAATCACCTCTAAATTTTTAATAAAAAGACAGTTTCTAATCACTTTTTTACCATTCAGGACATTTCAATGACTATTCAAGATTTCATAAAATATGAACTTATTTTTATGGCATAATATACCTATCTACTATATGAAAATGAAAGGAATTGCCAATGACTTCTTATAAACGTACATTTGTTCCTCAAATAGATGCTAGAGACTGCGGTGTTGCTGCCTTAGCCTCGATTGCTAAATTCTATGGTTCAGATTTTTCTCTAGCTCACTTGAGAGAACTTGCAAAGACCAATAAAGAAGGAACGACTGCTCTTGGCATTGTAAAAGCCGCTGATGAAATGGGCTTTGAAACAAGACCTGTTCAAGCAGATAAAACGCTCTTTGACATGAGTGATGTCCCCTATCCATTTATCGTTCACGTTAACAAAGAAGGAAAACTCCAACATTACTATGTTGTCTATCAAACAAAGAAAGACTATCTGGTTATTGGTGATCCTGACCCTTCTGTAAAAATCACCAAAATGTCAAAAGAACGCTTTTTCTCTGAATGGACTGGAGTAGCTATTTTTCTAGCTCCCAAACCCAGCTATCAACCCCATAAAGATAAAAAGAATGATCTACTAAGCTTCCTTCCTCTGATTTTCAAACAAAAATCTCTTATTGCTTATATTGTTCTCTCAAGCTTATTGGTCACGATTATCAATATAGGTGGTTCTTATTATCTCCAAGGAATCTTGGATGAATACATCCCAAATCAGATGAAATCAACTTTAGGAATCATCTCAGTTGGTCTGGTTATCACCTATATCCTCCAACAAGTCATGAGCTTCTCCAGAGATTATCTCCTAACTGTTCTGAGTCAGAGATTAAGTATTGATGTGATTTTATCCTATATCCGCCATATTTTTGAACTTCCTATGTCTTTCTTTGCGACACGTCGTACAGGAGAAATCATTTCACGGTTCACAGATGCTAACTCTATTATAGATGCCTTGGCTTCTACCATTCTTTCTCTTTTTCTGGATGTTTCCATTCTGATTCTTGTAGGGGGCGTCTTACTGGCACAAAACCCTAATCTCTTCCTTCTTTCTCTTATTTCTATTCCTATATACATGTTCATCATCTTTTCTTTTATGAAGCCTTTCGAAAAAATGAACCATGATGTCATGCAAAGTAATTCTATGGTTAGTTCTGCCATTATCGAAGATATCAACGGGATTGAAACTATAAAGTCGCTCACGAGTGAAGAAAATCGCTATCAAAATATAGACAGCGAATTTGTAGATTATTTGGAAAAATCCTTTAAACTCAGTAAATATTCTATTTTACAAACGAGTTTAAAGCAGGGAACAAAATTAGTTCTGAATATCCTTATCCTATGGTTTGGCGCTCAATTAGTCATGTCGAGTAAAATTTCTATCGGTCAGCTGATTACCTTTAATACACTTCTTTCTTACTTTACAACTCCTATGGAAAATATTATCAACCTCCAAACCAAACTCCAATCTGCGAAGGTCGCTAATAACCGCTTGAACGAGGTCTATTTAGTCGAATCTGAATTCCAAGCCCCAGAAAACCCTGTTCATTCACATTTTTTGATGGGCGATATTGAATTTGATGACCTTTCTTATAAGTATGGTTTTGGACGAGATACCTTAACAGATATTCATCTCACGATTAAACAAGGAGATAAGGTTAGCCTAGTTGGAGTTAGTGGTTCTGGTAAAACAACTTTAGCCAAAATGATTGTCAATTTCTTTGAACCCTACAAAGGGCATATTTCCATCAATCATCAGGATATTAAAAACATTGACAAAAAAGCCTTGCGCCGTCATATCAATTACCTACCACAACAAGCCTATATATTTAATGGCTCTATCTTGGAAAACTTAACCTTGGGCGGTAATCATATGATTAGCCAAGAAGATATTCTAAAAGCTTGTGAATTAGCTGAAATCCGTCAAGAAATTGAAAGAATGCCTATGGGCTATCAAACTCAGCTCTCTGATGGAGCTGGTCTATCAGGAGGACAAAAGCAACGAATAGCCCTCGCTCGTGCTCTTTTAACTAAAGCTCCTGTTTTAATACTAGATGAAGCTACTAGCGGTCTTGATGTCTTGACTGAGAAAAAAGTTATAGATAATCTTATGTCCCTCACTGATAAAACCATTCTCTTTGTAGCCCATCGTCTCAGTATAGCCGAACGGACTAACCGTGTCATTGTTCTTGACCAGGGGAAAATCATTGAAGTTGGTAGCCACCAAGAGTTAATGCAGGCGCAAGGTTTCTACCATCATCTGTTCAATAAATAAGGAGAATGTCATGAATCCTAATCTTTTTAGAAGCGTCGAGTTTTATCAGAGACGTTACCATAACTATGCGACAGTGTTAATTATACCTCTTTCATTACTGTTTACTTTCATCTTGATTTTCTCCCTTGTTGCCACAAAAGAAATTACTGTCACTTCCCAAGGAGAAATCGCCCCTACAAGTGTCATTGCATCTATTCAGTCAACAAGTGATAATCCTATCCTTGCTAATCATTTAGTGGCAAATCAAGTAGTTGAAAAAGGTGACTTACTCATCAAATACTCTGAAACAATGGAAGAAAGTCAGAAAACTGCCTTAGAAACTCAATTACAAAGACTTGAGAAGCAAAAAGAAGGACTCGGAATTTTGAGACAAAGCTTAGAAAAAGCGACTGATCTTTTTTCTGGCGAGGATGAATTTGGCTACCATAATACCTTTAGGAATTTTACTAAACAATCTCATGATATTGAACTGGGTATCACAAAGACTAACACTGAGGTTTCAAATCAAGCTAATCTTGCCAATAGCAGTTCATCAGCCATCGAACAAGAAATTACAAAAGTTCAACAACAAATTGGAGAATATCAAGAGCTGAGAGATGCTATCATAAATAACAGGGCTCGCTTACCAACTGGCAATCCACACCAGTCAATTTTAAATCGTTATCTTGTAGCCTCACAAGGACAAACACAAGGAACTGCAGAGGAGCCATTTTTATCTCAAATTAATCAAAGTATTGCAGGTCTTGAATCATCTATCGCAAGCCTCAAAATTCAGCAAGCTGGTATCGGAAGTGTAGCAACTTATGATAATAGTTTAGCAACCAAAATTGAAGTACTCCGCACTCAGTTTTTACAAACAGCCTCACAGCAACAACTAACCGTGGAGAATCAATTAACAGAATTAAAAGTACAGCTAGATCAAGCAACGCAGCGCTTAGAAAACAATACTTTAACCGCTCCAAGTAAAGGTATCGTTCATCTGAACAGCGAATTTGAAGGTAAAAATAGAATTCCAACTGGTACAGAAATTGCTCAAATATTTCCTGTCATCACAGATACAAGAGAAGTACTAATCACTTACTACGTATCTTCTGACTATCTACCTCTACTAGATAAAGGACAAACTGTAAGATTAAAACTGGAGAAGATTGGAAATCACGGCATTACCATCATCGGTCAACTTCAAACAATTGACCAAACTCCTACCAGAACAGAGCAAGGAAATCTCTTTAAAGTAACCGCTCTTGCAAAACTATCTAATGAGGATAGTAAACTCATCCAATACGGCTTACAAGGTCGCGTCACTAGTGTAACTGCAAAGAAAACATATTTTGATTATTTCAAAGATAAAATGTTAACCCATTCTGATTAATTTTCAGATAACACTCTATAACTATTTATTATCTTATCAAAAAGGAGAATCATAACATGGATAAGAATCAAAACCTAACTTCATTTCAAGAACTAACAACTACCGAACTCAACCAGATTACAGGTGGAGGATGGTGGGAAGATCTCTTACATGAAATAATTTTTAGTAAATTTAAAATCACAA
Source organism: Streptococcus sp. M334 (assembly GCF_000187745.1). Lineage (GTDB taxonomy): Bacteria > Bacillota > Bacilli > Lactobacillales > Streptococcaceae > Streptococcus. Next base: position 128,039 of record NZ_GL732489.1, on the reverse strand, counting down.
AAGCACTTGAACTACCTATTCAGCTATAAAAAATAAGACCGAGTAACAAGAACTCTCGGTCTTATTTTTTATCATTCTGTATGTATTATAGTAAATACCTGACGAAAGACTTGATTTTGGCAGGTGGTATTTAGACTGGTATTGGGATAGCTTTCCACAATCTTCATAACGGTATAGAGACCAACTCCCCTCTCTTCCCCTTTAGAACTGGCTCCAAAGGAGAAAATCTCAGAAATATCTATACTCTCTTCTTTGATGGAATTTTCAATGATAAAGGTTTCCTGTGCTCCATTTTTTAAAAAAGCGATTGAAACGTGAGGTTGACTAGCCTCTACACTGGCTTCAATAGCATTGTCACAAAGGATAGACACAATGGTTAGAAAATCAAGCAGTCTCATCCCCTCAACCTGAATCTCCTCAGGAACTTCGACATTAAAGATAATCTTCTTATCTCTGGCTTTTAAAAACTTTCCTGCTAGGAGACTTTTGAGGGCTTTATCACGAATATTCACCAATCGGCCCAGGTCATATTTATTGTCCTGCAATTTTTCACTAGAATCCTTTAAGACCGAGTCGTAAACCTCTTTTATCTGTTCCATATCCTCCTCTTCAATGCCCAGACGTAAGCTGGTCAAAAGATTGGTGTAGTCATGGCGAAAACTCCGAACTTCCTTGTAAAGTTCCTCTATATGCCGACTATATCGCTCCATATCTCTGTAGCGCAAGGCCTGTTCTTGGTTCAGTCTCTCATGGAGTTTGTCCTTCAAATAGGTATCCAATTTCTTAATAATTCCCATAAAAAAGAACAGGTAAAAGACTAGGATGAGATGGCGAACAGTCGTTGATTGGATATCGTATGCATATTCAAAGTAAGACAGACTTTCCATGACAAGAAAGTAAGCCCCCATTATCCAGTTAATTTTAGTCAGGGACTTTTGAAAAGCTTTATCTAGAATCTCCCTTCTCAAGTTAGTGAAATCATAGTCTAACCATTTCAAAAAGGCTAGAGAAATGAAGAAATTGAAAATTATTATACACAACCAAATCAAAGAGTAATCATCATGTACTTGCCCTTGTCCCAAAAATGGAAGCACAAAATAAGAAATACCTCTATAAAAGAGATTCACCAATATCATTGGAAAGAAACCATAAAAGAAAAGGAGTTTTTTAGGAAGCCCTCTTAACAATAAGAAAGACAAGCCTATACCGTACAAGGGTTCCGTAAAATAAGATAGGTAAGTATTTCCTACTATATAGTTAATCGTTACAAAAACGACTGCTAAAAGTAACTTAAAAAGAATAGCTTTAAAAAATCTCTCCAGAGTTAGAACAATTCCATCCACCTTAAAAAATATAAACAATTCCAATCCAACTATCAAAAATGTATATACTATCTTCCAAACTATTTCCATTACATTACCTCACTTAGTGCAAGTTATTGATAGCTTCAGACACTTTCCTGACCTTATAACGCGCGATTAGACAGCTTCTCCCATTGGGAAAGAAAAGCAGTTTTTCTTTCTTATCCAAATGTATCACATTGGCTGGATTGATAAGAAAAGAGCGATGGCACTGCAGGAGACGAGGCTCCTGCTTGAGAATCTCCTCTAAACTCGCTGTAAATTCCAGTCTGTCCGTCTCGGTATAGAGAATAACATGATGAGATTTTGGGGACGTTTCGAGATAGTAAACCTCTTTAAAAGGATACTGGAATTGGGCAAATTTTGATTTAAAATAAAAGCAATCTTCAGCTAGACTTTTACTGTCTTGACCATTGGCATAGAGGAGGGCTGTCTCGATACGAGATTCAAACTCCTCTGCCGACAAGGCCTTATCAATGTAGTCCAGAGCAGACACTTGGTAGCGAAAAGACAGGGGCATAAACTCTGAGTGAGTCGTCACAAAGACGATGAGAGCATAAGGATCCCGATCCCGAATCTTTCTAGCCACTTCCAGACCCTTCATCTCCTCATTTCGAATCTCAATATCCAAAAAGAATAGCTGATGCGCACCCTTCTCATGCACCTCTGCTAGCAATTGATCTGGCTTACCAAATACCTCAAAAGAGCTAGGAATGATATGATGTGCTTTCAAAAGTTTCTCAATGGTCGTTTCAATTCTAGCTTGTTGGGAAAAATCATCTTCTAAAATAAATATTCTCATCTTCTTACTCTCCTTCTTTCAACCATTTTTGACGAATTTCTCTATAGCGACGTCTGGCATACTTGACAGCGTATTGACCTTCTTCTCCAAGAAAAAGGATTCTTTCTTGAAAATCAATCGATTTTACTTTATCAAGATTGACCAAACAATTTCGATGACACCTCATCAAGTTTTCCCCATATTGGTTCTCAAGATTACTTAAATTTTGAACCATATTAAAACTAGCCTCTTCTGTAACAATCTTTACAGTATGGGCTTTAGTTGGATGTGCTTGGATATAGTAGATATCGTCGACGTTTACTTTATAGACTGTTTTCTGTGTCTGAATAATCATATGTTTCATTGGATTCTCCTCCTAATACTCTTCGAAAATCAAATTCAAACCACGTCAGCTTCACCTTGCCGTACTCAAGTACAGCCTGCGGCTAGCTTCCTAGTTTGCTCTTTGATTTTCATTGAGTATAAGAAAAGAATAACAGAAAAGTTCTAGCACAAGCCCACCAAATCCTAAACAGTCTTTGAAAACTCCTAAAAGGACTATTTTTCTACAACATTATGATGAGCTTACCATTATTTTATCATAAAATCTTAACAGTACCATTCAGGAAATTTCAATGACAATTAAAGATTTGAATAAAAAAAAAGAGTTAAAAGTGATAGACTATGATTATAGAAAGACTATGTTTGCAACAACTTTAAAAATCATCAAAAAAGGAGGGGTACATATAATTTATTCACATCCACCATGATTAACACCCTATAAATATACTCTATTGCAATTGACGTAAATATAACAAGGAGAAAATTATGGCCAAGTCAAATAAAACAAAACAATTAACATCAATCGAACTTTCTCATATAAATGGCGGTAGTATTCCATATGGATGGTATTCTCCGTTTCATATGATTAGCGATAATGTACTATGTAGAAATGGATATTCATATAATAAAGCTAATCTTGATAATGGTAAATGTATCATTGATTGGGGCAACATAGTTGGCAATGTTGCTAATAATATAGGTGCCTCACTAGGAGACTTACACAATCCCTTACCTTAAAATATAAATTATATAGGAGGTCACGTAAATGACAGACCCAATTAAAACTGCTCAGGCACTGATAACTGAGTTAAACAAAGCTTACCAAGCATGCAAACAGGCAACCGCTGACGACGTCCGCTTTCAGGAGCAATTAAACTCTATTCTTGGTTTTCTAGCCAAAGCTGAAACAGTGGATAATCGAGTCTTGATTGAACTGGAAAAATTCTACCAGACTTCCAGTCTTCTCATGGGACTCAGCGCTCTCAATCCAGATGCTCCTACTCGCGCCGCTTGGCGTGCCTATGACCGCTTCCACTTTGACCAAGTCAAGACCAAGTTGAGTCTCTACGGACCAACCATTCTCTTGTAGAAAATAAAAGAAGTTGAGATAAACTGAACTCAACTTCTTTTTTAATATCATATAAGCAATATTAGTCCTGCATCTGACGTTTTACCTGATAAGGTAAGTACAAAACTAGTAAAACCAAACCAGCTCCCAGTAAGGCTAGAAGGGCTAGTTTTTCTTGGAAGGTAATCAACCCGACAACTAATTCCACAAGTAAAACAAAACTGGTCAATCCTCGGACTACCGCCTGCAAGCCTTTTTCCTTTTGCCCCTTGTCTAGTGGAAAAAGTTGAGTCAAATACTGGTAGTCAAAGGCGTGATAGAGAGCCAGCAACTGGAAGAGCAAGAGATAGTTAAACAAGACTACCACCGCTGTCGCAATCCAAGCTTGCTCGATAAAGACCTGAGCCAGCAAGGAAAGTAAGAGCAGACGGAGACTGAGGGCAAAGAGATCTCCATTTCGCAGATAAGAACGCAGATAGAGATTTTGCCAAATCTTTCCAGGCACCTTCTGAACAACCTTTAGGATAAAATCCAGATAGGCACGACGCTTGACGCTGTTTGAAATTCCCTTGACCTGCGTAAAGAGGGCAAAGAAACGAAGTAAGACTTGCTTGCGCTTGCTTTCTTGGGAAATGACATAGTCCCAGTCCAGTCCAGTTTCCGTAAAAAACTTGCTGGCCTTTTGACGAAAGAGGAAATATTTACCTAACCCAAACAAAAGCACATAGACCAGAAAAACAGGCAAACCATAATCCATTGCTAAAAATAAAGGCGCAAATAACAGCAAGAAAAGGGTCTGGACAAAGAACCAAAAGACTAGGGAAATGCCAGTTTGACGTTTTAGATGGAGCTTGATTTCCTCTTCCCCAACCAAGAGAAAGAGCTTGTCTGGAGCCTCCATATAGGTGGCAATTCCACCCCAAAGCAACAGTAAAACAGAGGTAATTCCTACAAACAAAAGGATAGGCCAATGATTTTCAGGAAAATGTTGTAAGAGTTGACTGTACTGGTAGGCTAGAAATCCCAGCAGAACAAGCAGGAACAAGACAAAGTGGTCATTGAGAACATAGCGCAGATAACCAAGACACTCCTTACGAAAAGCCTGCTTTCTCTTTAAAAACAAGTCTTTCATAGCTCCTCCTCTTTGGTCAGAGCCAAGTAAATATCATTCAAACTAGCCTCAGGCATATCAAAGGCTTCGCGCAGTTGCAGGAGATTCCCCTTGGCACGCACCTCTCCCTTGTGAAGAATGATAAAGGCATCACACATCTTCTCCGCTGAATCCAGCACGTGGGTACTCATGAGAATGGACTTGCCCTTTTGCTTTTCCACTTCCAAAAGCTGAATCAAGTCTGCAATAGCCAGCGGATCGAGCCCAAGGAAAGGCTCATCCACGATGAAAAGACTCGGATCCACCACAAAAGCACAGATAATCATGACCTTCTGCTTCATCCCTTTTGAAAAATGAACAGGGAACCAATCTAATTTCTGATCCAGACGGAACATTTTTAACAAAGGCTCCACTCTCTCAAAAGCCACTTTCTGCTCAATACCATAAGCCATAGCAACCGTTTCGATATGCTCTCTAAGGGTCAATTCCTCATACAGGCTAGGCGTCTCAGGAATGTAGCCAATCTGCTTGCGGTAGCTCGTTGCATCTTCTTGCAGGGTCAGACCATTGATATTGATAGAACCGCTATAAGGTGTCAACAGACCGATAATTTCATTAATTGTCGTTGATTTCCCAGCGCCATTGAGACCAATCAAACCAACTAACTGCCCACTTTCAACAGTAAAGGACACATCTTTCAAGACAGGGACATGAACATAGCCACCTGTCAGGTTTTTAATTTCTAACATATTTTCTCCAAATCTGGTATAATGTAGCTATATTATATCAAAATTCAATACAGTAGAGGTAGATTTTATGTCAGATTGCATTTTTTGTAAAATCATTGCAGGGGAAATTCCTGCTTCAAAAGTATATGAAGATGAGCAGGTTCTTGCCTTTCTTGATATCTCTCAAGTGACACCAGGACACACCTTAGTCGTGCCAAAGGAACACTATCGCAATCTTTTGGAGATGGACGCTACTAGCGCTAGCCAACTCTTTGCCCAAGTACCAAAAGTAGCTCAAAAAGTCATGAAAGCTACCAAGGCTGCTGGTATGAATATCATTGCTAACTGTGAAGAAATCGCAGGGCAAACCGTCTTTCATACCCACGTTCACCTCGTACCTCGCTACAGTGCGGACGATGACCTCAAGATTGATTTTATCGCCCACGAACCAGACTTTGACAAACTTGCTCAAGTCGCTGAAACCATCAAAAACGCCTAAGGAGTTGCCATGAAATTATCCAATCTACTGCTATTTGCAGGAGCTGCAGCCGGAAGTTATCTGGTCACAAAAAATCGCCAAACCATCACAGATGAAGTCTTGAATACCACTGACCGCGTTCAAGCTATCAAGGATGATGTAGATATTATCCAAAACAGCCTACAAATCATTGACCAGCAAAAAGAACTCATCAAGGAATACCAAGAAGACCTGACTTACAAGTTTAAGGTCTTGGAAAAAGATATCCAAACTAGACTAGCTGTGATAAAAGAACTGCAGGAAACTGAAGATAAGTAAAAAGAGCCGAGTGGCTCTTTTTAAAACATAAACAAGCTATATTACATCAACAATACATCATAATTTAGGCAACTCATTCACCGTTTCATAACTAAATCGAAGACTTTCCGCCGTAATGAAAACACCTGAAACAGCTTGATTTCAGGTGTCCGGAAACTTTGAGATCTAGGCTCAAAGTTTAGGTATGGAACTTCGAAGAAGGTCGCTACCGTCCGTCATTACTTAAGGAAAGTCTTAAAAAATCTATAAACAAAAAGAGCCCAACGGCTCTTTTTACTTTTATTCTCCTTCAAAGGCATCTTTAATATGGTCAAAGAAGCCTTTTTTCTTTGGATTTACTTTCAAGTCACCAGCAGCTGCAAATTCTTTCAAAGCTGCTTTTTGGCGGTCGTTCAAGCCTGTCGGAGTCACGACATTAACGGTAACGTATTGGTCACCAACTGCACCGCCACGAAGGCTTGGAGCTCCCTTGCCACGTAGGCGGAATTTCTTACCAGTCTGAGTTCCCTCTGGGATAACCAATTCAACATCACCGTGAACAGTTGGAATATCTACTGTATCACCAAGAGCTGCTTGAACAAAGTTGAGGTTGAGATTGTAGAAGATAGTAGTCCCTTCACGTTCAAACTTATCGCTGGCTTCCACGGAAACCACCACATACAAGTCACCATAAGGTCCACCGTTAAATCCAGCTTCACCTTGACCAGCTAGGCGAATTTGTTGACCCGTTTCCACACCAGCAGGAATTTTGACATGTACGCTATGGGCTTGTTTTTCATGACCTGTTCCGTGACAGGTTGTACATGGATATTTGATTTCTTTTCCGCGACCATGACAGACATCACAGGTTACTTGGCGACGCATCATACCAAGCGGAGTCTGTGTATCGACGTTAATGACACCAGCACCATGACAGCGTCCACAAGTGACTGGGCTTGTTCCTGGCTTAGCACCAGAGCCATTACATGTACGACAGCTAGCTTCACGGTTGTATTTAACTTCTTTTTCAGCTCCAAAAATAGCTTCTTCAAAGGTCAAGTTCACACGATACTGGAGATCATCCCCTTGACGAGGAGCATTTGGATTGCGTGAAGCACCGCCTCCACCGAAGAAACTTGAGAAAATATCCTCAAAACCACCAAAGCCACCTGCCCCGTTGAAACCGCCAGCTCCACCACCGAAGCCTCCAAATCCACCATTGGCGCCTGCAGCACCATATTGGTCATAGGCTGCACGTTTTTGGTCGTCACTCAAAGTCTCATAGGCTTCCTGAACTTCCTTGTACTTTTCCTCAGCACCAGGCTCTTTGTTGATATCTGGGTGGTATTTTTTCGAAAGCTTACGATAAGCCTTTTTGATCTCGTCTGCCGAAGCGTTTTTGGACACCCCCAGACGATCATAAAATTCAGTATTGTTCATAATTCAAGATACAAAGGGCGTCAAACGGACACAGCCAAAATAGGGGTTTTGACGACGGACGCTTGCGTCCTAGAAAAAACTATCTTTTTGGCACAGTCCGTAGCCCGTGTTCAATTCCCTGAACACATTTGTTCCTTTCTATTGATATTTTGAATCAAACCTCCATTTAGGCCGGGTTCAATTCCTTTCTTTTATATTGAGTCAGAAACTTTGGAACCCGTGTTCAATTCCCTGAACACATTTGTTCCTTTCTATAATTTTCATGTAAATCTTTAGAGGATGTTTTCTATACTCTGCTTCACTTGATCAAACTCTTCATCTGATAGAGTAAATATCAAATCCTCTTCAGCATACTCGTTCTGTTCTTTAAAATAGTTTTCCGTATTCTCTGCCAATCCTAAACCAAGAATCACTTTTCTTGCAAACTCTTGATGTGCAAAACCGATAGCCGTAATGATTTGTTTATCTTGGACAAGAACTTTCGGTTGGAAATTCTCACGTGGAAGAAATTCAAAATAGTCAAAGAAGTTTTGCCAAATTCCACCTGTAAATTTCGTGTTGTTCAACAAGCCTGCTTTCGCCAATAAAAGGGGCGCTGAAGAAATGGCTGCAATTAGGATATCTTGCTCATTAAGACTTCTCAAAAACGAGATCAATTTCTCATCTTGTAGAGCAGAACCTATATTTACCATTCCTGGCAAAATCACACAAGAATAATCTTCTATACGGATTTGATCCAATGTTTTCGTCGGTTGACAGGGCAAACCATCCTCAGAGACCACCATCGAATTCTCAGAAGCTACATAATCAATCGTGATATCAAAAGACAGAGCTAAAGTACTTGTTAAAGTGGTTATCTCATAAAGAGAAAAATTAGGATAAATGACACAAAGTACTTTTTTCATACGCAACATCCTCTATTTTATCGAAAAACAGAGGCTGGGTTGCAACCTCTGGATTTCTTCCTATCATTACAACGTTCTAAAACAAAGTCGATTACACTTTGTTTTAGAACTAGTAAGGCGTTTAGGCAAGTCGCCATAGCGATTGCCGTAGAATGACAATCACTTTAGTGATTAGTCATTCTTACCTACCTCGCTCTCCTGATTTTCAAGCTCGGGATAAAATAGTCCACTGGACTATTTTATTTCTCAGTAAACTCTCCGTCTACGACGTCATCGCCTGCGTTTCCTGTTGCTTGTGCGCCTTCTGCTCCTGCTTGAGCTTGTTGTGCCGCTGCGGCTTGTTCGTAGAGTTTCACAGCAAGTCCTTGAGCTTTTTCGTTCAATGCTTCAAGTTTTGCTTTCATGTCGTCCAAGTTGTTGTCTTCTTGAGCTTTCTTAAGATTATCAAGGGCAGCTTGTGCAGCATCACGCTCTACATCAAAGCCTTTGCCTTCAGTTTCTTTGATTGTCTTTTCAGTCGCAAAGATGGCTTGGTCTACTTCGTTACGAAGGTCAACTTCTTCTTTACGTTTCTTATCTGCTTCAGCGTTAGCTTCTGCATCTTTCATCATGCGGTCGATTTCTTCATCAGTCAAACCTGAGTTTGATTGGATCACAATAGTTTGTTCTTTTTGAGTTCCAAGGTCTTTAGCTTTAACAGACACGATACCGTTCTTGTCGATGTCAAATGTTACTTCGATTTGAGGAATTCCACGAGGTGCAGCTGGGATGTCTGTCAATTGGAAACGTCCAAGAGTCTTGTTATCTGCTGCCATTGGGCGTTCACCTTGAAGAACGTGGATATCAACGGCTGGTTGGTTGTCTGCTGCTGTTGAGAAGACTTGTGATTTAGATGTTGGAATTGTAGTGTTGCGATCGATGAGTTTTGTGAAGACACCACCCATTGTTTCGATACCAAGTGACAATGGTGTTACGTCAAGAAGGACAACGTCTTTGACATCACCAGTAATCACACCACCTTGGATCGCAGCACCCATAGCAACTACTTCGTCAGGGTTTACTGATTTGTTTGGTTCTTTACCAGTTTCAGCCTTAACAGCTTCGACAACGGCTGGGATACGAGTTGAACCACCAACAAGGATAACTTCGTCGATTTCTGACAAGCTCAAACCTGCATCCGAAAGGGCTTGACGAACTGGAACTTTTGTACGTTCTACAAGATCACGAGTCAAATCGTCAAATTTCGCACGAGTCAAAGTCATTTCTAAGTGAAGAGGTCCAGCCTCACCAGCAGTGATAAATGGCAAGCTGATTTGAGTTGAAGTTACACCAGAAAGGTCTTTCTTCGCTTTTTCAGCTGCATCTTTCAAACGTTGCATTGCCATCTTGTCAGTAGACAAGTCAATACCGTTTTCTTTTTTGAATTCTGCTACCAAGTGGTCGATGATTTTTTGGTCAAAGTCATCACCACCAAGTTTGTTGTCCCCTGCAGTTGACAATACATCGAAGACACCGTCACCCAATTCAAGAATAGAGACGTCGAATGTACCACCACCAAGGTCAAATACCAAGATTTTTTCTTCTTTATCAGTCTTGTCCAAACCGTAAGCAAGGGCTGCTGCAGTTGGTTCGTTGACAATACGTTCTACTTCAAGACCAGCGATTTTACCAGCGTCTTTTGTTGCTTGACGTTGAGCATCGTTGAAGTAAGCAGGAACTGTGATAACTGCTTTAGTTACTTTTTCACCAAGATAGTCCTCAGCGTAGCCTTTCAAGTATTGAAGAATCATAGCTGAGATTTCTTGTGGAGTGTATTCTTTTCCGTTTGCAGAAACTTTTTCAGAAGTTCCCATCTTAGATTTGATAGAGATGACTGTATCTGGGTTTGTAACTGCTTGACGTTTTGCAGCGTCACCAACAATGATTTCGCCGTTTTTGAATGAGACTACAGATGGAGTTGTGCGGTTCCCTTCTGGGTTTGCGATAATTTTGCTTTCAGTTCCTTCAAGAACTGCAACTGCTGAGTTTGTTGTACCTAAGTCAATACCGATAATTTTAGACATGTGTTTTTCTCCTTAAATTTATCTTCTTTTTTCTTTTTGATACTCTTCTTAGGTGGCGGCGCCGTCAGAGCTTGACTTCGTCAATCTCTTTGACTAAACTTTGAGCCTATGGTCTCAAAGTTTGCGCAAGTAGTGCCACGGCGAAGAGTATCGTCTTTAGTTCGCTTCGCTCACTATTGCAAAGCCAAACATGTTTTACCTTTCTTCATAGTTTATTGTCGTTTCGGACAAGTTTTCTATTATGTAAATTGCGACACGAGGAGTCGAAATCGATTTTATTTCAACGACAAGTTAGTAAGGAGGCTAGGCAAACGCCGTAGCGATTGCCGTTTTCTGACGAGTTGCTTTAGCTACCGTCAGAATTGCCTAATCGAACACGCCCTAAGCTCTGGGTAAAAAAGATAGATTTCCTTGTGTTCATCGAACACTTCGTCAATCTCCTATTTTTACTGTGAGCTTTTTACGGGCTTTGTATCTTAGTTATACACAACCACCATTGCCGGTCTTAGGATGCGGTCATGGAGTTTGTAGCCTTTTTGGAAAACTTGGGCGATGGTATCTGCTGGGTGTTCATCGTCTGCTGGGAGAGTTTGGATGGCCATATGGTAGTTATGGTCAAATTCACCGTCAGCTGCGATTTCTTCGATTCCTTCTTCTTTCAAAGCGTGAATCAAGCTTTCTTGCACCATCTCCAAGCCCTTCTTCACATCATCTGTCAAACCTTCAACTGCGAGTGCACGCTCAAGGTTGTCCAAAGAAGGGAGAATCGCTTTGGCTAAGTCCTGGCTACGATAACGTTGCAAGTTTTGACGCTCTTCATTGGCACGGCGTTGGATATTTTGCATTTCCGCATGAGCGCGAAGATATTTGTTTTCGAACTCATCTGCACGTTCATTTGCCAAGTCCAACTCAGACTTCTCAGGAGTCGTTTCTTCAGTTGTTTCCACAACTTCCTCTTCTTGGACTTCTTCTACTTCTTCATTTTTTATATCTTGGGCCATTTTCGCCTCCTTTAATGATTTCAATCTTAATGTACTTCGTAATGATTACTGCTGAGATAGCGGTAAAAATCTGTCAACTTCATGGTCAAAACACGATTGACTACATTGACTTGGTTGATTAGCTGTTGGTAATCCAGATTGACCGGACCGATAATAGCTAGAATTCCAACTCCTCGATAAGGAATGAGGAACTTGCTACTAATCACCGCTAGGTCAGCTAGACAGGACTCTTGACTGTCTGCAACACGGACATTTTGCATCTGATCTTCACGCAATCCCTCACGAATCTCCAGAGCCACCTTTTGCGGTTGATCAAAGAACTGATAGGCTGCCAGATTAGCAAAATTCAAGAGATTGACCTTGCCCGCCACCACAATGTTTTCGTTGAACATTTCCTTAAAGATATGTTCAAAGAGATCAATCACATTATCCGTTGTTGTAAAGTAACGCTGGATAATCTGCGGAATCTCCGTCCGAATCTTGTAGTGGATATCTAGAACGGTGTGACCAAGGAAACGTTCCTGAATGATATTCTTCAGTTTCAGCAAATCCTCCTGCAAGAAATTTCTTGGAATCAGAAACTGACTGGTAACCGTTCGAGACTCGTCTAGGGTAAATACTGCCAAGGCTGTATGTTGCCCCAAAACAACGATATCAAAGGCTGTCAACCGTTGCCTGCTCGGCTCAACATCCAATGCTACTACCGTACAGCCACTCAAGTCTGTCAATAGATTAGCAGCTTCTTGCAGAATATCCTCCAATTTGAAGAATTCCTGGTCAAAGGCTTTGACAATCTCATATACCTCATTTTCAGCCAATCGGTCAAAATCCAGTGAGTGTTTCACATAGTACTGAAAACCAGCAACACTTGGCATCCGACCACTTGAAGTATGAGCCTTCTCAAGCAAACCTTTCTTTTCTAGAGCCGCCATGTCATTACGAATGGTTGCACTGCTAGAGTTAATAGACTCTTGCAAGGCTTTGGATCCGACAGGTTCGTGCGTTTTGGTGAAGATGTCAATAATCAGATTTAAAATATCCTGCTGACGCTCTGTAACCATCTCATCACTCCTCTCTGTCTGATCGATTAGCACTCGATACACTCAAGTGCTAACTTATGATTCTATTATACACCCTTAGAAGAGAATGTCAAGATAAAAACTCAAAAAATTAGCACTCTTTTATCAAGAGTGCTAAAAATCAGTCTAAAGACCTAGAAACTTACTGTTCATCTACTTGGTATTTACTTTTTAGTCTGAAATAACCATAGATTAGATAAGAAATCAGAAAAGCATATAAAAGAAAAATAATGAAGAAAGACATAGAAAGCTCCTCTTTAAATAAACTTATACAAACAACAAGACCACCTGAGAAAGCAACTGTACATGAACGAAGTCTATTTCGCATGACTTCCCATCTGAGCCCCTTACTCATATAGACTTGATCCTCTGGAAGTAAATTAGAAGACGATTTACGAAGAATCGAACAAAAACCTGTTTCTATCAATTCCCAACCTCTATTTCTAAAATGTTGCAGTTCATGCTTATATTTTTTAAGAAATCTAGAATCATAAATACAGTAGATGACATCGTCCGGTTGACATTGGTCAAAATAGAAAAAACCAAAACGACTCGTTCTATACCTCCAACCTTTCAAATGCATCTCATGTAAATAATCTTCTACCTTATCCAAATCAAGAATGGTAAACATTCGAAATTGTACTTTACTATTCATTGTCTGACCTCCAAGTTAGAACACATACACAGATTTATTTATCAGATAATTCTTTCCACTTTTGAAACAATCTCCAAAGAATGTAAGAAATCTGAATCGCAAAAACTATTAATAAAACACCATCTGTTATAACAATCAAAAACATTTCCCAACTGAAAGAACTACCTCCAGTGACAAACTTTGAGAAAACCGGTAGTAGAGCTAAAAAGAGAAGCAAAATAGGAAACATCCGCCTCGTTAAAATCTGTTTGACCATCGCTAACTTTCCGGCCGCGTCATTATAGATTTCAAACTCTGCATCCGATTCAATTTCAGAATGTACTTTTCTAAAGTAGGAAAAACCATTAAAGTTTGTAATATGCTCCCAGCCACAGTCTTTAAATAGTTGTAAATAGGAGGCTCTCTCTGATTTTTTCATGGGATAAAAGTCCAACTGATAAGACACCTGCTCCGGTTGGCACTTTTCAAAAGTATACTTAACCGCAACTACTAAGTTAGAGTAGGTTACTTCTTTGAGTTTCCAGCCCTCAGCATGCATTTTTCTAAGATATAAAGCCTCTCTATCATAATCCGCAATGGTAGCAATTCTATAAACAACCTTCTTTTCCATCATCTTCCCTCCAGACTGTTTCTGTAGAGTCGGCCAATACGCTTCAATTCAATCTCTAAAACTTTTCGTCCCAAGTCTGTGATCTGATAGATTTTCCGTTTTTCCTCTTCTCGGACAAAGGAAATCAAACCATCCTTTTCCATTTTTGACAAGGTTCCATACATAGTTCCAGGACTAATCAAGACTTGCGAATCTGTCATCTCCTTGACCTTTTGCGTAATACTATAACCATGACCTTCCTTTTGCAGACAGAACAAGATATAAAAACCCGTTTCCGTCATCGGAAGATAGACCCGACGAACCTTATCCGTTAATTCCATTTATAAGCACCTCCTATTCAGTTCGATATATCGCACTTCGTTATATAAAATATATCACACCTCGATATAAAACGCAAGAAAAAAGACCACCCTCAGGCAATCTTTCTTCTATATTAATAAAGATCTAAATAGTTATCAATTTCCCATTGTGAAACGAAGGTTGCATAGCTTGCCCATTCGATTCGTTTGGCTTCAAGGAAACTAGTATAGATATGCTCTCCAAGAGCCGCTCTGACAACTTCATCCTCTGTCAAAGCTTTCAAAGCGTTGTGAAGAGTTGATGGAAGGTCTGTAATACCAGCTTCCTTACGCTCTTCTGCTGTCATGATGTAGATATTTTCTTCGATAGGAGCTGGTGCTTCGATTTTATTTTCAATACCATGCAAACCAACCTCCAAAAGAACAGCCATAGCGATGTATGGGTTTGCCATCGGATCCACTGAACGCAACTCAAGACGAGTTCCCATACCACGTGAAGCAGGCACGCGCACAAGCGGCGAACGGTTACGACCAGCCCAAGCAATATAAACAGGCGCTTCATAACCTGGAACCAAACGTTTGTATGAGTTAACTGTTGGGTTCATGATAGCAGTATAGTTATAGGCATGCTTAATCAAACCGCCAAGGAAATGGTAGGCAGTTTCTGACAACTGCATTCCTTTTGGATCATTTGGATCAAAGAAGGCATTATTTCCTTCTGCATCAAACAAGGACATATTACAGTGCATACCTGATCCAGCAATACCAAATTTTGGTTTTGCCATAAAGGTTGCATAAAGACCATGTTTGCGAGCAATAGTTTTAACAACAAGTTTAAAGATTTGAATCTTATCACAAGCACGGAGAACTTCATCGTACTTAAAGTCAATCTCGTGTTGTCCAACCGCAACCTCGTGGTGACTCGCTTCTACTTCAAATCCCATTTTGGTCAAGACATTCACAATCTCACGACGTGTATTGTCCGCAAGGTCCGTAGGTGCCAAATCAAAGTAGCCACCCTTGTCATTTACTTCAAGTGTTGGGTCACCATTTTCATCTAGTTTAAATAGGAAGAATTCTGGCTCTGGACCAAGGTTGAAGGATTTGAATCCTACTTCTTCCATATGACGAAGAGCACGTTTCAAATTACCACGAGGGTCACCTGCAAATGGTTCACCTTCTGTTGTATAGACATCACAGATCAAACCTGCAACACTTCCATTTTCATCTCCCCACGGGAAGACTGTCCATGTATCCAAGTCTGGGTACAAGTACATATCTGACTCATTGATACGTACAAAACCTTCAATAGAAGATCCATCAAACATAGCCTTATTTGACAAGACCTTATCTAATTGTTCATCTGTAGCAGGAATTTCGACGTTTTTCATGGTTCCCAAAATATCTGAGAACATGAGACGGATAAAGGTAACATTTTTTTCCTTGACTTCACGACGAATATCTGCAGCTGTGATTGGCATGAGTTTTCTCCTTAATGTATGACTACTTGCGGTTGCCTAACCGCGACCAAAAGGTGATTGCACCGAAGCAAAGCGCCCCTGTTGGAGGAGTTCATTGTGAAGTGCACGGCGCACCTCAGTCTGACTCACCGCTTTCTTGGATTTCGCTTCACGTTCAGCATATTTTTTCTTAATGGCAGCGATATTATAACCTTCAGAGATGTAATCTTTGATTTCAAGCAGACGATCCATGTCGTTCAAGGAATACATGCGACGGTTCCCTTCGTTTCGATCGGGTTTAATCAACTCTTGATCTTCATAATAACGAATTTGACGCGCCGATAAATCGGTCAACTTCATAACACTGCCGATAGGAAAAACAGCCATATTTCGGCGAAATTCTTTTTCCTTCATTTACAATTTCCTTCTTTCTGTCTATTATAGTCTAAAAAAAGACAAACGTCAATTGATAATGTTATAAAATATAACATTATTTTTCTTTTTTCTCTAAAAAGAGCCGAATACGATCAATATCGTAATTTACGAGAATTGCGACAAAAACTCCCATGAAAGTTTCTGATACACGCGCAAACACGTACAAAATCGTTTCTCCACTCGGAATTGATAAGGTAATGATTAACATAGCTGCTACACCACCAATAACCCCTGCTTTGTTATTCATGGCTACATTTGTCATAATGGTTAACATGGTACAGATTGGAACAACAACCAAGGTCACCCAAAAGGCTTCGTGGAAAAAGGTATTTAATAGGAAGAAGACTAGGGCATAGAGACCACCGATACTATTTCCTAGAATACGCGAGGTCCCAAAATGGACACTCTTATCAAAACTCTCCCTCAGGCTAAAAACGGCTGTCAAAGCACCAATTTGAAGACCTTTCCAGCCAAAAAAGCCAAAAATCAAGAGAACTAGAAAAACAGCAATACCTGTTTTAAAGGTTCGCATACCAAGTTTGAACTGGGATTTATCGAATTTATATTTTTTAAAATAACTCATAATCTCAACTTTCTATTTCCATTTTATCATAAAATGGCTGATTTTATGAGCAATAGTTGAGAGGAAGCGTTTTTATTTTGAGCAAAAGAAAAGAGGAACTTTCACCCCTCTCTTCTTTGATTCATTTATAAAATCTTATTTTTCTGTCAAGGCTGCAAGACCTGGCAATACTTTACCTTCGAGAAGCTCCATTGAAGCGCCTCCGCCCGTACTAATCCATGAGAATTTGTCTGCACGGCCAAGGTTAATCGCTGCGGCAGCTGAGTCACCACCACCGATGATTGATTTAACGCCTGGTTGTTTCACGATAGCGTCCATCACACCGATTGTACCAGCTTGGAAGTCTGGGTTTTCAAATACACCCATAGGTCCGTTCCATACAACTGTTTTGGCACCAGTCAAAGCTTCGTCAAATTTAGCGATAGATTTTGGACCGATGTCAAGACCAAGGAAGCCTTCAGAAACTGCTTCACCTTCAGTGTCACGCACTTCAGTGTAACCAGCAAATGCGTTAGCTTCTTTAGAATCAACTGGCAAGATTAATTTACCGTTTGCTTTTTCAAGAAGAGCTTTCGCAACATCCAATTTGTCTTCTTCTACAAGTGAGTTACCGATTTCGATACCTTGTGCTTTATAGAATGTGTAAGTCATACCACCACCGATAAGGACTTTATCAGCTTTTTCAAGCAAGTTTTCGATAACACCGATCTTGTCTGAAACTTTTGAACCACCAAGGATAGCCACGAATGGACGTTCTGGAGCTTCAACTGCTTCTTGGATGTAGGCAATTTCGTTTTCAAGAAGGAAACCAGCAACTGCTTTTTCAACGTTTGCTGAGATACCAACATTAGATGCATGTGCACGGTGAGCTGTACCGAATGCATCGTTTACGAAGATACCGTCTCCAAGTGATGCCCAGTATTTACCAAGTTCAGGATCGTTTTTAGATTCTTTCTTGCCGTCAACATCTTCGTAACGAGTGTTTTCAACCAAGAGAACTTGTCCATCTTCAAGAGCGTTGATAGCTGCTTCCAATTCAGCACCACGAGTGACACCTGGAAGGAAAGCAACGTCTTGACCCAACTTAGCAGCCAAGTCAGCAGCTACAGGAGCAAGTGATTTACCAGCTTTGTCTGCTTCTTCTTTTACACGACCAAGGTGAGAGAAGAGGATAGCACGTCCACCTTGTTCAAGGATGTACTTGATCGTTGGAAGAGCTGCAGTGATACGGTTGTCGTTGGTAATCACGCCATCTTTTACAGGTACGTTGAAGTCAACACGAACGAGAACTTTTTTCCCTTTCAAGTCAACGTCTTTAACAGTCAATTTTGCCATTAGATATGACTCCTTCTTTTTTTATACGTGTTAATTATATCACAAAATCACCAAAAGAGATAGAAAAACCCTAAACTTTTCGAGTTCTCTATTCCATATGGCAGAATTGACATTAACTTTGCTTATCAGATGAAACCTTTATCCATTTTCATCTCTAATTAAATCTGTCTTGATACTTTTTATTAAATAACCACTGCAGATTGATGAGGGGTTTACTCTGTACATCAAGTATGGGTTTAAGGGTCTCTCTAATCTCTCCTTTTATCTTTGTTTCATCAATTGTTGCAGTATCAATTTTTTTATACTCTTTATCGAGAGCCCACTCAAGCTCAAAATTCTTATCAAACTTATAGGACACATCGTTTTTATCACTGTAGTGATAACCTCCATCAAACTCACCAAAACTTGTAGGATGACCACTTGAATCAATAGAATTTTCGATAAAATTCACTCCATCATCATCATAGCGAATACCTTCAATTTTCGGAGTATCAACCCACCACATATTTTCAATCAACATAACTAAGTCAGGCTCTGTTCCCTCCTTATGAGGCAT
This sequence comes from Streptococcus sp. M334, assembly GCF_000187745.1. Taxonomy (GTDB): domain Bacteria; phylum Bacillota; class Bacilli; order Lactobacillales; family Streptococcaceae; genus Streptococcus. The sequence goes on along the minus strand of NZ_GL732489.1, from coordinate 109,451 downwards.
CCGTTGTGCATAATAGACTGAGTTAGATAGCAAATTAATCGTAGTAACAGCATACATACTCGCTCCTATAAATACTACTAAGCCAATGCTCACTACTACAATGATTACAGAAATTACTACTTTTATTGCTTTCATCTTTAATTAAACCTGTCCTGATACATTTTATTAAACAACCACTGCAGATTGATCCGCGGTTTGGGCTGAGCATCAATAACTGGAGCAAACACCTCCCTAATCTCCTGTTTTATTTCAGCTTCATTAATCTCTTTTTTGGGTTGCTCTCCTGATAAGTCAGTCACATGGAAAAATCTAAAGGTACTATCAAAATCTACAGTTACACGATTTTTATGATACAAAAAATTTCCCATAGAGTTGGACAGAACTGTTTCCGTTTTGGTATTTTCAATAGCATTATTCCCATCATCATCATAGCGAATCCCCTCAATTTTCGGGGTATAAATCGAACCCATATTTTCAATCAACATAACTAAGTCAGGCTCTGTCCCCTCCTTATGGGGCATCTGTTGGGCATAGTAGACCGAATAATATTTCAAGTTGCTATAAGCGTATAAACTCAACCCTAAGAAGACAACCACCCCTATACTAAATACTAGGATAGTTCCTATAATGATTCCTTTTAATACTTTCATCTCTAATTAAACCTGTCCTGATACATTTTATTAAACAACCACTGCAGATTGATCCGAGGTTTGGGCTGGACATCAATAACTGGAGCAAACACCTCCCTAATCTCCTGTTTTATTTCATCCTCATGAATTTCTCTTTTTGGCTGTTCTCCTGTGAAGTCACTTACATGGTGAAATCTGAAGGTACTATCAAAACCTATAGAGAGATGATATTTATGATATGAAAAATTTCCCATGGTTTCTGATAAAACAAAATTGTTTTTAGTGTCAATAATAGCATTTTCTCCATCATCATCATAGCGGATTCCTTCTATTTCTGGTGTATAAATCCACCACATATTTTCAATCAGCATAACTAAGTCGGGCTCTGTTCCCTCCTTATGGGGCATCTGTTGCGCATAGTAGACCGAATAATATTTCAAGTTGTTATAAGCGTATAAACTCAACCCTAAAAATACAACCACCCCTATACTAAATACTAGGATAGTTCCTATAATGATTCCTTTTAATGCTTTCATCTCTAATTAAACCTGTCCTGATACATTTTATTAAACAACCACTGAAGGTTGATGAGGGGTTTACTCTGTACATCAAGTATGGGCTGAACGGTCTCTCTAATTTCATCTAAAACTAGTTGTTGATTGAATTCAATATCATTATAATGTTCATCAAATGCACTTTGAATACGAAAAACTTCATCGAAGAGATAATGATTATCAGTACCGGAATGAAACATTAAATAATCTCCTGATGCAGAGAATATTGACTCCTTTCCCTCAATATTTTTAACTATACTATTCATTCCATCATCATCGTAGCGAATCCCCTCAATTTTCGGGGTATAAATCGAACCCATATTTTCAATCAGCATAACTAAGTCGGGCTCTGTTCCCTCCTTATGGGGCATCTGTTGGGCATAGTAGACCGAATAATATTTCAAGTTGCTATAAGCGTATAAACTCAACCCTAAAAATACAACCACCCCTATACTAAATACTAGGATAGTTCCTATAATGATTCTTTTTAATGCTTTCATCTTCTTTTTCCTTTCCTATTCCCAAACCAATTCTTAATGGGATTAACGATCCATTTGTTTACAGTGTTTACCACTGGTTTTATAACATAGCGATTTGTTGCCCGAGCGATTGGCTTTACAACCTTCTGATAAATCGGTTTGACGATTGGTTTCACAATATGATTGTAGACTGGTTTGACAACTGGTTTAACAACATAGTTATAGACGGGTTTGACGACTGTCCGATTCACAAAAGTTGCTACAGGCTTAAGCACATTGTTGTGGATAGCTTTCGCAATAGGCTTCACTACGTGATTATAGGCAGGTTTAACAACTCCATGGTAGAAGGGTTTTGCTACTGCATTATAAGCAAAGTTTACAATCGGTTTTACTACTGGTTTTATAACCTTTTGATAGAGCGGTTTAGCCACTTTATTCACAGCAACATCAACCGCTGGCTTGACGACACTATTGTAAAGGGGTTTCACCACATTCGTTGACAAGAAGGTTACAACCGGTTTAACGAGCTTGTCATTGACAGTTTTTACTATTTTAGCCCCAACAAATAAGCCAGCACTCCCTAAAGTAGCCAAAGTATTGCCAATTGGTGCCGTAATATGCTCCTCAATAAATTTTAATGGATGTTTATTAAAGGAAGCAACTCCAGATTTCAATGGATTCCAGAGATATTCCCGAAGAGCCGCTGAAGGATCTTCCTTTAATCGTTTTTTAAAAGCTTTGCCTTCACTGAACTTTTTCATTCCAATCAAGGCAAGTCCTGATAAACTCACAATACTTCCAAGTAACAAGAAATCTTTATAGCCCTCGGCAGTGGTATCTCCCGACTGCTCTTTGAGCACTTGATAATAATACTCTTGGCGTTTCTGCTCCAAACCATCTGTGCTATAATATTTTTCAATTGCTAGATCCAGATCCAAGTCTTTAAAGTCCCTATGATACTTCAGGATAAAGGCATCTATATCTGTGAGCGTGTCCTTTTCATCGATGGTTGTTAATAAGTCTCCTGTTAGAGAATTATTTTGAAAAAGAAGCGTTTTTGGAGATAAGCCAAAAAGGTTAAATGGAGAGAGGCCCGCGAAGAACTTCAATTTTTCTTTTAGAGAGCTACTTTTATAAGAGGTAGCAATCGGTGCAGCCAGATGTGGAAAGTCAATAGTATATGATGGAGATGCGTGCAGATCAGATAATAGATAATGAATTTTAGAAGTTAAAAAATCTGGGGCTTCTCCAAAATCATTGGTCATAGACTGTAGACCATCATTTGCGTAGGGGACACGCGCGATGGCGTTAGCGATGGTATGGTTTATTTTATCTCGATCATTGCCATATTTTTTCCGTGCTTCATCTCCAACGGTCCTGATATAATCAAGAAACAATTTCTTCTCATCTTGATTCATCTTGGTATTGGTTAAAAAGGGATCTTTTTAGTTGGTATCTCTTGCTTTTTGGGTTCGGTATGACTATCCTCTACTCTTTGACCTTGGTCAGTTAGCACTTGGTTTGACCCCTGAGAAAAGGGTGGTAATGAGCCCTCTGCCAAAGAGGTCTCTACAGGGTGATTAGAGTTTGCTGAGGAAAAGGATGATGGCAGCTGCGGTCTGATAATCTTCTCCGCGTTAGGATTCGTCATTTTACTAGAAGGTTGAAGATTTTCCTTAGCTTGTGGAATCTTCTGATAAACAAAAACCTTTTCTACAGCATGTTCGACCAAGGTCTCAAATACTGTTGGCGTCACATAACCATCTACTTTCCTAGGTGTATGCTTTAGTCTTTGCCCCTCAAGAACTTTATAAGTTAGAGTACCGTACAACTCCTTCCCTTTTTCATCTTGAAACTTTAATGTTACGGGTAGTTCTTTCTGATAGACGAACTGAATCCTTGTTCTTGCCTTATTTTCTGTTAATCTCTTAACATCTACTAATCGATAATTTGGAATATTAAGGGACTCCACTTTATAGGATTCATCATCGAAACCTTTATAGAATTCTGCATTCCTTAATTCTTTTCCATGTTTATCAACATACTGGACAATAATCGGTTTAGAAACTCGCGTATTGATATTTGCTTGCAAGCTGCTTCCAAAAATATCGTACCTTACAGCTATTGGGTAGTAATAAGAATCATTCACTCTTTTTGGGGCAGGCGAGTAGAAGGTATAATCAAAATTTGAAATAAAGCCAGCTCCAAGATAGCCACCTTTCGGAAGATCTTTAGAGCCATTTAGACCGACTACGCCTGAAGTAGCATCATAGATAATCCCATCTTCCTTGACGAGATTAGATTCTGTCGGAATGATTTCAACTAAATTTGCAAGGTTCGTTTGAACTCCCTGAGCGGCATCAATATCGGTAGAAATGAAACTAACAAGTATGGGTTGCTCAATCTTAGTTCCATGTTTTACAATTTGATAATGTAGAGCGAGATTACTTGCATTGTTGTACAATACAACGATAGAATTCCCTGTTGCGCCTGGAATAAATTGCTCACCTGAGAAACCGAGTCCTTTTGGACGACTATCCTGAAATCCAGAATTTGAAGTCCACTCATCTTTATCACTTTCAATGACCGTCCATAGTAAATCTAAATCTATACCAGATAAGGTTTTGCCGACAAAATTGATTCGTCCACTATCACCTACATTGTTACTATATGCTACAACAGGGGTTGAGGGAGTATTGGCATCACCAAATCGTTCACTGTCATTTAAAAGGCCATTTTCAGTTCCTTTATCAATTTCGACATATGTTTTATCAGACCAATGAAGTCCTTCTTTGCTGAGAAAGTTATCATCAGTTAGGTTATTTCCCTCAAGATTAATTTCAATATCTTTGAAAAAATCGACACCGGTCGCAGATGGATTTACCCCACCAGAGACTTCAATTTTAGTAATGCTAGGTTCAGAAGATCCACTATTTTTGTCTTCTTTTAGATTGGAAATTGCATTGTTCGGATTGCCGACAGCGACATCATTTGGCGTAGATTTTGCCATATTTTCAACACTAGATTTTGTACTAGATTGTACAACTTCATCAGCCATGACACTATAGGTACTGAGGGATAGAACCGTTGCAAAAAGAAATATCCCATGTTTTACAAATAATTTCACAACATCTCCTTAAAATTTCACTGAAATTTCATGGTATCAAATAAACTGATTAAAGTCCAGAAATATGACCGGACTGAATTTGAAGGTTATGTTTCTGAAAAACACTTTATGATGCCTTACAAGCTATTCAATCTCAATTCAGAAAACATTGGGATGAAAGGGTGCAAAAAGCAACAACTATTTTTTAGCTGTTGCTTCTTGAAACGATTTCTTTCTAATCTCAACTTAAGAAATACTATCTATTCTTAATCTTCTCTCTTTTTCGAAGCTACAAGTCCATAGACGCTCATCACTCCGAGAAGTCCCAGTGCTACTAGACCAGCATCTGTTTCTACTCCTGTATTTGGCAGTTGTTTGCTTGCTGCTTCACCTTTTACTGACGTTGCTAAAGGCGATTGGTCTGTTGTTGGTGAGACTTGCTCTTCTTTTGTTCCAACTTCTGTGATTTCTGGGATAGCCTCCTTAAGAACCTCAGTTGAGCAAAGAGTGCGTTTGCCTTGGGCTTCTACTTCTACTAGACGACGAATTTGTCCTTCCTCTCCTTTTTGGACAAGTTGACGTTGACCTTTTAGAAGATCCACATTTTGTCTTTCTTGACGTTCGAAGGCTGTTGTTTCTGTTTCAACAACCAGTTCAGGCAAAGCCTCTACTGTAGGAGCTCCTTCGTTAGGATCCATGCTGCCAACGTGGTGACTTTCTTCTGCAGGAGCTAGTTTCTTATTCAACTTTTCTTTCATCTCCGCAAAAGCTTGTGGAGTCGGTATTTGTGAAGACAATAAAGCTTCAGCTTGGGCAATCAACTCATCTTTAGGATCTTTTTCACGGACGGATTCGAGCAAGCCTTCTAATTCTTCTCTAGCAGTTTGGTAACGTTGATTTCCATCCAATCCCGCTCCAGCCTGTTTCAATTCATTCAAGGCTTTGTTGACTTCTTCTTGACTGGCATCATGGTTTTCTGCAACAGCTTTCGCTGCATTGAGTTTCTCTACTAGTACAGCTTTTTTGTCCTCACTTGAGAAGGTATAGGCAAGGGTTGACTGACGACCTTGGGCAGCAGTGATTTCTTGTTTGAGATACTCATCGTTGACAGCTGCTTTTGGAGAAACAAAGACATCAAACTCAGCTGTATGCCCCTTGTAATGCAGGGTCAAGGTCTGACGACCAGTCTTTTGAGCATCGTAGCCCGTGATTTCAACACCTTTATCAGTAAAACTGTGAGTCTCTTCTGTCTCATCATCATAGAGAACGCCGAAGCGACCTTCAGAGAGATCCAGTTTTTCTCCTACTAGATAGTCTGTTTTTGGTTTCTTAGTAATATACAAACCTGCTGCTTCTTTTGCTTTTCCTTCATCCTGTCCTGTCACTTGGACTTTCAGATCACCTGACACTGGTAAACCAAGGTATTGAAGTGTTAGGTTTTGTTCCCCTTTTTGATGAGCGTCGTAGCCAGACACCGTCACACCTGAGTGAGTAAGGTTAATCAGCTCGTCAGCTTGTCCCCCTTCGTATTGAATACGGAGTGTTCCGCCTCTAAGGTCAAGTTTTTCTCCTTCTTTATAAACCGTCTTCTTAGGTCCTTTTTCAAGGCTGACAGATTTAATTTTTCTTTCATCCTGTGGAATCGCTACAGCCAAGGTGTTACTGATTTCTTTGTCAGGTAGTTGGGTACGATAATAGAGTAGAGTTGGTTGTTTGTCAAAGGCTAATGGTGCTGTTGCCAGATCACCACCAGTTTCAGTCTTCAAGGTTGCAATTGGTGTTTGTGAAGCTGCCTTGTCGTAAACGGTGATGGTCGCGCCTGCTGGAACATCAGAGAAACCTAGTTGAACTTGATGGTTTCCAAGTGAACGGGCAGCTACCTTAGCCATTGGAATATTTTGACTTTCTGTGTCCAAGCTTTCGTACATCTTCCAGTTGTAGATACGAATGGCCTTCCAAGGTGTTCCGTTATCAGATGTAATGACATGCAAACGCCAGTCTTGGGCAGTGATTGGTTTGTCAAGAGTGATATCTGTAACGTGCGCTTTATTGCCACGGACTTCCTTGGCTAGTTTCCACTCGCCATCTGTATCCTTGTAGTAAAGATCAAAGTCCTTGGTGTTCATCAGACCATCGTTAACAGACTCACCACCAGCTCCCGCATGATCCATTACCCATCTGACAACACGACGTGGTTGGGTCAAACGAATATCAACACTACCGCTCAATTGCCCTGAAGACCACTTGTCTGAAAGACTGGTAATGGTACCGTTCAACATACCTTCAATACCTTCTCCACCTTCGGTATTCGGGAAAGTGCTACCGATAACCTTTGCCCCTGGAACAATATTTTCAGCCAAAGGTCTTGGGAGAGTTGTATCCTGAACAGTCATACCCCAGTTAAAGGATGTCGTCGCAGCTTCTGAACGAAGGCCATTTTTACCAACTGCAACGACTTTCAATCCTTGCGTCGTACCAGTCGCATTAGCAGAGCGGCTAACTTTTGGCAAGTAGATGGTTGAAGCAGATGAACCTGTCAACAAACGCCAGTTATTCCCATCTTTTTCGTAGACTTCATAGAAATCGGCATCTTGATTACCAGCAAATTGAACAACCGCTTCAGCTTCTTGGGCATTTTTAAGAGATTGTTTCACTACAGAAAAGCTTGTCGGTGCTTGTGGCGCTTGGTGATTGTCCGTGATAGTTAATTGTCCTAGGTTGAACTGATAATCTTTCACAGCTCCTTCATGTTCGAAGAAGAGTTTGACTGCATAGATGGTTTTACCTGCTAGTGAGCTGAGATCAAATTCTTCATTTGTCCAGTTGTCAGAAAGGGTTAGCTCTTTCCATGCATCTGCAGCATCGAATTTGTAGTCTGGAGTTGTAGAGAAGGCCATATAAACTTTAGAACCTTTTCCTCCCTTGTGGGCAACACGAAGTTTAGTCTTCTCAGTTACTTCTAACTTAGTAGAATAAAGTCTCACATCCTGATCTGTCTTACCAGCTACATCACCTGAGAATTTAAGGGAATTTCCGCCATTGTAGGCATCTGTAAAATCATATTCTGCACGAAGTTTTTCCCCTGTTGAAGTCTGCAACCATCGCCATGTTGGTAGAACACCTGAAACTGAACGGTAATTCCACTCAGAATCCTTAGAAACTTTTCCGTCTACAAACCACTTTCTACCATGGCCTGTATTAAAGGAGGTAGTGAAGGTTCGGCCTACTGCTGGTGTGCGGTCTGCAACTAAATTAGCAATCCCATACCACTCTTTGTCCGCTGGTTTTTGAGCTGTCGGATCTCCTTGGTAACCTGTGAAGAAGATATCTTCATTTTTATGATAATCTTCACCTGTTTTTCCTAGACTGGTAATTGTATCTGGTGCAAAGAGTCCAAGTGACAAACGTAACTTGCCTTTTTCATCTAAGAGGGCATCCCATTTAACTTTTGTCTTATAAGAACCACCTTGTTGCAATTCCAATCCTGCAAAGACGTCATATTGGCTACGTTCCAGCCATTTTGCCATTTCTACAGAGTGGTCATTCTTTTCCTTATTCCAGTTGAAATTGGCAAAGAATTGATCCGCAGGGACCTTGTCACCTTCTTTTTGCATGAACTGGTAGTTGTAATCACCTAGACCATCTTCGTGGTAACGACCATATTTATAAGTCATGGCATCGTACCAAGCATACTTGATTGGATGGTTAACTTTTGCCGCGTATTCTTTTGTATAGAGCATGAATTGACGCATTTTTTCACCAAGAGGCGTCACTAAGTCACCCGTTGTTTCTTGGTTGATAAAATACCCATCAAAGCCATAGTACTTAGCAAGATCAACAAGTTTTCGGGCAATAGGGAAGGTGCCATCCTCATCTTGTTTCAAGGCAGCAGCAAACTTCTCTTGGTCAGCGATACTATTTGACCAGTTGAAGAAAAGTGTTCCATAAACGGGAACTCCGTTACGATGTCCTGCATCAATGACATCTGGGGTTGGGACTAGACCTTCCCAAAAGACCATTGAATCCAAGTATTGCCAGTAGTCAAAGGCGTAGGCCTTGAATTCTTCTCCACCAACAGAAGCGTGGTCTTTGGCTTTAGAATTGGTATTTGCTAGCGCCTGAACCTTGGCTCTTCTACTTGCTTTTTCATTCACCAACTGGCCTCTATGGCGCTTGGCTAGTTCAACTGAGGAACGATTGATGGGATCATCTTCACGCGCACCCGGTTCCCATTTCAACAAATCCTCCCAAGAATTAAATTTGATTTCCTTTGGTTTTAATGTTTTTTCTACATTTTTAGGAACATCTGGCTGGACTTCTTTTTCAGTCTTATTAGTTTCTGCTGCTGGCTTAGACTCATCCCCTTGGCTAGTTCCTTCAGGCTTTGCTTCTGTTTCCTTGTCAGACTTAGGTTTTGCTTCTGCAAATGGTGTTTCTGCAGTCACCTCACTTGGTTTTTCCTCTGGTTTAGCTGCGCTAGCTGCCTCTGCTTTTTCAGTAGTTGCAGCTTCATTGCTTGCTGGCGAAGTAGTTTCAGATGCTGTCTCTACTCCTTCTGCCTTTTCTGGCTTATTTTCTCTAGCATGTTCTCCTTCATGCTGCTTGTCAGCTTCATTAGTTGGATGCTCACCCTCTCCTGAAACAAGCTCTGTATTGGCTCCCTTATTTTCAGGAACTGCAGTTTCTTCTGCCAAGGCTGGACCAGCAAATAAAACAGCCCCAATCATCAGTGAGCAGGCACCTACTGATAACTTACGAATACTGTAACGGCAACGTCTTTCGAAAAATGGATTCTTCATTTTCTCCTCCTAAAAGATTGATTTTGTTGCATAAAAGAAAGCGCTTAACTTTCTTAATAAAATTTTTTATCCCAATCACAGGGATCAAGATAATTCCACCCTCATTTTAAAATATTTCTTTTAAATGTCAATATATAAAAGGAAATACCTATATCTAGGTTAGAAATTGGTAAAATTAATATAATTAAGGCCCATTCTCACGAATTTTCTTTCTAAAATCTTAGCTTAACACTTGTTAGATTTACTTTTATCCTTTAAAATAGAATAGGAGAAATTCCGTTATTATTTTTCGGAGGAAAAAGAAATGTCCATTAATTGGCAGGAAATTTTATTTCACTTTTTAGGTGGTCTGGGACTATTCTTATATAGTATCAAGACCATGGGAGACGGTTTGCAACAAGCTGCTGGAGATCGCCTTCGTTTTTACATTGACAAGTACACCAGCAATCCCTTTTTAGGTGTTCTAGTCGGAATTGTCGTGACTGCCCTGATTCAGTCAAGTACAGGGGTTACAGTTATCACGGTTGGACTGGTCAGCGCTAGTCTTCTAACTCTTAGACAGGCTATCGGAATTATCATGGGAGCCAACATCGGAACCACAGTTACTTCCTTTATCATCGGTTTCAAGCTTGGCGAGTATGCTTTACCCCTGATTTTCCTTGGAACCATGTTCCTCTTCTTTACAAAAAACAGAACAGCAAACAATATCGGGCGCATCCTGTTTGGTGTAGGGGGAATCTTCTACGCCCTCAACCTCATCAGTGCTGGTATGAGTCCTCTTAAAGATTTGCCACAATTCAAGGAGTATATGGTAACCTTGGGGCAAAATCCTATTTTAGGAGTTTTTGCTGGTGCAGTGATTACCGTTCTCATTCAGGCCTCTTCTGCGACAATCGGGATTTTACAAGGTCTCTATGCAGGTGGCTTCCTTGACCTTAAAGGTTCTCTACCAGTTCTCTTCGGAGATAATATCGGGACAACCCTAACAGTTATCATTGCGGCAGCCGGAGCCAATGTCTCTGCGAAACGCGTTGCTGCAACCCATGTTACCTTTAACGTTTTAGGAACTATTCTTTGCTTAATCTTATTAGGTCCATTTACGTCTATGATTGAGTACTTCCAGGCACTCCTTCACCTCTCTCCTGAGATGACCATCGCCTTCTCGCACGGTGCCTTTAACGTAAGTAACACCATTGTACAATTTCCATTCATCGGAGCCTTGGCCTACTTTGTAACCAAGCTCATCCCTGGTGAAGATGAAGTTGTGAAGTACGAGCCACTTTATCTCGATGAGCATTTGATTAAACAAGCTCCATCAATCGCTCTCGGAAATGCGAAGAAAGAACTCCTTCACTTAGGAAATTATGCTTCTAAAGCCTTTGACCTTTCATACAACTACATCATTGACCTCAATGAAAAGGTTGCTGAAAAAGGACACAAGACAGAAGAAGCCATCAATACCATTGATGAAAAATTGACTCGTTACCTGATTACTCTTTCAAGTGAAGCCCTTAGCCAGAAAGAAAGTGAAGTGCTGACCAACATCCTGGATTCATCCCGTGATTTGGAACGGATTGGGGATCACGCAGAAGCACTAATCAATCTGACTGACTACCTTCAACGTAAAAATGTTGAGTTCTCTGAAGCTGCTTTGCAGGAATTGGCTGATATCTATCAAAAGACCACTGGCTTTATCAAGGATGCCCTTGATAGTGTAGAAAACAATGATATTGAAAAAGCTCAAAGCCTGATTGAACGCCATAAAAAAATCAACAATATGGAACGTGTTCTCAGAAAAACCCACATCAAACGCCTCAACAAGGGGGAGTGTTCAACACAAGCTGGGGTCAACTTTATCGACATTATTTCCCACTATACTCGTGTATCTGATCACGCTATGAATCTAGCTGAAAAGGTCATCGCTGAACAAATCTGATAACCAAGAAGCTATCCTAAATAGGATGGCTTTTCTCTTTTCCTAACCAAGAATTGCTTTTCTACCATATAGAAAAATGCTTTGATTCACAATGGAATCAAAGCATTTTAAAGAGTTCCCCATACATAATTGCAGAAGCTGCGGTTCCTCTGTACTTGTTTTCTTCTCTCTTAATAAAGCGAGCTAAGTTGAGCAACTCAGGTGCTGGATGTTTGGGATTTAGGAGCAATTCATGATTTACCAGGCCTGAGAGACGGACTGCCAGCAATTGCTCATTTGTAGTAGGCAGTTTTTTTGCAGTCTCTAAAAGAGCAGCAACTAAATCTTCACTCAAATCATGTCGAGCATGATTGTAAAGATCTTTTATAAGGCTTTCTAGGTTTGGTTCTACCATCCCAACCACCTCCCTTATGGTTTAATAATTTTTAATCAAGTCAACCGTTGAACGATCCAATTTTTTCACCAAGGCTTGTAAGAAGGCTTGCGCTTCTAGGAAATCATCCATAGCATAGAGGGTTTGATGAGAGTGGATATAACGAGCGCAGACACCGATAGTTGTAGATGGGACACCACCATTTTTCAGATGAGCTGCGCCTGCATCCGTTCCGCCTTTACCACAGTAGTATTGGTACTTGATACCAGCTTCTTCAGCCGTTGTCAAAAGGAAATCCTTCATCCCTGGGAGAAGCAAGTGACCTGGATCATAGAAACGAATCAAGGTTCCATCCCCAATCTTGCCTTGACCACCATAGACATCACCAGCTGGTGAACAGTCAACTGCTAGGAAAACTTCTGGGTCAAACTTAGTTGTAGAAGTATGAGCGCCACGAAGCCCAACCTCTTCTTGGACGTTAGAGCCAAGATAGAGTTCATTTCCGAGTTTTTGACCTGACAGAGCTTCTGCTAGCTCGCTCACCATGAGAACACCATAGCGGTTGTCCCAAGCTTTTGAAATGATATTTTTTTCATTGGCTGTCAAGATTGCAGAGCTATCTGGTACGATGGTATCGCCAGGACGGATGCCAAAGCTTTCCGCCTCAGTCTTATCCACAAAACCACCATCAAAAATAATATCTGAAATAGCTGGCATGGTTGGTCCACCTGTTCCACGTGTCAAATGTGGAGGGACAGAGCCTGAGATCACAGGGATTTCACGACCATCACGTGTTAAGAGTTTAAAACGTTGGCTGCTAACCACCATAGGATTCCAACCACCGATTTCTACGACACGGAAGGTACCATCTGACTTGATTTCGCTGACCATAAAACCAACTTCATCCATATGAGAAGCGACCAAGACGCGCGGTGCATCTGCAGCTTCTGAATGTTTGATACCAAAAATACCACCCAAGCCATCTGTCACCACTTCATCTACGTGCGGTATTAACTTTTCACGAAGATAAGTACGGACAGGTGCTTCATGACCTGAGATCGCAGCAAGTTCTGTTACTTCTTTGATTTTTGAAAATAATGTTGTCATTTCAGTTCCTTCTTTCTTTCATCCATTTTACCACTTTTTATAGGATAAGGATAGCGGGAAGGTGGATTTCTAAATTAGTATCTTAGTCCTGCTATATCTTAGAAAAAGATTGTATTCCCTTACATGTGAGGTGAAATCTAAGAACTATTCCAAGATTAATCCAACTCTTAATTTCCAAACAAAAAACAATTCAACACTATATTTGTTCAGTTTTTTCGTAAAAATTACAGAAAATAATTGACTTTCCTTTCTTTTTTATTTAAAATAGTACAAAACTAGAAAAAGGAAAAAAATCATGACCAAAACAATTCTTGTTACAGGTGGAGCTGGCTACATTGGCTCTCATACCGTTAAAGCTCTTTTAAATGCTGGATACCAGGTGCATGTCTTAGATAATCTCTCTACAGGAAATCGTTCGGCTGTAGATAGTCGTGCTAGCTTTAAACAACTGGACGTTTATGATGCTAGTGCCTTAAAAGCTTATTTGGAAGAAAATCAGATTGATGCTGTTCTTCATTGTGCAGGTGAAATTGTTGTGAGCGAAAGCATTGAAAACCCAAGCAAATACTTCACTGCCAATGTCGCTGGTATGAACCAAGTTCTCAAAGTCTTATCTGAAGTTGGCATTCAAAAAATCATGTTCTCTTCGACTGCTTCCCTCTATGGTAATAACTGTATTGACAAGCCAGCTACTGAAGACACCCTGCTCGACCCCGTCAATCCTTATGCAGAGACAAAACTGATGGGCGAACGAATGATTTACTGGATGGCCAATCGCTACGATTGGAAATATGTCATTTTCCGTTACTTTAATGTTGCTGGGGCTGAAATGGATGCTTCAAATGGTCTGCGTGTAAAAAATCCAACTCATATTATTCCCAATATCAACAAAACCGCGTTGGGACAAAATGATAGCCTAAAAATATTTGGAGATGACTACGATACACGTGATGGTTCATGTATTCGGGATTACATTCATGTCTTGGACCTTGCACAGGCTCATGTGAAAGGAATGAACTACCTATTTCAAGAAAACAGTTCTTCTCAAATCTTTAACTTGGGAACTGAAAAAGGCTATACTGTCAAAGAAATCTTTAAAACTGCTGAAGAACTATTAAACCAAAAAATACCACACGAAATTGTTGCTCGTCGTGCTGGTGACCCAGCTAGCGTCCTAGCAGACGCATCAAAAGCTAAAAAATATCTTGATTGGAAGGCTAGCTACTCTCTTAAAGATATTATTTTATCGGATTATCATTGGCGGGTTAAAGAGGGGAAAAATATTTTATAATAGGATAACAAAGGAGAAAGTCTTGTTACTCTCTCCTTGTTTCATTCATTAAATTATCAGAAAATTTATTGACAGATTAGAAAAATCGTGTTACAGTAATATTCGCGGGTATCTTTCGATACCAAATCCACATGAAAGGACGGGGTATGAAACTTTCTTATTACTTAATTGGCTTACTTCTACTCCTAGTCTTTCTCTCTATTAGCATTGGGACCAGTGATTTTTCGTGGGGAAAGCTCTTTGATTTCGACCAGCAGACCTGGCTTCTCTTTCAAGAGTCCCGTCTCCCAAGGACCATTAGCATTCTTCTGACTGCCTCTAGTATGAGCATGGCAGGCCTTCTCATGCAGACCATCACTCAAAATCAGTTTGCTGCTCCGAGTACAGTTGGAACCACTGAAGCTGCCAAACTGGGAATGGTGCTGAGCCTCTTTGTCTTTCCGTCGGCTAGTCTGACTCAAAAGATGCTCTTTGCTTTTGTTTCATCCATCGTATTTACCCTCTTCTTCCTAGCCTTTATGACCATTTTTACTGTAAAGGAAAGGTGGATGTTACCTCTGATTGGGATCATCTATAGTGGGATTATTGGTTCTGTGACAGAAGTTATCGCCTACCGTTTCAATCTGGTTCAGAGTATGACAGCTTGGACCCAAGGCTCCTTCTCCATGATTCAGACTCATCAGTATGAATGGCTCTTCTTAGGCCTCATTATCCTGATAGCCGTTTGGAAATTATCCCAAACCTTTACCATCATGAATCTAGGGAAAGAAACCAGTGAAAGTTTGGGGATTTCTTACTCTCTACTTGAAAAACTGGCTCTCTTTCTGATTGCATTAACGACAAGCGTCACCATGATTACCGTGGGTGGCTTACCATTTCTCGGAGTTATTGCTCCCAATCTTGTTCGCAAGCGCTATGGAGATAATCTAAGTCAGACCAAACTCATGGTCGTACTGGTCGGTGCCAATCTAGTTCTGGCCTGCGACATCCTATCCCGAGTTCTGATTCGGCCCTATGAGCTGTCTGTCAGCCTCTTGCTAGGAATCATTGGTAGCCTCGTCTTTATCCTACTTCTCTGGAGAGGGGGACGAAAAGATGCAGTCTAAAAGCAAACATACTAAGCTCTTCTGGATTCTCATTATTCTGGTCATCGGAGCTTGTCTTCTCTACTTTTGGCCCATCACTCACTTGTCAGCCTTTGCTTGGAAATTGCGTTCCCAAAAGATTATCGTTTATCTCTTGGTAGCCATCGCGACTGGGATTTCGACCATTAGTTTTCAAACCCTGACGGAAAATCGCTTTCTGACGCCAAGTATTTTAGGAATCGAATCCTTCTACGTCCTACTACAAACCCTACTACTGGTTTTTGAAAGCAAGTTTCTTCAACTTGGCAAGTCCCCTATCTTAGAATTCCTAGTCTTGCTTCTGCTTCAATCCCTCTTCTTTCTTGCCTTACAAGGCTACTTGAAGACCCTGATGAAGCAAGATCTGGTCTTCATTCTGCTAATCTGTCTAGCACTCGGAAGTCTCTTTCGAAATATCAGTACCTTCCTCCAGGTCCTAATGGATCCAAACGAATACGATAAACTGCAGAACAGTCTCTTTGCCTCCTTTCAACATCTCAACACTTCCATCCTAGCCATTGCTTCTCTGATTATCCTTGCTTTGACACTCTTTTTCTTTCGGAAAGCAGTCATTCTGGATGTCTTGCATCTGCAAAGAGAAACATCTCAGATATTGGGACTCAATGTTGAAAAAGAACAGAAAGAACTCCTCTGGGGCATCGTGCTTTTGACCTCAACAGCAACTGCCCTGGTGGGACCTATGGCCTTCTTCGGCTTTATGCTGGCTAACCTCACCTACCTGATTGTCAAAGACTATCAGCACAAGCTACTCTTTATCGTAGCCATTCTGGTTGGATTTATCAGTTTGACCTTGGGGCAAGCCCTGATTGAACGAGTCTTTGCGCTGGAAATTCGCATCAGTATGATCATAGAAAGTGTAGGAGGTCTCTTATTCTTTATCTTACTTTATAGGAGGGCACGTCAGTGAAACTGGAAAACATTGACAAATCCATTCAAAAACAGGATATTTTGCAAGGTATTTCACTTGAAGTCAGTCCTCAAAAACTGACAGCCTTTATTGGTCCAAATGGTGCTGGAAAGTCGACTCTCCTCTCCATCATGAGCAGACTGACCAAGAAGGATCAGGGAATACTCAGTATCAAAGGTCGTGAAATCGAGAGCTGGAATTCGCAAGAACTAGCCAAAGAACTGACTATCCTAAAGCAGAAAATCAATTACCAAGCCAAATTGACGGTGGAAGAACTGGTCAGTTTTGGACGTTTTCCCTACAGCCGTGGTCGCCTGATAGCAGAAGACTGGGAAAAAATCCGAGAAACTCTGGACTATCTGGAACTGACAGACTTAAAAGACCGCTACATCGATAGCCTGTCTGGAGGACAACTCCAGCGGGTCTTTATCGCTATGGTACTGGCCCAGGATACAGACTTTATCTTACTGGACGAACCACTCAACAATCTCGACATCAAACAAAGCGTTAGCATGATGCAGATTCTTCGGCGACTGGTGGAGGAACTCGGCAAGACCATTATCATCGTCCTCCACGATATCAATATGGCCAGTCAGTATGCAGATGAAATTGTTGCCTTCAAGGACGGCAAAGTCTTTAGCAAGGGAACAACCAATCAAATCATGCAGTCTAACCTCCTCAGTCAACTTTATGAGATTCCCATCACGCTAGCTAATATCAATGGTAAAAAAATCTGTATCTATAGCTAGTAACATAGAAGCTCAAGTTAGAGAACCTTCAGTCTCTTAGTCAATAAGACCAAGAGACTCCCTAAATCGTTATCACATTTTAAAAAGGAGAAATCATGAAAACATCCCTTAAACTTTATTTCACTGCCCTAGTGGCCAGCTTCTTGCTTCTACTTGGTGCATGCAGTACAAATACAAACTCAAGCACTAGCCAGTCGGAAACAAGCAACTCTGCTCCAACAGAGATAACCATTAAAAGTTCACTAGACGAAGTCAAACTTTCAAAAGTTCCTGAAAAAATTGTTACCTTTGACCTCGGCGCTGCTGATACTATTCGTGCTCTAGGATTTGAAAAAAATATCGTTGGAATGCCTACAAAAACAGTACCAACCTATCTCAAAGACCTAGCTGGAAAAGTTAAAAATGTTGGTTCTATGAAAGAACCTGATTTAGAAGCTATCGCCGCCCTTGAGCCTGATTTGATTATTGCTTCCATACGTACACAAAAATTCGTAGACAAATTCAAAGAAATCGCCCCAACAGTTCTCTTCCAAGCAAGCAAGGACGACTACTGGACTTCTACCAAGGCTAATATAGAATCCTTAGCAAGCGCCTTTGGTGAAACTGGTACACAGAAAGCCAAGGAAGAATTAGTCAAGCTAGACAAGAGCATTCAAGAAGTCGCTACTAAAAATGAAAGCTCTGACAAAAAAGCCCTTGCCATCCTCCTTAATGAAGGAAAAATGGCAGCCTTTGGTGCCCAATCTCGTTTCTCTTTCTTGTACCAAACCTTGAAATTCAAGCCAACTGATACTCAATTTGAAGATTCTCGCCACGGACAAGAAGTCAGCTTTGAAAGTGTCAAAGAAATCAATCCTGACATCCTCTTTGTCATCAACCGCACCCTTGCCATCGGTGGGGACAACTCTAGCAACGACGGTGTCCTAGAAAATGCCCTCATCGCTGAAACACCTGCCGCTAAAAATGGTAAGATTATCCAACTAACACCAGACCTCTGGTATCTAAGCGGAGGCGGACTTGAATCAACCAAACTCATGATTGAAGACGCACAAAAAGGCTTGAAATAAGCAACTTCAAACTTAATCACATCTTTACATGATAAAACGCATCCTATCAAGCTCATTCAAACCTGATAGGAGATGCGTTTTTATCATTTCACTAAAATATTTTTACCCAGCCTCATTTTTCTTCTTGATTCCGTTTAAGGGAAAAGTGGTCTGGGACAGGGTCCTTACCTGTTTTCGACCAGGGGTGGCAACGTAGAATCCGAGCCAAGCCCATCAAAACACCCTTGAAGCCATGTTTTTCAATAGCCTGAATCATGTAGTTAGAACAAGTCGGCTCAAAGCGACAAGAGGGTGGAAAGGCTGGGGAGATAAACCGTTGGTAAAAGCGCACAGGCGCTATTAAGATTCGTTTCATTATTTCTTGGTTACAGCCATGGTATGAAGTTGGCTGATTTCTTTTTTATTAAGACGACGGGATTCTCCTGGACGGAGTCCTGTCAAGTCTAGATGTCCAAAACGGGTCCGTGACAGCTTGTCCACTTGGAGACCGACAGCTTCAAACATCTTTTTAACCTGGTGGTTACGCCCTTCATGGATAGTCAACTGCACCACAGAGCGGTTTTTGACTGGATCCACTTTGAGAATCTCATAGACAGCCGGCTTGGTTTTCTTACCATCAATCTCAAGCCCACGGGTCAAGGGGCGGAGATTGTCCTTATTGGCCACACCTTTAACACGCGCGACATAAACCTTGTCAATCTCATTACGAGGGTGAATCATTTCATCCGTAAAATCCCCGTCATTGGTCAAAATCAAGACTCCTGATGTATCCCAGTCCAAACGACCTACAGGGTAGATGCGCTCTTTCACGTTGGGCAAGAGGTCGACAACCGTCTTGCGGCCCTTGTCATCTGTCACACTGGAAATGACACCGCGTGGTTTGTTAAGCAGATAGTAGACCTTTTCTTCGTTGTAGATAGGCTGGCCTTCCACTTCGACCTTGTCGCCTGACTTGATGGTCGTTGCTAGTTCACGCACTACTTGGCCATTGACCGTCACCAAGCCTTGCTTGATCAGCTCTTCTGCTTTTCTCCTACTGGCCACACCTGCGTGGGCAATATACTTATTGATTCTCATCTTCTTCTATCCTTTCACCAAATAATTGGCTTTCTTGGGCTTGAATCTCAAGCTCATCAATCACTGGTAATTCTTCCAAATGGTTAATTCCCATGTAATCTAGGAAATAATCTGTAGTCACATAGAGGTTGGGACGACCCAACACTTCTTTTTTCCCGTCTTCTCGTATCAAATCAAATGCCTGCAACTTTGCCAAAGCCCCACTCGAATTGACCCCACGGATGGCATCAATCTCTATCCGTGTAATCGGCTGCTTATAGGCAATGATGGACAAGGTCTCAAGGGCAGCCCGAGATAAACTCTGGTTGATAGGCGCCTTAGAGTATTCCTTCAAAATCTCTGCAAATTGAGGCTTGGTCACCAATCTATAAGCGCCCCCTGTCTCAATCAGAGCCAAACTGGAATCTGGATCCTTTTCATACTTCTGGGCTAATTTTTCTAAACTCTGTTGGATGCCTGTCGGTGGTAGAGAGAGGAGTTCAGCTAACTGGCGGACTCTAATCCCATCTTCACCCGCTACAAACAAGAGCGCTTCTATTTTTGCTAAAGTACTCATCTTTCCTCTCTATCAAGTCTAGCTTTGGGCCACTTGACTTTCTTCCTTCTTTTCCATGAGATAGATATCTCCGAAACTCTCCTCTTGCACGAGGATCAACTCCTGGGTTTTGATTAACTCTAAGGTTGCCAAAAAGAGGGTAATGACCTCTTGGACATTCTGAGCTTCCTTGAACAAATCCTGCAAGCGCAATTGATCTCGTCCATCCAAGGACTCTTTCACGATAACCATCATGTCCTCAATCTTATACTCATCCCGCAGGATAGTCGTGTGATTCTGTGCAAACTCCTCTTTTTTCTTAGCTAAGATATTTGAAAAAGCCAAAAAGAGGTCAATGGTCGTCTTGTCATGAACAAGCTCCGCATCTTCGTAAATCAACTCTGTCGGCGCTTTAGAATAGTGCTGGGCCCGATCTTGGTGCTTGGCTTCCAAGCGCTCACCCAAGAGCTTGAACTTGCGGTATTCTTCGATTTGAGAAAGAAGATCCTGCTCCAAGTCATCCCCCAAATCTGTCACTTCTGCTACCTTTGGCAAGAGCTTACGGCTCTTGATCAGCATCAGCTGACTGGCCATAACCATGTACTCGCCCGTCACTTCCAGACGCATGGCCTGCAGGGTTGAGACATAGGCTAGATACTGTTCGATGACTTCCGTAATAGGCACATCGTAGATATCCATCTGGTACTTAGAAACCAGGTGCAAGAGCAAGTCCAGAGGCCCTTCAAAATCTTTTAGTTTAATATCCATTATCTATATTTTTCTAAGGTCAGGACTGTTTTTAATCCTAATTTTTTTGCAATTTCATACAAATCGACCTTGTTTTCTACTTGTCTTAGAATAAACTGTTCCCGCAAGGCTTGGGCTGATAAGGCCGGAAAACCTTTCTCCTTGACAAAGGACTCTAGCTGACGAAAGGCCCACTGACGAGAATAGGCTTTCCCTCCCCTTTCAAAAAGATAGGTCTGCCCCATCAAGGGTTCCAATTCTGAAAGCAAGGTCATGGGAATGGTGACAATCCTCTGTTGGGAAGCCTTCTTGATTCGCAACACTTGAAAGTCCAGATTGATGTCCGCAACTTTGAGGGCTAAAATCTCACTCGGCAAGAGTCCCATTTCTAGGATTAAGAGCGCTAGCAAGCGTCCCTCTGGATAGTCGCTTTCCTTCCAAAAAGAGGCTAGGTCTAGAATTTCTGGCTTTTCCGTCTTCTTCTCAGCTTGTTTAGCTAATTCCAAACGATAAAAGCTGTCCACCTCTCCTTTTTGATAGAGAAAGTAGAGAAATTGATTACAGGCCGAAATCTTTCGCTTCTGGGCGCTGATTTTTAAATTGGCTAGCTGGGCTTGGTAAATCTTGAGACTAGTCTCAGAAATCCGCTCGCCTACAATGTCTAAAAATTGCTCCAAATCATACTTATAGGACTGCTTGGAATTGGCAGACAAGCCCTGCTTTTCCTCTAAAAAGGTTGAAATCCTGTCTCTCATCGGCATCGAATCTCATATTCCTTACTAAAGTCATGCAAGAGGGCATTCACTGCCTTGAGGATAGACTTGCGCGTGATAATCCCTTGGAAAATACCAGACGCATCCACAACCGGCAAGAAGGACTCATCTACCAACTTGTGCAAGACCTCCGTAATGGTAAAATCAGGCGAAACAACCGCTACGTCCGTTCTCGTCATATGAACGATATCCGTATCTGCCATGATTTCTTGACTCAAGTCATGCTCCATCTGATAAGCCATAATATCTCTGAGCCCAATCGTCCCAACAAACTGTTTTTCATCTGTTACAACAGGAACACGGGTATAGGTCATCTGACTGAGCAAGAGTGTCGCATGATCCGCATTGTGGGTATCAATTAACACAGCTAGATTTTCAGCAGGGGTCAAAAAAGTTTCCTCTTGCCCCAACAAGAAAGTCTCAAACTCCTTGGCAATCATCGACTAAACTCCTTGGACAAGCCCGGATACACCTCATGGTCTCGTGTCAAAAAGTCCACTTTAAAATAACTATCATCAATCTCCACACGAGCATAGAGACACTCTCTGATGGTCCCACGTGGTTGACTGATAGAACCTGGATTTAAAAAGAGGGTCTTGCCTTCCATCCAAGCACTTGGCACATGCAAGTGACCATAGAGACAGATATCGGCCTCTTCTTCCTGAGCCCAGTAGTCCAACTTTTGAAAATTGAAATTAATGTCAAATAAGTGACCATGAGTTTGGATAATCTTGGTCGAACCAAGCTCAGTCACCAAACGTTCTGGGTAGCCGGCGTAAAAGTCCATGTTCCCTTTAACAACTCGGATGCCCTCCCAAAGTGGAGAATCAGGACGCAGTTCAGAATCGCCGTTATGAAAAACGGCATCAACTTTACCCACATAGCGATCACGGATTTCTTCCACAATCAAGCTATCGCCATGGGAATCGCTCATTACAATGATGGTTTGCTTTGCCATGATGGAAATACCTCCAAAAGTTTCTTAACGGCTAAGGCGCGGTGAGATTGGCTATTTTTTTCTTCAAGGGTTAATTCAGCCGATGACTTGCCTGTCTCTCCTACAAGGAAGAGAGGATCGTAACCAAATCCATTTTCACCCTTAGGTTCAAAGTTAATGTAGCCTGGCCAGTCTGCTTCAACAACCAAACTTTCCTTGTTGGGACTGGCTACGACTAGGGTTGTATGGAATTGAGCCGAGCGGTCCTTGAGTTCAAAGACCATGGCCAATTCGTGCAAGAGTTTGGCATTGTTTTCACGGTCAGTAGCTCCCACACCTGCGAAACGAGCTGACCAGACACCTGGCAATCCACCTAGGACATCGACTTTAAGTCCAGAATCATCTGCCAAAACCATCTTGCCCGTTAATTGGGAAATGGTTTCCGCCTTAAGGCGGGCGTTTTCTTCGAAGGTCATACCTGTTTCTGCTACTTCAGGTAGGTCTGGATAATCATTAAGATTTTCTACATCGTAGCCTAGCTTGTCAAAGATAGCTCGGAATTCCTTGGTCTTGCCCTCGTTACGAGTCGCAATCAATAAGGTTTCTCTGACCTTGTTTGTCTCAAAGAATGCTTCTACATCAACCCCTTCTTTAGGCAATTCTACATGCAGGAGTTGCCCATTTTCAACTAAGAGTAAAGCCCCCTGACGTTGGATGACTTCCACATTTCGTCCCATTTCTTGGTTGAGGATATCTACCACAAAAGACAATAAACGGTAGAGAGAACCATAGCGTAAAACAGTAACAGAAACAGGAAAACCTCGATCCTCATCTCGAAATCTTTGGGCAAACTCCAATAGAGGAAAATCCAAGTCATCATCCGTCAACGTCCGGACGCCACCAAAAATACCATAGGACCCGACATACCAGTCCTGTTCATCCTTGTATTCATAAATTTTATTTGTCATAATTCTACATGCTCCACATAAATCTCTTTTTCCAGCCATTCTTCACCAATTTGTGCAAAACTTTGGCTGCTGGCTGTTGTGTAAAAACGGTGATGGAGTGGTCCGACATCACGACCACGATTGATTTCAAAATAATTGAGTAAGACTGAAATGTCCCGTACGCACTCTGCCCCACTATCGATGAGCTGAACCTTTGGCCCCATGACATTTTGAATAATAGGTCTGAGAAGTGGATAATGGGTACAACCCAAAATCAGGCTATCCACCTTTCCAACCAAGGGACGCAGGGTTTCATAGACCACTTTCTTGGTGACACTGGTTGACAGGGCACCCGACTCCACCAAGGGAGCAAACTTGGGACAGGCCAAGCTCTCCACCTGTAAGTCCGGATCCAGATCGTTTATTTTCTGACGGTAGATGTCTGATTGTACCGTCATGGGTGTTCCAATCACTCCGATTTTCCCACCTTGGCTGGACTTGATAGCTGCCGAAGCTCCTGGCAAAATAACACCTAGGACAGGAATATCTAGTTGAGCCTTGATTTCTTCCCAAACGACCGCAGTCGCAGTATTACAAGCAATGACAATCATTTTGACATCCTTGGTCAAGAGAAAGTTGACCAACTGCCAAGTATATTCACGAATTTGCTCAGCAGGACGGGGACCATAGGGCGCCCGCGCCGAATCTCCAATATAGACGATTTCTTCATGGGGAAGCTGGCGCATGAGCTCACGCACAACGGTCAAGCCCCCGACACCCGAATCCAAAAAACCAATTGGTCGATTATCCATACAGTCTTCTTTCTAGTCTTTTTCTGATTGATAGTTCATTATGATTATTGATCTTTATGAACCGAATGACAGCCTAAGCAACAACTATCTCTCTTAATCATAATCAAATATCAATAGAATGCAAGGAAAAAGTCTCATCCCTAAACCCTTAGCCAACATAGTGAGAAGTCTGGAATTTTCATCCCAGACTTTTCCTTATTTATTTTTTCTTTTTATTGTTAGCAAGGGCTGCCTTTTGTTGGCGGATGATTTGGTGGTAAACTTGTTGTACCTTAGCTTCGCTTGGTTTTTGACCATTTGCACTCAAAAGAGTACGAACTGCTTCAGCATTCAAACGTGGGTTGTCAGCGAATTCTTTTTCAATTTGCTTACGAACCAAGTACATTCCTCCAAGAGCTCCTCCTAGAAAAGCTAGCACAATCAATACAATTGCTAATAGTAAATCCATCATATTTCTCCTGTTTCTTTTTGAGTCTCTTTCATTATACCACAAACTAGCCACCCTGACTAGTTTGTTTTACGCTTTCAAGGATGGAATAGACAGCAAAAAGAACCCTGCTTTTCTGCAAAAGAGGGCTCCTTACTGAGTTTAATTTACATAGATAGGCAGTGTAAGAAATAAAAGACTAAGACACCACATCTCAGCCTTTTTCTTTATCCCAAAACCAATTCATCACTAACTAGACTTTGGCCACTATTTTTCTGGAAAAGATGCATGAGATCTTCAACCGTCAGATGCTTTTTCTCCTCTCCCTTGACATCCACCACTATCTTACCCTGATAGAGCATAATGAGACGATTGCCGTACTCAATCGCATGGTTCATATCGTGGGTAATCATCAAAGTCGTCAACTGATGGTGTTCCACAATCTTTTGCGTCAAATCCATCACCATTTGACTAGTTTTCGGGTCAAGTGCCGCAGTGTGTTCATCCAAAAGCAAAAGTTTGGGTTTCACCAGAGCTGCCATGACTAGGGTCAAGGCCTGTCTTTGGCCTCCTGAGAGATATTGAGTATCTACTTTTAAGCGATTTTCAAGACCAATATTCAACTCCTTCAAGGCCTCTTGGAACTGGATTCTGTCCTTCTCCTTCACACCCCAACCAAGCCCTCTCTTCTGCCCGCGTCTCAAGGCAATAGCCATATTCTCCTCAATCGTCAAACGAGAAGCTGTTCCCATCTTAGGATCTTGAAAAACACGGGCAATATCCTTGGCTCTCTTTCTGACACTCAGATTTTTAATGGATTTGCCTGCCAATAAAAGATCCCCTTCATCCACCGATAGATTGCCAGCCAAGATATTCATCAAAGTGGATTTCCCTGCTCCATTTCCACCAATCACAGAGATAAAATCTCCCTCTTCAACCTCTAAGTCTAATCCTTTGAGGACATGGTTCTCATTGACCGTCCCTGCTTCAAATGTCTTGTGAATATTTTCAAGTGTTAACAAACTTGCCATAACTTTCTCCTCCTATTCATTTCTCAATTTCAGACCACGAATCTTTAATCTCTTTTGCAATTCTGGCGCAAATAAAACTAAGGCTAACAAGATTGCATTAAAGAGACGTACTAAGTTTTGATCTAGATTTGGAATTTCATAGATATTTAAAATAATTAAACGGTAAACAATAGCACCGATTCCGATAGATAACAGGCGACCTCCAATGGTCAAGTCGTGTATCAAGACTTCCGCAATAATCACTGCACTCAAACCAACAACAATGGTTCCTGTCCCAGAAGTTACATCTGAAAATCCATCATTTTGGGCGAACAAGGAACCACATAGGGCAATCAAACCGTTTGAAATCATGTAACCAACAATCTTCATGGTGTCTACATTGACCCCATTGGCCTCACTCATCGGAATATTGTCCCCAGTCGAACGCAAGACCAAGCCAATCTCTGTTTTCATCAAAAGAGTCAAGACCAAACAAACAAGTAAGAGACAGGCCAAACTGAATGAGAAAACAGCTTCTTCATTTGTCAGTCCCAAGATAGCCAATTGTTTAAAGACGGTTGCAGAATCTCCTAAGGAAAGATTAGGCACACTTCCCATGATTTTAATATTGATGGAATAAAGCCCTGTCAAGGTCACAATCCCTGTCAAGAGAGCTGGGATTTTCATCTTGGTGTGGAGCATTCCTGATACAAGACCAGCAATCATACCTGCCAGCAAAGCAAGTAAGGTCGCAATCCAAGGATTTGCCCCTGCCTGTATCTGTGATACAACGACTGCTGCCCCCAGAGGAAAGGCTCCTTCAGCAGTCATATCCGCAATATCCAAAATACGAAAAGTCAAGTAGACCCCAATCGCCATAATCGACCACAACAAACCTTCTGATAAACTAGATAACACAAAATTCATCTTAAACCTCCTTATTCCTTGCCCTCTAACTTACTAATATCAATTCCTAGTGCATCTGCCATTTCTTGATTGGTATGCAATTCCAGTTTTTCAGGCAACTCAACTGCTATATTTTCTGGCTTCTCACCTTTTAAAACACGAATCAGCATGCGAGCTGTCTGTCTTCCCAATTCTTCATAATTGGTTCCGTAGTTATACAAGCCACCAACCGCAATCATTTCTGTTGAACCACCGAATACTGGAACCTTGTGTTTAATAGAAACCTGCTTGACTGTTTCCATGGTTGATGAAATGATATTATCCGTTGGTACAAAAACCATATCCACCTCTGCCATCAAGCTTTCTGCAGCCGCTTTGACGTTGTTACTGTCCAAGATTGTTTTTTCAACAACGGTAAAGCCTTTTTCTTCCAGAAGGCGCTTAGCTTCATCCTTTTGGACAACTGAGTTTGGCTCGCTCTGAGTATAGAGGATTCCAATCGTTTTAGCTTTTGGCAACACTTTCTTTATCAAATTGATTTGGGTTGAAATGGCATCTGATGACTGATCGCTTGTTCCAGTTACATTGCCCCCAGGATGCTCTCTTGACTCAACTAACTTGGCACTGACAGGGTCTGTTACCGCTGAAAAGATAACCGGTGTCGTTTGTGTTGTATTGGCCAAGCTCTGAGCAGAAGGCGTTGCGATGGCTAGAACGACATCACTAGATTCTGCTAGCTGCTGAGAAATCGTTTTAAGATTTCGTTGTTCTCCCTGTGCATTTTGCAAATCAATCTCGATATTTTTCCCCTCAACATATCCTTGTTTGGCCAGCTCATCCACAAACCCTTTTCTAGTAGCGTCTAAGGACTGGTGGGTAATAAATTGCGAAATACCGATACGAAACACATCTTTTTTCTTATCTGCCTTCAACTGATGCAAACTAATCAGAGAGGTTAAGAGGATCCCCACTACCAAGAGGGGTGCTAGCAATTTTCGAACAACTTTCATAATGAAACTCCTTCTCAGAAAAGATAAAACAAAAAACCGCCTAGATACTATCTAAACGGATGCTTGAAATAATCTAACAAGTTATAACTTTGCTAGTCCATTTAGATATTCATCTATATGGACCACAATCAAAAACCTTAGCCACATAGATACAAACAAATTGCTTGAACTGTTTGCATCCATGGTGACATGTCTACAAACACTATCTAAAGTAGCTAAAGTAAAAGTTTTGATTCATCGTTACAGCTTGTTTCTTATTCATTTCTTTTTCTGCTTTCTTTTTTGATGTTTCCTATCTTACCACCTTTTTCATCACCTGTCAAGATTTTTTCAGAATTTTTTAAAATTTTTCGAAAATTCTTTCAAAGCTTTTCGATTTCTGTTTCAAACTCATAACAAAGTCAGTCTAAACCCAGAAAAGATGACACGAAATTTCAATTTTATACATTAACACTAGCTTCTAGATACACAAGTCATCTTTTTAAGAGTTAAAAATTTACTTTATTTTGCTCAAAAACAATAAATTCCTTAAATTTATTTTTGAAAAGTTCAATAGCTTCCGAATTTTTTCTAGTCATTATGTAAGTAAAAGATAGTGGAATAGAAATTTCTTCTGGTATTCGAGTAGCAATATTAGGATTTAAAGTCATTTTAAGGTACAGAGGAAGATAAGAGATCCCTTGTCCCATTTCAATCAATTTCTCAGTTACTGCTATATCCTTTATAGAAACAAATTGAGATTCTGGAACAATTTCAGAAATTTCTTGTTTTACTTTTTTCCAATAAACAGGATGATTATCTGATAAGATCTTATATTTTTGAAATAACCCCACCTCAGTTAGTTGAGAATCATTTTTGGGATAAAAAAGAGCAATTTTACCCTCACAAATTTTTTCTGAATTAATCTTTGTAGTATAAGGTTCTTCCCTAGCTATCCCAATATCAAATTGATTATTTTCAATTTCTCGAGCGATGCCATTTTGTAAAACTGTAATTGAAATACCTACAGCTGGTTGTTCTTCAAAAAAATTCTGGAAGAAATTTCGGTAACAGATAGGTAGCTATGTAAGGTGAAACTGCGATGTTTAAATGTGTTTCCAACTTTTTATTTTTTAACTGTATTTTTTTAATTCCATCTTCATATGTCGCAATTATTTTTTTTACGATAGGGATAAATTCTCGTCCTGTTGGAGTCAGAGTTAAATTTCTTCCAACTGTTTCAAATAAATTTACTTGTAAATGTTTTTCGAGTTTTTTTATTTGCTGGTGAAGTGTTGGTTCCGTTAAAAATAATTCTTCACTTGCTCTATGATAATTGAGGTGTTTAGATAATACTAAGAATGTATAATACCAATCTAAATTCATTATCTCCTCTCCTTCCTAAAATAATATTTAATGAATTATTAACTTTTTCCAAATTTTAAAAAGTTAGTATTTATTATATCATAGAATCAAGAATAATTTATTCGATTACATGAAAGGAGCAATATGATGAAAATTAATATACCTTTTAACCAGAACTTATTGCCTAAACGATTTGGAAAAGAAGCAGATTGTACCGACATTATTAAGGGGAATCCTGTACGCTCCTTCCCCTTTGAGATTAGCGAATTACCAGAAGGGACAAAATACATAGCTATTACTTTAATTGATTATGATGCTATTCCAGTTTGTTCATTCCCTTGGATTCATTGGCTTGCTACGAATATAGAAGTCAAAAATAATACAGTCATTATTCCTGAAAATTACAGTCTAGATTATAAAGCTTCTATTACGCAAGGGAAAAATAGTTTCGCAAGTCCTCTATTGGAAACTGACTTTTCTGAAATTGATTCTATGTTTGTTGGACCAACTCCTCCTGATAAAGATCATCGATATACGCTAGAAGTGTTCGCTCTAGCTACTAAAACAGATTTGAAAAACGGATTCTACTATAATGAACTATTAGACGCGATCTCTTCAATTTCCTTAGAGAAAACTAGTACAGTTGTTATTGGTCAATTTTAAATAAAAATATGGGATAAACAATTGTATAATAGTTGGAAACAGATACAGATTATCAAATAAGATGATTATAAGCAATTGATAGTAACTTATTAGAATTTGATATTCACTTCACTAATCTAACATACTCCAATTTCTAAAATTCTTTATACATAAGTTTGAAGCTATACAAAAACTCAATCTTATACTCAATGAAAATCAAAGAGTATTAGGAGAAATTTATCAAAACTTTACATAATAAAAACGCATAATGTCAGTACGCCTACATCTAATATTATGCGTTTTTATCATTTTAAAATTTTTAAACCTATCTCTTTTAAGGATAGAAAAAAGGTTTATAATTTCCACAAAAGTTGACATGGAAATTATAAAACCATTATTAGTTTAATCCTTTTTGGTAACGTGCCAATTCGGCTTGGTTAGCCCAAACATAGTGACCTGGACGGATTTCAACCATCGACGGCTTATCAGTCTCATAGTCGTGTTGACTTGGGTCGTAAACCTTCAAGACCTTCTTACGTTCCAAGATTGGGTCTGGGATTGGTACCGCTGAAAGTAAGGCTTGAGTATATGGGTGAATTGGATTGTTAAACAATTCTTCTGTTTCTGCAACCTCTACAATAACACCCTTGTAAATAACCGCGATACGATCTGAAATAAAGCGAACAACCGACAAGTCATGGGCGATAAAGAGATAAGTCAAACCAAGTTCTTTTTGGAATTTTTTGAGCAAGTTCAAGACTTGGGCACGTACAGAAACGTCCAAGGCCGAAATTGGCTCATCTGCAATAACAAAGTCTGGTTGCATGACCAAGGCACGGGCGATACCGATACGTTGACGTTGACCACCTGAAAACTCATGAGGGTAACGAGTCAAGTGCTCAGCAAGAAGACCCACTTCACGGATAATATTTTTAACCTTCTCTTTACGTTCTTCTTCATCCTTGAACAGATGGTGATTGTAAAGACCTTCTGAAATAATATAATCAACAGTCGCACGTTCATTCAAACTTGCAGCAGGGTCCTGGAAAATCATCTGGATACGACGAATCAACTCTGCAGCTTGTTCACGCGATTTCTTACCATTAATCTTTTGACCTTCAAAAATGATATCTCCATTACTTGTATCATTGAGACCGATGATAGCACGACCAATAGTTGTTTTCCCACTACCTGACTCACCTACAAGCGAGAAAGTTTCTCCCTTGTTGATAAAGAAGTTAGCATTTTTAACTGCGACAAACTTCTTACTTCCTTCACCGAAGGAAATTTCTAAATCTTTGATTTCTACTAATTTTTCAGACATTTCCTTCCTCCTAGTCTGCCAGATGGGCAAATCCCATTTTATCACGGATCTTATCGTGAAGATTTGCAATCACAGCTGGTTTTTCTACTTTTGGAGCATCCTCATGAAGAAGCCAAGTTTTAGCCCAATGCGTCTCTGATACTGAGAATTGAGGAGCTTTTTGTTCGAAGTCAATCTGCATTGCATAGTCTGAACGCAAGGCAAAGGCATCCCCTTTCAAGTCAGTATAAAGTGACGGAGGTGTTCCTGGGATTGAGTAAAGATCCCCTTTATCATCAGCAAGCTGAGGCAAGCTAGACAAGAGACTCCATGTATATGGATGGCGAGGGTCATAGAAGACTTCCTCAACAGTTCCATACTCAACGATTTCTCCTGCATACATAACCGCTACCTTATCCGCAATACTTGCTACCACACCAAGATCGTGGGTAATAAAGATTGTTGTGAAATGGTACTCGTTTTGTAAAGATTTTAGCAAATCAATAATCTGTGCTTGGATAGTCACATCCAAGGCAGTTGTTGGCTCATCACAAATCAAGACATCAGGTCGGCAGGCAAGGGCAATAGCAATAACGATACGTTGACGCATTCCTCCAGAATATTGGAATGGGTATTCATCAAAACGTCTATCTGCGTCTGGAATCCCAACCTTATTCATGTAGTCAATAGCCAATTCTTTTGCTTCCTTGGCTGTTTTTCCTTGGTGTTTTACAATAACTTCTGTAATCTGACTACCAATTGTTTTAATCGGGTCCAAACTAGTCATTGGATCCTGGAAGATAGTCGCAATCTTAGCACCACGAATTTGTTCCCAATCCTTGTGAGAAGACAAGGCAGTCAAGTCTTGACCACGGTAGTCAATGCTACCTTGGGCAATGCGACCATTTTCTTCGAGCATACCTGTGAAGGTTTTTGTCAAAACAGATTTACCTGATCCTGACTCACCTACCAAGGCCAATACTTCACCTTCAACTAGTTCAAGGGAAACGCCACGAATGGCTGTCAATACTTTGTCACGAACGTCAAATTCCACGACAATATCGCGAGCAGTTAAAATTACATTTTTTTCTTTTGTCATTTCTACTCCTATCTATGTGTACGTGGATCACTAGCATCCGCTAAGTTTTGACCAACTACGAAAAGGGACAAGGATACCAAAACAAGGGTTGTCAATGGAATCCAGAACAAGTAAGCGTTAGTTGTTACGTTTTGTGAATAATCCGAAATCAAACGACCCAAACTTGGCACTGTAATTGGTAATCCAAGACCGAAGAATGACAAGAAGGCTTCGTATGAGATAAAGCTTGGAAGCATTTGAGTCATGGTTGTCACAATAACAGATACCAATTGAGGCATGATATTTTTGGCAACAATCTTCAAGGTTGGTGTTCCCAGAGTACGTGACGCCAAGTTGTATTCCAAGTCACGGTAACGCAAGATTTGCACACGAATCATGAAGGCAATTCCAATCCATGTTGTTACACTCATGGCGAAAATCAGATTCCAGAATCCAGCTCCGATTGAGTAAGTCAAGACAATGACAATCAAAAGAGATGGGATGTTTGAGATGACGTTGTAAACTTCCATCATCACGCGGTCAACTGATTTTGAAATTCCCCAAATACCACCGACAAAAACACCGATAACCAAGTTAATCACTGTCGCAATCACAGAAATGAGGATAGAGTTACGAGCTCCGAACCAGACACCGTCAAAGAGCGATTTACCGTTACTGTCAGTACCGAACCAATGCTCAGCATTTGGCTTGATATAACGAGCACTAAAGTCGTTTACCTTACTGACATCATTGAAATCAAACTTAGAAAACATTGGGTAGATGAAACTCATCAAAATGATGGCTACCAAGATTCCCAACATGACTACAGTTGATTTTTTCTTCATAAATTGTCTAAACACTGAACCCCAGTATGAATAAGCTGGCGCATCAATGGCTTCAGAGGCAAAATCGTCACGTTTTACGAACTGAAATTTTTCTTTATCGATTGTAGACATTATTTGCCTCCTTTCTCAGTCAATTTAATACGTGGGTCAATAATAGTCATCCAAATATCTCCTAAAAGAAGAGAGAGGATAGAAATACATGTAAAGATGAAGACAAGACCAACAACCATAGAGTTATTAGATGCTTTTACAGAGTCAATCAACATTTTACCCATACCTGGGAAGGCGAAGACTGTTTCAGTAAGGGTTGCACCACCGATAACCCCGATAACAGCACCAGGAATTCCTGAAACTAGCGGAACCATGGCATTTTTAAAGATGTGTTTGTTTGAAATTTCTTTTTCAGACAAACCTTTTGCACGAGCAAAACGAACAAAGTCCTGTGATTGCAAGTCAATCATATAGCGACGAATCCAAATAGCTGTACCAGGAGCACCCAATAAACCAAGGATAACTGCTGGTAAAACATACGAACGCCAATCTCCAGCACCCAAAATAGGGAATGAATCTGGAAGACCAATTGATGATCCAATCAAACGAACAATGTAAACCAAAGCAATGGTTGGAAGGGCCATCAAGAAGGTCAAAAACCCTGTTGAGAAGCTATCAATCCAAGTATTCTTGAAGCGAGCCATAGCTGAACCAAGTGGCACGGCAATCGCATAAGAAATCACCAAACCGATCAATCCAACAACAGCAGAGCTGGCAATCATTGAAGGATATTGGTAGTTACTTTCAGTTGCAGTATATGGATCATCTTTTCCGTAGTTAGCTACTTCACGAGAATCAGCCTGACTAGGTGATTTGTAGGTTCTTGAGTAAATATTTACAGAAGATGTCTTCTTACCTGTTGGGAACTGAACTTGACCCGTTTTTGTTTGCCCTTGCCCCTGAGTAATAACCTGTAAAACAGGGCTATTAGCATAGGTCGGATAAGAGTCACCTAAATTGATGTTCACAAAGTTTTGATGCACGAATGGGAACTGACTGTTGAAGTACAAGAGATATTTGTGTTTAGTTCCTGAACCGACCAATGACCATCCGATCGCTGGATCATTTTCGAAACGAAGGTAACGTTTCAAGTCTGGATTTTCAGGGTCTTGAATTTTATTAGTATGGTCAATGTCAATCAAGTTAGCATAGAATTTGAAAACACGTTCAAAAATTGGGATTTCACGAGTAGCGTAGAATTGGCCACTTTCAGTAAATTCTCCTAGAGTCCAACCATGACCGATTTGTTTGATGTATTTTTCATAGATATCCTTGTTGGTGTCATTAGCTTCAACTGTTACAGAGGCATCCATCTGGCTAGCTTTTTCTTGCAATTCCTTGGTATCGTAGTACTCGATATAGCCCATACGCTCATAAACAGTGTTCTCATAGTTATCACGCTTATCAGCAGTTGTCGCAATCTTGTTATAGTTGGTATCCTGTTTGAAAATTAATTTTCGAGGAACCATTGTATAGATAATCGTGTAAGTCAAGGTTGTTACTAAGAAGATAGAAACCAATGACCGCAAGACACGCATAAAAATATATTTCTTCATATCGTTTCCTTTTTAAATCCCAAAAGAACCTTCTCCTC
Source organism: Streptococcus sp. M334 (assembly GCF_000187745.1). Lineage (GTDB taxonomy): Bacteria > Bacillota > Bacilli > Lactobacillales > Streptococcaceae > Streptococcus. Next base: position 75,271 of record NZ_GL732489.1, on the reverse strand, counting down.
ATGGAGAGAAAGTTCCCTTGAGAGTTATTTATTTAACGTGTTTAGTCAATTCTTTTTGAACTTTTTCGTTTGATTCTTTTTTCTCTTTAATCCATTTCTCACGAGCTTGTTCATAATCAGCCTTTGTTACAACTTTGTCTTGTAACTGAATATATTTGAAGTAGAGATTTGAACCTTTGTCTCCAGATTGGCTATAAGAAGCTGAGAATGGTACAACACGAGAAATGAATGGTGCAGCACCACTAGAAGACATAGCTGGTAAGAAGAGTGAACTGTCTGTCAACCAAGCTTGAGCAGCTGCATATTTTTCATAACGTTTGTTAAGATCACTTGTTTCTTTTCCAGCTTCATCAAGCAATTTATCGTAATCTTTCATACCAACTTTAGCTGCAGCTGCATTTGATGGGTCATCATAGCCCATATAAGTTTTCGTTTGCTCACTATTAGTTGATTTAAGGATATCAAGGTAAGTTGATGGATCTTCATAGTCAGGATTCCATCCAACAGCACCTGAAAGATCCCAATCCTCAGCTGCCGCATTAGCAGCATAATAAGTTGCATTAAAGAATTCATCTTTAGAAATCTGTTGAATATCAATGACAACATTTTCTTCGCCTAAAACTTTTTCAACTGATTGTTTGAACGACTGAATCCGTGCAATAAAGTTTTTAGACGCTTGGTCTACTGGAACATCCAAGTGGATAGGGAATTTCACACCTTCTGCTTCCAGAGCAGTTTTAGCTTTAGCAAATTCTGCTTTAGCTTTATCAGCATTAAAGAGACCGTCTTGACCATCAGCAAAGTTTACATTTTTCCACTCGTCTCCATAAGTCGTAACTTTTTCAGCAACCAAGTCACCGAAAGTTTTTTCACCTGCGGAAACAAAGTCCGGTTTCACAAATAAATTACGAACTGCTAGAGGAGCACCTTCTTTACCGTTAACTTGAGCAGAATAAGCTGTACGGTCAAAGGCAAAGTTCAAGGCTTGGCGGAAGTCTTTGTTAAGAAGAGCTTTCTTAGTAGATGTTTTCTCTTCATCTGTCGTTTTAGATGTATATTTGTAATTTTGTCGATCAATATTTACACCTAAACCTCCAATACCAGCTCCTGACGGAGTGTAGAAAATATTATCCTTGTATGACTCCTCTACCTTTGAGAAGTTTGAACTTGTTGGGTAAAGACGAGCAAAACTATAAGCTCCACTTGTAAAGTTACGCTCAAGTGATTCTTGGTCCGAACCATCAAAATATGCAAGTGTTGCTTTATCTAAATGAACATTCTCTTTATCCCAGTACTGCTCGTTCTTAGTAAATTCGATAGAAGATTTAGCAGTCAAACCTTTAAGCAAGAAAGGTCCATTATATAGCAATGATGTAGGATCTGTCGCTTTAGCAAAATCAGAGCCTTTTGATTTTTCAAATTCTTCGTTTAATGGCCAGAAAATTGAATAAACCATCTTAGAGTTCCAGTAAGGTTCTGGTTGGTTCAAAGTATACTCAAGAGTATAGTCATCAACCGCTTTAACACCTACTGTAGAAAAATCTTTTGAATTCCCAGCCAAATAATCAGATAAACCTTTTACTGAAGTCTCAGCTAGATATAGAGCTTCTGATTTCTTATCTGCCGCATGTTTCAATCCATTCACGAAGTCTTTAGCAGTCACTTCGGCATATTCTTCACCATCGGATGTCATCCATTTGACACCTTTACGAATTTTGTAGGTATAAGTCAATCCATCTTTTGATACAGACCAGTCTTCTGCAACCGCAGGAGTCAAATTCCCGTATTTATCATTTGTAAAGAGGCCATCGATCCCGTTTGAAGTAGCCACTTTCGTACTCTCTTTTCCAGAGATAAGATAGTCCAATGTTTCTGGATCAGCCGAATAGACATAACCATAGGTTTTTGGAGCTGTCGAATCAGATGATTTTGAATTCCCACAAGCTACTAATACACCTGTTGCTAATAAAGCAACTCCTGCTGCAACAAAGACTCTACTTTTTTTCATTTCTTTACTCCTCTTATTAAAGTATAGGTTTTATCAATTATAACATAGATTTCGAGAAAAGTAAACGAATTTTCAGAATATTTAGGCTTATTCATACAAAAAATCTGAAAAAGCTATTGACTGTGAATGATTTTCAAGGTATAATAATAAAAGTAAAGGCGGTATAGCCAAGTGGTAAGGCACGGCTCTGCAAAAGCTTGATCGTCGGTTCAAATCCGTCTACCGCCTTCTATGAACTTGATTTATCAGGTTCCAAACGAACAGAAAGCCCAGTTTGAAGGGCTTTTTTATTTTTCCTCGAATAAATACGTATAACTTTAAAAAACTTTTGGGGCAAGTTTGGGCTGAGTTTTTTCGAGGACACAATTCCCTTTTGAAATCAACTGAAAAAAGCTTCGTCACGCCTGGTGACAAAAGCCTCTAGTTTACTCTGTTTCTTCTTCTATTTCGACTTCTGTGATTTGGACTTTTACCTTGGTAACACGTCCATTTTTTACCTTATCATTGGTTAGGATAAGCTGTTTGTTTTGACTAACCAATTCATAGCTGAGTTTCTCAGTCGTTGGAATGGTCCCAACTCCTGTCAAATAATAACCAGCGATGGTATCAACGTCATCACTTTCCAGTTCAACATCAAAATAGTCATTGAAGTCATTGAGATTCATGGTACCTTGAACAATATAAGTATCTTCTCCGATTTGATGAACTTCGATTTCAGCCTTATCTGTTTCGTCATCGATTTCCCCAACGATTTCCTCTAAGAGGTCTTCAAGTGTCACCAAACCAGCCATACCACCGTATTCATCTAGCAAGATTGCCATTTGTCTTTGGGTATTGCGCAATTCTTTTAGCAAGTCATCCACAAAAATAGTTTCAGGAACAAAGAGTGGATCTTGTAAAATTCTCTTCCATACAATATTGTCAAAACCGTCTTCAAAAGCCGCCTTAAGAAGACTCTTGGTGTGAATGATCCCAATCACATTATCCTTGTCTCCATCATAAACAGGGATACGGGAATAATTTTGTTTTAAAATACTTTGGATAATGGTTTGACTATCATCCTGAATATCCACCATAAAGGCATCCGTTCGAGGAACCATAACTTCTCTGGCCATTAATTCGTCCAGTGAAAAGATTCCTTGTAACATTTCAATTTCGTCAGCATCTAGTGTTTCTTCACTATTTGTCAACATGTACTCAATTTCATCACGGGTCATTTTTTCATCAGCATCATCAAAGGTCATCGGAGTCAAGCGACTCAAGAGATTGGTAGATGCAGACAAGAGCCAAACAAAGGGACTAACTAGTTTCCCAAGCCCAATGATAACTGGCGCTGTACGAATCGCCAAGGCATCCTTTAGATTAAGAGCGATTCTTTTGGGATACAATTCCCCAAAAACGATGGAAATATAAGTCAAAAATGCTAAAGATAGAAAACTTGCAACGGCATAAGCTGTTTCGCTATTTCCAAGCCAAGAAGCAATTTCTCGTCCCAGAGTTTCTGCCAAACTCGCCCCTGATAAGATCGTAATCAGGGTAATTCCTACTTGAATGGTTGATAAAAAGTGGTTAGGATTTTCTAGTACCTTCAGCAGACGGATATAGCGTCTATCTCCTTCTTCTGCCTTTTGTTCAACACGCGCACGGTTTAGTGACACCATGGCCATTTCTGTGGCTGAGAAAAAGGCATTCAACACCGTCAAGATAAACAATAAAACAAATTGTAGCAACAAATTCTGACTACTTGGGTCTTCCATAGTTCTTCTCCTAAAATAGTAACTTATCTTTTATTATATCACAAAATATAGTCCAGTACATATTATTTTTTTCTTATACTCTTCGAAAATCTCTTCAAACCGCGTCAACGTCGCCTTGCCGTACTCAAGTACAGCCTGCGGCTAGTTTCCTAGTTTGCTCTTTGATTTTCATTGAGTATTAGTATCTATTCTAGCCCTGCTGAAACTAGTAAAAAAAGAACCCCTACATCCACAAGTGACATAGGAGTTTATCTTATCTTTTACTGAGTAACCGTTACTTCTCCAGTTCGGTAATCTAGTTGAAGCCCCTTTTGAACATTGGGAACTAGAACATTGAATTCCAATTCTCCGTCTGAGGACTTGGCTTCAATCTGTGAAGCTGAAGGAACTAAGTCCTCGTTTGAAGCGTAATAAAGGGTTACACGGTAACGGACACGCTTGTTTTGGTCCAAGGCTTTACGCACCATGCTTTCATAGTAGTTTTGACCCGTCGAATCCTCAGCTTGCGCCTGATTTGCCCAAGCTGTCTGAACAGCAATGTTTTTAGGATTACTTGTTGAGGAATCAAAACCATCCAAGCCACCGATTAAGGCATAGCCTAACAAGTGACCTCTATCTACTGCATGGGTATAAGAGCCCTTTAGATTCTTAACCTGATGCCAGCCTGGAGGGGTCCATGAAGTCGAACCATTCCCCGTTTCCTCACGATTCTTGTACTGGCGAGTAGCCTTAGACAAGAGGGCATTTGCTACGGTTGGCACAGTTTCCTTACCCACTGTCTTTGTTTTATTATCAGCGTAGGGCTTACTTGAAACCTTGGCATCTAGATTTGTTTTATTTCCATTGACGATAAAAGCACCTGATCCATTCCACTCCAAACTTCCTTTTATTTGGCTTTTGACTGCATCTGTTAAGACACTTTCTGCCAATGCTTGACTAGGAGCTTCAGACGCTTGTTTTTTCTGACTAACCTTGGTTTTGTGACTATTAGCTGTCGACTGCATCTGCTTGATATAATAGCTCCCTGCAGACAAAAGCAATAACACTAGCAGTCCGATTAGTGTCTGTCTTGTTTTTTTGTTCATATTTCTCCTTATCTTTAAAAAAGGCTGGTTCTCCAGCCTAATTTCCTGTAAATTTATGAATCAATTCCTGCCATTTTGCCGGAGACAGGATAGCCCATGGATCTTGACCCTTGCCCAAGATTCCATAACCTACCATTAGACCGATTCCTAGAGCCAGAGCACCTAAAATCAGTACCAGAATGACTAAAAGTAAACGCTTGACTACGTAGCCTGATTTCTTATTCATCTTCATCACTTGCCTCAATCCGCTGAATCTTAGCACCTAGCTGCGCCAACTTCTCATGGAATTGGTAATAACCTCTATCCAAGTGAACCAATTTACCAACTACAGTTTCTCCTTGTGCTACCAAACCTGTCAAAATCAAGGCAGCACTGGCACGAAGGTCAGTAGAAAGAACTTCTGCCCCCTGCAAAGGTTGACCACCAATAATACGAGCTGTATCACGGATAATCTCAGAATGCAAGCCCATGCGGCGCATCTCTTCTAGGTGTTGGAAACGATTTTCGAAAACTGTCTCCACCATGGTTGATTCCCCTTTTGCGACGGTCATCAAGGCTGTAAATTGAGCCTGCATATCCGTTGGAAAACCTGGGTGGGGCAAGGTTTTCACATGAACAGCTTTTAGATTTTCTAGTTGAGAACGAACACGAATTCCTTCAGTCTCCTCTGTCACTTCCACCCCCATTTCAAGCAATTTGGCAATCAAGGGACGGTTGTGCTCCCAAACAGCGTCTTTAATCAAGACATCACCACCAGTCATGGCAGCAGCTACCATAAAGGTTCCTGCTTCGATACGGTCTTGGACTACATTATGAGTCGTACCATGAAGTTTCTCAACGCCGGTAACGGTAATGGTCTCTGTACCAGCACCCTTAACCTTAGCTCCCATTTCATTGAGGAGAATGGCTAGGTCTACAATCTCAGGCTCACGCGCAGCATTTTCAATCACTGTAACTCCATCAGCCAGAGTCGCCGCCATCATCAAGTTCTGCGTAGCACCAACACTTGGGAAGTCCATGTAGATATGAGCCCCATGTAAGCGATCAGCCTTGGCTTCGATGTAACCAGCTGTCTGACTAATCTTAGCCCCCATAGCTTCCAGGCCTTTCAAATGAAGGTCAATAGGGCGGCTACCAATGGTACACCCACCTGGCATGGATACCTTGGCATGACCTACACGGGCAAGAATTGGTCCCAAGACAACGATAGATGCACGCATCTTGCTGACATACTTGTAAGGAGCTTCCTCAGTGATATCGCCAGTCGCGTCCACCTCAACAAGATGAGCTTCTTCATTAAAATCCACCTTGGCATTCAAACCACGAACCACCTGATTCATAGTGAAAACATCTGACAAGATAGGAACATTCTGCAAAACAGTCTTTCCTTCACTTGCTAGAATAGTCGCTGCCAACAAGGGCAAGACTGCATTCTTTGCTCCTTCGATCGTAACACTTCCTACCAGACGATTATCGCCACCTTGAACTACAATTTTTTCCATAGAGTATTTTCCTTTAATGTTGATTTTATAAATAGACTTACTTGTTGAATAAACCTATTAACTAATTTGTTAATAATCCAAGCTAAAATCAGACTTATCATCAATACAAAAAATGTAAATAACACATCATTTACTCTGGATGACACAAATATTTTTTCTAGAATAGAGATTACTAATCCATGTATCATATATAATTCAAATGATATACTACCTATTAAAATCAAATATATATTTGAAAAATTTATTTTTTTCAAAAAAACAGTAATAAAGTAGATTGTAAAAATAATATTATCTAAATTAGCAGCTAACGCATAACTATAACTATCTTCTAAATGCACATACCTCAACAAAATATCGTATTGATGTGAAATAAAGAGTAACACAGTTACTAAAACAAGTATGATAAAATAATGTCTATCTAAAACTCCATCAATTTTCTCTTTATTTTTAGCCCATATTAAGCCAATAATGAAGGGAAAAACACTATTATACCACCAAAAACCGTAACCTAATTTTATAGCTAAACAGATATAACCAATTATGAATACTGTATTGATAACAATAGAAATAAACTTATTTCTGAAAAACTTAAACGATATATAAAAAAATATATACATTAAAATTATAATATCGACAAACCAACCATTATAAATAATTGTACTTCCTTTTTTAAATAAATTAGCAAAAAAATTTAAATCCATTAATTGACCGTTTAAAAATCTGTAAAACATATAAATCAAAGATATAGAAAAAAATGGAACTAGAATTTTAGAAAGTCTCTTAACTAAAAAATTATCTAGATAGTTTTTCTTATTTTCGTTCTGAAAATACAATCCATAGGCTGATAAAAAAAAGAAAATAGAAACGATATAAGTTCCCATATAGGAAAAATTAGAAAATTCATCACCAGATGTAACCCATTGTGACAAATGATGAAATATTATTCCTATAGCTAGAAATCCTCTAAGCCCTGATGTAGATTTAACATTTAGATACTCCTTATTTTGAGGTAACAAATAAATTAATAGCGTTATCAATAATAAGATTATAATATCCATGAATTCTATTTCTCCCTATAAGTTTAATAATATCTTGAAAGTAATTTCTTAAACACGCAAATTATAATAGTCCTCTAAGTGCTTCTTGCCACAACTGATACAGGCTGATAAAGAAAGAACTCAAGATATAGCCCATGAAAATGCTAAAAAAGGCTACTAGTAAACGAACTTTTCCTGTATTCTCAGCTGTCACTTTTAAAACCTTTTCCCATCTAACAAGATCCTTTAAAAGGTAAAAACTCACATAAATAAAGAGCATATGACTGCTTAGAGTGAATAATAATTGAACCATTTGACTATTATACCATCTTCTCTGTTTGTGCGCTAGTTTGGAAACTTCACTCAAAAACTAGGGATTGTTTTTCAAGTAATCAATTGCATCTTGTAGGGTTTTAACAGGCACAATTTTCATATCTGTCTTGATTGTTTTAGCAGCTTCCAGAGCTGTTTGGTAGTTGTTTTTCGCATCTGGATGTTCTTTTTGTTCTTCTTCACTAACAGGGTTATCAGGGGCAAAGAAAATCGCGGCACCTTCTCTAGCCGAAGCTACAACTTTCTTATCAATACCTCCAATGTCTCCCACATTACCATCACGGTCAATGGTCCCTGTACCGGCAACGATACGACCATTACGAAGACCTGGGTCAGCTATTTGGGTATAGATGGCCAGACTAAACATGAGACCTGCACTTGGACCGCCGATACCAGCTGTTGAAAAGCGAATTGGGACATCACTGGTCACTTCTGTACGGTCAATCAAGCCGATTCCAATTCCATTTTTGCCATTTTCCAAGGTGATAATCTTACCTTCTGCAGACTTGGTTTGCCCATCCTCTTCATAAGTTACCTTGACGGAGCCCCCTAGTTTTTGAGAATTGACGTAATCAATCAAGTCTTTGGAACTATCAAAGGTCCGATCATTGACTGCTGTGACCGTATCAGAGATGTTGAGAATCCCTTTAAAGGTCGAATTATCCGTCACAGTCAAAACATAAACCCCAAGGTATTTAAGTTCAATATCCTTACCAGCTGTTTTTAGCCCTTGATACTTGGCCATATTTTGCGATGTTTGCATGTAGAATTGATTGATCCGCATAAATTCAACATCGGAAGAACCACCTGTGGTCTCCTGGGCACTACGAATATCTGTAAAAGGCGTCAACCATGCATAAATCATATGAGCTAAAGTGGCATGCTGGACACCAACCGTAACGAATTGATAGGCCCCAGCTTCCTTATCTTCTGTGTCATTTACTTTAAGGACTTGACGAATATCTTCCGAACCACCTGGAACTTCTATATAGTAGGGCAAGGGCACTACAAACGCCAAAAAAGTCACAATCAAGGCCGCAATGACGTACAAGGGCCATCTAATCTTTTTTTCATTTCTTATTTCCTCCAAAATACTCTCAGGAACATAGCAGGCAATATCCTGACCGAACTTCAACAACTCCCTAACACCTGATGAACTGATATAGAGATGTTCAGGTCGGCTATGTAAATAAATGGTCTCTATATCAGGAGACAGCTGATGGTTGTAGTAATCAAAACTGGCTTCATATTGCAAATCCGAAGCATTTCTCAAGCCTCGCACTAGGTAAGTAGCCCCCAGTCTTTTTGCAACATCAACCACCAATTTATCATGAGAAGACACGACTTTAACATTCCCCAAATGTTCCAAAGCCTTTTCTAACCCCCGTTTACGATTTTCGATAGGAAGAAATCCTTGTTTGTGGGGATTAAAAAAAATACCGACATAGAGCTTATCAAAGAGTCTGCTCGCCCGTTCAATGATATTCAGATGCCCATTTGTCATCGGATCAAATGAGCCTGTGAATAATCCAATCTTATCTGACATAGACTGTCACCTTACTAATTCCATAAATTTTTTCCTTCCAGATACCAAGGCAGGCAATTTCTTCTGGAAGTTCAACGGCTTTATCCGTCTCACACACGACCATGACATCTTCAGAAAAAAGCGCTCTCTCAGCCATTTTTTCAATATCTGCTACGATTTGTTCCTTGGCATAAGGAGGGTCTAAGAAAATGAGGTCAAATTCCCCAGATACCTGTTCCAATGCTCTTTCTGCATCCATCTTGAGGAGTTGAAATTTTCCAACTTCCTTGGTCATCTGAATATTTTCAGCCACGATTGTCTGAGCCTTACGGTCTCGCTCCACCAAAACAGCGCTGGACATGCCACGCGATACTGCCTCGATAGATAAACCACCACTACCTGCATACAGGTCCAAGACTCGTCCCCCTTCAAAGTAGGGACCAATCATGTTAAAAATGGCTCCCCTAACCTTATCCGAAGTAGGTCTTGTCGTCTTTCCTTCTAGTGTCTTGAGGGGACGTCCCCCATAGATTCCTGATACGATTTTCATACCGTTTATTATACCAAATTATGGGCGAAAAGAGAAAGAAAACCGAACCTTGCGGTTCGATTCTCTACAAAATATTTTCGTAAGTATCGCGAACTTCTTGAGGCCAAACACTTGTTTGCACCTCTCCGATGTGTTTCTTGCGAAGTAGGAACATAGCCATACGAGATTGTCCAATTCCTCCACCGATTGTCAATGGGAACAGGCCATTCAATAAAGCCTTGTGCCATTCCAATTCCAAGCGGTCTTCATCACCTGTGATGGCAACCTGACGGCGAAGCGTTTCTTCATCTACACGGATTCCCATAGAAGACAACTCAAAGGCTCCACCCAGAGATTCATTCCAGACAAGAATATCGCCATTCAGACCCTTGTAGCCATTCTCAGACTCGCTTGTCCAGTCATCATAGTCTGGTGCACGTCCATCGTGCGGTTTACCGTCTGGTAATTCACCACCAATACCGATCAAGAAAACTGCTCCAAATTCTTTACAGATAGCATTTTCACGTTCTTTCGGTGTCAAGTCTGGGTAGCGTTCTACCAACTCTTCTGTGTGGATAAAGGTGATTTGTTTTGGCAAGACAGACTCGATGTCATAGCGAGCTTCAACAGCTAGTTCTGTCAAACGAATGGCCTTATAAATCTTCTCAACTGTTTCTTTTAGATAAGCGATGTTACGCTTACCATTTGGGATAACTTTCTCCCAGTCCCACTGATCCACAAAGACAGAGTGGGTTGCATCCAGCGAATCTTCATCTGGACGAAGGGCCTTCATGTGGACGAAAAGACCTTCACCCTCACCGAAACCAAAACGAGCCAAGGTATGGCGTTTCCATTTAGCAAGTGAATGCACCACTTCATAAGTAGCATCAGGGATTTGGAGAACCTTGACCGATACGGCATTCTCAACACCTGATAAGTTGTCCTGCATCCCGTCACCGACTCTACTCAAGATAGGGCCTTGAACTTCGACGACTTCTAGCTTGTCTTTCAAATACTGGGTAAAAGTGTTTTTGACAAAGGAAATTTCTTCTTGTTGGTGGATAAAACTTTTCTTCATAAACTACTCCTCAAAAATTTAATTAAAAGCATTATACACCTATTTCCAAGAAAAGAAAAGAGAAATTTTAAAAAAAATCAGTGTCATTCAAAACACTGATTTCATAGACCTTTAGTCATTACGACCGAAGATACGTAAAATACTTAGGAAGAGATTGATAAAATCAAGATAGATACTGAGAGCCATTGACACAACCCAACCTGTCGCTACACGACCTTGTGATTGTTCATAGGCAAGGCGAATCCTTTGGTTGTCCCAAGCAATCAGCCCAGAGAAGACCAAGACCATGGCTACGCTAATCATATAATCAAAGAAACCACTAGCCAAGAAAATATTAACTACCATGGCAATCAGCAAACCGATAAGCGCTGCCATCATCGCTCGACCAATCCCACTCAAATCCTTCTTAGTGAACATACCGACTGCCGCCATGACAAAAAAGAGAAGGGCACTTGATACAAAGGCAGATAAAACGGTACCTGGAGTATAGAAGGCCACCACAAAACTGAGGGTAAAGCCGTTTAATACTGAGTAAAGTAAAAATACTGGAAGAGCCGCTGGGCTATTCTTTGAAGCCATGCTACTGGCAACAAAGACTAGGGCTAGTTCCGCAAAGGTTGCAATGGTCAACCAGAGACGCCCCTGCATCAAAAAGTAAACTAGCTGAGACTGAAAGACCGTCAACATAAGGCCTGATACCAAAGCAGATAGTCCGATTCCCAGACCAACAAAGGCATAAACCTTAGCGTAAAATTGATTGAGACCTGCGCGGTCGTGAATAATAGTGTGATTCATCTTTTCTCCTTTTCTATGAACATCTTTCCTTGATTATAACAAAGAAAGTTAAAATTAGCTTAAATGGAAAATCAAAATACCTGCTGCAACTGCAACATTCAGACTCTCCGCCTGCCCCTTCATACTAATGTGAACCAACTGATCTGCACTTTCAGCCATGAGGGAACTAATTCCTTGACCCTCATTTCCCATGACTAGTACAAAATTTTCTATAGGAGGCAGTTCTCTGTAATCAACAGAATCTTTAGATAGGGTTGTTGCCAGCACTGAGATACCTGCCTTTTTAGCTTTCTCGAGAAGCGCTTGGCTCGACATCCGGTAAATGGGCAGATGAAAATGACTGCCTTGCATGGAACGTAAGGTCTTGAGACTGTAGATGTCTGCCGACTTATCTGAAACAATCACTCCAGTAAAACCTGCTGCATCTGCAGTCCGAATGATGGTTCCCACATTACCAGGATCTTGCACATCTTCCAAAAACAAGAATTTACCCTGACTAAAGTCAGCTTCTCCTACTTCTTCTTTTTGAACCACCGCAACAATTCCCTGTGGAGTCTGAGAATCCGCTAAATCTAGCAGAATATCCTCTGACACCCAGACAGTTTGCGGAAACGAGGCTAACTGATCTCGGTAATTTTCTAGGGCAAAGATCTTCTCAATCGTCACCCCAGCTTGAACAGCTTCTTCAAACAAGTGCCAGCCTTCAATCAAATAGGCTGACTTGCGGTATTTTTTTTGGTGTAATTTCTTGGCATTTTTTACCACAGAATTGGCTTTTGAGGTTATAATAGTCATAGAAATATTATAACACAATCAAAGGGGATTGGTATGCAAAAGGTTAGAATGATTGCCCAAGGCAGGGTGCAGGGGGTCGGCTTTCGTTGGGGTGTTTACAGCTTGGCACTTGAAATTGGTGGCATCACAGGTCGGGTATGGAATAACGACGATGGCACAGTGGAAATATTAGCCCAAGCAGACTCATCTGCTATCATGGCGAAATTTATCCAAGAAATCCGCAAAGGACCCACACCTTTTTCAAAAGTCAGCTACTTAGATGTCAAACTGAGCAACTTTCCTCCCTACCCTGACTTTAAAATCGCAAATTAAGTCTCTAGAACTATTGTATATTTTGTAAAAAAACAGTAGAATAGAAAGGTATAATTTTTTAAGAAGGAATAAAAACAGTGAAATCTATTAAACATTTTGCACTCTCGGCTATGGGAGTGGCTATGTTGCTTGTCTTGACTGGCTGTGTTAGCGTCGATAAAGCAACAGGAGAGCCAACAGGATTTATTTGGAATACTTTCGGAGCACCTATGGCTGAAGCTATCAAGTACTTCGCTACTGATCAAGGTCTAGGCTTTGGTGTCGCTATCATCATCGTAACCATTATCGTGCGCTTGATTATCTTGCCACTTGGTATCTACCAATCATGGAAGGCAACGCTTCACTCTGAAAAGATGAACGCCCTCAAGCACGTCCTTGAGCCACATCAAACTCGTCTCAAGGAAGCGACTACTCAAGAAGAAAAACTCGAAGCCCAACAAGCTCTCTTTGCAGCTCAAAAAGAACACGGCATCAGCATGTTTGGTGGTGTAGGATGTTTCCCTATCCTCCTTCAAATGCCTTTCTTCTCTGCAATTTACTTTGCTGCCCAACATACTGAAGGGGTTGCTCAAGCAAGCTACCTAGGCATTCCTCTAGGTTCTCCAAGTATGATTTTGGTTGCCTGCGCAGGTGTCCTTTACTATCTTCAATCGCTCCTTTCACTTCACGGAGTAGAAGATGAAACGCAAAGAGAACAAATCAAGAAAATGGCTTACGTAAGCCCAATCACGATTGTTGTCTTCTCCCTCATTTCACCAGCCAGTGTCACACTTTACTGGGTTGTCGGTGGTTTCATGATGATTCTCCAACAGTTTATCGTCAACTATATCGTTCGTCCAAAACTTCGCAAAAAAGTCCGTGAAGAACTGGCAAAGAACCCACCAAAAGCAAGTTCTTTCTCTACACCAAGTGGACGAAAAGACGTTACCCCTGAACAACCAACTGCTATCACAAGCAAGAAAAAACACAAAAATCGCAACGCTGGAAAACAACGTTCAAGATAAAGCTACGTATATTATCCAATAATTAAAAAACGAATGAATGATAAATAGTTTTCATCAACTAGATATCATCATTCGTTTTTATTATCTACCGTTACATCTTATACTAATCGAAAAGTTAAATAGTTTAAAAGCTCACATATAAAAACGATTCAATCATAAATTAACAAGTAACTCACTATGATTTAATACAATTCACAGTCATTAAAACTTCTGCTCCCTCGTCTCTATTTCTAAGCTCAACTCGGCCTTTGTGTAGTTTTGCAACTCTACATACAAAACTAAGTCCAATACCATAATGTTGCTCTTTAACCGATCTAGCTTTATCCATACGATAAAAGAGCTTCCCAAAATTAGTTAAAACTTCCTCTGGAAATTCAGAGCCATTATTCCATATACCTATTTTCAATTCTTTCGCCTCTTGCTCTACCCTAATTTTAATTTTAGGATTCTGTTTATCTGCATACTCCAAAGCATTTGTTAAAATATTTTGTATGGCACGAATCAGAAGAGATGGATTTATATAATAGTTTTCAGTTCCTTTCACATTTTGTTCAAAAGAAAACTTCATCTGATTTTTTATCAAAAAAGAGACTTCTTTCTCTAATTCATTGATAAAATCTGAAGAGGAATACTCCGTCCAACCTGTCTCATCATCATAATAGGTTTTCGAATAGTGAATCAATTGATTGAAATAATCTAGTAACTGTTGACTAGCTCTTTCTATATCTGCTAAGCATTCTTGAGACTGGTCGTTTTCAGTTATCGCCTGCAAAAATTCCACATTTCCCCTAATAATGGTTAAGGGAGTTTTTAAATCATGAGAAGCTGCTGAAACCTGAAACATCAAATCTTCTTTCTGCTGTTTCTCATCAACTATTAATTGTCGAATTCTATCTTGCATCACAATAATCCGATTTCCTGTCTCACGAAATTCTTTAACCGTTAAACTTTCTGTACATTCCCTCTCCAACCACATACTATTTTCATAAATCAAAGTCATTTCATAACTCAGTTTTTTCAACAATTTTCCAATGTGATAACTTATTAGAACAATCAATAAAACACAAATATATATCCATGATGACACATTAAAAAAGATTGATAGAACACCACTATTTTTTAGAGGTTTCCCGTCTTCATTTATTTGTATAGATACTGAAGCTAAGGGAATAATATAGGCCATTAGTAAGCCAAGACTAAACTGCCAAATAATTCTCCAACAGGTTTCTCGAATTAATTGTCTAAAACTTTTGATTCTACCCATTGATATCCTCCACCATATAAGGTTTTAATTGGATTTAATTGATAAGGTTTCAGCTTTTGACGAATTTGATAAATATACTCTGAAACCGAACGTAAAAGCGCTTCTGAACTTTGTGGATATAGATAATTATAAATTTCCTCAATAGAATATATTTTACTTGGGTTGCTTGCCAAAAAATTCACTATGTCAAATTCCCTCCTTGTCAGAGCAATCTTATCATCGTTTACAAATAGTTCCTTACTATCCGTATATAGTATAAGCTTCCCAATCTTTATTTGATGAACATTTCCTTTAATCCGTTCTTCACGACGTAAGTGCATTTTAACACGTGCTAACAATTCTTGCATACTAAAGGGCTTCATAATATAATCATCAGCACCTGCATTGATTCCAGCTACTAAGTCTTCATCCATATCCTTGGCAGTTATAAAACAGATAGGAACAGTTATCTGTTCGCGAATCATCTGACAGATCTCTAAACCACTAACAGGCATCATAATATCTAATAGAATCAAGTCAAAGCCTGTAAAATCACAAAGATCAATCTCTTCTATCTTATTTCGTATGACTACTTCATATTTTTCATATTCTAGTACTTTTTTTATTAGGCGAAGAATAGCAAGATCATCATCTACAACCAAAATTTTATAAGCCATAACTCACCCTCCTGAATATATTATAGCACTAACTGAGAAAAAGACAGGATATCCCCTGTCTTTAGCGTACATTTTTTCCTATAAGTATCAATATAGCAAATAGAAAAACAATTAATAACCAAACTATTTGTATTCCTAAGCCTTGCCATACTGGATAATAAAGAGACAATGGATAGGTATAAAAACAATTCATACTAGCCAGTAATGGTAAATTTCTAAAAAAAGAACTGAATTGTAATAACATTTGTCCCAACCCCAATAAAAGGGATAAACTGATTCCCAAAATTAAGATAAAAGACTGGGAAATAAATACAAAAATACCACTTAAAAGAGCGAAGGTTAGAATAGAAATACAAGCTGGAAATAGAATTGTTAGAACATGTTTAATATTACTCAAAAGATTGATATTGTAGTATCCTTGCGCGATTAGTATGCATAATGATATTACAGCGACCAATAATACAATTTCCACACATAATACAATAGCTAGTTTACAGATTATAAATTTCAAACGGTTTGGACAGGTAAGAAAACTGGTACGAAGGCTAGAACCTGTAAATTCTTGACCTATAAATAGAACCGCTAGACTAACGAAACCTGCCTGTCCTAAATAGAGACTTTGCAATAGCTGTTCCAAAACAAACTGTAGAGTCAACTGGTCTGGCTTATTATTTAAAAAAATAACTAACGCTGGAACACACAGTAATAGAGCACCTATAATCAACCAGTACCAAGGATTCATCATAAACTTGAGATACTCACTTTTAAGTTGCTCTTTCAACTTATTCACCTCCTCCAATATCTGACTTAAGTAAGCGGTAAATTGCTAAAGCCAAGAATGAGAAGTTCCAATAAAGTAAAAATAAAATATTTTGTAAACTATTATGTTCTAAAATTTGAGGAGATGTAGCAATCAATCCTTGCCCCAATGCAACTGGAAGAAATTTGGCAACCGATATATAGTTTGCTAAAAATGTTCCTAAATTGTAGACTTGAGGAAGCAAAAATAATAGAGGAACAATGGCTGTTTTAAATGTCAAAGCCATAATATAGGCTAGCAGTCCCAACAAAGTCCAAGCTATACTGGCTAAAAATATATAGAACCAAACTGTCCCATTTAGTGAAAAAAGTAATAAGCCATCTTGTCCTAAAACATAATGTGTCATGTTAATCGTCAGGAATATTGATAGAAAGGAAATGAAAAAAGAAAATACAAGCCAAACTAATGTTTTTGAAACTAGGAAAGTACTTCGATTTGTAATAGAGAGGAGGCTTGTACGAATAGCAGAGCATTTATACTCCTCGGCTCCGTAAATTGAGCCTAGGATAATCATAATAAAAACACCAAATAAAGTGACATCAAAACCTAAAAATTCAATCGGAGGTATAGCTTCTGCTAATTCTGGATTTGTCTCTGGTGTAGCATGGATACCAACTGAAACAATTTGAGAAGCACCAATATTTGCTAAAAATGTTTGAAATACGAGTATCAAGAATAGTACAATATGAGTAGCTCTCTTATAAAATAATTTCAATATTTCAGAATGAAGAGAGTAAATAAGTGCCATGTCACTTTCCTCCTTCTGTCAAACTAAAGAAGACTTCTTCTAGTGAAGAAAGATTTTTCATCACTTCTTGTAAAGTCCCTTTTATAAGAACTTTTCCTTTATTTATGATAACTACATCATCTGTTACTGCTTCCACTTCCGATAATATATGAGATGATAGCAAGACTGTCTTTCCTTCTTGAGCTTGTTTTTTTATAAACTCTCTAAACCACCGAATTCCTCTTGGATCCAACCCATTAGTCGGTTCATCCAATATCAGATATTGAGGATTTCCTAATAGAGCTGTTGCAATTCCTAATCGTTGTCCTTCTCCTAATGATAATTTCCCAATTTTAGATTTTTTCTTATGACTAATATCCACCATATCCAAGACTTGCTCAATTCGCTGACTGGATATCCCATTACTAGCAGCAACAATTTTCAAATGTTGATAAACAGTCCGATCATCAGGAGCACCGACACTGTCAAATGAAGCTCCTACAGTCTTTAGAGGAAATTTTAATTCCTTATAAGTTTGATCTCCAATTTTGGTAAGTCCAGATGTTGCTTTGTCTAATCCTAATAAAATACGTAAGGTTGAACTTTTACCAGCTCCATTTGGACCCAGGAAAGCAGTCACTCTACCTGCTTTTGCTTCAAAAGAAATATCTTTTAAAATTTGAGTTTGGCCATACGACTTACATAAATTTTTAATGGTAATACTTTGTTCCATGATGTTCTCCTATTCTATTTAATATTTCTAAAAGTAACTATATCTTACACATTCTTTTTCGGATTTTTTTCAGAATTTAGAGAGTAAAAAAGATTTAATACTCAATGAAAATCAAAGAGCAAACTAGGAAGCTAGCCGTAGGTTGCTCAAAGCACTGCTTTGAGGTTGCAGATAGAACTGACGAAGTCAGCTCAAAACATGGGTTTGAGGTTGTGGATGAAACTGACGAAGTCAATAACCATACATACGGCAAGACGACGTTGACGCGGTTTGAAGAGATTTTCGAAGAGTATAAAATTTTGTTTTATTTAATTATGTATATTTATGCAAACTTAAAAGCCCGATGTTTCCATCAGGCTTCTTTTTTATCCATGTACACGTTTCATATAGTCTTGATAACTTTCGGTATCCATGAGTTTTTTAGCGTTCTTGACGCGGTCTGCTGTTGGGGGTTTAACCCCTTCGAGCGAATAAGGGATTCCCAATTCACGCCACTTGAACTCACCCATGGTGTGATAAGGTAGAATTTCAAACTTATCCACATTTTTGAGAGTCTTGACGAACTTCCCAAGTTCAATCAAGTCATCGTCTCTGTCTGTCAATCCTGGAACTAGCACGTGACGAATCCAGACAGGTTTCCCAATATCTGATAGATACTGGGCACAGGCCAAGATATTTTTATTGGTTTGGCTAGTAACGATCTTGTGCTGTTCTTCGTTGATTTCCTTAATATCCAAGAGGACCAAGTCAGTGACAGCCATGAGTTTGTCAAACTTCTCAAGGTAACGTGGTTTATTACGGAATGGAAGGGCACAGGTGTCCAAAGTACAGTGGATTCCTTGTTCCTTAGCCTTGGTAAAGAGGGCAATCAGGAAATCAATCTGCAAGAGGGCTTCTCCCCCACTGACTGTAATCCCACCCTTATTCCCCCAGAAACCGCGGTAGCGCAAGGCCTCTGTCAAGACATCATCTACCGTCCGTTCACGTGATTTATTGGACTCCATCGCCCAAGTATCTGGGTTGTGGCAATACTGGCAACGCATGTGACAGCCCTGCAAAAAGACAATAAAGCGAATACCAGGTCCGTCTACCGAACCAAAGCTCTCCGTTGAATGCACCATTCCTGTCACTTGTCCATAATCAATTGTTTCTTCAGACATATCGTTACCTTCCTTGAAAACGTTTTATAGTTTTATTATATCATGACTTGAAGGAAAAACAAGATTTTTGCCTATTTTTTAGAAAGCAATCTGTTTTTCAATTTCATTTTCAATTAATTATCATTTTATTCTTCAAAATCAAAACCATACAAGGTTGCAAAATAGTCCTCAGGGCGCTCTGCACGGCGGATTTGACGGGCTTTTCCTTCTTCAGTATAAAGGATTTCCGCAGAACGAAGTTTGGCATTGTACTGGTAGCCCATTGAAAATCCGTGAGCACCTGTATCATGAATGACCAGCAAATCACCGATTTCTGTATGAGTCAGTTCACGATTCACTGCAAATTTATCATTGTTTTCACAGAGTGAACCAACCACATCTACCACTTCAGATGGTCCATCTGGATGGGTCACGTTAGTAATATGATGATAAGCTCCGTACATAGCTGGACGCATGAGGTTGACTGCTGATGCATCCACACCTAGATAGGTACGGTAGGTTTTCTTCTTATGAGTAACTCTTGTGACCAAAGCACCGTGAGGGGCTAGCATAAAGCGACCTAATTCGGTGAAAATCTTAACTTGACCAAGATCTGCTGGCGTAAGGACCTCTTCATACACCTTACGAACTCCCTCACCAATCAAGGCAATATCATTTGGCTCCTGGTCTGGACGATAATTGACACCAATACCGCCAGAAAGATTGATAAAGTCTAGCGAAATACCCAACTTTTCCTTGATTTCAACAGCCAATTCAAAAAGCTGACGCGCCAACTCTGGATAATAGAGATGGGTCACGGTATTGGACGCTAGGAAGGAGTGAATCCCAAAGGTCTTAGCTCCTTTTTCCTTCAAGATGGCAAAAGCTTCAAAGAGTTGATCCTTGGTCATACCAAACTTGGCCTCGCCAGGATTGTCCATAATATCTGTTCCTAGCTCAAAAACGCCTCCAGGATTGTAACGACATGAGATGGTTTCTGGAATGCCTGCTGCACGCTCTAGATGTTCAATATCTTCAAAGGCATCCAAGTTAATGGTCGCACCCAATTCACGCGCATAGGCGTATTCCTTGTCTGGCGTGTTGTTTGAAGAGAACATAATCTCAGAACCAGGGAAATCCAGTTTATGACTCATCAAAAGCTCTACATAACTAGAGCAGTCCACGCCACAACCTTCTTCTTGGAGAATTTTCAAAATAGCTGGAGTTGGAGTAGCCTTAACTGCAAAATATTCCTTAAAGCCCTTGTTCCACGAAAAGGCTTGGTTGACGGCCCTGGCCTTCTCACGAATTCCCTTCTCATCATACAAGTGAAAGGGAGTCGGGAACTCGGCAACAATCGCTTCTAAGTCTTCTTTATTGATAAATGGTGTTTTCATATACTTCCTTCTATTCTATTTGCAAAGAAAGGCTGGGACAATCGTTCCAACCTTTAGTTCTATCTCTTATTTATCTTCGTCAAAGATATTTCCAACCTCAACATCGATGGTTTGATTCTTGACATCAATATTGGTGACCTTCAAGAGTGACTTGTAGTCAAACTGCTTTTCACGTTCTTCTTGGGCATTGTCCGCAAAGACTGCAACACCTGCCAGTTCTGAATCGAACTCCCGCAAGAGACTAATCATCCCGTTGACAGTTCCTCCGCCTTTCAAGAAGTCATCCACAATCAAGACACGGCTGCCTGCCTTGAGACTACGTTTTGAAAGGAACATTTTCTCAATGCGATCACCACTTGAACCTGAAACATAGTTGACGCTAACCGTTGAACCTTCGGTAATTTTCAAGTCACGGCGCACAATAACAAAAGGAACATTGAGGACATTAGCAACTGCATTTGCAAGTGGAACACCCTTAGTCGCTACAGTCATAACTGCATCAATTTTTTGGTCCATAAAGCTCTTGGCAATAATGCGACCAATATTTTTCAAGATAGCTGGTGTGCTAAGCAGATCAGACAGGTAGATATAACCACCTGGCAAGATACGGTCACTTTCTGACAACTTGGCACACAAGTCCTCAACCATTTCCTTGGCATCATGGCTTGAGATTGATGGTGTGAAAATGACACCACCACCAGCACCAGTTACTGTCTGGATATGACCGATTTCAATTTCCTCAAAGGCACGTTTGATAATGACGATATCTTCTGAGATGGATGATTTAGCAGATTCATACTTTTCAGCAAAAGTATTGAGACTAGTTAGTTTATAAGGATTATTAATCAAATAGTTGGAAATGACAACCATCCGATCACTTCTTCTTAATTTCATTTCTATTTCCCACTTCATTTAATTTTGATATTTTATCTATTATACCATATTCACATAAAAAAACGAACATTCTTATCCTGAAAAATGCTCATTTTTCTTAAATTATTAATCTAGATCTGGTTTATAGAAGGAACGATTGTCCATAGCGAAGATTTTATTGGTCATCTCTCCTTTATCTACCAAAGCCAGAGCTGTTGACATCATCATCATGCTTGCATCCAGATTGTCAATCATATGGATAATCTCTGCTTCCATAATGCGTGGACGGACTGGACTTCCATACTCAAGTAAACCGTGGTGACTGAGGATGACGTGGCGGAGCAGAACGACTTCTTCCTTGGTATCATCGATGCCGAGTTCCATCACTGTCTTAGTAATTTCACTATCAATTAGAGCGATATGCCCAAGGAGATTGCCTCTGACCGTGTACTCAGTCTGGTCTGGTCCTGTTAACTCAATGACTTTAGCTAAGTCATGCAGCATAATCCCCGCATAGAGCAGGCTCTTATTGAGCTGAGGATAGACCTCGCTAATAGCATCTGCCAAACGCACCATGGTTGCCGTATGATAAGCCAAACCCGTTTCAAAGGCATGGTGGTTAGTCTTGGCAGCTGGATAGGAGTAAAATTCCTTGTCGTACTTGGTGTAGAGCTTTCGGACAATCCGTTGCCAAACAGGATTTTCAATTTTGAAAATCATTTGCGACATGTAGTCACGAATTTCCTTGACATCAACTGGTGACTTGACCTTGAAATCAGCTGGATCATTGGGTTCACCAGGTTGAGGCAGACGGAGAGTAATTTGGTTGACTTGAGGGGCATTGTTATAAACTTCTCGGCGCCCTTTCATGTGGACAACCTTACCTGCGGTAAAGGCCTCAACGTTATGAGGTTGGGCATCCCAGAGCTTCCCTTCAATCTCGCCACTATCATCTTGGAAGGTAAAGGCTAGGTAGTTTTTCCCAGCTCGAGTTTGCCTCAGGTCAGCTGATTTGATTAGGTAAAAGCCTTCAAATAGCTCATCTTTTTTCATGTGACTAATCTTCATATTCTTCCTCATTTTCTTGGAAATGGAATAGATCAAGCGCAGGCTCACCTTCTGACAACTCAATGTGACGGAGCGTCCGCTCGATAGCTGTAGTGCGACGGTTTAATAATTCATCAATATTGCCAGAGGCATGTTGGAGGTGTTTTTGTGCCTTAACCAGAATGCCACCAAACTTGCCAAACTCGGTCTTGACACTGGCAAGAGTCTTGCTGATATGGTCGGCACTCTTTTGGATATTGAGAGTTTTGAAACCAACTGATAGAGAGTTAAGCAGGGCTGATAGGGTACTTGGACCTGCGACAATAATCTGCTCCTCCCGTCTCAAATCATCAAAGAAGACAGGATTGCGGACGATTTCTGAGTAGAGACCTTCTGTCGGAACAAACAAAACTCCAAAATTGGTCGTCCGAGGCGGTGCTATGTACTTACTCTTGATATCCTTGGCAAAGCGCTTGACGCTTGCTAAAAGCGATTTACGACAACGTTCAATCTCGTCCCTATCACCTGCTTCATAAGCTTCTTCTAGGCGGTAATAATCTGACAGTGGAAACTTGGAGTCAATCGGTAGGTAGACATATTCTTGGTCGCCTTGGCCAGGTAACTTGATGGCATACTCCACTCGTTCACTGGAGTTTTCAACCGTTGCGTATTCTCGTTCATACTGGGCAGGTGTCATGATGTCTTCGATGATTTGCCCCAGTTGCAATTCTCCCAGAATCCCTCGCGTTTTAGTTCCAGAGAGAACCTTGTTGAGGGCGCCAACATCGCGGGCAACTGTCTGCATTTCTCCTAGGCCTCGATTTACCGACTCTAGTTGCTTGGAAACTGTCTCGAAGGAAGCCTGCAAGCGTGTCTGTAAGGTCTTCTCTAACTTTTCCTCGACCGTCTGACGCATTTGTTCCAAGCGTTGCTCATTTGATTCCTGCAGGGCTTGAAGCCGTTGGTCGGTCTTGTCTCTGGTTTGCAAGAGATTATCTGTCATTTCTTGACGAACCTGAGTCAGACCTTGGTGCAATTCAATTCGCACTTCTTGCAAACGGTCACTGACAGCCACTTCCAAATCTTTTTGATCTAACTGACTAGCTTGTCTGGCTTGTTCAAAACGGTAATCCAACTGGTCTGACAAGTGATCTGCCTGATCCTCCAAGCTCTTATTGAGATGTTTTTCCTGCTTATCCTGCCTTTGCCAAATCAGAAAGAGATCAGCTAGGTTGGCAATTAATAATAGAACAAGTAAACTTTCCATCCTACCTCCTGTCCTTACTATGCAGCACAACCACATAGCCATCTGGGCAAGTCACCGACACTTCCTTATCTATATATTCGTTAGAAGCGTACACTTTTTTAAAGAAAAAATTCTCCTCTGTCAACTCATACTTAGCTCCGAGAATAGTCAGCTGGCTATCCCGAACCGGCATAAAGGCAATATAGTCGTAGTCTGAACGAGGCTGTAGCTGACTGGCCCCTTCTGGACAATAGGCAATCAAATTTTGTCCATCTTCAATCTCTATCTGGCGCATATAGGGTGCCAACTTGGGATTACTAGGTAGAAAGACGTTAGCCAGCATATGGTCAATACGACCACCCAAAGCACCGAAAATAGTAACCTCAGCCTGAGGATTTTGTTCAAAGATGGTCAAGAGAGACAATTCCAAATCGGTATCATCTTTTTCTGGTCGGGCTTGGACAAAATACTGGGCACGTTTTTGAATCAACTGACGCTCTTCTGCAGTGACAGAATCAAAATCTCCAACCGCTAGAGCAAGAGGAAGATTTTCTTCCAAGACCCAGAGCGAGCCTCGATCTACACCAACAAAACAATCAAAATCTGTCCGATAATGGCCGCGGTCTCCGCCTGCAAAAACTGCAACCTTAGTCCAGTTGTTTTCTGAGAGTTTGTACTCGCTCATTGACTTCTCCCTTAAAGACATAAGAACCTGCTACAAAAACGGTCGCACCAGCTGCTTTAGCCTGAGCAATAGTTTGGTCATCAATCCCACCATCCACTTCGATTTCAAAGTTCAAACCTTTTTCCTTACGAAGTGCAACCAACTCACGAACCTTATCCATGGTTTCTGGCAGAAAGGCTTGACCACCAAATCCAGGGTTAACTGTCATGACTAGGACTTGGTCAACTAGGTGAAGCACGTGCTTAATGGCCTCAACAGGCGTACCAGGATTGATAACGACTGAAGGCTTGACACCGAGTGAACGAATCTTTTGGAGGGCACCATGAATATGAGGCGTTGCTTCCACATGGATACTGATAATATCCGCACCTGCACGCGCAAAGTCCTCTAAATGATGCTCAGGATTTGACACCATCAAGTGGCAGTCGAAAACCATCTTACTATGATGACGAAGAGATTCGACCACACCCGCACCAAAACTGATTTGCGGTACAAAATGACCATCCATAATATCGATATGGGCATACTCTGCCCCAGTTGCTTCTAGGCGTTTAATTTCACGTTCAAAGTTGGCATAATCTGCTGCCAGAATTGACGGAGCAATCTTGTATTGAGACATAGGTTTCTCCTTATTTTGGAATTTTTTTGCTGACTTTTTTATAGGTTTCTCTGCGATTTTCAATTTCGCTGAGGAATTGCAGGTAGTTATCAAAACGGAAGGTGGCAATGGCGCCCTCTTCAACAGCTGGCTTAACTGCACAGGATGGCTCATGGGTATGGGTACAAGTGCGGAATTTACAGTCTCGGCTAACAGTAGCAATCTCTGGGAAGGACTGATTGAGGTCTTCCGCCGTTGATGCTTCATAATCCAATGATGAAAAACCCGGTGTATCTGCGATTTTACCTCCATTGAGGTTGTAAAAACTAACAGCTCGAGTAGTATGACGACCGCGACCCAGACTGTCTGAGATTTCTCCTGTTTCAAGATTGAGGTCTGGTGCGATTTTATTGAGGAGGGTTGATTTTCCAACACCTGTCTGCCCCATAAAGACTGTAACCTTGCCTGTTAACAAGGGCAAAAGTTCCTCCTTACTGGTCACAAAGTCATAGCCGATGTCACCATAAGTCTGTTCATAAAAATCCAGTTGACCTCTATCTTCCAGCAAGTCCATTTTAGAAATATAAACGATAGGATGAATGCCCTTGTGCTCCAAAAGAACCAAGAACCGATCCAGCAAATTGCTATTAAAATCAGGTTCTTTGACAGACATGATTACTACAGCTTGGTCGATATTGACAATGGGCGGACGGACCAGACTATTTTTCCGTTCGTGAATCTTGAGAATATAGCCCTCTGAATTTTCCTCCGCAGAGAAATCTACCCAATCCCCAACGTAGGGTGTGTGACCTTTTTTACGGAAATTTCCACGCGCCCGTGTCTGATAAACCTTGCCCTCACTCTCCACATAGTAGAACCCAGCCAAGGCTTTAATGATTTGTCCCTGCATCTTAGAGTCCTTGCCCTTTAAGTGCATCTGCTAGGCTGGCAAATTCTGCCAAGCTGAGAGCTTCCCCACGCACACTTGGTGACAAGCCTGCCTGATCTAAAGCTTTGGTCAGCTTGTCCTTGACCTCTTCAGTCTTGCCAAAGTAACCTGTCAAGTTATTCCACAAGGTCTTGCGGCGATGGGTAAAACTAGCCTTGGAAACCTTAAAGAAAAAGTTCTCGTCTTCCACTGCTACAGCTGGCTCTGGACGGCGGACCATTTTCAAGATGGCTGAATCCACATTTGGCGCTGGCACAAAGACCGTACGAGGCACGATAAAGGCAACCTTGGCAGTCATGTAATACTGCACCGCAATCGACAAGCTACCATAAGCCTTGGTATTTGGCTGGGCGGAGATGCGATCCGCCACTTCCTTTTGCATCATGACGACAAATTCACTAAAAGGAATGCCACTTTCAATCAAGTGCATGAGAATAGGCGTCGTGATGTAGTAGGGTAGATTAGCCACTACCTTGATTGGTAGGGCAGGATTTTTAAAATTCTGGATATGTTGCGCCAAGTCAACCTTGAGAATATCCTCGTTGACTACGGTCACATTGTCAAAATCACGCAGGGTATCTGCCAAAATCGGTACCAAACGGTGGTCAATCTCAAAGGCCATAACCTCTGCTGCACGCTCAGCCAAAAACTCCGTCAAAGCACCAATCCCTGGACCAATCTCAATGACATTGACCTGGTCATCAATTTCAGCCGTATCCACGATCTTTTGAAGGATATTAGTATCCGTCAAGAAATTTTGCCCGAAGGACTTTTTAAAGGTAAAACCGTGACGCTCTAGCACTGCCTTGGTCACGCTATAATCTGCAATTCTCATCTATTCTCTTTTCTATTATCTGTTACTTCTATTGTAACACATTCCCCTTGTATTTTGGAGGTGAAAATCATACCAAAAAACTATCTTTCCTCATGAAGAAAGATAGTCTTGGAAATCTTTAAAAGTGGCCTTAGCGGTTCTCTCGAAACATCCGTTCGAAAAAATCAGCTTCTTGATAACTTCGATTTTCAGGTAGGGTCAAATCTACATCCTCCTCCACATCGTCCACTGTCAGTTCAACCGTTTGAGGTAAATTTTTCAAACGATAATGCTTTTGCCTTTGCCCTTCAATACTAGCAAAATCAAGCAAATAGCCATTCACTCGGATTTGAACTAAAAGAAGATGATTGGTCATGTTTTCCATGATGAGAATATCTTCTAAACCACCTCTGACACTAGGATAATCAGATACCCTGCGAATACGGATTTTTTCACACATGAGCAAGCTCCCTCATATCAATGATTTCATCGGCCTTATTCCAGACTAGGGGATTATGGGTCGCAATGATGATCATTCGATTTTCATCTTTCAAGCCCACCAAGAGATTCATAACCTCCTCTGAATTTTCAGGATCAAGAGCTGCTGTTGGTTCATCCGCTAAAATCAAGGGTGGATTTTTCAAAATAGTCTTCGCAAGGGCAACTCGTTGGGCCTCTCCCCCAGATAAAGTATAAATTTTTTGTTCTAAATCCAAATACCCTAGATTAACTTTTTCTAAAGCCCCCACTTGCCTTTCCAAACGTTCTACTTTTGAGATTTTCTGACCAACAAAGCCCAAATCCAAATTCTCTTTGATTGATTGGTTTTCTAAAAGGCCAAAATTTTGAAAGAGATAGCCCATCTGGTCTCGAAAATACTCACGAGTGGGAATGGTTTTTAAATCTTTCCCCTGATAGAGAACCCTTCCACCATCTATCTTTTCTAGCTTTCCTAAGATATTAAGCAAAGTCGTCTTTCCGCTTCCACTCTTCCCGATTAAGGCATAAACCTTGCCCTTCTCCAGCTTGAGGTTTAAACCAGAGAAAATCGCGCGGTCATTAAACTTCTTTTCCAATCCTTGAATATCAATCATCTTATTTTCCTTTCAATACTGCCATGCTACCAGCTTCTTCTTTTTTATCCTGCCTTACTAAAATCAAGAGGGCGTTAAGAGTAAATAAAGCTACAACTAAAGCGCTAATCAAGCTATCTCCTGTCAAAACACTAGATAGGACTAGGCCAAGCAAGAGAACTCCTCCTTGCGCCAGTAAGTACTTGCCATGAAGCTCATAGATTGTCATACCAGAAAGACGTTTAATCATGATCTCCCGTCTAAACTGCTCAAAATAGAGAAGATTCATGGAATCAAATAACAAGATAGCCGTAGACAGGGTCAAAATCGTCCCAATAAGGAGAGAGTAGAACTCCATCCGTTTGTCATTTAGTACCTTGGCAAAAAATAGCTGGCTTTTTACCAAGTAAGAGACTTTGTGATACAGACCTTGCTCTTTTAGAGCTGTGATACTATCTCCATATCGATCTAGTTTTAAGGCACTATTAGCCGTAGTTCCCCATAACATTCCTGCAACAGGTCTTGTTCCAGTCGCTTGCGGCGTTAAAACTACAATAATCGGATCTTTTAGGTACTGGTGTGTCGTCTTGTACCCATCGTTATAGAGGAAGCGTTCCTGTCCTGTTTCTGTAAAAGCTAGCGTTACCTGTGGGAGGTAGTGTTTCTGACTCGTCGCCTCTACACTTTCAGATGAAAAGTTTTGCAGGTAATCTGTAAATAATCCTTGATAGTAGGCAGACTGCTCTCGCAAGCTCTCAGGCAAGATCAGCCCAAACTCTCCCTCAGACAAGTTTTGCATCTTGTCCATAAACTCTGAAGAAATGGTAATCTTTTCTTCTACCAGATAGCGCGGTGAGACATAGATGACATTCCCTGACGGTGTGTAGTCATTGAGACGATTGCCATCTAGATCCACTTCTGCTCCATCTGAGAATTTGTCAACATTGCTCATAATATAAAAAGAGTCTGTATTGGCTAACCGTTCTTCAGTAAATGTCTGCCACTCACGATTATCCTTACGCATTCCTTCTTCATCGGCAAATGCACTAGACCAACCAAAGGATAGACGGTAACGGTCTGAGGACTGGCTCCATTTATCGCTAGCTCTCTCCATCTCCTGCATTTCACGGTAGTGGGGTAGGAGAGCAGTCGCACTCGAGCCGACCACCAGCACAGCCAAGAGTTGCCCCACCATCATCAATGTCATCATACGTTTGAGAGGGAGTTTCCCTTTCAATAGATCCACCAGACTATTTTCCTGTAAACCAAGTAGATACACGACACTTAATAAGGTAGAAATCCCTGCCAAGGTCAATCCATAAAGTAGAAGACCAATGATGACCAGTTGCACCGTTGCCATAAACAAGGCACCTTGATACCAGAGAATCCCCAATCCCAAAAGACTGGATACCAGCACTGAGCAGATAAGCTGTCTCATATCTTCTAACACTGGTCTGAGAGCCACCCCAAACAAGCTCTCACCAGCGATTAAACGAATCCCTGCCTGACGAAGGGACTTGATCCGATAAATCAGGGTCAGACTCATAAAGGTCAGCAGAAAAATAGCTAGACTCAGTAGCCCCATAGGGGTGGCCGCCAATAGTAAGACTATCGAAAATGGATCTTCTCCATTCGAAACAAAGCCTTGATAGCCAAGTTCTTTCAAGGTGGTCTGTAAGCTCACTCCATCCAAACTTCCTGACACAATCAAGTAAGACCCTAATAAATCACTCGTTTCTGCACTCTCCTTGGAGGAAATGGTCAGACCTTCTGGAAGCTCTCCCTGACCGTAAGTGGCATAGGTAAAGCGTGTTTCTCCAGCTTCATTTGGCTCAACAATTCGACGGGCGATAAGACTATTATGCTCTACCGCCAAGTGACTCAAAGCCTCTGTCACCTCTTCGCGACTAGCTACTGGTTGATTTATCACCATTCCTGTCACATCAACAGAGGGATAGTTACCAAATAAAATCTCTTCTCGATGGTCAACGGAAGTTATCACCATATAAAGCGATACCAATACCATTGAAATCAAAATAAATAAACGTTTCATCATTTCCTCCAAAAAGTTACTTGGTCACTTAGTGAGAAGGTGACCACAGTCACTGCGATGTTAAGAAGCTTATTAAATTCTTTCTACTAGCAACATCTTCAAATATATTATATCCGTTTTTTCAAGAACTATCAAGGACGTCAATGTCCTTAGAATCTAACTATTTCATTTTATTTTTTACTTATATATAAAAAAACAGTTCTAAAGACGAACTTTAGAACTATTTCAAGACCAGAACAAGGACATTATTGTCATTGCTTCACTATGTTTATAAATATTCTTACCCTATTGTAAAACGAAGGACACATAAAAAGGTGCCTATTTGATGTACTCTGATTTCAAAATACCACAAAGTAAATTTAACATAATCTCCAATCATTCGTATAAACAATTGTGTGAAACTAATCCGAGAAAAATCAATCACTAGTTGTCAGAGACTTTTTTAAGGATTATTATTTATTACTCGCAGATGGTAAACACGGATTATTCCTACTACTATGAGAATAACTAAGTAAGACTGATTACAGAATTATTTCTTTAAATTATTCGTTTCCTTCTTTATAAAACGGATATGTAACTATTATACCCAAAGTACTAATTATAATTTTAAAGATTGCACCTAAAATATTTAAAGTTGATAAATCAAGTATTCCGTGTATTAGGTATAGTAGACAGAAAAAGAATGGAAGGTATTTTTTTAATTTTTTCATAAACTATAGTGCTATCAAGGTCAAAGCTTTAGCTACTGTCCAAGCCATCCAATCTGGCATACCTGCACGCTTACAAGCCTGGTAGATTCCATCTTCAATCCAACCAGTAAAGTGTTCTAGTGTACTCAATATAGAATTCAATCCTATATATTGATTTATCCATCTTTTAACATTCGAAGGGAGTTTACTATAACCTTTTCGAATAGCTGTAACTGAAAAAGACCACTTTCCTCTGTCCATTTTAGCAGCTTGGATATCCTCTTGCGAAACAGTATCTTTATCAAATTCTAATATACGTCCGTTATCTACGTAGATATGTTTTCCTTCACCATTAGTTGCCGTAGAACGTTTTGAAACTTGAGTTGCTTTATCCGAAACTGAGTATGTAGAAGCAAAAGCAGTTGCAGATGGGAGAGCAACAGTACTTAATGTTAAAAAGCAACTTAAAACAATTGCTGTTTTTGTTAAAATCTTATTTTTCATTTTATTTTCTCCTCGAAATATACATTTTTATCATAACTATCCTAATAAACTGACACTTTGCCCTAAAGAGTCTATTTTGAAACTAAGTAGACATAACTAAATTTTATTTAAACCACCAAGTCACTAAATAAAATAAACTAAAAAAGTTCATATTGTAATTTCCTTTCACGTTTTAATTAATTATAAATTATTCTTAAATAAACTCAAAGGACATCAATGTCCCTAAAATATAACCATTTCGTGACATTTTTAGCTTATATATAAAAAAACAGCCCTAAAGACGAACTTTAGAACTGTTTTGATACAAGAACAAGGACATTTTTGTCATTGCTTCACGATATTTATAAATATTTTTTTAAATCTTCTTGCCATTGTTTTTCTAACATAGTAACTAAATAAGAATTTTCTATTATATCAGCAAATAGCTTCGATTTCTGATAGAACTGTTCGGCAGAAACATAATCATTTTTTATTATTAGGGATAATTTCCACTCCAACATTAATATAATTGGTTTCTTCTGAAAATCTTGTGTTTTTTCCATTATGTGATTAAGGCTAAAGATATAGGTTTCTAGTGAATCATAAGTCGATAAATTATCCAAACAGGCTAGACCCGAAAACAAAGTGTTACTTAAAGCAAACAGATATTCTGGTGCAATTAATTCTACATGATTTGTCAAACGAACTAAAAACGAATGAATTCTGTTAATTTCTTCAATCTGATTTTGACCTTGTTTTATCTTTGTAAGCACTATAGCAAAATATAAGTTGATAACTTCTAATTCATTTATCAAAAACAATTCCTTATCATAAATTGTTTTAAAATAATCGTCCAGTACGGTTTCCCCGTATTCTGGTCGTCCGCTTCGAATAACATCTATCGTTGCTCTAGTAGCTTCAAACCATACTTTTTCCTCACTAGGAAGTTGCTCATAAAACAAGTTCTCTATCTCTTCCAAACACGCTTCTTTCTTATCATACTCCTCTTCTTTCCCATAGATTGGTTCACGTAAAATCTGGTATTTCAATTCTAAATAAGCAGAAGGAAGAGCTGAAAAATCTGGCATAAGGCTATAAGCTGGAACTCCTAATCGGCGAGCAATATAGTCTAACTTGGGCAAACTCGGTTGCGAAGCTCCACTTTCAATTCTCGACAGTTGACGCACTGTCAGTTCTTGCTCATCTCCACAAAAATCTGAACGACTAATTCCTTTTTCTATCCGAATCTCTTTAATTTTTTGACCAATTAACATCAGACGCCTCCTCTTCTACCTGCTTCGAAAAATACTGTGAAACTTAAAAAATTGTAACGGCTACATCTTTCCTACTCATAACTTTTCATAGCTTCTTCCACTTCTGCCAAGGTGACCCCAAACAACTCTAAGCGTTTGAGGAGTTGCTTGCCGTTGGAATAGCCAATTCGGAGAGCCTCTCCTAGATATTCTCGTCGCTTACGACTATCTACTCCCGCTAGAAAACCAAGACGAATCAAGTCGCTACGACCAATGTCAAACTGACTCTCATGTTCAAATTGTTCTGTCACCTGAGCTAGAGCCGTTTTCAGGTCTTCATAGCTGGCATGCTCAATTCCCAGAGACCGCCCCTTGGTCTTGGACTTAGGTACGGCCTCATCTCGTTTGAGAAAAGCATGTTGCACTGTTGGAATAGCCGTCATAATCATGCGACGAATCCGCTCCCCATTAAAATCTGGGTCTGTAAAGACGATGACTCCATGACGTTGGTGCAGGCGCTGAATCCGCTCTATATCCTGAACATTGATGGCAGAACCTCGAGTCTCATAGGTCTCAACATCGAAATAACGTTTGAGATTGGCCGTATCATCTCGCCCTTCCACCACGATAACTTGGGAAATTTTTTCTTTCATTACTTGCTGTCCAATCCAAAAATGTGTTCTGCATTTGCAGTCGTTGCTGCCGCCAGCTCTTCTGTCGTCATCCCACGTAAATCCGCTATAAAATCCACCACATAGCGAGTGTAGGCTGTTTTATTTTCACGACCACGCTTGGGTACAGGTGCTAAGTAAGGCGCATCTGTTTCCACCAAAATCTTGTCCAGAGGAAGTTCTCTAGCAGCCTCTTGGATGTCAGTTGCCTTCTTGAAAGTCACCACTCCTGAGAAGGAAATAGTCATGCCAAGCGCAACAAACTTCTCTGCCCATTCAAGAGTTCCCGAAAAAGAATGCATGATACCACCTCGAGGACCAACGCCCTCACTCTTGATAATCTCATAGGTATCTTCCAGCGCATCACGGGTATGGACAACAAAAGGCAAATCCAAGTCCTTAGATAGCTGAATCTGACGGCGAAAAACCTGCTCCTGCACCTCTTTTGGCGCTGTCATCCAATGATAATCCAAACCAATTTCACCTAAAGCCACAACCTTGGGATGTTTGAGCTTGTCAAGCAAGTAAGCTTCAATCTCCTCTGTGTAAGTCCCAGCTTCTGTCGGATGCCAACCAATAGTCGCATAGAGTTGGTCATACTCATCTACCAACTCCAAGGCACGCTCTATCGTCGGTTGATCAAAACCAACAATATTCATCTGTGTCACACCCATCTCAGCAGCCAAGGCAATTTCTTCTGCCTCACGACCTGCAAATTCTTCTACATTCAAGTGTGTATGTGTATCAAAAATCATCTCTTCTAACCTCGTTTTCTATCTTCTATTATAGCAAAAAAACTGACCTCTCTCCTCATCTATAAAAAATATTCTAAAATCTATTGTCGTCTCTTGACGCTATTTTTTCAAAGCAGTATAATAACACTTATTGAATTTTTCAACAAAGGAAACAACTATGTTTACAAAATTAAAACAGACCTTTATCGGTCGTCCTCTCAAGTCCTTAACCGAAGGCGAAGGGGGACTACTGGGAAAAATGCAGGCGCTAGCCATGTTGTCAAGCGACGCTCTATCTTCCATTGCCTATGGGCCTGAGCAAGTAGTCCTCGTCTTGGCTAGTCTCTCTCCTCTAGCTATATGGTGGAGCCTTCCTATCGGCCTCTTTGTCCTCCTGCTCCTAGCTAGCCTGACCGTTTCCTACCGTCAAATCATCCATGCCTATCCTCAAGGGGGAGGGGCCTATATGGTTACTCGAGAAAATCTATCTCCCCAACTTGGCTTGATAGCTGGAGGCAGTCTTCTGGTTGACTATATGTTGACCGTAGCGGTATCTGTTTCTTCTGGAGCTGACGCTATCACAGCAGCTCTCCCTGCTCTTCACCCCTACAACCTCCACATCTCCATTTTTCTGGTTTGCTTGCTCATGCTCTTGAACTTACGGGGCTTAAAAGAATCTGCCAGTTCACTGATGATTCCTGTCTATCTCTTTATCATCAGCACTGTCTTTCTCTTGCTCTATGGAATCTTTCAACTAGTGACAGGTTCTCTCAGCTATCAGGCAACTTCACCTATTGGGCATGCTGTTCCGAGCCTGTCTATCGTTCTCATTCTAAGAGCTTTTACCAGCGGATCTGCCTCTTTGACAGGGGTTGAAGCTATTTCAAATGCCGTTCCCTTTTTCAAGGATCCAAAAGAAAAGAATGCCGCTCAAACCTTGACCATTATGTCACTGATTTTAGGTTTTCTTTTTGCTGGTATCACCTTCCTAAACTACTGGATGGGGATTATGCCGCAACACGGAGAAACTATTCTTTCACAGATGGCTCAAGGTATTCTTGGTCATTCCTTCTTAGGCCACCTTGGGTATTATATCTTCCAATTCTCCACAGCCTTGATTTTGGCCGTAGCTGCAAATACTGGCTTTTCGGCCTTCCCTATGCTAGCTTACAATATGGCTAAAAACAAATACATGCCCCATCTCTTTATGGAAAAAGGAGACCGCCTAGGTTACTCCAATGGAATTTTAACTCTGGCTTTTGGGGCTATGATTCTTCTTCTCATTTTTAATGGCAATACAGAACGCTTGATTCCTCTTTATACTATCGGGGTCTTCGTTCCCTTTGCCCTTTCTCAGACTGGAATGATTCGTCATTGGAAAAAGGAAAAAGGAGCAAATTTCTTAAAACCTGCTCTTGCTAATATCCTTGGGGCAATCATTTGCTACGCTATCGTGCTGATCCTGCTCTTTTTCCGTCTCAGTGATATCTGGCCCTTCTTCCCGATTATTCTCGTACTCACCCTACTCTTCTTGGCAATTCACAGTCATTACCAAAAAGTAGCCCAACAACTGCGACTCTATGAAGGAGTCGAAAAACGTACTTACGACGGCAATCTGGTTCTGGTCCTAGTAGGAAATGTCACCCGAGTCAGCGTCGGAGCCATTAACTACGCTCAAAGTATTGGTGACGAAGTCCTAGCCATGCATATTTCTACCAAGGAAACAGCAGAAAAAGATCAAGAAATTCTCCAAGAATTTGCCGATTACTTCCCAACCATTACTCTGAAAAATATCAAGACCAGCTACCGCGACATCATCACCCCTACTGTCAAGTATGTCAAACGGATTTCCGAGGAAGCACAGAAAAAGAACTATACAGTCACTGTCCTCGTTCCTCAGTTTATCCCTAATAAACCTTGGCAGAATATCCTGCACAATCAGATGAGCCTCAAACTCAAATACGCCCTTCGTTGGCACCAAGACGTCGTTGTCGCTAGCTACTCTTATCACTTAAAAGAATAAAGAAAAGGCCCTACCAGAACCAAGAAGCTCTAGTAAGGCCTTTTTCTAAATCCAGTCACTATGCTTATACTCTTCGAAAATCTCTTCAAACCACGTCAGCTTCACCTTGCCTTATATATGTTACTGACTTCGTCAGTTCTATCTGCAACCTCAAAACCATGTTTTGAGCTGACTTCGTCAGTTTCATCTACAACCTCAAAGCACTGCTTCGAGCAGCCTGCGGCTAGCTTTCTAGTTTGCTCTTTGATTTTCATTGAGTATTAACTGAAAAGAATGACTAGGCATATTATTGAATGTGGTTAGCTAAATCTTCCTGAGCTTTTTTATTTGACTCAGCTTTTTCTTTCAGCCATTTTTCATAGAGTTCTTGGTACTGTTTAGCAGTTACTGGCTCTTTTTGCAATTCAACATATTTGTAGTTGTCCGCATTTCCCTTATGACCAACAAATGAGAATGGACCTGTAAACGGTACTGTCTTACGAAAGATTGGATTAGCTCCGCCACTTTGAACTGGTAGGAAGAGGGCACTATCTGTCAACCAAGCTTGGGCTTCAGCATATTTTTCATAGCGAGCCTGAGTATCTGTGATTTCAGCGTCTGCCTGATCCAAGAGTTTCTTGTAGTCAGCAAGACCAATCTTATCCTTAACTTCCTTGTCTTTTCCTTCAGACAAGCCCATGTTTTTCAACTGAGAACCAGTCTCTGGATCTAGAATCGCTAGGTAAGTCTTAGGATCTGAGTAGTCTCCACCCCATCCTGAGACGTCAATATCGTAGTCTTTTTGTTCTGCTGTATCTGCAAAGTAGGTTGCTTGGTCTTTTTCATCTGGAGAAAGTTGGATAACATCAATGACTACATTCTCCTTACCAAGAGTGGTTTCTACTGTTTGCTTGAAGGAACCAGCCTGTTGCACATCCAACTTAGCAGTCTGGTCAACTGGCATATCCAAATGAATTGGGAAGGTTACTCCCTGAGCTTGCAGACTTTCTTTGGCCTTAGCAAATTTCTCTTTGGCCTTTTCAGGATTCAAGAAGGCTTGCTTACCATCGTTTAAGTTGATATTTGCCCAATCTTTACCGTAGTTGACAATTTTTTCATTGACAATATCACCGAAGTTCTTATCGCCAACTTGGACAAAGTTACTCGGTGTAACTGTGTTACGCAAGATACGGTCTGCTCCATCTTCACCATTTGTCTGTGCCGCATAGGCATGACGGTCAAAGGCAAAGTTGATAGCCTGACGGAAATCTTTATTCTGCATAGCTGCGCGTGAATCTGTCTTTTCCTTATCAGACTGTTTCATAGTCTGCTTGTAACTTTGACGATTCACGTTGAAAAGATAATAGAAAGTAACTGAGTTTTGCGGTGTATAGGTAATCTTGTCCTCATTTCCCTTCTTAAGTTCAGCAAAGACTGAACTTGTTGGGAAGATACGACCATCTGTGTAGTTGCCTTCCAAAAATCCTCTTGTAATACTATCTTGGTCAGAACCGTCAAAGAAAGAGAGTTTCACTTTCTCGATTTTAACATTGTCCTTATCCCAGTAATTAGGGTTTTTGTCAAGTTCAATCAAAGATTTGGATGTGAATGATTTAAATAAGTAAGGACCATTTGACAAGATGCTTGATGGTGTCACACTTCCAAAGTCATCTCCCTGAGACTTCAAGAAAGCTTCGTTTACAGGACTAAGAATACTTGCTGTTGTTTTAGAGTTCCAATAAGTCTCAGGTTGATTGAGGGTGTATTGTAGTGTGTAATCATCCACTGCCTTAACACCAACAGTTCCAAAATCAGATGATTTCCCTTCAACATAGTCTGCTAGCCCCTTGATAGAATCTTGTACCAAGTACAAGTTTTCAGCCTTTTTATCAGCCGCATACTTAAGACCAGTCACAAAGTCATGAGCTGTTACATCCGCATACTCTTCTCCTTCAGAAGTGTACCATTTAGCCCCCTGACGGATCTTATAAGTGTAGGTCAAACCATCTTTTGACACAGTCCATGACTCAGCCATAGACGGGATGAGATTTCCATACTGGTCATTTTCCAACAAACCATCAATCAAATTGGTTGTGATACTAGATGTAGAATCTCGTGTAGAGGTAATATAATCCAAGGTATCTGGGTTATTGACAAAGATATAAGAGTAAGTCTTGTCTGTATTACTTGATTGAGATGATCCACACGCTGCTAAAGCTAGACCTGCTGTCAAAGCCATAGCTCCAAAAAGCATAACTTTTGATTTCTTCATGATTATTCTCCAATTTTACAGTATGTGAGATATTATACACTATTCAAGCGAAAATATAAAGTTTTTTGTACTTTTTTACAAAAATAAAAATCAGTAGACTCGAGTTCCTACTGATTTTTGATATAGTTCGTTTGGATTATGCAGCCAAAACTTTGCGTCCTTTACGACGACGAGCTGCCAATACGCGACGACCGTTTTTAGTTGACATACGGTTACGGAATCCGTGTTTGCGCGCACGACGAAGTTTACTTGGTTGATAAGTACGTTTCACGATGAATACCTCCTCATAGATTTTGTATTCGTTTAGCCGGCTATAAAGTGATCAGTTACTAAACATACTTTACTATTCTATCTGATTCTTTTACTTTTGTCAATAGCTCAAGGCAAATGTTTACTGCTTTTTCGAATGTAAGCCCTATCTGCGATACTGTTTCAAGAAACGAGTCATCTTTTCTTGGATTTGGGCTAGTTCATCGACACGAGGAAGGTAAACGATACGGAAATGGTCTGGTTCCTGCCAGTTGAAGCCTCGACCATGAACCAAGAGAACCTTTTCCTGCTTCAAGAAATTAAGGACAAACTGCTCATCATCATCGATACGGTACATATTGCGGTCGATTTTAGGGAAGATATAGAGCCCTGCCTTGGGTTTAACCGCAGACAAACCTGGAATATCTTGAATAGCATTGTAGATGAAGTTTCTTTGCTCATAAATTCGTCCACCAGGAAGGAGCAATTCATCAACTGATTGGTGACCACCCAAGGAAGTTTGTACGACTTGTTGGGCCAAAACGTTAGAA
Organism: Streptococcus sp. M334; assembly: GCF_000187745.1. Lineage (GTDB taxonomy): Bacteria > Bacillota > Bacilli > Lactobacillales > Streptococcaceae > Streptococcus. The sequence goes on along the minus strand of NZ_GL732489.1, from coordinate 36,533 downwards.
CAAAGGCGCATATTGGACAGCATATTGAGCCCTTCGATATAGCCCTTGACATGAGTCTTAGGTCCAGACAAGACCATCCAACCCACACGGAAACCAGCAATACGGTGGGATTTTGATAGACCATTCATGCTAACACAGAAGACATCTGGTGCCAAGCTCGCCACAGGCGTATGCACATGTCCATCCATGACCATGCGGTCGTAAATTTCATCCGCAAAGATAATCAAATCATTTTGACGGGCAATCTCAACAATCTCCAACAAGAGTTCCTTAGGATAAAGGGCTCCAGTTGGGTTGTTTGGATTGATAAGGACGATTGCCTTGGTATTGGAAGTAATTTTTGACTTGATATCGTCAATATCTGGGTACCATTCTGCAGCTTCATCACAGATATAGTGAACAGCATTTCCTCCAGCTAGACTGACAGCGGCCGTCCAGAGAGGATAGTCTGGCATTGGAACTAAGACTTCATCCCCATTGTCCAAAAGCCCCTGCATGGACATGACAATCAACTCACTGACACCATTTCCAAGGTAGATATCATCAATATCTACGTTTGGGAATTTCTTCAGTTGACAATACTGCATGATAGCTTTACGGGCTGAGAAAATCCCCTTGGAGTCAGAATAACCTTCACTATCACGCGCATTCATAATCAAGTCATGAATGACTTCGTCTGGCGCTGTAAAGCCAAATTCTGCTGGATTTCCTGTATTCAGACGTAAAATCTTTTCTCCGTTTGCTCGCATCCGCATGGCTTCTTCCAAAACAGGACCACGGATATCATAAGCAACATGCTCTAACTTACTAGACTTGTTATATTCTTTCATCTTGTTTCCTCAATTCTTCGGGATGATAGTAACATTATACCATTAGAAAGAGAATGCGACAAGTTTGCTGAAATGTGTTACTAGATTCCTATAGAAGAAAAACCTCACTAAAAGCGAGGTCAAGACAGGGGAGATAGCAGGTATTTTGCCAGAGAGAAATCACATACCAAAAGATAAACCTAGAAAAAGCAAGCCTAAAAAGGAATCATAGAGAAAATTGAACATGATGAAAAGCCACCATATCATCAAGTAATCCCAACGACCACTTCGTTTTGCAACCAGGAATAATAGCAAATGGTAGAGTAGGTGAAAGACTAAAAAGCCAACAAAACCTGGATAGAGAAGCGGAATCAACCTATCTAATTGCCAAATCATGATAACTTCTACCAAGACCGACACTAGGATGATTCCATAATAAAGGAAATTTGATTTTTGAAAAGCATTTTTCATCATTATCCCTCCCTTCACTTATTTCCTGCTATCCTTTCTTTTATTTTATCATATATTTATATAGATTTTAAGCGCTAACATTCTTTCGAAAAATACTTTTTTTGCTTTACTTCTATAGTGAAAAGGTTTACAATTATAGTAAGAAAATTTCAGGAGGTTTCATTATGGCACAACGTTACCAAAATATCATGGTCGCAATCGATGGTTCTAAAGAAGCGGACTTGGCTTTTGTCAAGGGAGTTCATTCTGCTCTACGAAACGACGCTAAACTCACCATCGCACATGTCATTGACACACGCGCACTCCAAAGCGTATCCACCTTTGATGCTGAAGTTTACGAAGAACTCCAAGTCGACGCTGAAAGTCTGATGAAAGAGTACGAAAAACGTGCTAAAGATGCTGGTGTGGCAGATGTTCATATCGTCATTGAAATGGGAAATCCAAAGACCCTATTGGCACGTACTATTCCTGATGCTGAGGAAGTGGACCTCATCCTCGTTGGCGCAACTGGTCTCAACGCCTTTGAACGCCTCTTGGTCGGCTCTTCATCTGAATACATTCTCCGCCATGCTAAGGTCGATTTGCTGGTTGTGAGAGAACAAGAAAAGACCTTATAATCACGAAGAAAAGGAGCCAAAAGCTCCTTTTTGTTTACTGTTTATTTCTCTCTTTATGGCGTTCATAAGCCTTGAGCTGACGCTGCAGTTCCTTTTTAATAGCAGGTTCTGGAGCATATTTTTCTTCCCAATCATCTGGCTTTAAGATTTTGTGGGTCACTGGATCAAAATGAGCCTTGCCATCTGGGAAAATTTTCCCCATATTGGCCTGATGGACAATATCAAAAATACGTTCTGGGTCCACCCCCATCAAGACAAAACTACCGTAGGTAAAGTAAAGCGTGTCAATCAAAGCATCCACTTGCCCCACCAAATCTTCCTGGGCTGGCGTCTTCTTGGCCACTTTATCTGCTGCCTTATCAAGGGCCTGATGAAGTTGCGATAGAGCTTGACCAAAATCCTCTTCAGAAGGACTGGCTGCTCGAACAAACTCCACCAATTCTTCTATTTTAAAACCAGCCCTGTGGGTTGCACCTTCTAAATCCCAAACTCGAGGTTCTTCTTGGGTCCGTTCATCCATCATGTGGTGGAAGGTCTTGACCTTATTGAAGTGATAGTCACGGCTGACAAAGACTTTTTCTGAGGCCAGAACACCGAAATGTTCCAAGGCCTTATGGATTCCATCTTGCTGATTGCTGGTGGTAATGTGCTTAGCCACTTCCTTGACACTGCTACTACCATTTCCCATAGCAACAGACATACCGACACCTGCCAGCATTTCTAGGTCGTTATCTGAGTCACCAAAGGCCATGACTTGGTTGAGGTCAAAACCATATTCTTTCCCAACTCGACGAATACCTTCCAATTTAGAATTTCCTTGATTAATGACATCCGCAGCAAAAGGATTGCTACGTGTCAATTTCAAGTCTTCAAAATCAGCCGCTGCCTTCTCAGATTCCTCTGGTGTCATCAGCATCAAGACTTGGTAGATAGGCTGATTCATCAGATGAAGCAGGTCTTCTTCCTTTTGGGGAACAACCTTGCTGACCATACGATTAAAGGAATGACTCACTGTCCGAGTTAAAACAGAGGGAACGAAGCGACTGATTCGTTGGGAAAAAGAACCCAGACCAAAGGACATGATTTTGGAACCCAACATGTCATCCTTAGTCCCTAGGGCAATCTCCTTACCCTCTTTTTTAGCATAAGTAATGAGCTGGCGTAAATGTAACTTGGAAATTGGGCTCGTGAACAAGACTCTGTCTTTAGTAAAGATATACTGGCCATTGTAGGTTACCGCAAAATCCAGATCCAAATCGTCCATCAATTCCTTAACAAAAAAAGGTCCTCGCCCCGTTGCTACACCAACTAGCACTCCTTGTTCTTTAACAATTTTAATCGCGTCCTTAGTGGATTTCAAAACACTCTTGCGATCGTTGACCAAGGTTCCATCGATATCAAAAAAAACAGCTTTGACTTCCATCCTATCCCAATCTCCCCTTTTGTGATACAATGATTATACCACATTTCAGAAAGAGTGAGTAAATCATGCCTAAGAAAATCCTTGTTTTACATACGGGTGGGACTATTTCCATGCAAGCCGATGCTTCTGGCGCTGTTGTGACGAGTTCAGATAATCCCATGAACCATGTGTCCAACCCTCTTGAAGGAATCCAAGTCCACGCCTTGGACTTTTTTAACCTACCAAGCCCCCATATCAAACCCAAGCATATGCTGGCTCTCTACCAAAAAATCAAAGAGGAAGCTGCTAACTACGATGGAGTGGTAATCACACACGGGACCGATACTTTAGAGGAAACAGCCTATTTCCTTGATACCATGGAAGTTCCCCGTATGCCTATCGTTCTAACAGGTGCTATGCGCAGCTCCAACGAACTCGGTAGTGATGGGGTTTATAATTATCTGAGCGCTTTAAGAGTGGCTAGCGATGACAGAGCTGCTGATAAAGGAGTTTTGGTCGTTATGAACGATGAAATCCACGCTGCCAAGTATGTTACCAAAACGCATACAACCAACGTCAACACCTTCCAGACTCCTACTCACGGTCCACTTGGTCTCATCATGAAACAGGAAATACTCTACTTTAAAACAGCTGAACCCCGCGTCCGCTTTGACCTTGATCACATACAAGGCTTAGTCCCTATCATCTCTGCTTATGCTGGTATGACAGATGAGCTGATTGATATGCTGGATTTGGAACAATTGGACGGTTTGATTATCCAAGCCTTCGGAGCTGGTAATATTCCCAAAGAAACGGCTCAAAAATTAGAAAGCCTTCTGCAGAGAGGAATCCCAGTCGCCCTAGTTTCACGATGCTTTAACGGTATAGCAGAACCTGTTTATGCCTACCAAGGTGGAGGCGTGCAGTTGCAAAAATCTGGTGTCTTCTTTGTTAAAGAACTCAACGCTCAAAAAGCTCGCTTGAAGCTCCTCATCGCCCTCAATGCTGGACTAAAAGGACAAGCTTTGAAAGACTATATGGAAGGCTAAGTCTCTTCTCTAGAAAGTAAAATCAGGAAATCTTCACGATTCCCTGATTTTTTCTATTTACGTTTTCGTGTTGAACGACGTTCTGTCAAACCATGAGGTAAGAGAACTTCACGTTCTTCCAACTCTTCCTTGTGCATAATCTTAGTCAACATACGCATACTAATAGCTCCAAGGTCATAAAGAGGTTGGGCAATAGTTGTCAAGTTTGGACGGGTAAAGCGAGAGACTTGCGAATCATCACTAGTAATGATTTCAAATTCTTCTGGTACTGACACACCCTTATCAGCAAGGCCGTTCAAGACACCTGCTGCCAATTCATCACCTGTTACAACTGCTGCAGTTGCATTTGATGAAATCAAGCGTTCTGCCAAGGCATAGCCGTCTTCATAAGTGTATTTAGATTCAAATACCAATCCTTCGCTATAAGAAATACCTGCTTTTTTCAAGGCTTCCTTGTAGCCAACCAAACGAACCTTACCATTGATGTCATCCACTAGTGGACCGCTAACGAAAGCAATACGCTCATTTTCTTTAGCAAGGTGGGTCACCGCATCAATCGTAGCTTGTTTGTAGTCAATATTGACACTTGGAAGTTGATGTTCTACATCCACTGTCCCTGCAAGAACAACTGGTGTCCGAGAGCGAGAAAACTCTGAACGAATTTTTTCAGTCAAGTGGTACCCCATAAAAATGATACCATCCACTTGCTTAGAAAACAGTGTATTAACCACTGAAACTTCCTTGTCATCATCCTCATCACTATTGGCAAGGACGATGTTATACTTGTACATTTCAGCAATATCATCAATCCCTTTAGCAAGCGTTGAGAAATAGCCATTGGTAATATTTGGAATCACGACACCGACAGTGGTTGTCTTTTTACTTGCAAGACCACGCGCCACGGCATTTGGACGGTAATCCAAACGGTCAATCACCTCAAGCACTTTTTTTCGAGTATTCTCTTTTACATTCTTATTGCCATTGACTACACGGCTAACTGTCGCCATTGAAACTCCTGCTTCACGGGCGACATCATAAATCGTTACTGTATCGTCTGTATTCATTTCATTTCCTTTCTATATCATACCTCACGAGACTCCAAAAAAAGAGACGGTATGAAAATTTCGTTTTCATGATTCTACTTATTCCATTTTATCACTATTTGTAAACACTTTCAAGCTTTTTTTGAAGATTGTTTGAAAAAAATTTCATAGAAAGCTATGTTTATGAAGAAAAAATCACCTTTTCTTGATTTTTAATCCTATTTGCTGTATGATAAGGGAAAAGAAAGGAGGCAGAGATATGGCTTTTACCAATACCCAGATGCGGTCGGCTAGTTTTGGCATTGTTACCAGTTTACCTGATGATGTCATTGACTCTTTTTGGTATATTATTGACCACTTCTTAAAAAATGTCTTTGAATTGGAAGAAGAACTCGAGTTTCAATTGCTTAATAACCAAGGAAAAATTACCTTCCACTTTTCAAGTCAACACCTCCCTACAGCTATTGATTTTGACTTTAACCATCCTTTTGACCCTCTTTATCCCCCAAGAGTACTAGTTTTAGACATGGATGGTAGAGAGACTATCCTCCTCCCAGAAGAAAATGACCTATTTTAATACTCAATGAAAATCAAAGAGCCAACTAGGAAACTAGCCGCAGGTTGCTCAAAGCACTGCTTTGAGGTTGCAGATGGAAGCTGACGTGGTTTGAAGAGATTTTCGAAGAGTATAAAAACTCTAGCCTTCAGTTGCAAGTGACTGAAAACTAGAGTTTTTCTATTTTTTCAAAGCATTATACAAGTTACGGATAGGTTGCTTTAATGTAGGATGGATAAAATGAGGTGCAATTTCCTGTAAGGACTCAAGGACAAAAAGGCGTTCCGCTATGTAAGGATGGGGCAAGATGAGGTCGTCTGTATAAATGACCTGGTCCTCCACAAAGAGCAAGTCCAAATCAATCAATCGAGGTCCCCAATGCACTTCTCTCACCCTTCCCATCTCTGACTCAATGTCTAACAAGGTCTCTAATAAAACTGGGGCAGGCAACCAGGTTTCAACCTCAACCACTTGATTAGCAAAGCTATCTTGCTCCACACCACCCCAAGGCTCCGTCGTCAAGACACTGGACTCTTTGAGAATATGGATACCTCGAGCTCGCATTTTCTCAATGGCTTGTTTCAAGTTTGCTTGTTTATCTCCCATATTGCTTCCTAGGGCGATAAAGGCTCGTTGCTTGCGGCGATGAATTGTTACCGAGCAAGTATCTAGCGGCAAATGCACTGGCGCCCAAGGTTTTTTGAGTTCCAGCTGAATTTCTTGGACAAGAGGATAAGCCTCAAAAGTACGTTCCACCAGTTTATAAGCTACCGTTTCAATCAAATCTTCACTCGTTTCCTGAAACCAAGTCGTCCACTGCTGACACAGTTCTCCATAATGGGCAGAAGCCGTTAAATCCAAGTCTGTAGCCGCCTTGGTCATATCATAGGATAAGATGGCTGAAACGACAAACTTCTGCCCCAATTCCTTCTCACTAGGAAAAAGACCATGATAGGCAAAAATTTCCAAATCCTTAATCTGCAGTTGATCCATAATGATTCCTTTCTAGAAAAATCCGCCCAAAGCGGATTCTTTTTTATAGTCCCATTAAACGATAAGCCTGATCTCGAAGATCCTTATCTGTTTCAAATAGACCACGAGCTACTGTCGTCAAGGTTGCAGTGCCAGGTTTTCTTACACCACGCATGCTCATACACATATGTTCCGCCTCAATAACAACAAAGGCTCCTTTAGCACCTAGATACTCCATCAAGGCATCGGCCACTTCGATATTCAAACGTTCTTGAATTTGCGGCTTTTTAGAATAAACTTCAACCGTACGGGCTAGCTTAGACAAACCTGCCACACGACCATCTGGAATGTAGGCAATGTGCGCTTTACCATAAAATGGTAAGAAGTGGTGCTCACACATGGTATGGAAAAAAATATCCTTTTCTACCACCATGTTATCATCAATAATCTCAAAGGATTTTGACAAATGTTCCTCCGCTGTTTGACCAAGACCTGAAAAAATCTCTTGGTACATACGGGCCACACGAGCAGGTGTTTCCTGCAAGCCCTCGCGATTAGCGTCCTCTCCGACAGCCTCGATAATCATTTTTACAGCTGCTTCAATCTTTTGTGTATCCATTCTCGTTTTTCCTCTCCATCAGATAGGCTCTCACTTGGCTCAAGAAATACAAGGAACCTGTGACAATCCTAACTGTTTTTCTCTCTTCTTTTTTATCTGTTAATTTCTGCTCTAGAAAATCCTGCCAATCTTGGTAGCTGAGATTTCTAGACTTAGCTGCCTCTTTCAGCACACTTTCATCAGTCGCCCGACTATCGTCAAAATGTGTCAGAGTAAGCTCGGTATCTGGGATTTGCTCCAACAAATCCAACATATCCTCCAAGGCCTTGGTTTTGATACAAGTAAAGAGGATTTCCTTGTGATAATCCGCAAAGCGTTCTTGCAAGGTTGCTACTAAAGCCTTGATGGCATGGGGATTGTGGGCCCCATCCAAAATCATCAAGGGGTCTCTAGACACAACTTCCAAGCGCCCCGGCCACCTTGTTTCTTCCAAGGTCTGAGCAAGCAAGTCATTACTTACTAGTTCTCGACCATCTTCTTGACAAAAAGTATCAAGTAAAGCTATGGCCATCCCAGCATTCTCTATCTGGTGCAAACCAAGTAGGCCAGTCTGGAAGTGACCTTGTCTGAGAGAGCTAGTATAATCAAAGACTTCCCCTGTCACCACACTTTCTTGATGACGAACCTGATAATCTGCCCCGTAGGCAAGTCTCGGCGCATCTTTCCCTGCCGCAATGTGGTCAATCACAGCCAAAGCTTCTAGAGAAATGCAACCTGTCACCAAGGGAACTCCTTGTTTGATAATACCAGCTTTCTGCTCAGCTATGGCTTCTAAGGTGTCACCAAGAAGGGCTACATGATCCAGTCCAATGGTCGTGATGCCTGTTAAAATTGGCTGGCAGACATTGGTACTATCTAAAAGCCCACCCATGCCGACTTCCATGATAGCCACATCTACTTGCTCTGCTGCAAAGTAATCATAGGCTATGGCTGTAATAATCTCAAACTCAGTTGTGCCCTGTAAATTGGCGGCCGCTTCTCCCTCTAGCAAAAACTGATAGTCTGCCATGAGGACTTCTAGCCTCGCTTCTGAAATCGATTCCCCATTGATGCTAATCTGGTCAGTGTAGTGAATGAGATAGGGCGAGCTGAACACACCAACTCTCAGGCCTAGCTTTTCCAGCATATTTTTCAAAAAAGCAATGGTCGAGCCCTTGCCATTGGTTCCTCCGATATGGATAACCTTGAGTTTGAGATGGGGATTGCCACGCAAAGCTAACAGTTCCACCATTCGTTCCAAGCCAAAATGCGGTTGATCCGTCCGATAGCTAGCAATCCACTGATTGTTTTCAATTTCTTTCATCTTATTTATATTGTTTTAAATCTAAATTTTCCGCTTCATCAGCCAGACGAATGGCGGAGGCAATTTCAACTGCCATCCTGTGACTAGCTACATCATGCACGCGCACCACTTCTACACCTTGTCTTGCAGCGATACTAGTTACATGAGCCGAAGCCGTATCTCGATTGCGGAAACCAAGTTCCGTCTCAGGATTGACTTCAAAACCACTTTCTTCAAGGATATTGATGACAAACCGCTTGCGCGACACTCCAAGAAAGATTGGATAGCCCTTCTGATGTAGTTTATCCAGGTCCCGTAAAAGAAGCAGATTTTCTTTCTTGGTCAGACCAAATCCAATCCCTAGATCCAGCAGGATATTTTCTGGTGCAATACCAGCTTCCTCTGCTCTCGCTAGTGCTCGTTCAAAGAAAGCCTCCATCAAGTCTTCGATTGGCAATGTTTCAAAGTCAGCTAACTCTTCCTCTGTAAAAGCTTGACCAAAACCAAAATGAGGAAATATGAGCGAGCTAGGATGCTGAGGTCGCGCCATGACTGGATTAAACATAATGACTACTTTCGCTCCAACCTTTGCTACCACATGGGCCATTTTTTCATCACCCATGAGACCAGTGATATCATTGACTAGATTGGCACCAGCAGCCAAAGCAGCTTCTGCTACTTGACTCTTCCAAGTATCAATAGAAATGAGGACATCACTTTCCTTGCGAATCGCTTTGATCACTGGAACAACACGCTGGATTTCCTCTTCTATCTCAACATAGCTACTGCTACTGCCCGGGCGAGTCGATTCTCCGCCGATATCTAGCATACTAGCCCCTTCTGCTATCAATTTACGAGCCTGCTGGAGTGCCTGCTCAAGAGCAAAAAATTGACCACCGTCCGAAAAGGAGTCTGGGGTTACATTGATAATTCCGCAAATAGCTGTCTTTGCATGATTGGCTTTACTTGACATATCGGTCACTCCCTCAAGGCTTTTCATCATATTATTTCTCTATTTTACCATAAAAAGAAAAAGATGGACACGATTGCATTCATCTTTTTCCCAGTAGAAACAAGTAAGCAATTGTCAAAAATCTTAAACAGAAATCCCTAATGTCCGACTCATGATCACCACAAGAGCCAACAAACAGAAAGCAACACCATTAACAATCATGTGAAGCAAGATAGACATTTCCAAACGTTGGGTCTTGTAAGCCGTCCAAGACAGAACGATCGACATACCTCCATAAATCAATAAAGAAGGTAAATTACTTGGTTGATGCAATAAAGCAAACACAATCGTACCGACTACAAATCCCCAGCTCTCCTTACCTCGGAAAACCTTTTTAGGAATAATCCCACGGCACAAGATTTCCTCACAAATCGGAGCAAGTACGGCTAGCAAGAAGAAACTGGAAATCAGAGAACTATTCTGAACCATGTCGTTAATCTGAGACTGGTTAGCTGTTGTCGTCTCATTTGACAGTTGTAACAAGATAGAACCAAGTATATTTGAACAGATAATGACTAAATAACTCAAGCCCAAACGTGCCAAATCTTTAGCTCTAAAAAAAGAAAAATTAAAACTTGCTAACTGTGTTTTACGAGCTCCAAAAATAAATAGTACCAAAACCACAATCGAAATACCAGCAACTATCAGCCCTGACTGTAACAATGGTACTGCATTTAAAGTTAAAATAGCAGTAACCCCTATAGGAATCTGATATAAAATTGTCGCTAGCAGAAAGATTAACAGCCAACCTGCACGATTCAATAATTCTTTCCACATATTTTTCTCTTTCATTACCTATCTCCTTTGTATTAAAAAAGGGGGAAAATCCCCCTGGGTCATCCTATTATAAGGCCATGCTGATATAGTTAAGGATAAACAAGGCATCCAAAATCCAAATCATGACATGAACATCTTTAGCTTGACCTTTGACAATCTTAGTCAAAGTGTAAGTCAAGAAACCAACTGCAATCCCTTGAGTGATAGAGTAGCTGAATCCCATAAAGATAGATGTGAAGAAAGCAGGAACCGCTTCAGACATATCATCCCAATGAATATTTTTCAAGCTAGCCAACATCATAATCCCAACAATAATTAAGATTGGAGCTGTAGCAGCTGTTGGTACAATAGCTAGAAGTGGGCTAAAGAAGCTTGAAATCGCAAAACAGATTGCCACAACCAAGGCTGTCAAACCAGTACGTCCACCTGCACCAATACCAGCAGCAGACTCAACATAAGTCGTTACGTTTGAAGTACCTGCGATGGCACCAATTGAAGTACCAATCAAATCAGAGTAAAGAGCCTTGTCCAACTTAGCTGATTGGTGATTTTCACCATTTGTAGCTACGATACCAACTTTTTCACCAGTACCGATCAAAGTACCAATTGTATCAAAAATATCTGTCAACGAAAAGGCAAGAATAGCCATAAGAGTTTCAGGTAAGCGAGCTGTATCTGAAATCAAAGCTCCCAAACCTTCTGAACCAAGAGCTGCACCAAAGACTGTCTTCAAGTCTTCAAAGGCTGCACCAACATGGTTGTTAGCAAAATCGATACTAGACAAATCTACCAAACCAACTGCAATAGCAAGAACAGTTGTTGTCAAGATAGAGAGAATAATTCCCCCTTTAATTCCTTTGATAACAAAGAAGATAGTAATGGCAAGTCCTGCAAGAGCCACCAAAACAGCTGGATTATTAAAGCTGACCAATCCTGGAACTGCTGAAGAGTTTGCTGCAATCGTTGCTTGAGCCTTGTCAGCCCCTTCTCCCACAACAATATAGTTGCCTGGATCAATCGTAAATTTCAAAAGTCCAGCATTCTTAATTCCCACGTAGGCAAGGAAAACACCGATACCAGCTGAAATAGCTGAGCGAAGGGCATTCGGAATTGATTCAATGATCATTTTACGAACATTTGTCAAGGTAATAATCAATGAGATAATCCCACAGATGAAGACCATAGCTAGAGCTTCTTGCCAAGAATAACCAAGTCCAAATACGACTGTGAAGGTAAAAAAGGCATTAAGACCCATACCTGGTGCTTGGGCATAAGGTAAGTTAGCGTAGAAGGCCATCATCAAGGTACCAGCTACTGCACCAATAATCGTAGCGAGAAACACACCCTGAGCAGGCATTCCTGTTTGCGAAAGAATTTGTGGGTTTACAAAGAGAATATAGCTCATTGCAAAGAAAGTTGTTAAACCAGCGAGAACCTCCGTACGAACGTCTGTACCGTTCTCTTTTAGTTTAAATAATTTGTCCATTATCAATCTCCTTTTAATTTTTACGAACAATAATAGAATTATATCATTTATCATTCACTTTTTCAATATCTTTGTTTGATTTATTTAAGAAATTGATGCAATTTCATTTTTTGTTTGGAATCTGCTTTTCTACCTACTTTTTGTTATAATAGAAGACATCTTATCTGGAAAGACACTAGAAAGGTTTATATGACGAAAAAAATTATTGCAGTTGACCTGGATGGAACCCTGCTCAACTCAGACAGTCAGATTTCTGACTTTACCAAAGAAATCATTAAAAAAGTTGCTGAAAAAGGACATCAGGTTATTATTACGACAGGTCGCCCTTACCGCATGTCAAAAGATTTCTACCGTGAACTAGGCTTAGACACTCCTATGATTAATTTCAACGGTTCTCTCACTCATTTGCCAGACCAAATTTGGGACTTTGAAAAGTGTTTGACCGTAGACAAAAAATATCTTTTAGATATGGTTCGACGTTCTGAGGACATTCAAGCTGATTTTATCGCTGGAGAATATCGTAAAAAATTCTACATTACAAATCCTAATGAAGAAATTGCCAATCCCAAACTATTTGGTGTAGAAGCTTTCCAGCCTGAAGATCAATTCAATCCTGAATTGGTGACCAAGGACCCTAACTGTATTCTGCTGCAGACCAGAGCTGGTGACAAGTATGCCCTGGCAAAAGAAATGAACGCCTTCTACCAGCATCAACTGTCTATCAATACCTGGGGTGGACCTCTCAATATCCTTGAATGTACCCCAAAAGGTGTCAACAAGGCCTTTGCTTTGGACTACTTGCTCACGGTAATGAACCGTGATAAAAAGGACTTGATTGCCTTTGGAGATGAACACAATGATACCGAAATGCTCGCTTTTGCTGGGAAGGGCTATGCCATGAAAAATGCCAACCCAGAGCTACTCCCTTATGCAGATGAGCAAATTTCCCTAACCAATGACCAAGATGGGGTTGCCAAAACCCTGCAAGATTTGTTCTTATAACTTATACTGATACTCAATGAAAATCAAAGAGCAAACTAAGAAGCTAGCCGTAGGTTGCTCAAAGCACTGCTTTGAGGTTGTAGATGAAACTGACGAAGTCAGTAACATATATATACGGCAAGGCGAAGCTGACGTGGTTTGAAGAGATTTTCGAAGAGTATGACTAGCTTGCAAGCTGGTCTTTGTGTTCTTTTCACAGTCTCATCAACCAGTTAATCGATTGTTCTATTTTTTACCCCCAAAACCTTGGAAAAGGCTTTCTTTTGTGATATACTTCACATATAAATACAAGAGAGCTCGTCACACTCGACTCTGTTGAAACAAAATCAATCCAGTCCTGTTGTCCCTGTTCTCGGTCAATATCAAGGAGGATAGCTATGAAAGCTGTTGTTGTAAATCCAGAAAGCACTGGTGTTGCTATTGAAGAAAAAGTACTCCGTCCACTTGAAACTGGGGAAGCACTTGTAGAAATTGAATACTGTGGTGTTTGCCACACTGACCTCCACGTTGCCCATGGTGACTTTGGTCAAGTACCAGGACGTGTCCTAGGACACGAAGGTGTTGGTATCGTTAAAGAAATTGCCCCAGATGTTAAAAGCCTTAAAGTTGGTGACCGCGTCAGCGTTGCTTGGTTCTTTGAAGGATGTGGCACTTGCGAATACTGTACAACTGGTCGCGAAACCCTTTGCCGTACAGTGAAAAATGCTGGCTACTCAGTAGATGGTGGCATGGCTGAACAATGTATTGTAACTGCAGACTATGCTGTCAAAGTTCCTGACGGACTTGATCCAGCCCAAGCTTCTTCTATCACATGTGCTGGTGTAACAACCTATAAAGCCATTAAAGAAGCCAAAGTTGAACCAGGTCAGTGGGTTGTTCTTTACGGTGCTGGTGGACTTGGTAATTTAGCTGTTCAATATGCTAAAAAAGTTTTCAACGCTCATGTTGTCGCAGTTGATATCAACAACGATAAACTTGCCCTTGCAAAAGAAGTAGGCGCTGACATTGTGATTAACGGCCTCGAAGTTGAAGATGTACCAGGACTTATTAAAGAAAAAACAGATGGCGGAGCTCATTCAGCTGTCGTAACTGCTGTATCTAAAGTCGCCTTTAACCAAGCGGTTGACTCAGTTCGTGCGGGTGGTCGCGTAGTTGCTGTTGGTCTTCCTTCTGAAATGATGGAACTTAGTATCGTGAAAACAGTTCTAGATGGAATCCAAGTCATCGGTTCTCTTGTAGGAACTCGTAAAGACTTGGAAGAAGCCTTCCAATTCGGAGCAGAAGGCTTGGTAGTACCAGTTGTCCAAAAACGTCCAGTAGAAGATGCGATAGCCGTTTTCGACGAAATGGAAAAAGGTCAAATTCAAGGACGTATGGTACTTGATTTCACAAACTAATTCAATGGAAACCTATATAAAAAAGTTGGATGCCTCTTCCAACTTTTTTATATTAAATTTTTAAAATAAAAAATATTCTCTCCTCAAAAACATTTATATATCAATATTTCAAAATATATGTATTTTGTTTTTAAAAAAAATTCTATATCAAATAGTTGATTTTTTTATGAAAACGGTTTATACTATTTTAGTCTTAAAGTTTTCTGAAACAATGGGCACAACATTTTATAAGGAGGAATGACAATAATGAGTATCGGAATCATTATTGCGAGCCACGGTGAATTCGCTGCAGGTATTCATCAGTCAGGATCTATGATTTTTGGTGAACAAGAAAAGGTTCAAGTTGTAACCTTTATGCCAAATGAAGGTCCAGATGACCTATATGCTAAATTTAACAACGCTGTGGCTGCATTTGACGCAGAAGATGAGGTGCTAGTTTTGGCTGACCTTTGGAGTGGTTCTCCATTCAACCAAGCTAGCCGCGTGATGGGAGAAAATCCTGATCGTAAGTTTGCCATCATCACAGGACTTAACTTACCGATGTTAATCCAAGCCTATACAGAGCGCCTCATGGACGCTACAGCAGGTGTGGAAAAAGTCGCTGCGAATATTATCAAAGAAGCCAAAGATGGCATCAAAGCTCTTCCAGAAGAGTTAAATCCAGTTGAAGAAGTTGCAAGTGCTGCAGCTGCTCCAGTTGCCCAAGCTGCTATCCCAGAAGGAACTGTTATCGGTGACGGTAAACTGAAAATCAATCTTGCCCGTCTAGACACTCGTCTACTTCACGGTCAGGTTGCAACTGCTTGGACTCCAGATTCAAAAGCAGACCGTATCATCGTTGCTTCAGATAACGTTGCCAACGACGATCTTCGTAAAGAATTGATTAAACAAGCGGCTCCGAATAATGTCAGAGCCAATGTGGTTCCAATTCAAAAATTAATCGAGGTTTCAAAAGACCCACGCTTTGGAGAAACACATGCCCTTATCTTGTTTGAAACACCTCAAGATGCCCTTCGTGCAATCGAAGGTGGCGTGCCAATCAAGACCCTTAACGTAGGATCAATGGCTCACTCAACAGGTAAAACAATGGTCAACAACGTTTTGTCTATGGACAAAGAAGACGTTGCTACATTTGAAAAAATGCGTGACCTTGGTGTTGAATTTGACGTACGTAAAGTACCAAACGACACTAAAAAAGATTTGTTTGACTTGATTAACAAAGCCAACGTTCAATAATAGACATCAATAACTATCGAAGAATTCTAAGAAAATTTTTCACTTTATTATCATTAAATAGAAAAGGAATAAAACCATGTCAGATATTTCAATTATTTCTGCTGTCTTGGTTGTAGTTGTTGCCTTCCTTGCAGGTCTTGAAGGTATCCTCGACCAATTCCAATTCCATCAACCAATCGTCGCTTGTACCCTTATCGGACTTGCAACTGGTAACCTCGAAGCAGGTGTTATGCTTGGTGGATCACTTCAAATGATCGCCCTTGGTTGGGCAAACATCGGAGCTGCCGTAGCTCCTGACGCTGCTCTTGCATCTGTTGCCGCAGCAATCATCTTGATCAAAGGTGGTAACTTTACTACTGAAGGTATCGCCGTTGCAACAGCAACAGCTATCCCTCTTGCCGTAGCTGGACTTTTCTTGACTATGATTGTTCGTACAATCTCAGTTGGTTTGGTTCATACTGCAGATGCTGCTGCAAAAGAAGGAAATATTGCGGCTGTTGAACGTGCTCACTTTATCGCACTTCTTCTTCAAGGTCTTCGTATTGCTATCCCTGCTGCCTTCCTTATCGCTATCCCTGCTTCTGCCGTTCAAGACGCTCTTAAATTGATGCCAGACTGGTTGAATGGTGGTATGGCTGTCGGTGGTGCTATGGTCGTTGCCGTTGGTTACGCTATGGTTATCAACATGATGGCAACTCGTGAAGTATGGCCATTCTTCGCACTCGGTTTTGCTTTTGCTGCCATTTCTCAATTGACTTTGATTGCCCTTGGTGTAATCGGTGTTGCCCTTGCCTTCATCTACCTTAACCTTTCAAAACAAGGTGGTAACGGTGGCGGAGGAGCTGCGACTTCTAACGACCCAATCGGGGATATCCTAGAAGACTACTAGAAAGGGGAACAATCATGACTGAAAAACTTCAATTATCAAAATCAGATCGTAAAAAAGTTTGGTGGCGTTCACAATTCCTTCAAGGTTCTTGGAACTACGAGCGTATGCAAAACTTGGGTTGGACTTATTCATTAATCCCAGCTATCAAAAAATTGTACACTACTAAAGAAGACCAAGCTGCTGCTCTTGAGCGTCACCTTGAGTTCTTCAACACTCACCCATACGTAGCTGCTCCAATCATGGGGGTTACTCTTGCACTTGAAGAAGAACGTGCTAACGGTGTTGAAATCGACGACGCTGCTATCCAAGGGGTTAAAATCGGTATGATGGGACCTCTTGCTGGTATCGGTGACCCAGTATTCTGGTTCACAGTTCGTCCTATCCTTGGAGCCCTTGGTGCATCACTTGCTGCATCTGGTAACTTGGTTGGGCCACTTCTCTTCTTCTTCGGATGGAATGCGATCCGTATGGCCTTCCTATGGTACACACAAGAATTTGGTTACAAAGCTGGATCTGAAATCACTAAAGACATGTCTGGTGGTATCTTGAAAGACATCACTAAAGGTGCTTCTATCCTTGGTATGTTTATTCTTGCCGTTCTTGTACAACGTTGGGTATCGATCAACTTCACTGTTAACCTTCCAGGTAAACAATTGGCTGAAGGTGCCTACATCAACTTCCCAGAAGGTCCTGTATCAGGTGCTGAATTGAAAGGTATCCTTGGTCAAGCACTTGGTGGATTGAGCCTAGATAAGATTCAACCACAAACTCTTCAAGGTCAGTTGAATTCATTGATCCCAGGATTGATGGGACTTCTCCTTACTTTCCTTTGCATGTGGTTGCTTAAGAAAAAAGTATCACCTATCTCAATCATCCTTGCACTCTTTGCAGTAGGTATCGCAGCTCGTTTCTTCGGTATCATGTAATCAAGAAACTCAAAAGGAATCAGGTTCTAAAATCTGATTCCTTTTTTCTATGTTTTTATTCAGCCAAAGCTCCCATTGGATCCCATGGTGCGAGTACGATTGGATCTGCTTCATAAGCAGCTTGTTCTTCTGCTGTCAGCAATTCTTTACGAACAACGATTTGGTAAGTGTATTCGTCCATCCAAGCGTCTGAGGCAACAAAGTAACCATCTGTACCAACCTTGTCTCCCCATGAGTTTTCAACCTTCCACTTAGTTGATTTCCCATTTTCGTCCAAGTCCACACCTGTCAAGACCATAGCGTGGGTCATTAAGCTTTCGCTGTAGTCCAGACGTCCAGCCTTGTCTTGAGTAAGTTTAATGTCCATGCTTGATTCAAAGTCATAAACATCAGTCGCAAGGATTCCAGCTTTTCGGTTGCTGAGCTGGCCGACATCAGAACCAAACCAAACAGTCTCACCTGTTTGCATTTGAGCAATCGCCAATTCTTTCAAGCGCTCCATTGGAACGTTGATGTAGCGAACTGCACGACTACCAACCACATTTCCTAACATCTCAACTGTGTAAGATTGACCGTAAGGCTTGTCTGCAGTTGGAGCATTGATAACAGAAACATAGTCTTCTAGAGGAAGATTGACATATTTCTTGTAAAATTCCTGTGGCGTGATACCCTTTTCGCTTTGGTAGTTGTTATCCTTATCACGATAAGCAAAATCAAATTTACGTGGTGGAAGTCCTAAAGATATTGCAAGGAAGTTAAAGATTTTTTGCAAGAGGTCTTCTTTCTTAGCTTGAACAGCCGCTTGGTCTGCGCCAGAAGCAAGCAAGTCACGCAAGATTTGAGCATCTTGACGAAGCAATTTGTTGAGGATGGCATTCAACTCACGACTACTGCTTGATGAAACAGATTCAGGATAAACTGACTTGGGCACGACACCGTATTTTTCAAAGAGAGAAACGACCATATCCCACTGACCACCGTCTTGTTGTGGTGTTTGAAGTAGGAATTTAACCTTACGGCTCGTCAAGTCTTGGTCTGCAGTCACAATGACTTGCTCCAAGAACCAGTTTGATTTCTCATACTTGTCCCAGAAGAATGTGTGGGCCTGTGATAACTCAAAGTTTTCCAGTTTATATTGAGAGATAAGTCTGTGGCGGAAGGTGTTGAGAGCTGCAAACATCCAGCAACGACCAGACGCTTTCTGGTTGGTTACCTTATCCTTGGTCAAATCTAATGAGAAAACAGGTGTGTTGTCTACATGGCTTTGGCGACGTTCTAGTGCTGCAAAAATTCCATTGTGACTAGTAGCATTTTCAATCGCTTGGTATTTTACATTTGCTTCATAGTTGGCAAATAGTTTATCAGTAAATGATTCTTGAATCGCGTTCATAGATTCCTCCTTTTATTCTACAGTCTATTATAACTCTTTTCACAAAGGAAGCAACTGAAAAACATAAAAGGCAAGGACATTCTCCCTCACCTTTTTCGATTATAAACCAAATTAAGCAATGCTAGCACGGAGAATTTCTAATTCTTCCTTGGTCAAGCGACGCCATTCTCCTCTCTGCAAGCTCTCATCCAATACTAGCGTTCCCATAGTCAAACGTTGCAAGTCCACCACTTCCTTGCCACAGTAGGTCACCATACGCTTGACCTGATGAAACTTCCCTTCTGCAATGGTCACACGGATTTGGCTTTGATTCTTTTCTGGATCTATGGACACAAGCTCCAGTATAGCAGGCTGACAAGTAAAGTCTTTGAGAGAAATACCCTTGGCAAATGTCTCCACGTCTTCTTGGGTCATGATTCCCTTGACTTGTGCCAGATACGTCTTGTCTACATGACGCTTGGGCGAAAGAAGAGCATGGGCAAGCTTGCCGTCATTAGTCAAGAGCAAGAGACCATGCGTGTCAATATCCAAGCGCCCTACTGGGAAAACTTCCTTGCTCCGAGCCAAGTCATCCAACAAGTCCAGAACGGTTCTATGCTTGGGATCCTCAGTCGCTGAAATAACACCTTGAGGCTTGTTCATCATGTAGTAGACAAACTCTTCATACTCCAACACTTGCCCATCAAAGCGAATCTCATCTCTTTCTTCATCAATTTGCAATTTAGCTGATTTTTCTTTTTTACCATTTACAGTCACGCGCCCAGCCTTGAGCAAGTTTTTGACCTCTGTCCGACTCCCTACAGCGCAGGCAACTAAAAATTTATCTAATCTCATAGAACTATTATATCACACTCAAAAGGAGGCTGGTACAATGACCAACCTCCTTTTCGTTTCATACTCTTCAAAAATCTCTTCAAACCGCGTCAACATCGCCTTGCCGTATATATGTTACTGACTTCGTCAGTTTTATCTGCAACCTCAAAACAGTGTTTTGAGCTGACTTCGTCAGTTCTATCTACAACCTCAAAACAGTGCTTTGAGCAACCTGCAGCTAGCTTTCTAGTTTGTTCTTTGATTTTCATTGAGTATCAGATTTAAGAAATTAACTTCCTCGTCTCCAAAAAATCGCTAAGACAATCATGGCTCCTAATACTGCAGGGATAATGGCAGTTCCTGCTATTATCGGTCCCCAAGTTCCAAAAAGCAAGTGACCCAGAAAGGCACCAATCCAACCGAGAAACATTTTCCCAAAGCACCCCATTCGTTCTCCACGATTGGTCAAAGCACCTGCCAAGAATCCCACTAGGAGACCAACAAACATACTTCCTATCATCTTGTCTCCTTAATTTGCCCAATCTCCGTTACGGAAGAGAGGTACACGTGTTCCATCCTCACGAATACCATCGATATCCATTTGGTTAGAACCAATCATAAAATCTACGTGAACATCTGAACGGTTAAGTCCTGCAGCTTCAAGCTCTTCTTCGCTCATCTCTGCACCACCAACGACGCTAGTCGCATAGGCTGCACCGATAGCCAAGTGGTTTGAAGCATTCTCATCGAAAAGGGTGTTAAAGAAGGTAATGCCTGACTGAGAAATTGGGCTTGGATCTGGTACCAAGGCACATTCACCCAAGGCACGCGCACCCGCATTTTCAAAGACAAGATCTTTCATAACCTGATCCCCCTTCTCAGCAGTAATGTCAACGATTTGTCCATCCTTAAAGGTCACCTTAATACCTTCAATGATATTTCCGTTGTAGCTAAGCGGTTTTGTAGAGGTGACATAACCATCTGCACGACGAAAATCAGGCGCTGTGAAGACTTCTTCTGTCGGCATATTTGGCAAGAATCCTTCGCCTTGTGCATTGATAGCACCAGCTGATTCCCAAACGTGGTTCTTCGGCAAGCCAAGTGTCAAATCTGTCCCTGGAGCTGTGTAGTGAAGGGCTGAAAATTGCTCTTTATTAAGCATATCTGCCTTGCTCTTAAGAATGGCAGCGTGTTCTTCCCAAGCCTTAACAGGATCTTCTTCATAGACACGGCAAGTTTTGAAGATTTGGTCCCAAAGAAGATCGACTGCTTCTTCATCGCTCGCAGCATTTGGAAAGACTTTTTTAGCCCACTCAAGTCCAGCAGCGGCTACTACCGTCCAGCTAACCTTATTGGATTGAGTTGCGATACGCATCGGCTTCATGGCAAGTCCCATAGCTTTAGCAGAAGCTGATAGCTTGTCAGCATCCACACCGTTCAAGGCACCTGGATCAGATGAACGAACTCCAAGACGGCTAGCCTTGTTCTCCAAAAGATAGTTCATCTCAGCAATCTTGTATTCTGGCACATTGTCCAGACGCTCCATCGGCGCATGGAGGAATTTCTCACGGTTAATGACATCATCTGTCCACTGAACGATCACCTCATGTGCACCCAAAGCATAAGCTTCTTTGACGATTAGATGCGCCAACTCACGTTGCTCCACATCGATAGAGAGAGCCAAAGTGTGACCAGGTTGCACGTTAATTCCGTTCGCAACCAACAATTTCGCATATTTTTCTAGATTTTCTTTAAAATTTGGTAAAACCATGTTGTTTTCTCTTTTCTATTTTTATTTTTCTTTCAAAGCAGAGAATAATCCTGCTAAAGCAATGGCTTTATATCTGTCAATTTAAAATAAATTTATATATATTTAAGAGCTAGACATCTTATCATATCGCCTCAGATTTAAATTTTTTAAAATAAACTGAAATATAATCAGCTTGAGATTTTCTTTTCTTGTCCATTTGACTCATATTTTTCTGATAAATACTGTATTCGCTTCTCAAAATCTGGAAATAAATCCTCTTCAAAATAATAATATTCTCTCAATTTCCGAGTAAGCTCATCTTTAATAAACTTTAAACAGTTCAATTTAGAATTTTGAATTTGATGTTTTTCCCTATCCAACAATTGTTCATAATCAGCCTTGCTATCAGAATCATCTAATTTTTCAATATTTGATAAATTTTCCTTCTCTTCATCTAGATAATTTGTATAATAATCTTCTGAAAAATGTAAGACTATTTTTATACAGGTTATTTTTTCTATATCAAAAGATTTATTATTAAAAATCTTATCAAAATTTAAAAAAGCCCCTTGTTGCGCTATTATTCGTTCATTTTTCTTACTTTTTTTCACTTCAGTAAATAGATGCTTCTTCCTATGAACTTGTTCATCTATATTAAAAAGATAAATAGTTGGTTCTTTATATTCATTAAATTGTTCTGATAACATAAACAACATGGCTATATATGGATTTTTGGTTATATCTAAAAGACTTGTTTTTAAACCATAATGTTGCAATAAAGATAATTGATACTCTCTCTGCTCTATGCTATCGGACGATCTAAAGTCAAAGTAAGATACTTTGTCGGGAAACTCATTTGCGATTTTTAAATATAATGATTCGAATTCTTTTCTATAAGAGTTTTGGACATTTCCTCTCAATATACCAGGTACCAAATCGTAATGATGCGATTGACCTCGGAAATAGTTGCAGCTACCTTTCTTAGCTTTACCAATGCAAAATTGAAATAATTCCTTATATACATAAAACAGCTGCCAATCATCAGGATAACTATTTCCAAATAAAATATTGTTAAAAAGATCAATAAAATTTTTCAACTCGCTAAAATAATCATTTTGCTCATTATATTCACCAATCTGTAATGATTGAATTTTATATACTCTCCCATCTGGTTGAGCATCTAAATTTTTTACATAGTTTATAACTATCTCAACTTCATCAAAATAGTCTTCAGATTTATATTTTTGAAAAATTTTATTGTATGAGTCTTCTGTCCATTCACTAGAATTATCCATCTATAAATACCTGTAAATTCTCCAGTCTATAACTTAGAGCTTGCTTAGATACATTGAGTGTCACAGCAGCCAATTTAGTAATCTCCGAAATATCATATTCATCAAAACTTTGATCAACAGAATACCCTAGATTAGCTATAGACTCCATTATTACACTTATAACTAAATTTCTAGGCATTATCAAATCTGCCGCAAAATTATTAGCAGCAACTTCATTCATTCTATCAATAGTATTTTTATATTTTGTCATATCATCTGTTCGATATGATTTCCCTTTATGGCCCAATATAATATGTCCAATTTCATGAGCAATAGTAAATCTTTGCCTATATTCAGGCTCAAACTGATTTACAATAATTTCTCGTTGTTGGTTCTCTTCATCATTATTAATACTCCAACCAGAGTGGCCAACAAAATCAAATTTCACATCAATATCGCATGCTCGAGCTATTGCATTGACATCTATTTCTTGGCTTGTTCCTAAAGGAATATTTGCAATATTTTGTTCATATTCTCCAAATTTTTTCAAAAACTCAGGACTATATATATCTTTATAACTCATAGCTTTCCTCCTGATAACTATCACCTCTATTATATCATAATTCACTTATACTATTCGCAATAAATTTCTTTTTTACAATGAAACAGATTGAAGAAATATACCTTTTAGTCTGGTATTTCCCTTCAATCTGTAACTCAAAATTCCTATTTTTTAAAACAACTCATCAAACAAACTCAACTGGTTATCCTCTGGCATATTTCCGAGAATGCCCATTTCATCCATCTTTTCAACCAAGGTTGATGAGAGTCCACCACGCTTGCGCAACTCTGTTTTAGAGAGGAATTCTCCTTCTTCACGCGCTCGCACTAACTGCTTGGCAACGTTCTCTCCCAGACCATCCATTGCTACAAATGGTGGGATGAGGGTATCCCCATCGATAAGGAACTCTGTCGCCTGACTACGGTAGAGATCGAGCTTTCCAAACTTGAAACCTCGTTCCCACATCTCATTGACAATCTCAAGAGTTGTATAAAGATCGATTTCCACATTAGAGGCTTCATTGTTCTTCCGTTTTTCAGAGATTTCTTCCATTCTGCGTTTGATGGCATCCAAGCCCGCACCCATGGTCTTGATATCAAAAGCCTTGGCACGGATTGAGAAGTAAGCACAGTAATAATAAATGGGATGGTGAACCTTGAAGTAGGCCACACGCAAGGCCATCATAACGTAGGCTGCCGCATGGGCTTTAGGGAACATGTACTTAATTTTCCCACAGGACTCGATATACCACTCTGGCACCTTATTAGCCTTCATGGCTTCGATGTAGCCATTACGTTCCTCTTCGGAAATCTTCAACCACAATCCCTTACGTACCCGTTCCATAATGGTAAAGGCCATCTTAGGTTCCAGACCCGCATGCATGAGGTAAACCATGATGTCGTCCCGACAACCAATAACGGTCGACAGGTCCGCAATTCCTTGCTTAATCAGATCTTGGGCATTGCCAAGCCAAACGTCGGTACCGTGAGACAACCCTGACAACTGAAGCAATTCTGCAAAAGTCGTCGGATGGGTCTCATCTACCATGCCTCGGACAAAATTGGTTCCAAACTCAGGAATCCCCAGCATGCCCGTTGGCGTTCCAATTTGCTCAGGTGTTACCCCTAACACATCCGTCCCAGAAAAGAGGGCCATCACACCTTCGTCATCCATAGGGATTTCATTGGGGTCAATACTAGACAAGTCCTGCAGTTTTCGAATCATAGTCGGATCATCATGTCCCAGTACATCGAGTTTGAGGACGTTCTCATCAATATCATGGAAGTTAAAGTGAGTGGTCTGCCATTCAGCCGTGACATCATCTGCTGGATACTGGACAGGTGTGAAATCATAGACATCCATGTAGTTCGGAATAACAACGATTCCCCCCGGGTGTTGTCCTGTCGTTCGTTTGACACCAGCAGCACCTTGAGCGAGGCGTTCTACCTCTGCATCACGATAAAACTTGCCATAGTCTCGCTCGTATCCCTTTACAAATCCATAGGCAGTCTTAGCAGCCACCGTACCAACTGTTCCCGCACGGAAGGCATATTCCTCACCAAAAATATCACGTACATCCAAGTGAGCGCTAGGCTGATCTTCTCCCGAGAAGTTCAAGTCAATATCGGGAACCTTGTCTCCATCAAAACCAAGGAAGGTCTCGAAAGGAATATCCTGTCCGTTTTTGCTGAGTTTGTAACCACAGTTTGGACAATCCTTATTGGGCATATCAAAACCTGAACCATAAGAACCGTCGGTGATAAACTCACTGTACTGACACTGACCACAGACATAGTGAGGAGAGAGAGGATTAACCTCTGTAATCCCAATCATGGTCGCAACAAAACTAGATCCGACAGACCCACGAGAACCAACCAAGTAACCCCGTTCATTGGAACGATGCACCAACATCTGGGAAGCCAGATAAATCACAGCAAATCCATTCCCCAAAATGGAAGTCAGTTCTTTTTCAATCCGCAAATCAACAATATCTGGTAGCGGATTTCCATAAATCTCAAAAGCTTTCTTATAGGTCAACTCAGCAACTGTTTCTTCAGCCTTATCAATGAAAGGCGTGTACAAGTCACCCTTAACCACCTCAATAGGTTCAAAAATTTCTGCCAAGGCATTGGTATTTTCAATAACCAATTTACGAGCCAGTTCCTCTCCCAAGAAGGCAAATTCATCCAACATCTCATTAGTCGTTCTAAAATGAGCCTTGGGAAGAGGAGCTGGTTGGGCATGCTCACCGTGACCAATGGTACGGTTAATTATCGCCCCTTGGCCCAAACTACGGACGATAATTTCGCGGTAAATCTCTTCTTCTGGTTCAATATAGTGGACATTTCCCGTAGCCAAAACGGGCTTCCCAAGACGGTCTCCCACTTCTATCAAACTTTTGATAATGGTCTGGAGCTCCTCCATATCCTTGACTTGCTCCTTGGCAATCAATGGCGCATAGATAGCTGGTGGCATGACCTCGATAAAGTCATAATACTTGGCCACCTCAACCGCCGCATCCACACCTTGAGAAACAACTGCATCGAAAACTTCACCCTCTGAGCAAGCTGAACCTAAAATTAAACCTTCCCGATGGGCATCTAGAACTGTTCTCGGAATCCGCGGCACTCCTTCAAAGTACTTAGTATTGGACAAAGAAACTAGCTTAAAGATATTTTTTAAACCTACCTGATTCTTGACATAAATGGTCGCATGCTTAATCCGAGCTTTTTTATAAGAATCTGGACTAATCAAATCAATGTTAAGTCTAGCTAAATCGGTCACACCATGTTTTTCTGCTACCTCTTTGATAAAGATAAAGAGCAGACGACCAGTAGCTTCCGCATCGTAATTGGCCATATGGTGATGTTCCAAGGCCACACCAAAACGCTTGGTCAAAGGCCCCAAACCATGACGTTTATACTCAGGATAGAGGTTTCTAGCAAACTCCAGCGTATCAATAACTGGCTGGCTAATTTTAGGAAGACCATGACGCTCATAGTTGGCATTCATAAAGCCAACGTCAAAGGTCGCATTGTGGGCGACTAGGACCGTATCCTTACAAAATTCTTGGAATTCTTGCAAAACTTGTTCCAGTGGTTTAGCATTTTTGACATGGTCATCTGTAATCCCAGTCAACTCAGTAGTAAAAGCTGACAAGGGATGCCCAGGATTGATAAATTCATCAAATTCAGCAATGACATTCCCCTTGTACATCTTAGAGGCCGCAACCTGAATCAAGTCATTATAGATGGCTGATAGACCCGTCGTTTCCACGTCAAAGACCACGTAGGTCGCTTCCGACAAGTCCATCTCCACTTCGTTATAGACGATAGGGACACGATCCTCCACGATATTGGCTTCCATTCCATAGATTAGCTGTATTCCCGCTTTCTTAGCCGCCTTATAGCCGTGTGGGAAGGACTGGACATTCCCATGGTCCGTGATGGCAACCGCCTTGTGTCCCCACTTAGCAGCTGTCGCAACGATTTCTTCAACCTCTGGTAGAGCATCCATGGTCGACATGTTAGTATGAGCATGAAACTCAACCCGCCGCTCACCTTCTGGCATCAAATCCTTCCGCTCATAGTGAACAACTTCCTGCACATCCTGCACGTTCATAGTCAAATCGCGTGTGAAGTTATTCATCTCTACATTCCCACGAACTCGGAGCCAAGAATTTTTCTTGATGAGATCAAACTTCTGGGCCTCTTCCTCGTTCTTAACCCACTTTTGCATCGAAAAACTTGAAGTGTAGTCCGTCATTTTAAAGTTGATTAAAACACGCCCTGTTCTAGTCACTTTTTGCTCCACATCAAATACAACCCCTTCAAAGACCAGACGATTTTCCTCCGTCGTCACTTCGATCATAGGAGTAATTTCTGCCTTGTCCAGCTTTGGCTTAGCCGCAGCCTTTTTGGCCTGAAAATCAAAGGCTGGTTTCTCTTCTGCTGGAGGAGGTGCCATCTGTTCCAGTTGCTCCATAGCACGGAGCGCTTCCTCATTGGCAGCTTGAACAATCTGCTCATTTTCAGCATGAAAGGCCTCTTCCTGCTCTTGGGTCAGCACTTCATTTTTCTCTACTTGACAAGTAAAAGTTGGAAAACCAAACTTTTCAAGTTGTTTCGCTAAATTAGGAAGATGATTCTTCTTAAAATGTTCCTTATCAATCGCCTCAGAGCCTTCAATAAAGAGCTGATTTCCCTCCGCACGAACTTGCAAATTTTGATAAAGGGACTTAAAACCTTGACTAGCACATGGTCCCTCAGAAAAAGCCTCTCTATAGTAGGACTGCAAGAGTTGATTTGAAAATTCTTGAGACAGAGCCTTGATTTCGAAAACAGCTTTATTCCCTGTCTTAGAAAATTCCTCGCTCAAACCTTTCTTTAATTCTAAAAAGATTTCAATCGGTAAAATATTAGAAAATACGAAATGAAACTCCCATACCTTACTAATTTTATGAACCACAACTTGCTCAATATCAGCCTGTGATAAAGCAGGAGCCTGTCTCATTTCAGCAGGCATCCCCAGTTGATTCATCAAAATTTCAAAACTATTTGACATTCATTTTCCTCACATTATTCTTCTACTATTTTACCATATTTAGAGGTATTTTCTAAAGACAAAAGGAAGCCACTAAGTGACTTCCTTCTAGAGGGAGGACTAATTAGTCTTCACCTTTGTTTTTCTTAATGATTTCTTCTTGTACTGACTTAGGTACATCTTCGTAGTGGTCAAATACCATCATGAATGTACCACGTCCTTGAGATGCAGAACGAAGAACTGTTGCATAACCGAACATTTCAGCAAGTGGAACGTAAGCACGAACGATTTGGCTGTTACCGTGTGCTTCCATACCATCTACACGTCCACGACGAGCAGTTACGTGACCCATAACATCACCAAGGTTTTCTTCTGGAACAGTGATTGTTACAAGCATCATTGGCTCAAGGATAGCTGGTTGTGCTGATTTAGCAGCTTCTTTAAGGGCAAGTGAAGCCGCGATCTTGAAGGCAGTTTCAGATGAGTCGACATCATGGTATGAACCATCGTAAAGCTTAGCTTTAACGTCAACCATTGGGTAACCTGCAAGAACACCGTTAGCCATAGATTCTACCAAACCTTTTTCAACCGCTGGGATAAATTCACGAGGAACCACACCACCGACGATTGCGTTTTCGAATTCGAATCCTTTACCTTCTTCGTTTGGAGTAAATTCAATCCACACATCACCAAATTGACCTTTACCACCAGATTGACGTTTGAAGAATCCACGTGCTTGAGTAGAAGCGCGGAATGTTTCACGGTAAGATACTTGAGGAGCACCTACGTTCGCTTCAACTTTGAATTCACGACGCATACGGTCAACAAGGACGTCAAGGTGAAGCTCACCCATACCAGAGATAACTGTTTCACCAGTTTCAACGTTTGTTTCAACGCGGAATGTTGGATCTTCTTCAGCCAATTTTTGAAGGGCGATACCCATCTTGTCTTGGTCAGCTTTAGATTTTGGCTCAACCATCAATTGGATAACTGGTTCTGGAACGTTGATTGACTCAAGGATGATTTTAGCTTTTTCATCTGTCAATGAGTCACCAGTTGTAGTATCTTTCAAACCAACGGCAGCTGCGATATCACCTGAGTAAACAGTGTCAATTTCTTGACGGCTGTTCGCGTGCATTTGAAGGATACGTCCGATACGTTCACGTTTACCTTTAGAAGTGTTCAATACGTATGAACCTGATTGAAGAACACCTGAGTAAACACGGAAGAATGTCAAACGACCTACAAATGGGTCAGTCATGATCTTGAAGGCAAGAGCTGCAAATGGCTCTTCGTCAGATGCTGGACGAGTTTCTTCAGCGTCTGTATCAGGGTTAATACCTTTGATTGCTGGGATATCAAGTGGGCTTGGAAGGTAGTCGATAACCGCATCAAGCATCAATTGAACACCTTTGTTTTTGAAGGCAGAACCACACAATACTGGGAAGAATTCAACGTTGATAGTCGCTTTACGGATACCAGCTTTCAATTCTTCGTTAGTGATTTCTTCACCTTCGAGGTATTTCATCATCAATTCTTCGTCAGTTTCAGCAACTGCTTCAACCAATTTTTCACGGTATTCTTGAGCTTGGTCAAGGTATTCAGCTGGAATATCTTCTTCAAGGATATCTGTACCAAGGTCATTAGTATAGATTTCAGCTTTCATCTTGATCAAGTCGATGATACCACGGAAGTCATCTTCAGAACCGATTGGCAATTGGATTGGGTGTGCGTTTGCTTGAAGACGATCGTGAAGTGTGCTTACAGAGTAAAGGAAGTCAGCACCGATTTTGTCCATTTTGTTGGCAAATACGATACGTGGAACTCCGTACTCAGTTGCTTGACGCCAAACTGTTTCAGTTTGAGGCTCAACACCTGATTGTGAGTCAAGAACGGTAACCGCACCATCCAATACACGAAGAGAACGTTGTACTTCGATTGTGAAGTCCACGTGTCCTGGTGTGTCGATGATGTTTACACGGTGATTGTTCCATTGAGCTGTTGTCGCAGCAGATGTGATAGTGATACCACGTTCTTGCTCTTGCTCCATCCAGTCCATTTGTGACGCACCTTCGTGAGTTTCACCGATTTTGTGGATTTTACCAGTGTAGTAAAGAATACGCTCAGTAGTTGTTGTTTTACCAGCATCGACGTGAGCCATGATACCGATATTACGAGTTTTTTCAAGTGAAAATTCGCGTGCCATGAGGTTTGTTTCTCCTATTTATTTTTGATTTCTATTCTATTATAACACGATTTTAATAAAAACGGATAGGCAGGACCTACCCGTTCTCAATATTTTCATGCTATTGTTGGTTTCGACTTGTAGAACTACAAGTTGAATTGAACTCGGGCTAAAGTTCGTTAGCCCATTTGAGCTGGAACGGGATGCTGTGTGAAAAAGATAAACTTCCTTGTATTCATCGAATACTGCGTCAGTTTCCTATTCTCACCTTGCATCCTTACCGTTCCTAGCATCATGACCTAGTTGAGCTCAAGCTAAAAGTCTGGAGAAAAAGATGAATCTCATTGGTTGCAATCGCAACCTGCTTCGATTCCCTATTTTCTCTGAGACTTTCTTAACGCTTTCGCATCCTATATTACCAACGGAAGTGTGCGAATGCACGGTTAGCTTCAGCCATACGGTGAGTGTCTTCACGTTTCTTAACAGCTGCACCAGTGTTGTTAGCAGCATCCAAGATTTCTTTTGCAAGACGGTCTTGCATTGTGTGTTCACCACGAAGACGAGCGATTGTTACCAACCAACGAAGTCCAAGTGTTGTACGACGTTCTGGACGAACTTCAACTGGGACTTGGTAGTTAGAACCACCAACACGACGTGCACGTACTTCAAGTACAGGCATGATGTTTTCCATAGCTGTTTCAAATACTTCAAGTGCATCGTTACCAGTAGCTTCTTTGATTTGCTCAAAGGCACCGTAAACGATTGAAGCAGCTGTACCACGTTTACCATCAAGCATAACGCGGTTGATAAGACGAGTAACTAGTTGTGAATTGTAAAGCGGATCTGGCAATACGTCACGTTTTGGAGCTCTATTTTTACGACTCATTTCTCTTTATCCCCTTTCCTTATGCTTTTGGACGTTTAGTACCGTATTTAGAACGGCCTTGTTTACGATCGTTAACACCTGCAGTATCAAGTGCACCACGGACGATATGGTAACGTACCCCTGGAAGGTCTTTTACACGTCCACCACGAAGAAGAACCACGCTGTGCTCTTGTAAGTTGTGTCCGATACCTGGAATGTAGGCAGTAACTTCGATAAGGTTGCTCAAACGTACACGAGCGAATTTACGAAGGGCTGAGTTAGGTTTTTTAGGTGTCATTGTTCCAACACGAGTTGCAACACCACGTTTTTGTGGTGAAGAAACGTTTGTTTGAACTTTTTTATGACTGTTGTAACCAACGTTCAAAGCTGGTGATTTAGATTTTTCTACTTTTGATTTACGCGGTTTGCGAACCAATTGGTTAATTGTAGGCATCTACATTCTCCTGTGTTTTTTTATTTTTGGTGATGATACACTTGGTGACAGCTATCATCTGTGTGTACTTTTGCAACATTTGTCAGCACGTCCCTGTACACTCTTGAGAGACCAAAAGTAAAAAGTACCGTCTATTATTGTAACAAAATTTTCCCTTGGTTGTCAAGATATTTTTCTTTTTTATTGTTAATGGTAACTTCTCAAAGTAACTTCCACCATAGCGGAACTTAATCTGAAACGCTTTCAGATGAGGGGATTTTGTGCGCTCTTTTTTTCGATTCCTTTCGGCTACAAAGCGATGAAATCAAGCATTAGTAAAACCAGTGGAAGTTAGTTTGGGAATTTACCAATTTCAGCTCTGGTATCCCGCTTCTAAAAGAAAGAAAAGGAGGAATCCCCCCTCCTAAAGTTTGGTATTGTTCCATTCAATCCCATCCCATCGATTTTAGCACATAATGTTCAAAAAAATATTATATCATCACAACCAACCCGATTCTTTCGCGATATTAGCTGCCTCTGTTCGATTACCTGCATCTAGTTTCGAAAGAATATTGGTGACATAGTTTCGGACTGTTCCGTTGGATAGATAAAGTTTATCTGCAATTTCTTGATTAGAGAAGCCCTGAGCGATTCCCTTTAAAACTGCGATTTCTTGTTCCGTTAATGGATTGGGGTGCGTCATCACCACTTCCATCAATTCAGGCGAATACTCCTTGCGTCCTTCGAGGACGGTATGCAAGGTTTTCATGAGGTCTGCAATGTTTCTTTCTTTTAATACATAAGCATCTACTCCAGCCTTGACCGCACGTTCAAAATACCCAGGACGCTTGAAAGTTGTCACCACAACCACCTTTGTTTCTAGATTTTCTGCTCGTATCCACTCCAAGACTTCAAGACCTGTCTTAACAGGCATTTCTACGTCAAGAACGGCGATATCTACAGACTCCTTTTCTAATAGTTGGATTGCTTCTTGCCCATTCTTGGCTTGTAAGACAGACTCTACATCTGGTTGAAGCGTGAGCAACTGGCACATGGCATCTCGCAACATACTTTGATCTTCTGCAACAAGTAGTTTCATCTTAGTTTCTCTCCTTATAAGGTAGTCGAACCTGAACTTCTGTCGGTTGTTTCCAACTAATTACCTTTACTTCTCCCGAAAATGGAAGAACACGATCTCGAACTGTATGGAGGTCATCCCCCTTTATAGAAGCAAAGCCACAGCCATCATCTCTCACTGTTAGAATGAGTTCTTTCTCTGTCCGTTCTAATTTCAAGTAGACTTTAGACGCTTTAGCATGTTTGATGATATTGGTCACTAATTCAAGCAAAATCATGGAAGCCGTTGACTCCAATTCCTGAGTTAAGCTAGCTGTATCTAGTTGATTAGCTATTTCCACCTCAATTCCAGCAATTTCTAACATCTTTTTCACAGTCTCTAGTTCGGATGTCAAAGTTCTAGACTTAATATTTTCCACAATGGTTCGCACTTCACGCATTGATTCTTTGCTAATTTGCTGTATTTCTCTTAATTCCTTTTCCACCTGTAGATAAGCCTCCATCTGAAATAACTGCAAGGCTAAATCTGTCTTGACACTAAGCATAGCAAAGGTATGCCCCAGACTATCATGCAAATCTTGACCGATACGACTGCGTTCATTTTCAGCAAGCAATAGATTTATCTGGACATTTTGCTTAGCCTGCGCTTCTTTCAAATCCTCCACAATCCGAATCCGAACCAAGCCAAAAGTCATTAAATCGACAAAAGCAAGAATTACAAGTAGATAGAATAGAAACTCAACTTCTATTCTCTGAAAAATCACAAGTTGCCCCACAACAAGGACTTGAGCAAGAAGAAAAGTCCAGACATGTAAAGACTTTAAACTACGTACGCTGAAATGATAACTTAAGAGATTGGATAGGAAAAGAAAAACCAGATATAATTAACAGCAACAAAGGCAGTATTCCCAACTACATAAGTCAGCATGAGAGCCCAATATAGCCAAGATAGGCGCTGGCTCTTAGTTGTTAAAACACCCAAATATGCCACTACAAATAGAATATCAATCAATAAATGCCAGGCAGAAAGCCACCCAGTCACTACAGGTAGGATGGGGAAAATCATAAAAATTAAACTGGCCCAAAACATATAGTGTATGCTTTTCAGTCTTTCAAGCATTAAGAATTCTCCTTATGACCTTGAAGGTAAATGGTCAAACCAAACAAAACTGCTGAAAAAACAAGTAGATAAACTGTGGCTGATAAATTGATGCCACCCTCGTTTAAGAAGGTCTTGAGCAACTCCATCAACTGATAAGTTGGTAGACACTTCCCGATTGCTTGCATCCAGTCTGGAAATAAAGAGATGGGCATCCAGAGTCCGCCTAAAACAGCCAAGCCTAGATAAAGAAGATTGCCCACGACAGACATCAGCTGACTAGAAGGCAAGAGTGTCAAGGTCAAGCCAAGCGCTACAAAGGCAATACTTCCTACTATCAGTAAAATTGCAGCCCCAATCCAGTTTCCAAGAGACATATCCACACCTCTTACAAAATGCCCAACTGAGAAAACAACCAGAATTGAGACCAAATAATCAGCTATCATACTTGTTATCTTTGATAGATAATATTCTACCATATTTACAGGGCTATGACGTAATATTTTCTGCCAGTTGTTGATCTTGTCGGTATGTAAAACAACTGGGAATGAAAACATAGCTGTCGACATCATGGAAAAAGCCGTCATGGAGATGAGGTAGTCGCGCATAAAATTAGCCGGCCCACCTGGTGTTTCCTGGTACATGCCTGAAAAGAATAAATAGAAGGCTGTCGGCATCCCTACGGATAATAGATAATAGACTAATTGTCGTTTGGTTAATAGAAATTCTATCTTGTTTAGTGCGATCCATCGTTTCATCTTAGTCATCTCCCTTTTGTGTTTCTTCAAAGATTGTATCTAGCAAACTACGGTTATTAACTTCGATTTCTTGTATGCTACATCCTGCTTGAACTAACAGTTCCCAAAAAGCATTTGCCTCTAGTGTGACTACTTGCAGAGCATCTTGTTTTTGTACCCAGTTTTCAACCAAGTTAGACTGCTCAACAATTTCCTTGTATGCCAGAGGAAGAATAAAGTGCTTTTCAATCTCCTCACTGCGCATGGCTAGAGGTGTTGTATCGCGAATCAACTCTCCCTTATTCAAGACCAAGATTCGGTCCGCTGTATGCTCTACCTCTTCGATGTAATGGGACGAATAGAGAATGGTAACTCCCTGCGCTTTTAGATCCTGAATAATTTCCCAAAAACGTTGACGGGTAGAGGTATCCATGGCAGCAGTTGGCTCATCTAAAAAGACAAGCTTTGGTCGCCCAATCAAGGTCAAGACAAAAGAAAAGAGACGCTTTTGCCCACCTGACAATTTTTCTGCAAACTGGTCTTTTTGTTGTTTATCAAACTGCAATAGTTGATTGATTTCCTGCTCGCTCAAGGGGTTTGGATAGATACGTTGAAAGAAAGCAATCAACTCTTTGACCTTTAATTTCTGAACAATCACATTCTCTTGAGGAAGATAGGATCTTGTATAGTCTAACTTAGAGCTCGTCACTGGCAATCCTTGGATAGATATTTGTCCACTGGTGACCAGTTTATCTCCAAGTAAACAGTCCAAAAGTGTCGTCTTACCAGCACCATTTGGCCCAATCAAAGCGACACATTCACCTTCAGCTACCTCAAAGGAAATATCCTTCAAAATAGCCTTACCCTTGATGTTTTTATGTAAGGCTTGTACTTTAATCATGTTCATAATATTCTCCTTTCAGCCACTCCTTTCCCATTGGAAAGGCGATAAAAATCATAAATCCTAATCCCCATACACCACGGATGAATTGGTGAAGGAAGGCTTGAACAAACCAACCTGTAGACATTTCTACCAACCATACCACTAGCGACAGTCCAATAAAGAAATAGATGATTGCTTTTTTCATTCCTCAAACTCCTTTTTTACATCTGAGACTAATTTCAAACCTTCTCTGACAAGCCAAGACATCATCCCAAAGCCAGCAAATAGCTCCCAAGGAAAATGATAAACTCCTTCATCTAATCCTGAAAACATGAGATAAGTCATGACTCCTGCTGCTACTAAACTCATTGCGACAATTACTTTATGTTTCATTTTTCCTTCCTCCATTTGATACATCTATTATAATTCTTTGAAGCTACTGCCACTAGAAGCTTCTGTCATAAGGAGATATGACAAATGTCATAAAAGGTTCTGTTTAAAAGAATCAAGAAACATTACACAACAAAACACTAATAGATAAGAATCTATATTCATTTCCTTCAAAGTGATATGAAATCCAATTCATACTATAACGTAAAATAATACTCATTTAAAAACTCAAGAATTGAAATTTTTATCCTATAAGCACATATATTATACGTTGTGCCAAAAGATTTTTTATTGCTTTCTTAAAAATTAGTAAGATTTATAAAAACTCTTTCATTTCAAGTGTATACCTACACAACAGTAGTTATTAAAAAGCCTAGCAACAAAAAATACTATAATTTTAATTGACTATCATTTTATAACATGAATTACTTTTACCCAAAAAAGAGAGAACCAAACTGATTCTCCCTTAAGATAAATAATATGGCTCTAAACATAAAAAAAAGAGGCTCTATAATATTTGTAGTGGGTAAATCCCCTATGGATATTATGGAGCCTATTTTGTTGTAGAAAAAAGAAAGGACGAAATTTGTCCTTTCTAGAGCTTAACTTTTCTTCAACCCACTACAGTTGACAAAGAAGAAAAAAAGATACCTCAAGTATCCAGATAATTAATCGGGAAGACAGGATTCGAACCTGCGACACCTTGGTCCCAAACCAAGTACTCTACCAAGCTGAGCTACTTCCCGAGTTAAAAAGAAAAATGCACCCTAGAGGAGTCGAACCTCTAACCGCCTGATTCGTAGTCAGGTACTCTATCCAGTTGAGCTAAGGGTGCTCATTATATTATGCCGAGGACCGGAATCGAACCGGTACGATCGTTACCAATCGCAGGATTTTAAGTCCTGTGCGTCTGCCAGTTCCGCCACCCCGGCCTCTCTAAGCGAACCGACGGGATTCGAACCCGCGACCCCACTTCGGCTAAGGTGGT
>NZ_GL732488.1:257543-260245 GCF_000187745.1 Streptococcus sp. M334 | reverse complement strand
GTAGGTTCAAGTCCTACAAGGTCCATTTGAATATTATGGAGGATTACCCAAGTCCGGCTGAAGGGAACGGTCTTGAAAACCGTCAGGCGTGTAAAAGCGTGCGTGGGTTCGAATCCCACATCCTCCTTTTGTATTAACGCGGGATGGAGCAGCTCGGTAGCTCGTCGGGCTCATAACCCGAAGGTCGTAGGTTCAAATCCTGCTCCCGCAATAAGGCTCGGTAGCTCAGTTGGTAGAGCAATGGATTGAAGCTCCATGTGTCGGCGGTTCGATTCCGTCTCGCGCCATTTTTACTTATAGTATGTATGCGGGTGTAGTTTAGTGGTAAAACTACAGCCTTCCAAGCTGTTGTCGCGAGTTCGATTCTCGTCACCCGCTTTGAACTTTGTTCAAATTACCAAGTTTTTAACTTGGGCGCGTAGCTCAGGTGGTTAGAGCGCACGCCTGATAAGCGTGAGGTCGGTGGTTCGAGTCCACTCGTGCCCATTAATTGGAGAATTACTCAAGAGGCTGAAGAGGACGGTTTGCTAAATCGTTAGGTCGGGTAACTGGCGCAAGGGTTCGAATCCCTTATTCTCCGTTTTTAATGAGGGTTTATAACTCTCTTTTTTTCTTTCTTTTTAATATTATAAAAACTACAGATGTGTAGAATTTAATTGAATTACTCATCTGTAGTTATTTTATAATTGTATTATTTTACTTCCAACTCTTGAGTGAAATTTCGCCACTATTGAGCCAGATTTCTTTTCTGTTATCACATTGAACTAAAAGCTTGCCATTTTCTGAGATATCTTTAGCAAGTCCCTTGTAGTCTTTTTGATCCAGTGTGAAAGTAACTTCTTTTCCTAGAACGAATGACTGTTTTTTATAGAGGTATAATAACTCATCTGCTGGTGTTTCGAAGAAAATACGCCAGATTTCTATGATTAATTCATTCCTTGTTATAGGAGCTGGTGCTTTAAATAAACTAGCAGCTTTTTCTTTTAATTCCTGGGGGAAGTCTTTAATAGTGAAATTGATACCTACTCCAATAATGATATCTGTGACTAAGCCAGTTTCTACAGAGGTCATTGCCTCAGTAAGGATTCCTCCAATTTTATGATTGTTTAGGTAGATATCATTGACCCATTTTATGTTGACATCTATTAAAGTTAGGTTCTTAATGGCTTTGTAGACAGCTCCTGCTACAAGTAGTGTGTAGGATGGTAATTTGTCATAGGGGAGATTTGGTTTAAGATGGAGTGTCATATAAATACCACCTTGTGGTGAGTAGAAGGAACGTTGAAATCGGCCTCGGCCTGCTGTTTGATAGGAAGCTAGATAGAGGGTATTTGCTTCATGTCCTAAATCAATTGCTTCTTTTGCATCTAGTTGTGTTGATTTTGTTTCGAGTTTAAAGCTGACTTTAATTGGAAGATTTTCTTCTAGAATCTCTGGAAGAATAAGGTCACCATTCATCAGTTTATATCCTTTGTTTTTGATGCTATTAATTTCAATGCCTTCTTGTTCTAGTCGCTTGATGGCTTTCCAAATTGATGTTCGGCTTAGGGATAGTTCTTCTGCAATTTTTTCTCCGCTGATATAGTCGGTTTCTTTAGCTAGAATATGGTAGACAGCTTGGTAGGATTTCATAGTGTTGCCTTTCTTTAAGAATAGTATATGATTTGAATCTAGTTTGGATAGTTGCTTCTAATCTTTATTTTATTACTACTATTTTAACATATGTCTAGTATTTTCGGCACGATTTTTTGGAGTGAATCTAGTCATTAAGCTTGAGTTTTGAAATCTCAGTATTTTTGCTTCCTTTTGGTAAATTCCCAAACTAACTTCCACCGCTAATCCAAGTGGAAGTTAGTCTGATAAAAATCATAAAAACCAGTAGAATTCCGTGTCAGGGTAAGTTCCACTGGTTTTAATACTGCTTGATTTCATCGCTTTTGTAGCCGAAAGGAATCGGAAAAAAGAGCGCACAAAATCCTCTCATCTGAAAGCGTTTCAAATTAAGTTCCGCTATGGTGGAAGTTAGTGTGAGATGTTTGAATGGGGTTTTAGAAATGCCAAGAAGTTTAGGAATCTCTTCTCCATAAGTAAAGTCAAAAAGTTCATAGGCTGACTTTCCATTCAAAGCAACGCGTTTGACGCTGTTGACATGCGAACAAACTAGATTGATGTCCTCCTGAGTTAAGTTGTCAAAAGAAGTTCCCTTAGGTAGAATGTCGCGAATTAGCGTGTGATTTTTCTCAATTCTGCCTTTCTGGTCAGAGCGATTAGGATCACAAAAGAAAAGTTTACTCTCTCCTCAAACATCCATTTCGATGTCATCAACCCTGGCAAACTCTCCACCATTATCTGTGAGGATGACAGGAAAGAGTTGACAGAAATCTTTATCCGCTTGGTGAAGGGTGTTCTTGATATCATAGAGGTGTTTAGTAACCTCAAGGGCAGTTTTATTATCCAGAAGCCTAGCGAAGATAAAGTTACAGAAAGATAAATTGAAGGTGAGTAGGACTTTACCTCCCATCCTCCCTATAACGGTGTCCATTTCCAGCCAAGAATTCAGTTGGTTAAGGGATAAATAATTTTGGAAATCCTCATAGGAGCGGCCTTTTTTTGCTTCTTTAGGAATGGAAGGTAGCTTACTTTTCCGTCTTTCTTTGAATTTAACGGCTCTGGCTAGGTCAATCGGAGCGATAGATAGGTAT
>NZ_GL732488.1:179414-257523 GCF_000187745.1 Streptococcus sp. M334 | reverse complement strand
CAAACTCTCCACCATTATCTGTGAGGATGACAGGAAAGAGTTGACAGAAATCTTTATCCGCTTGGTGAAGGGTGTTCTTGATATCATAGAGGTGTTTAGTAACCTCAAGGGCAGTTTTATTATCCAGAAGCCTAGCGAAGATAAAGTTACAGAAAGATAAATTGAAGGTGAGTAGGACTTTACCTCCCATCCTCCCTATAACGGTGTCCATTTCCAGCCAAGAATTCAGTTGGTTAAGGGATAAATAATTTTGGAAATCCTCATAGGAGCGGCCTTTTTTTGCTTCTTTAGGAATGGAAGGTAGCTTACTTTTCCGTCTTTCTTTGAATTTAACGGCTCTGGCTAGGTCAATCGGAGCGATAGATAGGTATCCTTTTCGGATATGTCGATAGACAGTTGAGGAGCTGACATCAAGGTTATGAGTTTTCAGAATATGATAGATGTGTTGTCCCTTTTTAACCCCATCAGAAATGACTTTGTCCATGTCCCAGAAAGTCTGAGAATTAAGAGGAGTTCCTTCACGGGCTTCGACAAGAGTTTGTTCGTATTGTTTTTGAGCTTGTTTAGCGAGATAGAAGATTTTCTGATAGCCACAGTTTTGTCTTCTTTTAGGTCATCCATTACAAACAAAGGGAGCTTTATCGAGTAGAGGGCAAGGAAGGTTATGGCATGTAGACTCTCGGACTTGTCTGTTTCGTTTGACTTCTTTGGAAACAGTAGTTGGGTCTTCTAGAATAAGTTGTCCGATAGCTTTGAAGGTTTCACCGCGCTCTAAGCCTAATTGAATATCATTACGGTCTGAAAGGGTAAGGTGTTTATGTTTTGTCATAGTGGACCTCATTTCTAACTCAAACGTCTCACACTTAATTTCACCATAAAAATCCGTTTTAGACTAATTTCCACTTCGGTTGGGCAAGTGGAAGTTACTTTGAGAAGTTACCCCTTGCTCCCTTTTTTACCTAGGAATCATTTCCTTTGTTTTCAAATTGCTAAAAAAGTGGTACAATAAAGGGTAGCTTACTATTATCTGAATCAGTTGATTTGGAGAGAAAGGATTCATTTTGAAATCAATAGGCTTTATTGAAAAGCTGAAAGGGTTGTCTAGTAAAGAACTGA
Organism: Streptococcus sp. M334; assembly: GCF_000187745.1. Taxonomy (GTDB): domain Bacteria; phylum Bacillota; class Bacilli; order Lactobacillales; family Streptococcaceae; genus Streptococcus. Next base: position 256,407 of record NZ_GL732488.1, on the reverse strand, counting down.
TTTTATTGGGAATTATCCTGAGTATCTTTTTACCCTTTTATCTTTTTGTAGTTGTATTCTGTTTATATATTATCAGTTTAATTTTCACAGGAGATATGAAAAGTATTCTTCAGAAAATGGGGGAGCATCCGATGCTACTTCTTTTTCTTGGCTATAGTACTATTATATCCATTTTTGCACAAAATTGGATGGGTCTTGTGGCTTCAGTAGGAATGTTTCTATTTACTGTTTTCTTTTTGCACTATCAGTCGATTTTATCACATAAATTCTTTCGATTGATTTTGCAGCTCGTCTTGTTTGGTAGCGTATTGTCAGCTGCGTTTGCGAGTTTAGAACATTTTCAAATTGTGAAGAAATTCAACTATGCTTTTCTTTCACCTAACATGCAGGTGTGGCATCAGAATCGTGCAGAAGTGACCTTCTTTAATCCTAATTATTATGGTATTATTTGTTGTTTCTGTATCATGATTGCCTTCTATCTGTTTACAACGACCAAGTTGAATTGGTTGAAAGTATTCTGTGTGATTGCAGGCTTTGTGAATCTCTTTGGTTTGAACTTTACTCAAAATCGAACTGCCTTTCCTGCTATTATCGCTGGAGCCATCATTTATCTCTTTACGACTATTAAAAACTGGAAGGCTTTTTGGCTTAGTATTGGGGTCTTCGCAATCGGCCTGAGTTTCCTCTTTTCCAGTGATTTAGGAGTTCGGATGGGGACTTTAGATTCTTCTATGGAAGAACGCATTTCTATCTGGGATGCTGGGATGGCTTTGTTTAAGCAAAATCCTTTTTGGGGTGAAGGGCCATTGACCTATATGCACTCTTATCCTCGGATACATGCTCCTTATCATGAACATGCTCACAGTCTTTATATTGATACGATTCTGAGTTACGGAATTGTGGGGACCATTTTATTAGTTTTGTCTTCTGTTGCTCCTGTTCGCTTGATGATGGATATGAGCCAGGAGTCGGGGAAACGTCCGATTATCGGTCTTTATCTGTCTTTCCTTACAGTGGTTGCTGTGCATGGAATCTTTGACTTGGCCCTCTTCTGGATTCAGTCAGGTTTCATTTTCTTGCTAGTTATGTGCAGTATTCCATTGGAGCATCGAACTTTGGTATCGGATATGACGGATTAAGTTTATAAGATTAAAAAATTCTTCTACCTTGGGTAGGAGATTTTTTTACTTGGAAAAATTATTTCTAAATCGAAATAGTTGACAGATGGAATGATGAGTGTTATAATCACTGTATCTATTTCGATATAGAAATAAATTGGAGGTTTCATGAAATATTGTCATTTGCTAGCCCATCATATTCGTTTGTTGAATGGGCGGATTTTTCAAAAGTTACTAAGACAAGACCCTGACTCTCTTTATCGGAGTGAACAGGGAAAGATTTTAGCGGTTTTATGGAATAGTGAAACTGGCTGCGCAACTGCGACAGACATTGCGCTTGCGACTGGGCTTGCTAACAATACGCTGACGACTATGATTAAAAAGCTAGAGGAACAAAATCTTGTAACGATTAGTCCATGTGGAAAAGATAAGAGGAAGAAGTATTTGGTTTTAACAGAGTTGGGGCTGGCCCAAAAAGAAGTGGGGTATCGAGTCAGTCAGAAATTGGATACGATCTTTTACAAAGGATTCTCAGAGGAAGAAATTCGGCAATTTGAAGCCTTTCAAGAAAGAATTTTGGCAAATCTGAAAGAGAAGGAAAATGAGGTGTAAGATAAATCAAATTAGCTGTTTATAAGCAAAGGTCACTTTTGACTTGATTTTCCAACTCTTAGGACAAGGAAACTATGTAGTTAGCTATGGTCAGACTCAGACTGATGGTGATACCTGTGCCCAGTACGATATCTTCCGTCTAGAAAACGGTAAAATTGTGGAGCATTGGGATAATAAGGAAGTTATGCCTAAGGTAGAAGAGTTGACCAATAGAGGGAAGTTTTAAATTGAGGATACAGAATGATTGAATACAAAAATGTAGCTTTACGTTACACAGAAAAAGATGTCTTGAGAGATGTCAATTTACGGATTGAGAATGGCGAGTTTATGGTTTTAGTTGGTCCATCTGGCTCAGGTAAGACAACCATGATTAAGATGGTCAACCGCCTCTTGGAGCCAACTGATGGAAATATTTATATGGATGGCAAGCGCATCAAAGATTATGATGAGCGTGAACTTCGTCTTTCTACTGGTTATGTTTTACAGGCTATTGCTCTATTTCCTAATCTAACGGTCGCGGAAAATATTTCCCTGATTCCTGAGATGAAGGGCTGGACTAAGGAAGAAATTGCTAATAAAACTGAAGAGCTTTTGGCTAAGGTTGGTTTACCAGTGGCTGAGTATGGACATCGACTTCCGAGTGAATTATCTGGTGGAGAACAGCAACGGGTCGGTATTGTTCGTGCTATGATTGGTCAGCCTAAGATTCTCCTCATGGATGAACCTTTTTCAGCCTTGGATGCTATTTCAAGAAAACAGTTGCAGGTTCTGACTAAAGAATTGCATAAAGAGTTTGGGATGACAACGATTTTTGTGACCCATGATACGGATGAGGCCTTGAAGTTGGCGGACCGTATTGCTGTTTTACAGGATGGGGAAATTCGCCAGGTAGCGAATCCCGAGACCATTTTAAAAGCGCCTGCAACAGACTTTGTAGCAGACTTGTTTGGAGGTAGTGTTCATGACTAATTTAATTGCAACTTTTCAGGATCGTTTTAGTGATTGGTTGACAGCTCTATCTCAACATTTGCAGTTGTCACTTTTGACCTTGTTACTAGCTATTTTGCTTGCGATTCCCTTGGCTGTTTATCTTCGCTATCATGAGAAGTTGGCGGATTGGGTCTTACAGATTGCAGGGATTTTCCAGACCATCCCGTCTCTGGCCTTATTGGGGCTCTTTATCCCTTTGATGGGAATCGGGACTTTGCCTGCATTGACAGCTCTAGTGATTTATGCGATTTTTCCGATTTTACAAAATACCATCACTGGGCTGAAGGGAATTGATCCGAGTCTGCAAGAGGCTGGGATTGCCTTTGGGATGACCAGATGGGAGCGTCTCAAGAAGTTTGAAATTCCACTTGCCATGCCTGTTATGATGTCTGGGATTCGGACGGCAGCGGTTTTAATTATCGGTACGGCAACCTTGGCGGCCTTGATTGGGGCAGGGGGACTAGGTTCCTTTATTCTTTTGGGAATTGACCGTAATAATGCCAGTCTGATTTTGATTGGTGCCCTTTCTTCAGCAGTGCTGGCTATTGCCTTTAACATCCTACTAAAAGTGATGGAAAAGGCAAAATTGCGGACGATTTTCTCAGGTTTTGCCTTGGTGACGGTATTGCTAGGTTTGTCTTATAGTCCAGCTCTTTTGGCTCAAAAAGAGAAAGAAAACTTGGTCATTGCTGGGAAATTGGGTCCAGAACCAGAAATTTTGGCCAATATGTATAAACTCCTCATTGAAGAAAATACCAGCATGACTGCGACTGTTAAACCGAATTTTGGGAAAACAAGTTTCCTCTATGAAGCTCTGAAAAAAGGCGATATTGATATTTATCCTGAATTTACTGGTACGGTGACTGAAAGTTTACTTCAGCCATCACCTAAAGTGAGTCATGAGCCAGAGCAGGTTTATCAGGTAGCGCGTGATGGCATTGCCAAACAGGATCATCTAGCCTATCTCAAACCCATGTCTTATCAAAATACCTACGCTGTAGCTGTTCCGAAAAAAATTGCTCAAGAATATGGCTTGAAGACCATTTCGGACTTGAAAAAAGTGGAAGGGCAGCTGAAGGCAGGTTTTACACTCGAATTTAATGACCGTGAAGATGGCAATAAGGGCTTGCAGTCAATGTATGGTCTCAATCTCAATGTGGCGACCATGGAGCCAGCTCTTCGCTATCAGGCAATTCAGTCAGGTGATATTCAAATCACGGACGCTTATTCAACCGATGCGGAATTGGCACGTTATGATTTACAGGTATTGGAAGATGACAAGCAACTCTTCCCACCTTATCAAGGGGCTCCACTAATGAAAGAAGTTCTTCTCAAGAAACATCCAGAGTTGGAAACAGTTCTCAATAAATTGGCTGGTAAAATTACTGAAAGCCAGATGAGCCAGCTTAACTATCAAGTCGGTGTTGAAGGCAAGTCAGCAGAACAAGTAGCCAAAGAGTTTCTACAAGAACAAGGTTTGTTGAAGAAATAGCTTGAAAATGCGAAACTCAACTTGCTTAAACGACTATAGAAAAGAATGCTCAGACAATGTCGTCTGGGCTTTTTTGATTGTTGAAAAGATAAAAACTCAGTAGCCTAGAAATAAGGCAACTGAGCTCTACTCTGTATTCAATTTTTAGGAATGAGAAGGTCTAGATAAAACTGGACAACTTCCTGGTATGTAAAGTCTTGTCCTTTTTTGAGCCACCAAGTCAATGTCTCGATAAAGTTGGACACGACCAAGTGTTGGAGGTAAGAAGTAGGCAGATTAGTGTGGGCTTCTTTTAAATCATCAGCCATCACGGAATAGACATGGTGTTCTAGCTCTTTATGGAGTTGACGGAGGAAGTAGTCATTTTTGGAAAATAGCAGACTGGTGATATGGTCTTGGTTTTTCTGAAAATGGAGAAAGAGGTGGGCGAGGTAGTCCTCAGTTGAAATGGGTTGCTCTCTTTCAAAGAGATGATGGAAGAGGTAGCGGCAAAGCTCGTCCAGAAGTAGTTCCTTACTCTCATAGTGACAGTAAAAGGTGGATCGTCCCACATCTGCGAGGTCAATGATATCCTGAACTGTAGTGGCTTCATAACCCTTATCGTTTAAAAGTTGTAGAAAAGCTTGATAGATGGCTTTTTTTGTTTTACTGATACGGCGGTCAATCTTAGTCATATGGACACTTGAGGCAAATTGTTCAGAACTGAATAAAGCTGACCTTTTGCTTCTATCCTTTCATTGAGTTTTAGTGGATAATGATAATGAACAAAATGTTCATAAATCTATTATAACAAAGGAATGAGAAAGATGAAGGCAAAATATACTGTTTGGATAGCTTTTTTCTTAAATTTAAGCTATGCTATTGTTGAGTTTATCGCAGGAGGAATATTTGGTTCGAGTGCCGTTCTCGCTGATTCTGTTCATGACTTGGGAGATGCTATAGCCATTGGCATATCAGCCCTTCTAGAAACAATCTCCAATCGTGAAGAAGATAGGCATTACACCTTGGGTTACAAGCGATTTAGTCTTTTAGGGGCCCTGGTGACTGCTGTGATTCTTATCACAGGATCCATCCTAGTGATTTTGGAAAATATAGCGAAAATCTTTCATCCACAATCGGTCAATGATGAGGGGATTTTCTGGTTAGGAATTATTGCGATTACTATCAATGTGCTAGCGAGTCTCGTCATTCGCAAAGGACAAACCAAGAACGAATCCATTCTCAGCCTGCACTTTCTGGAAGATACCTTGGGTTGGGTGGCTGTCATCCTGATGGCCATTGTTCTTCGATTTACCGATTGGTATATCTTGGATCCGCTCTTGTCTCTTGCTATTTCCTTCTTTATTCTGTCAAAAGCCCTTCCACGTTTTTGGAGCACGCTCAAGATATTCCTCGATGCAGTGCCAGAAGGAGTAGATATCCAGAAGATCAAGACGGATTTAGCAGAATTGGATCATGTCGCTAGTATCAATCAGCTTAATCTCTGGACTATGGATGGTTTGGAAAAAAATGCCATTGTCCATGTTTGTTTAAAAGAGATGGAGCATATGGAAACTTGTAAAGAATCTATTCGAATTTTCCTCAAAGATTGTGGCTTTCAAAATATTACCATTGAAGTTGATGTTGACCTAGAAAGTCACCAAGCACATAAGCGAAAGGTGTGAGTTGGAGCGGAATCATAGAGATTATAAGAGAAACAGCCTTGCTAGAGGTCGTTTTGTAATTCTAATCATTCCCTGTACTCTCTCTCAGAGTCAGTCTGGTACCCAGCATGGTCAGGCTAGGGATTTTGCGACCGTGGAGTACTTCTTTGTTAAGAATATCCATACCTGCTCGGCCCATTTCTTCGGTATAGACGGTGATGCTAGAGAGGGGAGGATAGACCTGCTTGGTCAGGCTAGTGTCGTTAAAGGAAATGAGGCTGACACGGTCTGGCAGGCTGATTCCAGCTTCTTGGAGTGCACGGAGGGCACCAATGGCTAAACTATCACTGGCAGCAAAAAAGGCTGGTGGGAGTTGGTCTCCTAAACTCTGAATGGCCTCTTTCATCAAGTCATAGCCAGACTGGGCGGTAAAGCTCCCTTGAAAGACCAGTTCATCATGATAGATTCCTTTTGTTTGACTGTAGTTCTTAAAATTTTCCAGACGCTTGTCCTGAATGATTTCTTCTTGGTCAGTTGTTTCCTCAAGGCCTGTTAGAATCCCGATACGGTTCATCCCTTGATTGAAGAAATAATCGACAACTTGTTTCATGGCAGTGTAAAAATCCGTGATAATACAGGTGTGTCCTAGTGAAAGAGTATCACTGTCTAGAAAGACAAGAGGCTTTTGGTATTCTTCAAAGGCAGAAATCTGAGCTCGGCTAAATTTTCCGATGCAGAGAATCCCAATTACTTCCTCGCTTAATGTAAAAGGATGGTCATTAAAATAGCGCAAGATATCGTAGTCCAGTTCTTGGGCTCTTTTTTCTATGCCTAAGCGAATCTGGTAGTAGTAGAGGTCGTCTAGCTCTCCTTGTTCGCTGACCCATTGGATAATGGCAATCTTTTGCTTGGGCTTGTGGGACTCGCCTGTCTTGAGGTGCTTGGTGTAGCCCAACTCTTCAGCAACGGTTAAAATACGGTGTCTGGTTTCTTCTGTAACAGATAGGCTCTGGTCGCGGTTGAGAACACGTGATACGGTCGCGATAGAGACAGAAGCTAGCTGTGCAATGTCTTTTAAGGTAGCCATAAACCCTCCTTCTTTTAAGTTAGTATATCATATTTTTCTGCTTTTTACTGATAGTTTAGTAAAAGTTTAGTAAAAAGGATTGACCTTGGGAAATCCCTTGGATACAATAGAAGAAAACGATTACACGTTAAGGTGACTTAACGGACAGTAAAAGGAGAAATCATATGACACAACATCTTACTGCTGAAACTCTTCGCAAAGACTTTCTTGCTGTTTTTGGTCAAGAAGCAGACCAAACTTTCTTTTCACCAGGTCGTATCAATTTGATTGGTGAACACACAGACTACAACGGTGGGCACGTTTTTCCAGCAGCCATTTCCTTAGGAACTTATGGGGCTGCTCGCAAGCGTGACGACCAAGTTTTGCGTTTCTACTCAGCTAACTTTGAGGACAAGGGTATCATCGAAGTGCCTCTCACTGATCTCAAGTTTGAAAAAGAGCACAACTGGACTAACTATCCAAAAGGGGTTCTTCATTTCTTGCAAGAAGCTGGGCACGTGATTGACAAAGGTTTTGATTTTTATGTTTATGGGAATATCCCAAATGGTGCTGGTTTGTCTTCATCAGCATCCCTTGAACTCTTGACAGGGGTCGTGGCAGAGCATCTCTTTGATTTAAAATTAGAGCGTCTCGATTTGGTTAAAATCGGAAAACAAACAGAAAATAACTTTATCGGAGTCAACTCTGGTATCATGGACCAGTTTGCTATCGGTATGGGGGCTGACCAACGTGCTATTTACTTAGATACTAACACTTTAGAGTATGACTTGGTGCCACTTGATTTGAAGGATAATGTTGTTGTTATCATGAACACTAACAAACGCCGTGAATTGGCGGACTCTAAATACAATGAACGCCGTGCTGAGTGTGAAAAAGCAGTGGAAGAATTGCAAGTAGCCTTAGATATTCAGACCTTGGGTGAATTGGACGAGTGGGCATTTGACCAATATAGCTATCTCATCAAAGATGAAAATCGTTTGAAACGTGCTCGTCATGCTGTGCTTGAAAACCAACGTACCCTCAAAGCTCAAGTAGCCCTTCAAGCAGGAGATTTGAAAACATTTGGTCGTTTGATGAATGCGTCACACGTTTCCCTAGAGCATGATTATGAAGTAACTGGTTTGGAATTGGATACTCTTGTTCATACAGCTTGGGCACAAGAAGGCGTTCTCGGTGCTCGTATGACAGGGGCAGGTTTTGGCGGATGTGCCATTGCTTTGGTGCAAAAAGATGCTGTTGATGCCTTTAAGGAAGCTGTTGGCAAACACTACGAGGAAGTCGTTGGATACGCTCCAAGTTTCTATATCGCTGAAGTTGCAGGTGGCACTCGCGTCCTTGACTAGTCAAAAGGAGGCTTTATGGTGACCTTAGTAGATAAATTTGTAACACATGTCATTTCTGAAAGTTCATTTGAGGAAATAGATCGAATCTACCTGACCAATCGTGTCTTAGCACGAGTGGGAGACGGTGTTTTAGAAGTTGAGACCGATCTAGATCAATTGATTGACCTCAAGGACCAGCTGGTTGAGGAAGCCGTTCAATTAGAGACGATTGAGGATAGTCAGACTGCGCGTGAAATCCTTGGTGCTGAATTGATGGACTTGGTGACCCCTTGTCCAAGTCAGGTCAATCGTGACTTCTGGGGAACCTATGCCCACTCTCCTGAGCAATCGATAGAGGAGTTTTACCAACTCAGTCAGAAAAATGACTACATCAAACTCAAGGCCATTGCTAAAAATATCGCTTATCGTGTTCCATCTGATTACGGTGAACTTGAAATTACCATCAACCTCTCTAAGCCTGAAAAGGATCCCAAAGAGATTGCTGCAGCCAAGTTGGTGCAAGCTAGCAATTATCCTCAGTGTCAGCTTTGTCTAGAGAATGAGGGCTACCATGGTCGAGTCAACCACCCAGCTCGCAGCAATCACCGTATTATCCGTTTTGAAATGGCTGCTCAGGAGTGGGGTTTCCAGTATTCGCCCTATGCTTATTTTAATGAGCATTGTATTTTCTTAGATGGCCAGCATCATCCCATGGTCATTAGTCGTCAGAGTTTTGAGCGTCTGCTGGCTATCGTAGAGCAGTTTCCAGGCTATTTTGCGGGCTCTAATGCCGACCTGCCGATTGTGGGAGGCTCTATTCTAACTCATGATCATTATCAGGGAGGCCGTCATGTCTTTCCTATGGAATTGGCTCCCTTGCAAAAGACCTTCCAATTTGCTGGTTTTGAGCAGGTCAGGGCTGGGATTGTCAAGTGGCCTATGTCTGTTCTACGTTTGACTTCGGATTTCAAAGAAGATTTGATCAACTTAGCTGACAAGATTTTGCAGGAATGGCGTAAGTATTCAGATTCTGCAGTACAGATTTTGGCGGAGACAGACGGGACACCACATCACACCATCACCCCAATTGCCCGTAAACGCGATGGCCAGTTTGAGTTGGACTTAGTCTTGCGGGACAATCAGACTTCTGCAGAACATCCTGATGGCATCTATCATCCCCACAAGGATGTCCAACATATCAAGAAGGAAAATATCGGCTTGATTGAGGTCATGGGCTTGGCAATCTTGCCACCACGTCTGAAAGAAGAAGTGGAGCAAGTCGCTAGCTATCTTGTAGGAGAAGCTGTTACAGTTGCCGATTATCATCAGGAATGGGCAGACCAACTTAGAGCCCAATATCCAGACATAACAGATAAAGAAAAAGCCCTTGAAATCGTCAAGGACTCTGTGGGTACTATTTTTGTGCGTGTACTTGAGGATGCAGGGGTTTACAAGCAGACAGAACAAGGACAGGCAGCCTTTATGCGCTTTGTGGAGCAGGTCGGGATTTTGGCAGGCTAGGAGCTTTCTCCTTGCACAGTCCTATAAAAAGTAGTATCATAGTGTCGTTTGAAATATCAGGAGGAAACGATGAAAGATTTTCATTTTGACGCTATATCTGCTTTTGAAAATTACGAAATTGAACAAATGAGAGATGGTCACGTTGTGGTGACGACCAAAGTAGTGGACTCGTCGCTCAACTACTATGGCAATGCCCATGGTGGCTATCTCTTTACCCTTTGTGACCAGATCAGTGGTTTGGTAGTCATCTCGCTAGGACTAGATGGAGTGACGCTCCAATCCTCTATCAACTACCTTAAAGCAGGAAAACTCGACGACGTGTTGACCATTAAAGGAGAATGCGTCCATCAAGGTCGCACAACCTGTGTGGTGGATGTGGATATTACCAATCAAGAGGGCAGAAATGTCTGCAAGGCAACCTTTACCATGTTTGTCACAGGCCAGCGGTCAGAAGAAAGACAGGTAAGGATATAAAGAGTAATTTAATAGAGTGAGGTGAATTTTGGAATTTATAAAATTTGCCTTACTCATTTTTTGATATTGATATGATTTAATTCTAAAATAGAAAATTTAGTAATGTGGTAGAAAATACAAGAGTTGTGTTTTAATTTCTATGGTATAATTAAAAGCATGAAGATAAAAGAAATAAAGGAAGTTACTTTACAACCGTTCACGAAATGGACAGGTGGTAAAAGACAATTATTGCCTGTTATTAGAGAATTAATGCCTAAAACCTATAACAGATATTTCGAACCTTTTGTTGGAGGTGGAGCTTTATTTTTTGATTTAGCTCCTAAAGATGCAGTTATTAATGATTTTAACGCTGAACTAATAAATTGCTATCAACAAATTAAGGACAATCCTCAAGAATTGATTGAAATATTGAAAGTTCATCAGGAATATAATTCAAAAGAATACTATTTAGATTTACGTTCTGCTGATCGTGATGAAAGAATAGATATGATGTCTGAAGTACAAAGGGCAGCACGTATTCTCTATATGTTGAGAGTAGACTTTAATGGTTTATATCGTGTGAATTCTAAGAATCAGTTTAATGTACCTTATGGTCGTTATAAAAATCCTAAAATTGTTGATGAGAATTTGGTATCTGCTATTTCAACTTATCTGAATAATAATCAAATAGAAATTAAAAAAGGAGATTTTGAAAAGGCTGTTTTGGATGTTCAACCAAGGGATTTTGTATATTTTGATCCCCCGTATATTCCATTGTCAGAGACAAGTGCCTTTACTTCCTACACTCATGAGGGGTTTTCATATGACGATCAAGTAAGATTAAGAGATACCTTTAAGAAATTGAGTGATGCAGGGGCTTATGTTATGTTGTCAAACTCCTCTAGTTTTTTGGTAGAGGAGTTGTATCGAGATTTTAATATCCATTATGTTGAGGCTACCCGAACTAATGGAGCAAAATCTTCGAGTCGAGGAAAAATTTCTGAAATTATAGTCACAAATTATGAAAAATAACGAATATAAGTATGGAGGTGTTTTAATGACAAAACCATACTATAATAAAGATAAAATGATTCTTGTTCATGCAGATACGTTTAAGTTATTATCGAAAATGAAACCAGAAAGCATGGACATGATCTTTGCTGATCCTCCATATTTTTTGAGTAACGGTGGTATATCAAATTCTGGGGGACAGGTTGTATCTGTAGATAAAGGTGACTGGGATAAGATTTCTTCCTTTGAGGAAAAGCACGAATTCAATCGTAAATGGATTCGTTTAGCAAAAGAAGTTTTGAAGCCTAATGGGACTATTTGGATTTCGGGGAGTTTACATAATATTTACTCAGTTGGAATGGCATTAGAGCAAGAAGGTTTTAAAATTCTAAATAACATTACTTGGCAGAAAACAAACCCTGCACCCAATTTATCTTGTCGTTATTTTACTCATTCTACTGAAACTATTTTATGGGCAAGAAAAAACGATAAAAAAGCTCGCCATTATTATAATTACGATTTGATGAAAGAGCTGAATGATGGTAAACAAATGAAAGATGTTTGGACAGGTGCTTTGACGAAAAAAGCTGAGAAATGGGCTGGCAAGCATCCAACACAAAAACCAGAATATTTATTGGAACGTATAATTTTAGCCTCTACTAAAGAGGGTGACTATATTCTAGATCCATTTGTTGGTAGTGGCACTACGGGTGTTGTTGCGAAGCGATTAGGTAGAAGATTTATAGGTATCGATGCTGAAAAAGAATATTTAAAAATTGCAAAGAAGAGATTGGAGGTATAGAGAATGAAAAAGGGTGGCATTGGAGGAGCGAACACTGCAACAGGATTAGCGTTTGAATTACAGACAGATTTTCCAACATTTTTATCCAAGCAAGCAGGTTATAGTATTGAAAATATTGACTATGATACAAAGAGACAGGGAAAGGGGAAAGAGACAAAAATTATCAAAGGAACGAAGTTACGTGCAAAACCTATGAGATGGAAAATCAAATTTTTAGAAAAAGAAGTTGGACAGATTTTCCAAAAAGATGGTTTATATCGTTATTTTGATGAAATTGATGATTTTGATTATACTAAAATCATATCCGCCAAATTATTACCTGACGAAGCAATCTTTGTTATTAGTAAGAATACTGTGTATATAATTGAGAAAAAAACACAGAGTGGAGGCGGTAGTGTAGATGAAAAGTTGCAAACATGTGATTTTAAATTAAAACAGTATAAGAAACTATTTTCACCTTTAAATAAGGAGGTTTGTTATTCTTATCTATTAGATACAGATTGGTTTAAGAATCCTCGGTATAAAGATGTCTTAGATTATATCATTAGTGTAGGCTGTAAATATTATTTTAATTATATTCCGTTAGATGCGATTGGCTTACCATTACCTAAACAAGAGGACAATTAATTATGAATTTAAAAAATTATTTAATAAAAACCCCACAAGAAAGGTTAATGATTTTCTTAGAATCATTATCAATTACCAACAGAACTCCTGAGTATTATGTAAATTGGGAGAAAGTTGATCGTGAGACAAAGAAGTATGAACTAGAGTTGAACACTTTAAACTACTTAATTGGTAAAGATGATATTTATATAGAAGCTCTTGACTTGTTCACTAAACAACCTAATTTGTTAAAAGCAATTCCTAGTCTGATTGCAAGTCGTGATAAAGTTTTAGATGTTTTAACAATAGATGAAAACGATAATATGTCTTTTGAACAATTGGATTTCAAAACAATAGACACTAGTAGAATAGATGATTACATGAAATTTATTGAGCAATCCGGTTTATTAAATTTTTTACAACAACATGCTAATCGTTCATTAGTTGATTATGTTTATGGAGTGGAGACTGGATTAGATAGCAATGCACGAAAAAATCGAAGTGGGACAACCATGGAGGGAATTTTAGAGAGACACGTAGCAAAAATTTCTCAGGAACAAAAATTGGATTGGAAAGCTCAAGCTACAGCCCAATATATTAAAGATAAGTGGGGGATTAAAGTACCTGTCGATAAGTCTGAAAGAAGATTTGATGTTGCAGTTTATTCCCGAGAAAAACATAAGGTTTGGCTGATTGAAACGAATTACTATGGTGGAGGAGGAAGTAAATTAAAAGCGGTGGCTGGAGAGTTTACTGAACTCAGTCAATTTGTTATTACATCAGATGACGATGTTGAATTTGTTTGGGTTACTGATGGTCAAGGATGGAGAACAGCACACTTACCTCTAGCAGAAGCATTTAGTCACATTACGAATGTATTTAATTTAGAGATGTTAAGAGAAGGATTTTTAGCTGATTTATTTTTATAATGATTGCTCATTAGCTACACAAAAAAGAGGCTCGCACCTCTTTTTCTTATTTCTTTTTATGATTTAATACGGCATTGAGGACAATAGCGAGTAGGCTAGCTACAACGATTCCGTTTGAGAAGAACATTTGGAAGGCTGTCGGCATGCTGACAAAGAGATTACTGTTGTTGAGTCCGACACCTGCAGCGATTGATACAGCTGCTATAAGGAAGTTGTGTTCATTGTTAGCAAAGTCAACACGAGCGAGGATTTGCATCCCTTGAATAGATACAAAACCAAACATCACCAGCATGGCACCACCGAGGACAGGGCTCGGAATGATTTGGGCAAGGGCACCAAATTTAGGAAGGAGTCCAAGGAGAACCAGGAAACCAGCTGCGTAGTAGATTGGCAGGCGAGTCTTGATACCTGATAATTTAACCAAACCAACGTTTTGTGAAAATCCTGTGTAAGGGAAGGTGTTAAAGATTCCTCCGAGAAGTACGGCCAAGCCTTCTGCGCGGTAACCGTTGCGCAGGCGCGTGCTGTCGATTGGATCTTTCGTGATATCAGACAAGGCCAGATAAACACCAGTAGACTCAACCATAGACACCGTTGCGATGATACACATCATGACAATAGATGAGATTTCAAAGGTTGGCATCCCAAAGTAGAGTGGAGTTGGGACATGGACAAGTGGTGCTGCTGCAACAGGAGAGAAGTCAACCAAGCCCATGCTAGCAGCAATGGTGGTTCCAACAACCAGACCAATCAAAATAGAGATAGACTTGATAAATCCTTTGGTAAAGATGTTAATCAAGAGGATAATCAGAACAGTGATAGCTGCAAGCAAGAGACTTTGACCAGTTGGTTCTGGAACGTTATTTCCCATATTTCCAATAGCGACAGGAATCAAGGTTAAACCAATCGTAGTAATAACAGATCCTGTTACGATAGATGGGAAGAGATTGGCTACTTTTGAGAAGATGCCTGAAACAAGAACCACGTAAATCCCTGATGCGATAAGGGCACCAAACATAGCACCACTACCATGGCTTTGCCCAATCATAATCAAGGGAGCGACCGACTGAAAGGCAACTCCGAGAACGACTGGGAGTCCAATCCCAAAGTATTTGTTGAGTTGGAGTTGGAGGAAGGTTGCCACCCCACACATGAAGATATCTGTAGAAATCAGGTAGGTCAGCTGCTCAGCTGAATAGCCAAGGGCTGTTGCAATCATGATGGGAACCAGGATGGATCCTGAGTACATGGCTAGTAAGTGCTGCAAGCCAAGAACGGCTGCTTGCGAGTGTTTTTCTTGAGTTTGCATTAGAGATCTGCCTCCTTAAATACGACCTGACCATTTTCAAAACGATCCAAACGAGCGAGTGATAGAACAGGGTAGCCTGCTTTTTCAAGCAAATCACGGCCATCTTGGAAGGATTTTTCAATCACAATACCGATAGCTTCGACTGTGGCACCGACCTGTTCGATGATTTGAATCAAGCCTTTGGCAGCTTGGCCGTTAGCAAGGAAATCGTCGATAATCAAGACCTTGTCCTCTGGTGAGAGGAATTTTCCAGCTATAGAAACGGTACTGGTCACTTGCTTGGTAAAGGAGTAGACTTCTGCAGTTAAGATACCTTCGTTCATAGTGATGTTCTTAGCTTTTTTAGCGAAAATCATGGGAACGTTTAAGGCTTCAGCTGTAAAAATGGCTGGGGCAATACCTGAGGCTTCAATGGTCACGACTTTGGTAATACCAGCAGCAGCAAATTTTTCCGCAAAAACCTTACCGATTTCTCGCATTAAGTTAAAGTCGACTTGGTGGGTTAAAAAGGAATCTACCTTGAGGATGTTGTCACCCAAGATATGCCCATCCTTGAGGATGCGCTCTTCTAATAATTTCATAAGACCTCCTAAAGTCTAAAAGCCAATCCATTTGCTTGTTTATAGTTTCTAGTATGTAATAGAAAAAGGACCTACTTAATCCCCTAAGTAAGTCCCCAAAATAGGCATGGCAAAAAAGACCATACCTCCAAGCTAACTTACTTATTGTTAGGTGTTCCGGCACCTTGTAGAAACGTCGTGCCAATTCACGACATAAACAAGTAAAACGATATTCAATTTTAAATAGGCTTAAGTCAATGTTTTTATTTTACACTAAATAACTTTAGAAATCAAATGTTTTGTTAGTATTTTGGTTTGAAAAACGAACAAATATAATAAAAATAGGCAAAAATTAACTTATTAGCTAACATTTAGAAGGTTTTTCCATCATAAAAGGGCATATTATTAGGTTTTTAAACACCTGACAATATGCCTCTTTCTAACTTTAAAGACTTTTTCCCAATCTTTATTATTCTACTCGCTAAATCTTAAAAAATAGCCATCTGGGTCTAGAACTGCAAATTCATAGGGATATATAAAGCTATCTCCTACTCGAAATTCTCTTTTTGTCAGGGGACGATGGATAGGATAGTCAGCTTCCAGCAGTTTTTGGTGGAGCTGAGGGACATCTTCAATGCCAAAGGAAATATTAACACCGCGCCCGAAAGGATAGGTCAGTTGGGCTAATTCTTCTGCGCTGCCTTCTTCTAGCATAAGTTGGCAGTCTTCAAGCGAGAGGAAGAGAAATTTCTCCTCTGGACGTTCGTATTCGACAGAGAATCCTAGCAGGTCGCAGTAGAAGTGGCGTGATTTTTCGATGTCAGATACTACAAATTCAGGAATGACAGCTTGATAGTCCATTCGTTTTCTCCTTAGAGTTCAATTTCCATGACAATGGGTGTGTGGTCTTGGCGCGCACCAGAGTCAATCATATCAGACTTGGTCACCTTGTCAGCGATGCGGTTACTTGTGAGCCAGTAGTCGATTCTCCAGCCTGTATTGTTGATTTTAGAAGTCTTGCTGCGTTGTGCCCACCAAGTGTAGCGTTCTGGAACATCGCCATGAATATGGCGGAAGGTGTCGGTAAATCCAGTTGCCAAAAGGTTGGTAAATCCAGCACGTTCCTCGTCGGTAAATCCAGGTGAACGGCGGTTGCTAGCAGGATTTGCAAGGTCAATCTCATTGTGGGCTACGTTGTAGTCTCCAGTTGCAAGGACTGGTTTTTCTTTGTCTAGTTGAGCCAAATACTCCGCATATTTGACATCCCAGACTTGGCGTTCTTCCAAGCGTTTGAGACCGTCGCCAGCGTTTGGAGTGTAAACTTGGGTCACGAAAAATTCATCAAATTCTAGTGTAATGATACGGCCTTCCAAGTCCATGGTAGAAGGGGCACCGATTTCTGGGAAAGTAACAGTGGGTGTGAGTTCTTTTTTATAAAGGAACATGGTTCCAGCATAGCCTTTGCGGGCAGGCTCTTGAGAAGAGCGCCACGTGTTTTCGTAGTCTGGAAAGAGTTCTTCTAAAATTTCCAAGTGTTTCTTTGTAGGACCCTTAGCAGAAAGCTTGGTTTCTTGGATAGCGATAATATCAGCATTTTCAGCAACCAAGGTTTGTAGGACTTCTTGGGACAATTTTGCACGAGCTGAGTCGCTAGTTAGGGCAGCATTGAGGGAATCAATATTCCATGAGATAAGTTTCATAAAGTTACCTTTTCCATTCAGATTATAGATTTTATTATACCAAAAAAAGCTCTATTTCCCCAACGTATGGTTTGAAAAATTACTCTTTAGACTTTATCCTGAGAAAATAAAAATTCCCCAAACTATTTAGAAAAAAATCTAAATAGTTATTGTATTTAGAATGGAAAGGTGTATAATGTTATTTAGAAAAACATCTAAATAGAAAGTGAAGTGTACAAATATGTCAAATAAGAGAACAATCCTTCTTTTTGTAGTCTTTTCTTATGGCCTTGCTTGGATAATATGGTTGGCACTATGGCTAGGTGGTGTTGGTCTAAATTCTCCATGGAGTCAGCTTGCTAGTATTGTAGCCATGTGGATGCCTGCGCTTGCAGTCTTTCTCTTAGGGAAAATCACGAATCAACCTAGTGGAATCAAATCTAAATTAGTCGTGAATCTCAAGAGCAACTGGCGCTTTTACTTACTAGCTATCTGCTTACCAGCAGTCATCAGTTTTTTAGGAGCGGGACTTTATTTTCTTGTATTCCCTAGCAATTTCAGCCTTGGTTTTGAATCTATTCAAGCTATTTTACAAGAAAAAGGAGTCCTTCAATCACCGATTCCCTTATCTTTCTTGGTCTTGATTCAAATCCTAGCTAGTTTGACCTACGCTCCTTTTCTTAATAGTTTCTTTGCATTGGGAGAGGAAATTGGTTGGCGTGGCTATCTTTACCCAGCTCTAAGAGGACGCTTTTCAAGAGTCCAGACTCATGTCTTGCTTGGTCTCATTTGGAGTCTTTGGCATCTACCAATCAATTTGCAAGGCTATAATTATGGTCTTACTTATTTTGCTTATCCCGTTTTGGGAGTTGTTGCTATGTTTCTATTTTGTTTTAGCGTAGGAATATTGTTGAGCTGGTTGTTGGAAAAGACAGGCTCTATCTGGGCTTCAGCCCTATTTCATGGGGCAATCAATGCAACTGCAGGTCTTGGTTTACTCTTCCAATTACCAGGAGAAAAAGTTTCAAGCCTCTTGATTTTAGGCCCATCACCGACCGGAATGCTATCAGTTCTACCTTGCTTAGTCCTAGCCCTACTAATATTACAAAGGGAAAGGAGTCATTATGAGTTTTGCAAATAGCTTTAAAGCCTTATCTCATCCAGTTAGGAGAGAGATTTTGAATTTACTCAAAACAGGTAGATTATCTGCAGGAGAAATTACCAGTTATTTCGAGTTGACAGGTGCAACGATTTCACACCATCTCACGATTTTGAAAGCAGCGGATTTGATTCATGAAATGAGAGAGAAAAACTTTATTTACTATGAGTTAAATACATCGGTTTTAGAGGATATAATGGTTTGGTTAGCAGATCTGAAAGGAGATCATTTTGATGAAGATAAAAATCAATAAGAAATTGGTATTATTTACGAGCATTCTCATCCTACTACCTTCCCTTGTAGGTTGTGTTTTCTGGAATCAATTACCAGAGGAGATACCCACTCATTTTAATCTACTGGGTCAAGCAGATGGCTACAATCATAAAATGTCTGCTATCTTTGGATTACCGACTCTCATGCTTTTGATGCATTGGTTGCTTCTATTTTTAATGATTAAGGATCCTAAATCTAGCAATATCAGTTCAAAAATACAACTTTTGATTTACTGGATTATTCCTTTTGTATCTTGTCTATTAATGATTTCTATCTTCGGAGAATCTTTGGGTTATTCTATGATGAGTGGGCTACTAGCTCAGATTTTTATGGGAGTCGTGATGATCGTAATTGGAAATTATCTACCAAAAACACATCGAAATTATATAATCGGTATTCGACTACCGTGGACCTTGGAGAATGATGAAAACTGGAGAAAAACGCATCGCCTAGCTGGAAAAATTTGGGTATTAGGAGGATTGTTATTGTTTCTAAATTCCTTTGTGCAACTATATGTTTACTGGGTATTCTTCTTGACACTTTTCTTTGTAGTGATAATTCCTAGTGTCTATTCTTATCAATTATCAAAATCAGAATCTTGAAGTAGCTACTGGAGTCATTAGTTTGAGAAGTTGGTCTGATATGTCTATTTCCCCAACGTATGGCTTGAAAAATCACTCTCTTTCGTTTATAATGAAGAATGATTTTATGAAAGGGAGTGAAAATAAATGAAATTTTACTCATATGACTATGTACTTAGCCAAATCAGTCAGCAAAATGGCATCATGATTGGCTTTGGGATTGTGCTCCTAGCTATCACAGGATTTTTTGCTTTTAAGGCTTATCGTGATAAAAAGGGAACTAAGTTTCGTGAATTGGTCATGATTTTGGCCTTGACTTTGGTAGCCATGCTTTTGGTAACAATCTCAAAATACCAGACCAATCAAGCCTCTAACAATCAATTTCAAACCTCCCTTCATTTCATAGAGGTCATTTCTAAAGACTTGGGAGTGGATAAATCAGAAGTTTATGTCAATACTTCAGCTGCCACTGATGGAGCACTTATCAAGGTAGGTTCAAATTTCTATCGTGCCATGAACGGGAGCCAACCAGACAAGTATCTTTTAGAGAAATTAGAATTGCATCAAACAGACGCTATTGAATTGGTGGAGGTAAACAAATGACACTCAACTACATGGAAATTTTAATCAAACTGGCCTTGGGTCTTTTCTCGCTTGTTTTTGTTATCAATGTGACAGGAAAGGGGAATCTAGCACCTAACTCTGCTACAGACCAAATTCAGAACTATGTTCTCGGTGGTATCATTGGTGGGGTGATTTACAATAGTTCTATCAGCATTCTCCAGTATGCAGTGATTTTGATGATGTGGACGATTTTGGTCTTGACCCTCAAATGGCTCAATAACAATGTTCGTTTTGTGAAACGCTTGATTGATGGTAAACCGACTCTGCTCATCAAAAATGGGCAGATTGACCCAGAAGCCTGTCGTTCAGTTGGTTTGTCTGCGGCAGATGTTGCTCTCAAACTTCGTAGCCAAGGAATTTTCCAGATGAAGCAAGTTAAACGAGCTGTGCAAGAGCAAAATGGCCAACTCATCGTGGTCCAAATGGGAGATGAAAATCCTAAGTATCCAGTTGTGACTGACGGTGTGATCCAAGTAGATGTTTTGGAATCGATTGGTCGTAGCGAAGAGTGGTTGCTTGATAACCTCAACAAGCAAGGACATGACAATGTAGCTAATATCTTTATCGCTGAGTATGACAAGGGTGCCGTTACAGTCGTAACCTATGAATAAGAAAAACCTGGGGTCTTGTACTCTTCAAAAATCAAATTCAAACTGCGTCAACGTCGCCTTGCCGTATGTAGGTTACTGACTTCGTCAGTTCTATCTACAACCTCAAAGCAGTGCTTTGAGCAGCCTGCGGCTAGTTTCCTAGTTTGCTCTTTGATTTTCATTGAGTATTGGCCTCAGGTTTCCATTTGCCATCAGAAAGGGATTTTATGTCCATTATTCAAAAACTTTGGTGGTTTTTCAAGTTAGAAAAACGTCGTTATCTAGTCGGAATTGTGGCCTTGGTCTTGGTTTCCGTCCTCAATCTCATTCCCCCCATGGTCATGGGGCGGGTCATCGATGCCATTACTTCGGAGCAATTAACCCAGCGGGACCTCCTTCTTGACCTATTTTACTTGCTACTTGCGGCCTTTGGGATGTACTATCTGCGCTATGTTTGGCGGATGTATATCCTTGGGACTTCCTACCGTCTGGGACAGATTATGCGGTCTCGCTTGTTTGAGCATTTTACAAAAATGTCTCCAGCCTTTTATCAAACCTATCGGACGGGGGATCTGATGGCGCACGCCACCAACGATATCAATGCCTTGACTCGTCTCGCAGGTGGCGGTGTTATGTCTGCGGTGGATGCCTCTATCACGGCGCTGGTGACCTTGCTGACCATGCTCTTTAGCATTTCGTGGCAGATGACCTTGGTTGCCATTCTTCCCCTGCCTTTTATGGCTTATGCCACCAGTCGTTTAGGGAGAAAGACCCACAAGGCCTTTGGCGAATCACAAGCCGCCTTTTCCGAACTCAATAACAAGGTGCAGGAGTCCGTATCAGGTATCAAAGTGACCAAGTCTTTCGGTTATCAGGCGGACGAGCTCAAGTCTTTCCAGGCAGTCAATGAATTGACCTTCCAAAAGAACCTGCAAACCATGAAATACGATAGTCTCTTTGACCCTATGGTTCTCTTATTTGTTGGTTCATCCTATGTGTTAACCCTCTTGGTCGGCTCCTTGATGGTTCAGAAAGGGCAAATCACGGTTGGGAATCTAGTTACCTTTATCAGCTACTTGGATATGCTGGTTTGGCCTCTTATGGCCATCGGCTTCCTCTTTAATATTACTCAGCGAGGGAAAGTTTCCTACCAGCGGATTGAGGAACTTTTGTCTCAGGAATCACCTGTACAAGACCCTGAGTTTCCTCTAGACAGTATTGAAAATGGGCGCTTGCAGTATGCCATTGATAGTTTTGCATTTGAAAATGAGGAAACACTGACAAATGTTCACTTTAGTTTGGAAAAAGGGCAAACATTGGGATTAGTTGGTCAGACAGGCTCTGGGAAAACGTCCTTGATTAAACTCCTCTTGCGTGAATACGATGTGGATAAGGGAGCCATTTATCTAAACGGTCACGACATTCGTGACTATCGTCTGACAGACCTTCGCAGTCTCATGGGCTATGTCCCTCAGGACCAATTTCTCTTTGCGAGCTCTATCTTAGACAATATCCGCTTTGGAAATCCGAACTTACCTCTTTCAGCAATCGAGGAGGCAACGAAGTTAGCCCAAGTTTATCAAGATATTGTAGCCATGCCTCAAGAATTTGATACGTTGATTGGTGAAAAGGGAGTCAGTCTCTCAGGTGGTCAAAAGCAACGTCTGGCCATGAGTCGGGCTATGATTTTAGACCCTGATATCTTGATTTTGGATGATTCTTTGTCAGCCGTGGATGCCAAGACAGAGTATGCGATTATCGACAACCTCAAGGAGACGCGAAAGGACAAGACAACCATTATCACGGCTCATCGACTCAGTGCAGTTGTCCATGCAGATTTGATTTTGGTTCTGCAAAATGGTCAAATTATCGAACGTGGTAGGCACGAAGACCTGCTAGCCATGGATGGCTGGTATGCCCAAACCTACCAGTCTCAGCAACTGGAAATGAAGGGAGAAGAAGATGCAGAATAAGAAAGAACAATGGGCTGTATTGAAGCGCTTGGTGTCCTATCTTAAGCCCTATGGACTCCTGACCTTTTTGGCACTCAGTTTTCTCCTCGCGACTACGGTCATTAAAAGCGTCATTCCTCTGGTTGCCTCCCACTTTATAGACCAGTATCTCAGCAATCTCAACCAACTCGCTGTGACCGTTTTGCTGGTCTACTATGGCCTTTATATCCTACAAACTGTAGTTCAGTATGTCGGTAATCTTCTCTTTGCACGTGTGTCCTATAGTATTGTTAGGGATATTCGTCGCGATGCCTTTTCCAATATGGAGAAGCTGGGCATGTCTTATTTTGACAAGACGCCAGCAGGCTCCATTGTCTCTCGTTTGACAAATGACACCGAGACTATCAGTGATATGTTTTCGGGGATTTTATCTAGCTTTATCTCAGCAGTTTTTATCTTTCTGACAACGCTTTATACTATGTTGGTGTTGGATTTTCGTTTAACAGTTTTAGTCTTGCTCTTTCTCCCCTTGATTTTCCTTTTGGTCAATCTCTATCGGAAAAAATCAGTGAAAATCATTGAGAAAACCAGAAGTCTCTTGTCAGATATCAATAGCAAGCTGGCTGAAAACATCGAGGGAATCAGGATTATCCAGGCCTTTAATCAAGAGAAGCGCCTGCAGGCAGAATTTGATGAAATCAACCAAGAACACTTGGTCTATGCCAACCGTTCTGTAGCCTTGGATGCCCTCTTTTTGCGCCCTGCCATGAGTTTGCTGAAACTCCTAGGATATGCAGTTTTAATGGCCTATTTTGGCTATCGTGGCCTTTATCTGGGAATAACAGCAGGGACCATGTATGCCTTTATTCAGTATATCAACCGCCTTTTTGACCCCTTGATTGAAGTGACGCAAAATTTTTCGACCCTTCAAACGTCTATGGTGTCTGCAGGTCGTGTCTTTGCCTTGATTGATGAGAGGACCTATGAGCCTCTTCAAGAAAATGGACAGGCCGAGATCAAAGAAGGCAATATCCGTTTTGAACATGTATGTTTCTCTTATGATGGCAAACATCCGATTCTGGATGACATTTCTTTCTCTGTTAACAGGGGTGAAACCATTGCTTTTGTGGGTCATACAGGTTCAGGGAAATCGTCTATTATCAATGTTCTCATGCGCTTTTATGAATTTCAGTCAGGGCGAGTTCTCTTGGATGATGTGGATATCCGGGACTACAGTCAGGAAGAGCTGAGAAAAAACATCGGTCTAGTCTTGCAGGATCCCTTCCTCTATCATGGGACCATTAAGTCCAATATCGCCATGTACCAAGAAATCAGTGATGAGCAGGTACAGGCTGCAGCTAGCTTCGTGGATGCAGATTCCTTTATTCAAGATCTTCCTCAGGGGTATAACTCCCCTGTGTCTGAGCGTGGTTCGAGCTTCTCTACTGGTCAACGCCAGCTTCTTGCCTTTGCTAGAACAGTCGCCAGTCAGCCTAAAATTCTGATTTTGGATGAAGCGACAGCCAATATTGACTCTGAAACAGAAAGTCTGGTTCAAGCTTCTCTGGCTAAGATGAGACAGGGACGGACAACCATTGCCATCGCCCACCGTCTTTCTACCATCCAAGATGCCAACTGCATCTATGTCTTGGACAAGGGGCGCATTATCGAGAGTGGAACCCATGAGGAACTCTTGGCTCTAGGAGGAACCTATCACAAGATGTATAGCTTGCAAGCAGGGGCCATGGTCTAATACTCGTTGATTTTCATTGAGCATAAGAAGGAAATCCTTCAAATTACAGATTTCTTTCACCGCCTTTTCCATTTTGTGGTATAATGAAAAATGTTGACAAATAGTATAGTAAAAACAAAGGAGAAACAGCATGCTGAAATGGGAAGACTTGCCCGTGGAAATGAAATCAAGCGAGGTTGAGTCTTACTACCAGCTTGTCTCTAAAAGGAAGGGTTCGCTGATTTTTAAGCGTTGCTTGGACTGGGTTCTGGCCTTGGTCTTGCTGGTTCTGACCTCTCCCATCTTTCTCATCTTGAGCATTTGGATCAAGTTGGATAGCAAGGGGCCAGTGATTTACAAGCAAGAGCGCGTGACCCAGTACAACCGTCGGTTCAAGATTTGGAAGTTCCGTACCATGGTGACGGATGCGGATAAAAAAGGAAGTCTGGTGACTTCTGCTAACGATAGCCGTATTACCAAGGTTGGGAATTTTATCCGCCGTGTGCGCTTGGATGAACTGCCTCAGCTGGTCAATGTCCTTAAAGGCGAAATGTCCTTTGTCGGTACACGACCTGAAGTGCCACGCTACACAGAGCAGTATAGCCCTGAAATGATGGCGACCTTGCTCTTGCCAGCAGGAATTACCTCTCCAGCCAGCATTCACTACAAGGATGAGGATACTATCATCAGTCAAATGACGGAGAAAGGTTTGTCAGTTGACCAGGCCTATGTCGAACACGTCCTGCCTGAAAAGATGCGCTATAACCTTGCCTATCTCCGAGAGTTTAGTTTCCTTGGAGACATCAAAATCATGTTTCAAACCGTGTTTGAAGTGCTAAAATAAAGTAGTCATGAGAAAATGAGTACAGATAAAAGGAGCAAATCAATGCCAAATTACAATATTCCATTTTCACCACCCGATATTACGGAAGCAGAAATTGCTGAAGTAGCGGATACCCTGCGTTCTGGTTGGATTACAACAGGTCCTAAGACCAAAGAACTGGAGCGTCGCTTGTCTCAATACACACAGACACCCAAGACTGTCTGCCTAAATTCTGCGACTGCCGCTCTTGAGTTGATTTTGCGCGTCTTGGAAGTGGGACCTGGTGATGAAGTCATCGTTCCAGCCATGACTTATACAGCTTCATGTAGTGTCATCACTCACGTAGGAGCGACCCCTGTCATGGTGGATATCCAAGCAGATACTTTTGAGATGGATTATGACCTGCTGGAGCAAGCTATCACTGAAAAGACCAAGGTGATCATCCCAGTAGAGCTCGCAGGGATTGTTTGCGACTACGGCCGTTTGTTCCATGTAGTGGAGAAGAAACGTGATCTCTTTACCGCTTCAAGCAAGTGGCAAAAAGCCTTTAACCGTATTGTCATTGTTTCTGATAGTGCCCATGCTTTGGGATCTACATATAAAGGACAACCAGCTGGTTCTATCGCTGACTTTACTTCTTTCTCATTCCATGCTGTTAAGAATTTTACAACAGCCGAGGGAGGAAGTGCTACTTGGAAAGCCAATCCAGCGATTGATGACGAAGAAATGTACAAGGAATTCCAAATTCTTTCCCTTCATGGACAAACTAAGGATGCTTTAGCTAAGATGCAACTGGGTTCTTGGGAATACGATATTGTCACACCAGCCTACAAGTGCAATATGACCGATATCATGGCTTCGCTTGGTTTGGTACAATTGGATCGTTACGCTGGTTTGCTAGAACGTCGTAAGGACATTGTGGACCGCTATGATTGTGGTTTTGCAGGTTCTCGTATCCATCCATTGGCACACAAGACTGATACAGTTGAATCATGCCGCCACCTCTACATCACCCATGTAGAAGGAGCAAGCTTAGAAGAACGCAATCTTATCATCCAAGAATTGGCTAAAGCAGGAATTGCAAGTAATGTGCACTACAAACCGCTTCCTCTGTTGACCGCCTACAAGAATCTTGGCTTTGATATAGCCAACTATCCTAAGGCCTATGCCTTCTTTGAAAATGAAATTACGCTCCCTCTTCACACTAAATTAAGCGATGAAGAAGTAGACTATATCATTGAGACTTTCAAAACAGTTTCTGAAAAAGTACTAGTTTCATCAAAAAAATGACAAACTACAGTCAAGTAATAGTGATTCTGTTTCTAAAAAGTCTAATTGAGTGTAAAACTGTTGTTTTCAATTGAAAGTCCTATAGTAAAATGAAATAAAAACAGGACAAATCAATCAGGATAGTCAAATTAATTTCTAGCAATATTTTAGAAGCAAAGGTGTACTCTTATAGTTTCAATATACTGTATGGTTTGAAATGAGATGTGAGCAATTTGGTGTAGCATTTAGAATTTTTATTAGGCATCATTTAGAAAATGTAGTGTCTTGTTCTAGTTTTCAATTCACCCTATTTTTTGAAAGACGCGAGTTTCCACGAATGAGGTTGTGGAAACTCGCGTCTTTCTTTTTTGTTTTCAGAATATTGTTCAAAGTTTTGAGACTATTTTTCATGTTCTAGTCATTC
Organism: Streptococcus sp. M334; assembly: GCF_000187745.1. Taxonomy (GTDB): domain Bacteria; phylum Bacillota; class Bacilli; order Lactobacillales; family Streptococcaceae; genus Streptococcus. The sequence goes on along the minus strand of NZ_GL732488.1, from coordinate 229,846 downwards.
TTTTGAAATAATCTATAAAACACGTGTCTGCAATGATTTATATGTCCTATTCCAGTATTTTAGAAGAACTGCGTCTATTTTTATAGAGCTTGAATCTAGCTTTTATAGAAAATCTATTTAAGAAATATATTGTATTGTTTTGATTTCAATCCGCTATATGAACGATATTCATGTAAATATACCTGGCGAATGCTTGCATGACAAGATATTTGTTCTTGTATTTATAAATTAGTATTTTACGAGATGTCAACATGCTTTAAATACAGTGAATAGGATATTTTTATGTTCAAGCTAAGAAAGATAGTAATCACTTTTGAATGGAAGGTTAAAGAATTATTAGAAGTATGGTTAGATATATAAATGGTCACGCTTTCACAATTTTGATATTTTATTGTGTTATTCCTTGACAATTTTGATTTAAAAATATATTATAAAGAAAATGACAGCGGTGTCATTTTCTGGTATGGAATTTATATGAATATTAAATTAGGACATAATATTTTTAATTGGAGGCTAATATGAAATCTTTTCAACAAAATGAGGTTTTCTCTATTCGTAAGTCTAAGGTGGGAGTTTGCTCAGTTCTCTTAGCGGTTTTATTTATTGGAACACAAAGTGTTTTAGCTAATGAAGTAGTTGGTGAAACTTCTTCGTCTAAAGATAATATGCAAATGAACTCTTTGTTGAGTAGCACATCTACATCATTATCTGCGGAACCCCATTCTGATACTCTCAGTCTTGATAACAATTCAAGTTTAAGTACTGATAATAATGGAGGAGTGAGTATTAATCAAAATAAACCTGATATAACAAATGATACTATGATTGGTAACATCTCTGGGATGGAAGTGAATACTATTTTAAGTACTAATCTGAACGAACACGTAGCTTTGAATGTTAAAGATTATGGAGCAATAGGTGACGGAGTTAATGATGATCGTCAAGCAATTCAAGATACAATAGATGCTGCAGCTAAAGGACTAGGTGGAGGAAATGTATATTTTCCTGAAGGAACTTATTTAGTAAAAGAAATTGTTTTTTTAAAAAGTCATACACACTTAGAATTGAATGAGAAAGCTACAATTCTAAATGGTATAAATATTAAGAATCACCCTTCCATTGTTTTTATGACAGGTTTATTTACGGATGATGGTGCGCAAGTAGAATGGGGCCCAACAGAAGATATTAGTTATTCTGGTGGTACTATTGATATGAACGGTGCTTTGAATGAAGAAGGAACTAAAACAAAAAATCTACCACTTATAAATTCTTCAGGTGCATTTGCTATTGGGAATTCAAATAACGTAACTATAAAAAATGTAACATTCAAGGATAGTTATCAAGGGCATGCTATTCAAATTGCAGGTTCGAAAAATGTATTAGTTGATAATTCTCGTTTTCTTGGGCAAGCCTTACCCAAAACGATGAAGGATGGGCAAATCATAAGTAAGGAGAGCATTCAGATTGAACCATTAACTAGAAAAGGTTTTCCTTATGCCTTGAATGATGATGGGAAAAAATCTGAAAATGTGACTATTCAAAATTCCTATTTTGGCAAAAGTGATAAATCTGGGGAATTAGTAACAGCAATTGGCACACACTATCAAACATTGTCGACACAGAACCCCTCTAATATTAAAATTTTAAATAATCATTTTGATAACATGATGTATGCAGGTGTACGTTTTACAGGATTCACTGATGTATTAATCAAAGGAAATCGCTTTGATAAGAAAGTTAAAGGAGAGAGTGTACATTATCGAGAAAGCGGAGCAGCTTTAGTAAATGCTTATAGCTATAAAAACACTAAAGACCTATTAGATTTAAATAAACAGGTGGTTATCGCCGAAAATATATTTAATATTGCCGATCCTAAAACAAAAGCGATACGAGTTGCAAAAGATAGTGCAGAATATTTAGGAAAAGTATCAGATATTACTGTAACAAAAAATGTAATTAATAATAATTCTAAGGAAACAGAACAACCAAATATTGAATTATTACGAGTTAGTGATAATTTAGTAGTCTCAGAGAATAGTATATTCGGTGGTAAAGAAGGAATTGTTATTGAGGATTCAAAGGGTAAAATAACCGTTTTAAATAACCAATTTTATAATTTATCCGGTAAGTATATATCATTCATCAAATCTAATGCAAATGAGAAAGAACCTGTTATACGTGATAGCGATGGTAATTTCAATATTGTAACGGAGAATGGGCTTTACAAAATTGTAACAAATAATTTAAGTGATAAAAACGAAAAAGAAAAAAACAAAGAGGAAAAACAATCTAATTCAAATAATGTAATTGATAGTAACCAGAAGAACGGAGAGTTTAACTCAAGTAAAGATAATAGACAAATGAATGACAAGATCGACAATAAACAAGATAATAAGACAGAAGAAGTAAACTATAAAATAGTTGGAGATGGCAGAGAAACTGAAAATCATATTAATAAATCTAAAGAAATAGTAGATGTAAAACAAAAATTACCAAAGACTGGTTCGAACAAGATTATGGAACTATTCTTAACAGTGACAGGAATTGGTTTACTTTTGACACTAAAAGGGTTGAAGTATTATGGTAAAGATAAATAAAATTTGTTCGATACAAGGAAGTTCTGTAGAAAATGAGGATACTGTAGGTTCACAAAATCAGTATTTTTGGATTATCGATGGAGCTACAGATTTATATAATTCTAAAGAGGAGATAGGTTATTCAGTCTCAGAAGTTGTACATATTTTATCAGAAAGTTTGTCGGTTAATTGTAAAGAATCAAAAACTCTTAAACAAATATTTGAAACTGCTTTACTCGAGGTTAAAGATGAAATCGGTTTAAACTCATATGAATTAACAGAGTATTATCGCTTACCAACATTTGCTTTTATATTTGCTAAACTTTCAGAAAAAAAGTTGGAGTATATGATGCTAGGTGACTGCGTCATGTTAGTAAACGAAATGGAAATAACTGATCATAGAGTAGATAACTTATTTGAAAAAGGAAAAAATGAGATAAAAGATTCAATTGGTACAAATAGTGCTTTAAATAAAAAAATTATTTTACAAAAAATCAGAAAATTATCTAATCAACCGAGTGGGTACTGGATAGATTCGTTGGATGAGAGATTTTTAGACCATGCTATTATTAATCAAATAGATGTTACTAGTGAACAAATTGTTTTAATGAGCGATGGCTTTTATGAATTCTATCAAAATAATCAAAATAAGACTTTTGAAGAGTTAATTAAGATGAGATTTAATTCTTCTGCTATTGATCCAATCTATGGAAAGAAGGATGATGCAAGTATTCTAGTTATTGATGTTTGATATATTGTTTAAAATATTAATTGTTACTATTGAACTTTGTTAAGAAGAGGTACCTAAATGTTAAGGTTATATTTAGAAAATGAAATTATAGAATTATCAAATAATTTAGAGACCATTTGGGTATCTGTGCTTGATAAATACGAGAAGTTATTTGAATATTTACCAAATGAAGAACGAGTAGAATTGATTAAAGAAGATTTAATCATAAATGAGTCAGTTCTAAATATTGATAAAAAAGGATATGAGTTAATTTGTTTACAACATCCTGTTTCATATGACTTAAGAAGAATTATTAGTGTAATAAAAATATCAACTGACATTGAACGTATTGGGGATAGAATTGTTGAAATTTTAAAAAATCTACAGATTATTCAAAATAATGAAATTTTGAAGAAAATTATTTCAGAAATAAAAATACTTCATGAAGTTATCGGACTGCATATGAATAGGGCTATATCTTGTTATAGAGAGGAACAATCTGGATGTTTAGATATGGTTGTTATACAAAAACAGAATGAGATAGAAGAGCTTAGTATAAATATTGAAAAGAAAATAATGAATTACATATTTGAAGATGATGGGAACGTTTCTGAAGTAATTGGTGCTTTAGATATTATTCATCACCTTGATAAAATTGCTCATACTACGCAATCAATTTATAAATGGATAATGTATAGAAAATATGGGAACATAAATTAGAAAGAAAAATATATGAAAACAATTATTGATAATTTTGTTGATAGAGTAATTGAATACGGAATGTATAATGAAATTGACAAAATATATGTGAAAAATAGAGTACTAGCGTTAATAGGTGAGGAGGGAACTGATCGCATTTCCGATGAAAATGACCTAAAACAAATAAAAGATTACTTAGTGGAAATCGCCTTAAAAAACGGTAAAATTAAAGATTTAATCGAGGAAAAGGAATGTTTAGGAGCAGAGTTAATGAATTTCATAGTTCCTTTACCTAGTCGATTAAATGATATTTTTTGGAGTTCATATGATATATCACCTCAAGAAGCAGTTGAAGAGTTTTATAAGTTAAGTAAAGATAGTGATTATATAAAAACTTCTGCTATTGCTAAGAATATTGAGTTTAGAGCATCAACTAAATATGGAGAGCTAGAGATTACGATAAATTTGTCAAAACCCGAAAAAGATCCAAAAACAATTGCTGCTGAAAAATTAGTAAAAGCAACTAATTATCCTAAATGTTTACTATGTATGGAAAATGAAGGATATCAGGGGCGAATAAATTATCCAGCACGTTCGAATCATAGAATTATTCGGTTGAAACTTGGTGACGAAGTATGGGGATTCCAGTATTCTCCTTACTCATACTTTAATGAGCATGCGATATTTTTGAATAGTCAACATGTACCAATGGCTATTACCTCTAAAACATTTGAACAATTATTGGAGATTGTTGATATTTTGCCAGGATATTTTGCTGGTTCAAATTCTGATCTTCCTATCTCAGGAGGCTCCATTCTTAGTCATAACCACTACCAGGGAGGGAAATATATTTTCCCAATGGAAAAAGCAAAATTTGAGAGTGAATTTTGTTTTAAAGACTTTGAGGATGTTAATGCTGGTATTGTAAAATGGCCAATGTCAGTAATTAGGTTACAAAGTGAAAATAAAAATCGCTTGTTAGATTTAGCTACTAAAATTCTAAACAAGTGGAGAGAATATTCAGATTTAGAAGTAGACATCATTGCAATGACTGCAGATGTCCCACACCATACGGTGACTCCTATTGCTCGTAAAGTGGACGGAAGATATGAATTAGATATTGTTCTAAGAGATAATCATACTACTGAACAATACCCAGATGGTGTTTTCCATCCTCATCAAGATGTACAACATATTAAAAAGGAAAATATTGGGTTAATCGAAGTGATGGGACTTGCGATTTTGCCACCTCGTTTGAAAACAGAGTTAGAGGAAGTTGAGAAATATCTTTTAGGAAAAGATAACGCAATTGCGGATTATCATTTAGAATGGGCCGTTCAATTGAAAGAAAAATATCCTGGACTTAAAGAGGAGGAGGTTCATAGCGTAGTTCAACATGAAGTAGGGCAAGTATTTGCGAGAGTTCTCGAAGATGCAGGTGTTTATAAGAATACTCAAACCGGACATGAAGCATTTATGAGATTTGTTAAATCGGTTGGAATTAATTAGGAGGAAGTAAAAATGGCAATATTGGTAACAGGCGGAGCTGGTTATATTGGTAGCCATACCGTAGTAGAATTACTAAATTTAGGTAAGGAAGTCGTTATTGTCGACAACCTTTCAAACTCAAGCATTTTAGTATTAGATCGTATTGAAGCAATTACAGGAATACGTCCCGTGTTTTACGAATTAGATGTTTGTGATAAACAAGCATTGAGAAAGGTATTTGAACAAGAATCGATTGATGCTGCAATTCATTTTGCAGGTTATAAAGCTGTCGGAGAATCCGTGCAAAAGCCTGTGATGTACTACAAAAATAATATTATGAGTACATTGGCACTTGTTGAAGTGATGTCAGAATTTAATGTTAAAAAGATTGTCTTTTCTTCAAGTGCGACTGTATATGGAATTAACAATCAGTCACCTCTAATTGAGACGATGCAAACAAGTGCGACAAATCCTTATGGGTATACGAAAGTGATGCTTGAGCAAATTTTAAAAGATGTTCATGTGGCAGATTCAGAATGGAGTATTGCGTTGCTTCGTTATTTCAATCCAATTGGTGCTCATGAGTCTGGTTTGATTGGGGAAGATCCCTCAGGAATTCCTAACAACTTGATGCCCTATATTGCACAAGTAGCGGTAGGTAAGCTGTCAGAGCTAAGTGTGTTCGGAAATGATTATGATACGCTTGACGGTACTGGTGTGCGTGATTATATCCATGTAGTAGATTTAGCAATAGGACATATAAAAGCTTTAGAAAAAGTATCTGAAAAAACAGATGTTTATATCTATAACCTAGGTTCGGGAGAAGGCACTAGTGTATTACAACTTGTAAATACATTTGAAAGTGTTAATAAGATCCCTATTCCTTATAAAATAGTTCCAAGACGTTCAGGAGACGTTGCAACTTGTTATGCAAATGCAGACAAAGCATATAAGGAATTAAATTGGAGGACAACAAAATCGATTGAAGACATGTGTAGAGATACATGGAATTGGCAATCAAAAAAATCTCAATGGCTATAATTGATGATACTGTCTATATGAGTGCTGTATTTTGGAAAAATCACTTAACCTTTTAATGAAATGCATATTTAATGAAAGATAAATTTTTAAAAAAAAATTTTTGAAAGCGCTTGACAAAGTAAACGGTTTCGTTATATAATATAAGCATGAATGACACCGGTGTCAAATATAAAAAAGAGGGTCTTTATATGAAAAACCTAACAAAAATTAAGTTCAAAGAAAATGGAGAATTTAATCATTTTCCAGGAAATACTGTTGTAGCAAATCTTTATAATAAACAAGATTTGATGGAAGTTGTTGATATTATTCAATCACGTTATAGAGAATTACCATTTATCGATAAGTTCACTTTAACTCCAAGGAATTCTATTCACATGACTGTAATTGAATTGTTGTGCCATGAAAATCGTGAAACGGAGTTTTGGAGCAGTAATCTTCCTTTAGATACACCTTTACAGAAAATACATGATTACTTTGCTAAACAACTTGAAATTTTTCCATTGTTAAATGAAGAAATTCTTATGCGTGTAACGGAAATGGGAAAACAAAACATACTAGTTGAACCTGCAGATGAAGCTTCTGCTAAGAGATTAGAAGAAATTCGTACTTATGTCTCAGAAAAAGCAGGTGTTCGTTTCCCTAATCATGATAGATATCAATTCCATATTTCAATTGGGTATCTTCGGATTCCTCTAACCGAAGAGGAGGAAGAAGAGTTTACTAAAGTTAGAGCGGAATTAACTGAAATTTTATTAGAGAAGATTCCAACTATTACTGTAAACCGTATTGACTATACTGTATTTGAAGATATGAGACAATTTGTTCCATATCACGAAAAATTTAAATAAAATAATAAAAAAGGAGAACTTATCATGAAAAAAATGAAAGTTTGGTCTACTGTACTTGCAACGGGAGTTGCTCTTACTACACTTGCTGCTTGCTCTGGAGGTTCAAATTCTACGACTGCTTCTTCATCTGAAGAAAAAGCTGATAAAAGTCAAGAATTAGTAATCTATTCGAACTCAGTCTCAAATGGTCGTGGTGATTGGTTAACTGCTAAAGCAAAAGAAGCTGGTTTTAATATAAAAATGGTTGATATTCCTGGCGCTCAATTAGCAGACCGTGTTATTGCCGAGAAGAATAATGCAGTTGCAGATATGGTATTTGGAATTGGTGCTGTTGATTCAAATAAAATTAGAGATCAAAAATTACTAGTCCAGTACAAGCCTAAATGGTTAGATAAAATTGATCAATCTTTATCAGATAAAGATAATTATTATAATCCTGTGATTGTTCAACCATTAGTTTTAATTGGAGCGCCTGATGTAAAAGAAATGCCTAAAGATTGGACTGAATTAGGTAGTAAGTATAAAGGTAAATATTCAATTTCTGGTCTTCAAGGTGGTACAGGACGGGCAATTCTAGCAAGTATCTTAGTTCGATACCTTGATGATAAAGGTGAATTAGGTGTTTCCGAAAAAGGTTGGGAAGCAGCAAAAGAATATTTGAAAAATGCATACACTCTTCAAAAGGGAGAAAGTTCAATTGTTAAGATGTTAGACAAAGAAGATCCAATACAATATGGAATGATGTGGGGTTCTGGTGCATTAGTTGGACAAAAAGAACAAAATGTTGTTTTCAAAGTTATGACTCCTGAGATTGGTGTACCATTTGTAACTGAACAAACTATGGTTTTAAGCACTAGTAAAAAACAAGCGTTAGCTAAAGAATTTATTGATTGGTTTGGTCAATCAGAAATTCAAGTAGAATATAGTAAGAACTTTGGATCTATTCCTGCAAATAAAGATGCCCTAACAGAGTTACCTGAAGATACGAAAAAATTTGTTGATCAAGTGAAACCACAAAATATTGACTGGGAAGCTGTTGGAAAACATTTGGATGAATGGGTAGAAAAAGCTGAATTAGAATACGTACAATAAGAAATAAGAGTTAATTTTTATGTCCAAGTCTCTCTATTATTTCTAAATTTATAGAAGAAATAAAGAGAGGCTTTTGGTTTAGTAATAGAGGGAGTTAGTGAGATGATTAAATTTGATAATATTCAAATTAAATATGGTGATTTTGTTGCAATTGATAATCTAAATTTAGATATAGATGAAGGGGAATTCTTTACATTTCTTGGGCCTTCAGGATGTGGTAAATCAACTACTTTGAGAGCATTGGTAGGTTTTCTAGATCCATCATCAGGAAGTATTGAAGTTAATGGAACAAATGTCACTCATTTGGAACCTGAAAAGCGTGGAATTGGTATTGTATTTCAATCTTATGCGCTATTTCCAACTATGACTGTTTTTGATAATATTGCATTTGGTTTAAAAGTTAAGAAGGTAGCTCCAGATGTTATTAAAGCTAAAGTATCAGCAGTAGCAGCAAAAATTAAGATCTCTGATCAACAGTTACAGCGTAATGTATCAGAATTATCTGGGGGTCAACAACAAAGGGTAGCATTGGCTCGTGCTCTGGTTCTTGAACCTAAAATTCTTTGTCTAGATGAACCATTGTCAAACCTTGACGCAAAATTACGTGTAGATTTGAGAAAAGAGTTGAAAAGACTTCAAAAAGAGTTAGGTATTACTACTTTATATGTTACTCATGATCAAGAGGAAGCCTTGACTTTATCTGATAGAATTGCAGTCTTTAACAATGGATACATCGAACAGGTCGGTACACCAGTAGAAATTTATCATAATTCTCAAACTGAATTTGTATGTGATTTTATTGGAGATATTAATGTTTTGACCGATGAAACAGTCCACGAAGTATTACTGAAAAATGCAAGCGTTTTCTTAGAAGATAAAAAAGGATACATTCGATTAGAGAAAGTTCGATTCAATCGTGAAACTGAACAAGATTTCATTCTAAAAGGGACAATTATTGATGTTGAGTTTTCTGGAGTTACAATTCACTATACAATAAAAGTTTCTGAAAGTCAGATTCTTAATGTAACAAGTATTGATAGTCAGGCTGCTATTAGATCTGTCGGAGAAAGTGTGGAATTATTTATCACACCATCAGACGTTCTGCAATTTTAAGGAGGTGCAGTATGCGTCATAAATTAAATTTAAAAGATTGGCTTATTCGTTTAGGGTTAATCTGGTTCTTAGTAACATTTATTATTTATCCAAACTTTGATCTAGTAGTGAATGTATTTGTAAAAGGAGGAGAATTTTCCCTTGATGCTGTACATCGTGTTCTAAAATCTCAGAGGGCACTTCAGAGTATTATGAACAGTTTTAAGTTGGCATTTTCACTCATTATTACAGTTAATGTCGTAGGTATTCTTTGTGTTCTATTTACAGAATACTTTGATATTAAAGGTGCTAAAATTTTAAAATTAGGTTATATGACCTCTTTAATTTATGGAGGAGTGGTTTTAGCGACTGGATATAAATTTGTCTATGGTCCTTATGGATTGATTACAAAATTTTTACAAAATATTATCCCTTCTTTAGACCCTAACTGGTTTATTGGGTATGGTGCAGTCTTATTCATTATGACATTTTCAGGAACTGCTAATCATACATTGTTTTTAACAAATACAATTCGAAGCGTTGACTATCACACTATTGAGGCTGCTCGAAATATGGGAGCAAAACCATTTACTGTTTTCCGAAAAGTAGTGTTACCAACCTTAATTCCAACTCTATTTGCACTTACTATTATGGTTTTTCTTAGTGGTTTATCTGCAGTAGCAGCACCCATGATTGTTGGTGGTAAAGAATTTCAAACTATAAATCCAATGATTATTACATTTGCAGGGATGGGGAATTCTCGTGATTTAGCTGCCCTACTTGCAATTATTTTAGGTATTGCAACTACAATTTTGCTTACTATCATGAATAAGATAGAAAAAGGTGGAAATTATATTTCTATCTCTAAGACTAAAGCGCCTCTTAAAAAACAAAAAATTGCGTCTAAGCCTTGGAATATCATTGCTCACATTGTAGCATATGGATTGTTCACAGTTTTCATGCTTCCACTAATTTTTATAGTATTATACTCATTTACAGATCCAGTTGCCATTCAAACAGGTAACTTAACATTATCAAACTTTACTTTAGAAAATTATCGCTTATTCTTTAGTAATAGTGCGGCATTCTCTCCATTCTTGGTCAGCTTTATTTATTCTATTATTGCTGCGACAACAGCAACAATTCTCGCAGTTGTATTTGCTCGTGTTGTCAGAAAACATAAATCTCGTTTTGATTTCTTATTTGAATATGGTGCTCTACTTCCTTGGTTACTACCAAGCACACTTTTAGCAGTAAGTTTATTATTTACTTTTAATCAGCCACAATTTCTTGTCTTGAATCAGATTTTGGTAGGTAGTTTGGTAATTCTACTTATTGCATATATAGTTGTAAAAATCCCATTTTCTTATAGAATGGTACGTGCTATTTTATTTAGTGTTGATGATGAGATGGAAGATGCAGCAAGAAGTATGGGTGCTTCACCTTTTTATACTATGATGAAGGTTATCATTCCATTTATTTTACCGGTTGTTCTCTCTGTTATTGCTTTAAACTTTAACTCTTTATTAACTGACTTCGACTTATCTGTATTTCTTTACCATCCATTAGCTCAACCACTGGGTATAACTATTCGTTCAGCAGGTGATGAAACAGCAACTTCAAATGCTCAAGCACTTGTATTCGTTTATACTATTGTATTAATGATAATTTCTGGTTCTGTTTTATACTTTACTCAGAGACCAGTTAGTAGAAAAAGGAAATAATAATGCAAGCAACAAGCTTAGGACTATCATATATCGAAATTGTATTAAGAATTGTACTTTCATTAGTTATTGGTGGTGTAATTGGTTTAGAGAGAGGAAGTAAATCTCAACCAGCAGGTATTCGTACACATAGTATTGTTTGTCTGGCTGCATGTTTAATTATGATGACTAATGAGTATGTATCTTATAAATTTGGTACAGGAGATCCTACACGCTTAGGTGCGCAAGTTATATCAGGTGTTGGTTTTCTTGGGGCTGGAACAATACTTATTACAGATAAAAAGAAAATAACTGGTTTAACAACTGCAGCCGGAATATGGGCTTCAGCTGGAATCGGTCTAGCTATTGGTGTTGGTTTTTATGAAGGAGCCATACTAGGAGCAATGTCTGTTTGGAGTGTTATAACTATGTTCCAACCTTTAAAAAAATATCTTCAAAGTCGTTCAAAGATAATCGAATTGTATATCGTTGTTAGATCTACAGAGGCATATAATCGGGTACTAGTATACTGTGCTGAGAATGGCATTAGAATGACTGATTCTAGAACTGCATTTGGAGATGTTAATTCAGAAAGAATTGAATATTTTGATGTTCCAGACAAAAAAATCGCGTCATTTATTACTCTGGAATTATCAGGTAGATTTGAGCACCTTAAACTAATGGAAGAAATTGCTAATATTGTTGGTGTGATTTATGTTGAGGAAATCAGCTAATCTAGGGATAAACAAAGGGACGGATTATTCTAGTCCTTTTGTTTTCTTTAAATAATAAGAAATATAAGGGCACATCTAAAAACTCAATTTCAATACTTTTAAACATTGATGTATCAACGTTTTCTGAGCAATAAAAATAGAAAATCGGTAGTTTTTAGAGGTGTCCATAATAATTTTTGAAGAAAAGGATCTAACTAATTTGAGAGTATATAAAGTGGATTTTGATGCAGGAAAAATAACTTATTTTGATGACTATAATCTCATACAGGTATACCACTTCCATTCATTTTATGATGTTTGTGAGATGGTGTTCGCTTGTCATTTACCATTTGAAGAAATGCTTAGAAATGTTATTGTTAAGGAGAAAGCTGTTCCCATATTAGAGTGTTATATTGAACAGATAATGAATACATTTCTAAATACAGAAGGATTTACTGAAAATGATTCCTTGGAATTTTCAGGTAGTGTATTTTCTTATCCGGTGATTTGTAATGCAGTTTACAAAATAGTACAAAACAGTGAATTGAATTGTAAAATTTATGTTACTAGTACTGAAAGTTAATGTAGATTTGGTGAAGTATTTCCTCCAGATGTAAACTAGATTAAAAGATTAGAATGTAATTTTCTTGTTAAAATAATTTAAATATTGTATAGTTATAGTGAAGGTTTATGACAGGAGTATTTTAATGGAAAAAGGGAAAAAGGTAACGATATATGATATTGCACGTTTGTCTGGTTTTTCTCCAAAGACAGTTTCACGTGTAATAAATGGAGGGAATAGAGTAAAACCTGAGACTTATAATGCCATAAAAAAAGTCATCGATGAGTTATCCTATATTCCAAATGCCTATGCTCAGAATTTAACGAAGAAAGAAACCACGAATATTTTAATATCTGTGAAGAAGATTGATTCTTTTCCTTTAATCTGGTTTCAAACACTTTTAGATAAAGTTTTACAAACTTGTAGACAATTTGGAGTAAATGCTATTGTTGAATATTTTGGAGAGGAAGATTCGATTAGTAATTCAATTATTTCAAGTATTGGTAGCCTTGTAGATGGAGTGATTGTCTTTTATGAGGGGGAGAATGATATTCGAATCCAATATTTAAAGAAAAATAATATGCCTTTCATTGTCTTTGGAGAGTCTCAAACACCTGGAGTAGTTTACGTATCTAACAATAACTTTCAAGCTACTTATGATATGATGAAAGTAGTTTTGGAAAAGAATTTTAAAGATATGTGGTTACTTATGGGAGGTGAGTCTTATGTAAATAAGGATCGAGAGAGAGGAGTGAGAACTTTTTTAAAGGATAATAATTATTCTATGGATTTGAAGGTAGTTTATGGTTTAACTACAATAGAGTCAGTTTATTCCTTTGCTGTGAATGATTTGTCTTTTGGAAATTATCCAGATATTATATTTGTTTCAGGCGATGAAAAAGTTCAGGGACTAATTCGTGCGTGTTACGAAAAAGGAATAGCGATTCCGGATAATATATCCGTTGTTGGATTTGATAATATTCCAATCTCACAGTATTACACTCCTGCTTTATCTACAATTTCTCCTAATTATGTTAAATTAGCTCAAGAAATGATTGAAGGGGTATTAGCAATTATAAAGGGGGAAAGTGTCACATCTGTTGAAGTTTCTACTAAACTTGTTAGGAGACAGAGTTTCTAGTATTGTTTAATTCTTGAAAATCCTAATGGAAAAGATGGAGTGTTCTAAAGTAAGTTCTGTTTAGCCTCCATTCAGTTTCTATTGAGTTGGATCCAATTTCTAACAAGTGGGACATTTTCACGTTCGATTTACTAAAGACATTATCACATTCGAATCACACATCTTTCAAAAAAATTGTAAAAAAGTCTTGACAAAGAAAAAACAAAGTATTAAAATAAGTTCAACAAATCAGAAAAGTAACTATTTTTGATCTTCAGGGAGCCTGTGGTGATTGTGAACAGGTGGTTGGAAGTAGTGAAAGTGGGCTGATTTTAAAAATGAATTTGAAACAATGAAAATTCGGTGCGCACACCTTACAGTGCAACTTGTTGTTAGACAAGGCAGAGATGTAAAGGGATAGTCCCTTTATAATTGAGGTGGCACCGCGTTACCAACGCCCTCACATGGAAGTATATTCTGTGTGTGGGCTTTTTTCATATCTTGAAATCAATACTGAAAGAGGAAAATTTTATGACAACTAAAGGTTATTTTGGACAATTTGGTGGTAGTTTTGTACCGGAGCCGATTCAGGCTTTGTTGGATGAGTTGGAAGTGACATTTGACAAATACAAGGATGATCCAGAATTTTTGGCAGAATTTCGCCATTACTTGAAGGATTATTCAGGTCGCGAAACACCGCTCTATTTTGCAGAAAGTTTGACAGAGCATCTAGGTGGTGCTAAGATTTATCTCAAACGTGAAGATCTTAACCACCTTGGCTCTCACAAACTCAATAACGTTTTAGGACAAATTCTTTTGGCTAAACGCATGGGCAAAAAACGAGTAATCGCAGAAACAGGAGCTGGTCAGCACGGGGTTGCGACAGCAGCGGCTGCAGCCAAGTTTGGTATGGCCTGTGATGTCTACATGGGAGCAGAGGATGTGGAACGTCAACGTCTCAATGTTTTCCGTATGGAGATGATGGGAGCAACTGTTCATGCAGTTGAAACAGGGACTCGTACCCTCAAAGATGCTGTTGATGCAGCCTTTGGAGCATGGATGAATGACTTGGAAGCCTTCTATGTTCTGGGATCTGCTGTGGGACCTCACCCATATCCAACCATTGTTCATGAGTTCCAAAAGGTCATCAGTGAAGAATCTCGCCGTCAAATCTTAGAAAAAGAAGGATGCTTACCAGACTACGTTATTGCTTGTGTAGGTGGTGGTTCCAATGCCATCGGTGCTTTTTCTCAGTATGTGGCTGATGAAGAAGTTAAATTGGTTGGGGTTGAAGCTGCTGGTCACGGACTTGATACAGACAAGCACGCAGCTACTATGACAAAAGGTAGTATCGGAATTGTCGACGGCATGAAGACTTATGCAGTCTTTAAGGAAGATGGAGAGCTAGCTCCAGTTTACTCTATCTCAGCTGGATTGGACTATCCAGGGGTTGGCCCAGAACACGCCTACTTTAAAGATTCAGGTCGCGTGGAATATGTGGCTGCGACAGACGAAGAAGCTGTTCAGGCTCTCCTCCTTCTCAGCAAGACTGAAGGGATTATCCCAGCGATTGAAAGTTCGCATGCTATCGCAGAAGCAGTTAAACGTGCACCGAAACTAAGTAAAGACGATATTATCATCATCAATGTCTCTGGTCGTGGAGACAAGGACGTAGCTGCGATTGCAGACTACCTAGAAGCTAAAAAATAATAGATGGAAAAATTACAGTTTTTTCTCTCACAGAGAGCTTGTGGTTGCTGGAAACAAGCAGAGAAAGCTGTAAGGTTGGGTCCATTTGAAACAAGAGAAAAAAACATAATTCTCAAGGGAGTGCCCTTTATCGCACAGCCTGTTACAGGAGGTATCTGAGACAGGAATGAGAGATAGGAGAAATCCTATAATTGAGGTGGCACCGCGAATTTCGTCCTCACGCAAGTTATTTTGCGTGGGGATTTTTATATGTCTATTATAGGTTCAGCTGTTTAGTTTTAAATTATTGTTCATTATTAAATAGATTGCTACAAAAAATTTGCGAACGAAGTGAGCTTTTAAAAGATATTTCCCGCCATAGTGGTATCCTATAGAAGCAAATATGCTTCTATAGGACGGAATTTTTGAGAGTAAAATAGTTCGGGGAACTATTTTAGCCTGAGCCTAGAAATGAATGAGCGAGGAGCTCAAAATTAGGTCTTTCATTTCCTGGATTGCTAAAATCATCCACTGGATAATTTTACCTCCCGTCCGCACTATTTAAGGGAAATAGAAAAAGATAAAAAATTAAAAAAAGGAACTGAAAGGGAAATTACAATGGAACGAATCATTCATGGAGATGTCTTATCACCAATCTTGGCTTATATGCGCCTAAAGGGGCAACACAAGGTTATCTTAGAGAGTATTCCGAGAGACAAGGAAACAGCTCGTTTTTCTATCCTAGCTTATAATCCAGTTTTTGAGATTAAGTTTGAAAATGGAGTCCTTTATCAAAATGGTCAAGCGATTGATCGTGATCCCTTGGATTTTCTTTATGAAGTAACTCATAAGAGCCAGCACCATTCAGACCTCCCTTTTGGTGGGGGAGCCATTGGTTTTGTTGGTTACGATATGATTTCGCTTTATGAAGAAATTGGTCAAATCCCTCAAGATACAATTGGAACGCCAGACATGCATTTCTTCGTCTATGAGAGTTACATTGTCTTTGATCACAAGAAGGAGAAAATCCATGTCATCGAGGATGCTCTCTATAGCGAGCGTAGTCAAGAAGATTTGGAAAAAGCCTTGAACCAAGTGCTTGAGGAATTACGCATTCCTGCTCTAAATGAATTTGAAGACTTGGATCTATCTCCGTTAGACTTCAAACCGCATATCGCTCCTCAGAAGTTTGAGGAAATGGTGGAAACTGCTCGTGACTTGATTCGTAATGGCGATATGTTCCAATGTGTACTTAGTCAACGCTTCTCAGCAGAGGTTACTGGAAATCCATTTGACTTCTACAGAAATCTCCGCGTGACCAATCCATCTAATTACCTTTATTTCTATGACTTTGGGGATTATCAAATCATCGGAGCAAGTCCAGAAAGTTTGGTTTCTGTCAAAAATGGCATCGTGACAACCAATCCGATTGCAGGTACGCGACCAAGAGGAGCTACGGATGAAGAAGACAAGGCTTTGGCGACAGACCTGCTTTCGGATGAGAAGGAAACAGCAGAGCATCGGATGTTAGTAGACTTGGGTCGTAATGATATTGGTCGCATCTCTGAAACGGCCAGTGTCCAAGTCACTAAGTATATGGAAGTGGAGCTCTTCCGTTATGTCATGCATTTGACCAGCGTGGTCAAGGGGCGTTTGCTTCCAGAACTCACTGCCATGGATGCTTTGAAATCTACACTTCCAGCTGGAACAGTGTCAGGAGCGCCAAAGATTCGGGCTATGAGACGCATCTATGAACTGGAAACGGAAAAACGTGGCGTATATGCAGGAGCAATCGGTTACTTGTCTGCGACGGGTGATATGGATTTCGCCATCGCCATCCGAACTATGATTCTCAAAAATCAAACAGCCTATGTGCAGGCTGGGGCAGGGATTGTCTATGACTCTATCGCCCAAAACGAATACCAAGAAACCATTAACAAGGCTAAATCTATGACTAGAATTGGAGAACTAAGACCATGATTTTATTGATTGACAACTATGATTCTTTTACCTATAACTTGGCGCAGTACATTGGGAATTTTGCAGAAGTTCAGGTTTTGAGAAATGATGATCCCAAGCTGTATGAAGAAGCTGGAAAAGCAGATGGTCTGGTCTTTTCTCCTGGTCCCGGTTGGCCTGTTGATGCTGGTAAGATGGAAGACATGATTCGTGATTTTGCTGGCAAGAAGCCGATTCTTGGGATTTGTTTGGGTCACCAAGCCATTGCAGAAGTCTTTGGTGGTAAGTTAGGTTTGGCTCCAAAAGTCATGCATGGGAAACAGAGCAATATCAGCTTTGAAGCACCATCTGTTTTGTATCAAGGTATCGAGGATGGCCGTGCGGTCATGCGTTACCACAGTATTTTAATTGAAGAAATGCCAGAAAACTTTGAAGTGACAGCTCGTTCAACTGATGACCAAGCTATTATGGGAATTCAACATAAAAACCTACCGATTTATGGCTTCCAGTACCATCCAGAGAGCATTGGAACGCCAGATGGCTTGTCTTCTATTCGGAATTTTATTGAGAAGGTTGTAAAGTGAGGAAACTAGGATGAAAGAGATTATTGAAAAACTAGCAAAATTTGAAAATTTATCAGGTGTGGAAATGACGGATGTCATTGAGCGTATCGTAACTGGCCGTGTAACGGAGGCGCAGATTGCTTCTCTCCTTTTGGCTCTTAAGATGAAGGGGGAAACACCTGAAGAACGCACAGCCATTGCCCAAGTCATGAGAGGGCATGCCCAACATATTCCAACTGAAATTCATGATGCCATGGACAACTGTGGTACAGGTGGGGACAAGTCTTTCAGCTTTAACATCTCCACAACTGCAGCCTTTGTCTTGGCTGGTGGCGGTGTTCATATGGCAAAACATGGTAATCGCTCGATTTCTTCTAAATCTGGTTCTGCAGATGTCCTCGAAGCCTTAGGCATCAATCTTGATCTCAAACCAGCTGAACTAGGTAAGGTCTTTGATAAAACTGGCATCGTCTTTCTCTTCGCTAAAAATATGCACCCAGCTATGAAATACATCATGCCAGCTCGTTTGGAACTAGGAATTCCAACAATCATGAACTTGACTGGTCCACTGATTCATCCAATGGCTTTGGAAACACAGCTTCTTGGAATTAGTCGTCCAGAACTTCTAGAAAGTACAGCTCAGGTTTTGAAAAATATGGGGCGCAAACGTGCTATCGTAGTTGCTGGACCAGAAGGCTTGGATGAAGCCGGCTTGAACGGAACAACCAAGATTGCTCTTCTTGAAAATGGCGAAATCACCTTGTCAAGCTTTACTCCAGAGGATTTGGGGATGGAGCGCTACGCTATCGAAGATATCCGTGGAGGCAATGCTCAGGAAAATGCAGAAATTTTGCTTAGTGTTCTTCAAAACGAACCAAGTCCATTCTTGGAAACTACAGTTTTAAATGCTGGTCTTGGTTTCTATGCTAATGGTAAGGTAGCTAGTATCAAGGAAGGAGTTGCCTTGGCTCGTCAAGTGATTGCTAGTGGCAAGGCCCTTGAAAAACTCAGACTGTTACAGGAGTACCAAAAATGAGTCAGGAATTTTTAGCACGAATCTTAGAGCAGAAGGCGCGTGAGGTCGAGCAGATGGAGCTGGAGGAAATCCAGACCCTGCGCCAGACCTATCGCCTGGCTGAATTTTTGAAGAATCACCAGGACCGTTTGCAAGTAATCGCTGAGGTCAAGAAGGCTAGCCCTAGTCTGGGAGATATCAATCTGGATGTAGATATTGTGCAACAGGCCCAGACTTATGAAGCGAATGGCGCAGTGATGATTTCGGTTTTGACAGATGAAGTTTTCTTTAAAGGGCATTTGGATTATCTGCGGGAGATTTCCAGTCAGGTAGAGATTCCGACGCTCAACAAGGATTTTATCATCGATGAAAAGCAAATCATCCGTGCTCGCAATGCAGGTGCGACAGTTATCTTGCTCATTGTGGCAGCCTTGTCAGAAGAACGTCTCAAGGAACTGTACGACTACGCGACAGAGCTTGGTCTAGAAGTCTTGGTGGAGACTCACAATCTATCTGAACTAGAAGTGGCCCACAGGCTTGGTGCTGAGATTATTGGGGTTAATAACCGCAACTTGACCACCTTTGAAGTCGACTTGCAGACTAGTGTAGACTTGGCCCAGCACTTTAAGGAAGGTCGCTATTACATTTCTGAATCTGCCATTTTCACAGGGCAGGATGCGGAACGACTAGCACCCTACTTTAACGGAATTTTGGTTGGGACAGCTCTCATGCAGGCAGAGGATGTGGCTCAGAGAATCAAGGAGTTACAGATTGACAAAGGTTAAAATTTGCGGATTATTGACCAAGGAAGCGGTGGTAACAGCCGTTTCAGCAGGGGCAGACTACATCGGTTTTGTCTTGGCACCTAGTAAGAGACAGGTGACCTTGGATCAGGCTGCTGAGCTGGCAAAGCTTATTCCTGCAGATGTCAAAAAGGTTGGTGTATTTGTTTCACCAAGTCGGGCAGAACTGCTAGAAGTCATTGACAAAGTTGGCTTGGACTTGGTTCAAGTTCACGGTCAGGTGGCAGATGATTTGTTTGAGAATTTGCCTTGTGCCAGTATTCAGGCTGTGCAGGTGGATGGAGAGGGTCATGTGCCCAATTCTCAGGCAGATTATCTACTCTTTGATGCCCCTGTGGCAGGAAGTGGCCAGCCCTTTGACTGGGCTCAACTGGATACGATTGGACTAACTCAGCCCTTCTTTATCGCAGGTGGGCTTAATGAAGACAATGTAGTAAAAGCAATTCAACACTTTACTCCCTATGCAGTAGATGTATCAAGCGGAGTGGAGACAGATGGACAAAAAGATCATGAAAAGATTAGAAGATTTATAGAGAGGGTAAAGAATGGCATATCAGGAACCAAATAAAGATGGATTTTACGGAAAATTCGGTGGACGTTTCGTCCCAGAAACATTGATGACAGCAGTTTTGGAGTTGGAGAAGGCTTATCGTGAAAGTCAGGCAGACCCAAGTTTCCAAGAGGAATTAAACCAACTCTTGCGCCAGTATGTGGGGCGTGAAACTCCTCTTTACTACGCAAAAAACTTGACCCAGTATATTGGCGGAGCCAAGATTTATCTTAAACGTGAAGACCTTAACCATACAGGGGCCCACAAGATTAACAATGCCTTAGGACAAGTTTTGCTTGCCAAACGCATGGGTAAAAAGAAAATTATTGCTGAAACAGGTGCTGGTCAGCACGGTGTGGCAACTGCAACAGCTGCAGCCCTCTTTAACATGGAATGTACCATCTACATGGGTGAGGAAGATGTCAAACGCCAAGCTCTCAATGTCTTCCGCATGGAGCTTTTGGGAGCCAAGGTTGAGGCTGTGACAGATGGTTCGCGCGTGCTCAAGGATGCGGTCAATGCAGCCCTTCGTTCATGGGTGGCAAATATCGATGATACCCACTATATCCTTGGTTCTGCCTTGGGGCCTCATCCTTTCCCAGAAATCGTTCGTGACTTCCAAAGTGTCATCGGTAGGGAAGCCAAACAACAGTATCGCGATATGACAGGTCAAGACTTACCAGATGCCCTAGTAGCCTGTGTTGGTGGTGGGTCGAATGCTATCGGGCTCTTCCATCCATTTGTAGAAGATGAGTCGGTAGCCATGTATGGGGCTGAAGCGGCTGGACTTGGTGTGGATACGGAGCACCACGCAGCTACCTTGACCAAGGGTCGTCCTGGTGTCCTTCACGGTTCCCTCATGGATGTGCTCCAAGATGCTCATGGTCAAATTCTTGAAGCCTTCTCTATCTCAGCAGGTTTGGACTACCCTGGTATCGGTCCAGAACATTCTCATTATAACGACATCAAGCGTGCCAGCTATGTTCCTGTGACTGACGAGGAAGCCTTGGAAGGATTCCAACTCTTGTCTCGTGTGGAAGGGATTATCCCAGCCTTGGAATCTAGCCATGCAATCGCCTTTGCGGTGAAATTGGCCAAAGAACTCGGACCAGACAAGTCCATGATTGTCTGTCTATCAGGTCGTGGTGACAAGGATGTGGTTCAAGTCAAAGACCGCTTGGAAGCAGATGCAGCAAAGAAGGGAGAAGCTCATGCCTAAGACATTAACAGAAAAATTGAACGCTATAAAAGCAGCTGGAAAAGGAATTTTTGTTCCCTATATCATGGCTGGAGACCACGAGAAAGGTTTGGATGGTCTCGGTGAAACAATCCACTTTTTAGAAAATTTGGGTGTCTCTGCTATTGAAGTAGGCATTCCTTTTTCAGATCCTGTTGCAGATGGACCTGTTATCGAAGAAGCAGGCTTGCGCAGTCTAGCCCACGGGACTTCGACAGAAGCTTTGGTTGAAACCTTGAAAACCATTGAAACAGAGATTCCACTGGTCATTATGACCTACTTCAACCCCCTCTTTCAGTACGGTGTGGAGAACTTTGTCAAAAATTTGGCAGATACAGCGGTTAAGGGTTTGATTATCCCAGACCTGCCTCATGAGCATGCTAACTTTGTAGAGCCTTTTTTGGTAGACACAGACATTGCTTTGATTCCTTTAGTAAGCTTGACCACAGGGATTGAGCGTCAGAAAGAGTTGATTGAAGGGGCAGAAGGATTCGTCTATGCAGTTGCCATCAATGGGGTAACAGGGAAATCTGGCAATTATCGTGCAGATTTGGACAAGCACTTGGCACAATTGCATCAAGTGGCTGACATTCCAGTCTTGACAGGATTTGGCGTATCTAGTCAAGCCGATGTAGAACGCTTCAATGCGGTATCAGATGGCGTTATCGTTGGTTCGAAAATTGTAAAAGCTCTCCATGAAGGAGAGCCAATTCAGGACTTTATCAAACAAGCAGTAGCTTACCAAAAATAATCACACAAGTAGCGAGTAAGAGGAAAGGCACAAAAGGAAGTCTTTCCTTTTTCTTTTTCAGGAGAAAGGCTAGAATCCCCGTCGCAGAAGCAAACTGAATCAAGATAAGTAATTCGGTTACGCTAAAGACGAGAGCGCAAGAAGCTAAAAAGAGAAAATCCCCTGCGCCCATGCGAATATCGATAAAATGAGCTAAAATTCCAAGAGCAAGGAAGAAGACCATGACCAGATTCCAGCCAGAGGAAGCCATGAGGATTAGGTGGAAAGTCATCCAGACCAGTAAGGGATATTCCTGATGGTGAAAGTCGTAGATGCCCAAGGTCAAACCAGCAGTGATTAGGATGACTTGACTCAAGGAAAGCAATTCCCAAGACCAAGCCAGAAAGAGGAGCCCTAAGCCTAGTTCCAAAAGGGCATACCAGACGGGATAAGGAGCCTTGCAGTAGCGACAGCGAAAGCGATTGAGCACCTGCGAGAGAATCGGAATCAAATCTAAGGGGCGCAAGCGAGCCTGACAGGAATCGCAGTGACTGGCTGGGCTGATAATGGATTGCTCTGGGAAACGGTCAATAACCAAACCAAGAAAGGAAGCGAGAATGCTCCCGACAAGAAAAAAATAAATATTAATCATACTTATCTATTCGTAAAAAATAGGAGAAGTAGTATAATGGAGAAACATAGATAAGATGGTGAGGCAAAGATGACAATTCGTTTTGAAGAAAAGTTAAGCGTAGAAAATGCTCAGCGCGTATGCCAATGGTCCAACTCCCTTGGCAAATCCTTTCAAGAACAATGGATGGGAACAATAATTCCTTTTCCCTTGACAATTCAAGTTTTGCAAGATTTGGATGGAATCTTTTCTATATTTGATGGACAAGAGTTTGTGGGGCTTATCCAGAAAATCAGGCAAGAAGACAGCAATCTTCATATTGGAAGATTTTTTATCAATCCCCAGAAACAGGGGCAAGGCTTAGGTAGCCAGGCTTTAAGGAAATTTGTTAGTTTGGCATTTGAAAATGAAGACATAGATACTATTTCTCTAAATGTCTACGAGGCAAATCAAACAGCTCAGAATCTTTACCAAAAAGAAGGATTTGAAATCGTTCAAATGGTTGAAACACCTATACGAAAATACATCATGAAAAAGAGGAGGTAGAAATCAAACAGCCTTGAAATCAATGTTGACTGCAATTGTGAACCTGAATCAGCCCCTCAAAAGGGACTGTATATAAATGAACGTTACCAGTGTTTAAAAACTAAAAAATATCAGGCACTTTTATCTTCCAAGGGTAGATAAATTTTCGCTAAACGTAAGATTGATATGAAATCTGTCTTTGGGCAGATAAAGGTTTGTTTGGGTTATAAGAGATGTTAGCTGAGAGGTGAGCGTAAAGTGAGAATTGACATGGGATTCGTACTCATGGTCAACAACCTGCTGAAATATAATAAGAGAAAGAGGCAAAATTAAAAAGCTAGAGTTCCGCAATTGGAAATCTCTAGCTTTTTGTTTTCTGAGAATCATCTTGACTCAGACTCTTTTGACTAATGTTACTAAAAAGATAAAGTAACTTTTAGCCTTATTTATTGTCGCCACTCAATATGTTTTTAACACCATCGATAGCGCCTTCTACAGCGTCTTTGGCATCTTCAGCAACTTCTTTTACTTTAGAAACAACTTTTTCAGCTGTTCCTTCTTTTTCCATTTTTTCATCACCGATGGCTTTACCAACACCTTCTTTAATAGAACCCTTAGCTTGATTTAATTTTTCTTCTACTGACATGATAATTTCTCCTGTTATATTTATTTTATCTTAGTTTACACGAGTTTTTTCGTGAGATACTACACCAGTTGCTGCACCTTTAACAGCTTCTACACCTTCGCTAACTTTTTCTTGAACAGTTGAGAAACCAGATTTAGCTTTTTCGAATTGTTCTGAAGCGAATTCTCCTGTTGATTCAGCAACGTCAGATACGCGATCTTGAAGGCTTACTGAGTCTGCTTCATGTTGTTCTTTAGTTTTGATGTCGACAACGTTTACGTTGATTTCAACAACTTCCAAGTCAGTCATTTTAGCAACTTCTGAAGATACGATTTCTCTGATTTCTGAATATAAAGCTGGAACATTTTTTTGGTACTCAGCAATAATGTTTAAGTCAACTGCGACTTGTGTTTTACCAACTTCTACGTTAACACCACTTGTTACGTCATCGCTGTTAACGATTTTTTCTTTAAGATTTGAGAAGAAACCACCGTCGATTCCCAAAAGACCTGAAACGTTTTCTAGTGACAGACCAATGATTTTTTGGATAACTTTATCTTCGTAAGTAAGTTCCCCTTTGATTTCGTGAGCTACAGCAGTAGCATCTTTCTTTTCTACGTTAGTGTTAATGTTTTTTTCGTTTGACATATGAAACTCCTTTAATTAAATTAGTAATTTTTATTTATCTATATAGTTTTTTTCGATATATAATCCAGCTGCAACTCCCAGTGCTCCTAAAATCAATACAAATATTGTTTTGAAGAAGCCAAAGGAGATAATCAAACAAGCGAGAAATACGCCTATGAGACCTGCGATTATTGGATATCGATATTGTTTAAGCCATTCCATTTTTTACTTCCTTACTTCACACGACTAACAGTCTTTTTGTTTTGAGGTTTTGGTTTAGGCTGGTAGTCTTTTACTAGAACTTCTAGTTTAACCTGACGCTCAATACCAAAAAATTGCTTCAATCCATTAGTTATTTCATTTTGAATTAGTTGGCATCTGTCAGCGATGTTGTCCGAAGGAAGAATTTTACCTTCTACATGAACGAAACATTTATTTTTTCGTAAATTTACATGAACAGTTGGGTTCTTGATCAATCCATGATCACTTACCAAACTTCTAACAAAACCTTCGATTGCAGAATTCTTTAATTTTAATGTATCGTTTTTAGTTTCAAGTTGAATTTCCAAATAACGTCTGGGATAAAACAACACAACTAACATCGATAACAAAACTAAAGTTGATAGAGCCACTATCCCCCAGAATATATATCTAGAGAGATAAAATTCAACGAAATGATTCTGTCTCCAGCTAAATAGCTGAATGCCTAGATCACTAACTTGATGATAATCTATCAAAACAGGAAGGAAAATTGTCAAGATTAAAATACAGAAAATAATGAAACATATTTTCTTTGCTTTTGACATATACAATCCTTTCGATTTAACATTTAAACTATTTTTACCCGTCTAATCTATTTAAAAATAGTTTATTACTACAAGTAATTATTTTTTACCTGTAAAGAATGATACTACAGTAACAACAATTGCTGCTCCTGCAATAGATGGGATCAAAGCCATTCCAGCGATGGATGGGCCCCAACTACCTAAAAGGGATTGTCCTACAGATGACCCGACTAAACCAGCGAATACATTTGCGACGATTCCCATAGAACTACCTTTTTTAGTGATTCTACCTGCTACAAGTCCAATAAGACCTCCAGCAATGATAGATCACAACATTGCTTACCCTCCTTTTCTATTTTAATATTAAAAAATAAATCAATTACTTTGATTATCGCTATTATATAATTTTAATATAAAAAATCAATTATTTTGATTATTATATAATTTTAATATAAAAAAATCAAATTCTTTGATTGTTGCTATCATATAAATTTTTAAAAATAAAAATATAATCTTTCGACTTGAATTTGATTCTGTATTCACGCCCTCAATAGACGGTAAAATAAGAAAATTGTTTATATATTGCCTCCGTAGTATTATTATACGAAATAAAGGATTTTAGTAAAAGTCGTTATATCATGCTATACCTATTCTTTGTGGTATAATTGCAAGAGGTGAAATCCGATAATTTATAAAGAGAGAAAGACATTCATGAGAGATTTATTATCTAAAAAAGTCATAGGCAATTAGAATTATTATTTGAACATAAACGTTAGTTTCATCGTTCTGAACTAGCAGAGTTATTAAATTGTACAGAACGTGTAGTCAAAGATGATCTATCCCATGTTAAATCTGCTTTTCCTGACTTGATTTTTCATTCTTCGACTAATGGTATACGCATTATTAATACCGATGATAGTGATATTGAAATGGTTTACCATCATTTCTTTAAGCATTCAACTCATTTTTCGATTTTAAAATTTATCTTCTTTAATGAAGGTTGTCAAGCTGAAAGTATTTGTAAAGAATTCTATATCAGTTCATCTTCGCTCTATCGTATTATTAGCCAAATCAATAAAGTGATTAAAAAGCAATTTCAATTTGAAATCAGTCTGACCCCTGTTCAAATCATTGGAAATGAGAGAGACATTCGTTACTTTTTTTGCACAATATTTTTCAGAAAAATATTATTTCCTAGAATGGCCATTTGAAAATTTTTCATCAGAGCCCCTATCTCAATTGTTAGAATTGGTTTATAAGGAAACAAGCTTTCCAATGAATTTGTCAACTCATAGAATGCTAAAGCTGCTCCTGGTTATTAATCTATATCGAATAAAGTTTGGTCATTTTATGGAAATAGAGAAAGATTCTTTTAACGACCAAAGTTTGGATTTTTTAATGCAGGTAGAAGGAATAGAAGGTGTTGCTAAGAATTTTGAATTAGAATACAATATCTCTTTAGATGAAGAAGTTGTTTGCCAATTATTTGTGTCTTACTTTCAAAAAATGTTTTTCATAGATGAAAGTCTCTTTTTGAAATGCGTAAAAAAGGATAGCTATGTTGAAAAATCTTACCATCTATTGAGTGATTTTATTGATCAGATTTCAGTCAAGTATCAGATTGAGATTGAGAATAAGGATAATCTGATTTGGCATCTGCATAATACTGCACATCTGTATCGTCAGGAGTTGTCCACTGAGTTTATTTTATTTGATCAAAAAGGGAATACAATCAGGAATTTTCAAAATATTTTCCCTAAATTTGTTTCAGATGTAAAAAAAGAGCTTTCTCATTATTTAGAGACTCTTGAAGTTTGTTCTAGTTCAATGATGGTAAATCATCTATCTTATACCTTCATCACTCATACCAAACATTTGGTGCTTAATCTACTACAAAATCAGCCAAAGCTGAAGGTTCTGGTTATGAGTAATTTTGATCAGTATCATGCAAAATCCGTTGCAGAGACACTTTCTTATTATTGCAGCAACAATTTTGAACTTGAAGTTTGGACTGAATTAGAATTATCAAAGGAATCTTTAGAAGAATCGCCTTATGATATCATCATTTCTAATTTTATTATTCCTCCGATTGAAAATAAGAGACTGATCTATTCAAATAATATAAACACGGTCTCACTCATATCTTTGTTAAATGCCATGATGTTTATTCGATTAGATTAGTAACCTAAAATAAAAAATGCTATTTCGCGTTTTGAACTGTACCTCAAAAGTTAGACAGAAAAAATCTAATTTTTGGGGTGTTTTTATTAAGAAAAGACCTTCAGTCATTTAAGTAAAATGTACATCTAGAGTCATAGTCCTCTAAAACTCTTGCTTTTTTTGTAGAAGATACGAAAAAAACCTTGATTCCAAGGCTTTTCCTGTTGTATGTAGATGCCCCCTACATGGATTTGTAAGAACTTTTCATATTGAAAATAAACAAAAATGTTGAAATATAGCTGATTTTAGGGAAATACTTTTAGGTGTTTTCAATGTCAGGATTTAAAAATGGGGCAAAAGTGGGGCAAAAACGAATGACTCGTATTTGGTTTGAAAACCTATAATACCTAATGATTATGCTATTCTAGATATATAGTTTTGTTATAAATAAATGTCAGTGCGAGATCAAATTGGAGGATAAAATGGAAAAACAAATTAATGAAAAAAAAGCCTTGGTTCCCAAAGCTTTTTAATCTTATAAACTCATTAAAACAACTCCCAGTAAGGTGTGGAATGTTTTTTAGTCTGTGTCATATAAAAATAAATAGAATGAATAGCTATAGCTAGAGCTAAAATGGTTGTAATACTTACTACTATTATAGGATTAGAAGCAAAGATTAAAGAGAGAATCAAGGCAGCCAGATAGAGTGTAGCTTGGACACAGTAGTAACTTTTCGAATAGCGAAGATAGTGTTTGTTATAGGGCCCATTTGCTAGGACAGCAGCTTGGAAGAGGCCAATTCCGATATAAAAGAAGCTGGTTGCAAAGAGAAGATTAGTTTCAGGATTCAGAAGAAAACTCATCGAAACGGTCATCATAAGAAGTCCAATGAAAATAGGATAGTGACTGTAAATTAGAAATAGTCCCTTTTGATTAGATTCTTCATCAATAGCATGGTCGAATTGACCAAAATAAAACAAGAACAGAGAAAGCATAATAATGAAATAAAGAACCGAATAAATCGAGAAATTCTCGATTGTAAAGAAGTTAGCTAGCTCCATAATCATCTCTCCAAACGTAATAATGACAAGAAGGGAGATGCGCTCGATTAAATGGGGGAGATTTACCTGGTAATGCTTATCTTTACTAAGCAAGATAATTGGCATAATAAATGTTAGCAGAATACTAGCAAATAAGATAGGGACTCCAACGTAAATAGGAAGAGGAGCTACTAGATAGACTCCTAAACTTCCTAGACCTGTTATCCATAGAAAACCTTTGATACTTTCCCGATTAACATTATCGGTTGATTTTCTAAAAAATTCAACCAAATATTGTAAAAATAAGGTAAAGGTTAATGTACCAATAGCCCAACAGAGATAATGAAAATATTGTTGCCAATCAGGTCCAATCATATTGGCTATAAAGAGTAAAAGTCCCATTTTGATAAACATGATTACCATGTTAAATAAAGAGTTCTTTCCATAGCGATTGGTATAGACGGTTTGAATCATCCAGGAATCGGTGAGAAACAAGACAGCTATGAAAAAATCAAAGAAAGAATTCCAAGTCAAAATACCGTTATGAAGATGGTCAATTAAAGTAGTTACTTTTGAAATTGCAAAAACAAAAACTAAGTCATAAAAAAGTTCTGAAAATTCTACACGTTTATGTTTAATAAGAGTTGTCATCTTAAGACCTTTCTATTTTAGAAGTACGATTTATTATAACAGAAAATGGTAATGAGAGAAAAGGATATGCTTAAATAACTTCATGTGACGCGAATGAACTGCGCCACAAAAGTTAGGTTTTTTCTGTCTAACTTTTGGGGTGCAGTTCAGAAGGGGTGTTTTTTCTATCGTTTTTTAGTGCTAAGACTACACAAAAATGCCTTGTAAATCAAGGCTTTTTCCTGTTGTATTTAGATGCCCCCTACAGGGATTTGGAAAGGACTTTCATATTGAGAGCAATTAAAAATATTGAAATATAAGTGATTTTAGGTATTTTCAATGTCATGATTTAAAAATGGGACAAAAGTGGGGCAAAAACCATACAGATTCTAAACTGTATGGTTCTTTTTTTATCTAACCAAGAAAGGTTAAAACTTATTAAAACAAATGCAATCAACTGTT
The DNA here is from genome assembly GCF_000187745.1 of Streptococcus sp. M334. Lineage (GTDB taxonomy): Bacteria > Bacillota > Bacilli > Lactobacillales > Streptococcaceae > Streptococcus. The sequence goes on along the minus strand of NZ_GL732488.1, from coordinate 200,150 downwards.
GAAAACTTTTTAGTCCGTGTAATATAAAAACAAGTAAAAAGTTGAACTATAGGGAATATTGTGTCATAATAGGTAATAGATGAATAATTAATAGATTGGAAATAATGCTTTCTTACCTTAACAAGTTGAATTGGTTATACATTTTTTCGTCGCAATTGTGTCTATCTCTCGAGTTTAGCTAGTTTTTATAAGCTCTGGCTTCTAATCAATATAACAAATTTTAGAAGTGCATAAGACAAGATGGTGACATTACTACAGTCATTTCTAGTCACCATATGTTGCTGGCACAGGCTGTTTGTAGTGTTGGCTATTTACTAGTCAGTTTAATCGGAGTGTTTAATTTTTATTGTTGAAAGGTTTTTATATGGCGAAAATTCTATCTTTAGGTCTGACAGGTAAGAAATTACTTGCTCAGGGGTTCTTGTTTGTTCTGCTAGGTCTCATCTTGATGGTCACGGGGACTTGGTTGCCAGTAAAGGTTATTCGACTGGTTCTGTTTTTAGCTTGGATAGCAACGGTCTTAGATTTAGTATTACGTATTTTCAAAAAAAGTCAGTCAACGGACACCTTGGGAGTTGCACTGGTTAAATTGTTAGTGCTGGGATATTTGCTTGGCTCCAATCTTGCGACGGATGTGCCGATTTATATTTTGGCTCTTGTGATTGGAGTTTATCAGATTTTTCATGCTAGTATTAACCTTGTCACCTATGTTCTCTACCGCAAAAACAAAATTCGACCTCGTTTTCGTCTCTTACTAGATGGACTCGTACTAGTTTTTCTTGGTGGGACTAGTCTTTTGTCCTCTACAGGAAATTCTGTCTTTCAACTCTTTGTATTAGGGGCTTATTTTTTCCTTTATGGTCTGTCCAATATCCGTGACGGTTTCTTATTTGAAGGGGAAATTGGGAAAAACCATCTCAAACGTCGTATTAGAATTAGCTTACCTATTGTCCTAGCCGCTCTCATCCCTGCAAGAACTTTAGCAAAAATCAACAAATTCATGCAGGAAAATGCTGATGAGAGAGAGGATATCCATCTTGGAATGGTGAAGTCTGGTAAGACAGCGGAGCTTGAAATTTTTGTTCATACAGCTGAGACCTCTCTGTTTTCGGCAATTGGTCATGTGGATATCTGCTATCAAGGCCGTGTTATTTCTTATGGCAACTATGATCCGTCTTCTGAGACCTTATTTGGCATGGTAGGAGATGGTGTCTTATATTTCTGTGATCGTGACAAGTACATTGACCTATGTAAACGTGAGAGTCAAAAAACGCTTTTTGGTTATGGGATAGATTTGACGCCTGAAATGGAAAAAGCAGTTCAGAAAAAGTTGGCTGAATTGAAACAACTGACGATTCCATGGGAGCCAAGTGCAGATAAAATCATGACAGGTGATGGTAAGGAAGACTACACCTACGCTTATAAAATCAGACATGAGACAGATGGGGAACTTTATAAATTTATCAAATCTAAGTTTAAATCCTACTTTGTCTTATCTACAAACTGTGTGCTCTTGGCTGATACCATAGTCGGTCAGGCTGGCACCGATATCCTCTCACCCAAAGGATTTATCGCACCAGGAACTTACCAAGCTTACCTTGACCGAGAGTTTGAAAAACCAAATAGTATAGTCGTATCTAAACATGTTTATTAAGGAGAATTTATGAATTTAGTAAAAAAATACACCCCATTAATACTTTTTATAGGGCTGGTTACTCTTGTAATTCTGAATGCATCAAGCTTTATATCAGGGGCAGTATCTCTCTTTGAAGTAACTTCTACCTTGATTTATGGTGCTGTCATTGCTTTTGTGCTCAATGTTCCCATGAAAAAAATTGAAGAATTCCTAGTTAAAATGAAGGTAAAGGCAGGGTTGCGCCGTCCGATTGCTATGGTGCTTGTTTTCCTATCTCTTATCTTAATCGTGATCTGTCTTTTGGTTTTGGTGCTTCCAACCCTTGCTCAGACTATTAGTCAGCTGGGAGCAGTCCTTTCAACAGTCCTGACTCAACTTGGGAAATTGCTAGACAGCTCGGAATTTGTAACCAAAGACATGCTGTCAACTATCGTATCAGGAATTCAGGGACAGTCTAGCTCTATTAGTCAAGCTTTGATAACCTTCTTATCCGGTCTGACTAGTAATATAGGAAATATTTTTTCAAGTATAATGAATGCCTTTCTGATTATAGTATTTACCTTTTTATTTTTATCCAGTAAGGAACATCTGGCAGCGATGACGAGTAGACTTCTAAAAGTTATATTTCCAGAGAAAGTGGTGACAAAGTTAACTTACATTGGACAAGTAGCACTAGAGACTTATGACCAATTTTTGATGAGTCAGCTGATTGAAGCAGTCATCATAGGAGTTATGATAGCGGTTGGCTACAGCCTGTTTGGACTACCTTATGGGGTAATGACAGGTATATTTGCAGGAGTGCTATCGTTCATTCCTTATGTAGGGCCTATGATTGCTTGTGTTGTGGGAGCGATTTTTATCTTCACAGTGAGTCCTACTCAAGCCTTACTTTCTCTTCTTCTATATCAAGTTATACAGCTGATTGAAGGAAACCTTATTTATCCTAGAGTTGTAGGTCAATCTATTGGTTTGCCAGCTATTTTCACGCTTGCGGCTGCTAGTATTGGAGGCAATCTCTTTGGCTTACTTGGGATGATATTCTTTACACCGATATTTGCTGTTATCTATCGATTGGTTAAGGAATTTGTCGTTGCAAAGGAAAATCAGCTAGATTAAGAAAAACTAAATTTAATAAGATATACTGAGAAGAGAGTGAGAGATTCTCTTCTCTTTTATTTTTAAATACTTTTCTACAAAAAGCTATTAGACGTTAAAAAAAGCCTTGGTTTCAAGGCTTATTTCTGTTGATTTAGATGTGCCCCCTGCAGGGCTCGAACCTGCGCCCCATAGCTTAAGAGTCTACTGCTCTACCAACTGAGCTAAGGAGGCAACAGAAAAAGCTGAGAATGTAACTTCCCAGCTATTTTAATATGCCCAAAATGGCAGCTAGATTATTTACGAAAGGCATCAAGGATATAGGTGAAACCAACAATTAAAAATGCAAAGGCAACGACATAAACGACAAAGACACTTGTAGCTACTGGATTGAACAAAATCACTAGACCTAGTAAAAATGCAAGCAACGCTATCCACATGATATGGTTGCCAATAATAGGGAAAATCAATCCCAGACGATTGCCTTTAAAGAAAACTATAATGGCTTCTACAATTAACCAAATTCCTAAAATAGTTGGAATGACAACTGGCAGCGTCACAAAGCCATAGGCAACGAGGTAAAGAGCTAAGAGAAGATTAACAATCCCTTGGAAAAGATGAGCTGGTGAGCGAAGCTCTTTTGGTACAGAGAAATAGCCTAAAATAGCTGCTATAGAAGAAACCAGTAAACCAAATGCAATCCACCAGCTGTAAGCAACAAGATTAGCTACTGGGTTTGTAAATAGGAAAAGTCCTAAAAGGACAAAAACAACTCCTGCAAGGAATAGCGATAAACGATTAGAAAATTTCATTTCAATACCCCCTATATAGTATAGTATAGTTTGATAATAAAAATATTATACACCTTTTTAGAGGAAATATCAATAAACAAAATGGAAAATTTGGAAGTTTCAGTCTGATTTATGAAAAGAAAATCAGTTTTTATTATTTTGAAAATAAAAAGAGAAGATAAAATTTGTCTTCTCTACATGAAAATATTGTATGGCATCAAAGCAAAAGTAACTGGCTTTACACTATTTGTAAAGATGTAATTTGATTCAAAAAGAAAAGATAGATTTAAAATGTGGGACAAATGATGGGGTAAATCAGTTATAGACAAGCAAAAAAAGCCTTGATTTACAAGGCTTTTTCCTGTTGTATTTAGATGCCCCCTACAGGGATCGAACCTGTGACCCACGGATTAAGAGTCCGCTGCTCTGCCAGCTGAGCTAAGGAGGCAAAGAAAAAAGCTGTATTGGTGCCGAAACTTCACGGTTTGTATTGAACCCGCGCAATTAAGCAGGTGGGCAACTCGCTCTAACTGAAGCTGTTTCCGTGTGAGACGGCCTACATGCTGTTAGAAGACTTTTGTTTCCCTAATAATACAAAAAATAGTCGGTCAACACTTAAGTGTGAAGTCGTACACCACAGCGTTTCTATGTTTATATAATACCACTTTTTCAAAAAAAATCAAGAGGAAAGTGCAATTTTTTGAAAAGGATTTCAGATTTTTCGCAAACGGTCGATAGCTTCCTTTCTTTGAGCCAAAGCCCGTTCATATTTACCAGTATCTTCTGCTTGGAAATAGTGATGATTACGAATTTTTTCTGGTAGATAGTCTTGCTTGACCCAATTTCCAGGATAGTTGTGTGGATAGAGATAGTCTTGGGCATTCCCTAGTTCCTTGCTTCCGCTGTAGTGTCCATCACGCAGGTGTCGCGGAATAGGCAAGTGCCCTGATGTTTTGAGGTCAGCAAGTGCCTTATCCATAGCTACATAGGCTGAGTTGGATTTTGGAGAAAGGGCCAAATCAATCACGACATTGGCAATGAGAATGCGGGCTTCTGGGAACCCAATCTTCTGGGCAGCATCCAGAGCAGTCACGGTATGAATCTGGGCTTCAGGGTTGGCCAAACCGATATCTTCATAGGCGATAACGGTCAAGCGACGAGCGAGACTTGGCAGATCCCCAGCCTCAATCAAGCGGGCAGCATAGTGAAGACTGGCATCAACATCTGAGCCACGGATAGACTTTTGCAGGGCAGATAGAACATCATAGTGACCGTCTCCATCCTTGTCCATAGTGATGTAGCTTCTCTGAAGACTATTTTCCATGATGTCTAGAGTGATATGGCGAATGCCCTTATCATTCTCAGGGGTAGAAAGAACAGCCAAATCCAGTGAGTTAAAGGCAGAGCGCAGGTCTCCGTTTGTAGAGGTTGCGATGAAGTCCAGCGCATCCTCATCTAGTTCTACTGGAAAATCAAAACCACGCTCAGGGTTACTTAGAGCTATCTGTAGAGCCTCTTTGACTTCTTGGTTAGACAGAGGTTCCAACTCAAAAATTTGAACGCGACTGCGAATGGCAGGAGTGACAGAGAAGAAAGGATTTTCAGTTGTAGCGCCAATCATGATGACCAGTCCACTTTCCAAGAGAGGCAAGAGGAAGTCTTGCTTGGTTTTATCTAGTCTATGAATCTCGTCAAGGAGTAGTACAAGTCCACCTGAAAATTTAGCCTCTTCCGCAATTTCTTGCAGTCGCTTTTTACTATCAACTGTCGCATTGAAAGTTCGAAAGGCATACTTAGTAGTCCCAGCGATGGCTGAAGCAATACTGGTCTTGCCGATTCCAGGAGGTCCATATAGAATCATGGAGGACAGGCGGTTGGCTTCCACCATGCGACGGATGATTTTTCCTTGTCCGACCAGATGTTCCTGACCGATGACCTGATCGATGGTTTTAGGGCGCATGCGAAGTGCGAGATTGTCTGGCATAGCAGTCCTTTCTAACGTGGATTTTCTGATGTATATGTGGTAAGATGGTAGTATCTATTTTAGCATATTTCCGAGCAATCGGGGCGATTAAAGAGTCGCATAGAAAGAGGACAAAATGGCAACATACGGATTTTTAGATGTTTTAGAGGAAGAGTTGGAGAAGAATTTTCCCTTTGACTTTGAGATTAGTTGGGACAAGCGTAACCACGCGGTTGAAGTGAGTTTTCTATTGGAAGCGCAAAACGCTGCAGGTGTGGAGATGGTAGATGAAGACGGAGAGGTTTCGTCAGATGACATTCTCTTTGAGGAAGCAGTGCTTTTTTACAATCCTGCCAAATCAACAGTCAATGAGGAAGACTATTTGACGGTTATTCCTTACCTACCTAAAAAAGGTTTTTCTCGTGAATTTTTAGCTTATTTTGCTCTATTCCTTAAAGACACTGCCGAGGTTGGACTAGATGCCCTCATGGACTTTTTGGAAGACCCAGAAGCAGAAGAATTCGTCATGGAATGGAACCAAGAAGTCTTTGAAGAAGGAAAAGTTGGCTTGGAAGAGGGAGAATTTTATCCTTATCCGAGATATTAGGAGTTGGTTGGAGATTTTATGAAGAAAATTGGGATTTATTTGGTTTATGTGCTAGCTGTTGTCTTTATTATGCTAGCTTTTGCTTGTGGAACCATCGCATTTGCAGAGTTGGGCTATTCTGCATTATTAGTTTTTAGTTTTGGTTATGCTTTTGCTTTTCTAAGCATGTATGTAATCTTGATTCTTCATGAGCTTGGTCATGCATTTTGTGGTTATCTGACAGGCTATCGTCTGGTGGCTTTTGGGTTAGGACATTTTATTTTGACCAAAAAGTTAGGCAGGTTTCATCTTAGTAGAACAGCCATTCTGAAAAATGTTGGTGCTCAGTATATTGGTTTAAAAGAGAATGAAAGTGATCAAAGAATCATCTTGATGCTTTCAGGAGGCTTGATAGTTCATCTTTGCTTGATATTATTGGCAACACTTTTTGGTTTTTTGACAACAAACTGGTATTTTGCAGGCACTTGGATTTGTCTAAATTTATCTCTTCTTCTTTTCAATGTTCTGCCAGTCGGCATCACCGATGGAGCAAAAATTTGGGAATTGCTACAACACCCTGAAAATACGAAATACGCCTACCTGATGTTGAGGCATTCTGCCCAGACCTTACTAGCTCCTCAAGAATATGATTTAAAAGACTTTATCATGCCTGTTGATGAGGATGTGAGAGGGAGTTTTGCAGAAAGTGTTCAGACTCTTCAGGGGTTGGTATTCATATTGGATGATAATATAGAGCTTGCAAAGCAACAGTTTCAGTCTGTGCTAGAGAAAACAAATAATCCAATGTCTAAAACTAGTTCTCAATTATACCTTCTTCAAATTGCTCTGATAGAAGGAGATAATAAGAAAGCGGAAGAATATGCAAGTATTCGAGGGGTCAAATCCTTTTTATCTATAAAAACAGCAGATATGCAGGTCATTCAAGCCTGGTATCAATTTAAGGTAAAGAAAGATGTAGTTCAAACTCACAAGGCTATGAAGATTGCTAGACAGAAAATGAATAGCAGCCGGATGTTACGGGATGAGAAACGCTATTATGAAAACTGGTTAGCCGAGCTGGAAAAGGAATTAACCGAAGGAGTCTAATATGGAAATAGAGATTTCTGATTTCACAGGCTGTAAGATTGCTTTGTTTTGTGGGGATAAGCTTCTGACTATCCTACGCGATGATAAGGCAAGCATTCCCTGGCCCAATATGTGGGAACTGCCAGGTGGTGGACGAGAGGGTGATGAAAGTCCTTTTGAGTGCGTGGAGCGTGAAGTTTTTGAGGAACTGGGAATTCATCTGACTGAGGATTGTCTGCTTTGGAGTAGGGTTTATCCAAGTATGCTTTTTGCGGATAAACAATCTGTATTTCTAGTCGGTCAGTTGACACAAGACCAGTTTGAGAGTATCGTATTTGGAGATGAAGGACAGGGCTATCAGCTCATGAATGTTGAGGAATTTCTTAGTTCTAGTCAAGTTGTACCTCAGTTGCAAGAGAGATTAAAAGATTATTTAAAAGTAAGTGATTAGAAAGGATGGTTCAGTTACATTTCTAAACTGAACCCGCCCTAAACACGGTGCCAAAAAGATAAACTTCTCTTAGACACAAACGTCTTCAGAGAGTTTCCTATTTTGGTTTTGTGTTTTACGGGCTTGGTATCTTAATGATGGAAACATGGCAAGAGTTAAAAGTTACAGTCAAGCGTGAGGGGGAGGAATTGGTTTCCAATCTCTTGATTGAGCTGGGAGCACAAGGTGTTGCGATTGAAGACAGTATGGACTATGTGGGAAATGTTGACCGCTTCGGCGAGATTTTCCCAGAGGTTGAGCAGCAAGAAGAAATCGTTGTGACAGCCTACTACCCTGACACGGTGGATGTAGCAGTGGTTGAGGCGGACTTGCAGGCTCGCTTAGCAGAATTAACGGATTTTATGGATTTGGGAGAGGTCAAAATGGGTACGACTGCCTTGGCTGAGGAAGATTGGGCAGATAACTGGAAGAAATATTATGAACCAGCTCGTATCACTCATGATTTGACCATTGTGCCATCATGGACGGACTATGAAGCAACAGCGGGAGAAAAGATTATCAAGCTAGATCCAGGGATGGCCTTTGGGACTGGAACACACCCAACAACCAAGATGAGTCTTTTTGCCTTGGAGCAGGTTCTTCGTGGTGGAGAAACGGTGCTAGATGTGGGGACTGGTTCAGGGGTTCTCTCCATTGCTAGCTCGCTACTTGGTGCCAAGGAAATCTTCGCCTATGACCTAGATGATGTAGCAGTTCGTGTTGCTCAGGAAAATATTGAACTTAACCCTGGCATGGAAAACATCCATGTAGCAGCAGGAGATTTGCTTAAGGGTGTTGAGATTGAGGCAGATGTGATTGTAGCTAATATCTTGGCGGATATTCTCATCCATCTGACGGAGGATGCCTATCGCTTGGTCAAGGATGAAGGCTACCTCATCATGAGTGGAATTATCAAGGACAAGTGGGACATGGTGCGCGAGTCGGCTGAATCAGCTGGATTTTTCCTTGAGACCCACATGATTCAAGGGGAATGGAATGCCTGTGTCTTTAAGAAAACCAAGGATATTTCCGGTGTGATTGGAGGCTAGCATGCAGCAGTATTTTGTTAAAGGCAGTGCTATCTCCCCTGTCACCATCGAGGACAAGGAAACCAGCAAGCATATGTTTCAGGTTATGCGCTTGAAAGAAGATGATGAAGTGACCTTGGTCTTTGATGATGGCATCAAGCGCTTGGCGCGTGTGCTGGATGTGGAAGCTCGTCAGTTTGAGTTGGTCGAAGAATTAGCTGACAATGTGGAATTACCAATCCAAGTGACCATCGCATCTGGCTTTCCCAAGGGGGACAAGCTGGAGTTCATCGCTCAAAAAGTAACTGAACTGGGTGCTAGCCAAATCTGGGCCTTTCCTGCCGACTGGTCAGTTGCCAAGTGGGATGGCAAGAAATTGGGTAAAAAGGTTGAAAAACTAGAAAAAATTGCCCTTGGAGCAGCAGAACAAAGCAAGCGTAATGTTGTTCCAAGTATCAAGCTTTTCGAGAAAAAAGCAGATTTTCTAGCTCAGTTTGACCAGTTTGACTCTATCATAGTGGCCTATGAAGAATCAGCAAAAGAGGGAGAAGCCGCTGCGCTCTTACAAACAGTCGCTGGTCTTGAAAAAGGAGCCAAACTGCTCTTTATCTTTGGTCCAGAAGGTGGTCTGTCACCAGCGGAAATTGAAAGTTTTGAAGCTAAGGGAGCCGTTTTGGCAGGCCTAGGTCCTCGTATTTTGCGAGCAGAAACAGCACCACTTTACGCCTTATCAGCCCTTAGTGTTTTATTAGAATTAGAGAAATAAGAGGAAGAAAATGGAACAAAAACACCGTTCAGAATTTCCAGAGAAGGAACTTTGGGATTTAACAGCCCTATATCAAGACCGTGAGGATTTCTTACGTGCGATCGAGAAGGCTCGTGAAGACATCAATCAATTTAGCCGTGATTACAAGGGCAATCTTCATACTTTTGAGGATTTTGAAAAGGCCTTTGCAGAATTGGAACAAATCTACATTCAGATGAGCCATATTGGAAACTATGGTTTTATGCCTCAGACAACGGACTATAGCAATGACGAATTTGCCAATATTGCTCAAGCTGGGATGGAATTTGAAACAGATGCTAGCGTAGCCTTGACCTTCTTTGACGATGCCTTGGTGGCAGCAGACGAGGAAGTCTTGAATCGTTTGGGTGAATTGCCTCACTTGACGGCAGCTATTCGTCAGGCCAAAATCAAAAAAGCCCACTATCTAGGGGCTGATGTGGAAAAGGCCTTGACCAATCTGGGTGAAGTTTTCTACAGTCCGCAGGATATTTACACCAAGATGCGAGCTGGGGACTTTGAAATGGCTGACTTTGAAGCCCATGGCAAGACTTACAAAAATAGCTTTGTGACCTATGAGAATTTCTACCAAAATCACGAGGACGCGGAGGTTCGTGAGAAATCCTTCCGTTCTTTCTCGGAAGGGCTTCGTAAGCACCAAAATACAGCTGCGGCAGCCTATTTAGCCCAAGTCAAGTCTGAAAAACTATTGGCAGATATGAAGGGTTACGACTCAGTCTTTGATTATCTTCTGGCTGAGCAAGAAGTGGACCGTGCCATGTTTGACCGTCAGATTGACCTCATCATGAAGGATTTTGCGCCAGTTGCTCAGAGATACCTCAAGCATGTTGCCAAGGTGAATGGTCTTGAAAAGATGACCTTTGCAGACTGGAAATTGGACTTGGATAGCGCCCTTAATCCTGAAGTGAGCATTGATGATGCCTACGATTTGGTCATGAAGTCAGTCGCACCTTTGGGGCAAGAATATTGTCAGGAAGTTGCTCGCTATCAAGAAGAGCGCTGGGTGGACTTTGCTGCTAACAGTGGCAAGGATTCTGGTGGTTATGCAGCGGATCCATATCGCGTACACCCTTATGTCCTCATGAGCTGGACAGGTCGTTTGAGCGACGTTTATACCTTGATTCATGAAATCGGGCATTCTGGTCAATTCATCTTTTCAGACAATCACCAAAGCTACTTCAACGCCCACATGTCGACCTACTATGTTGAAGCACCGTCAACTTTCAATGAATTGCTTTTAAGTGACTACTTGGAGCACCAATCTGACGACCCTCGTCAAAAACGCTTCGCTCTTGCCCACCGCTTGACAGATACCTACTTCCATAACTTTATCACTCACCTCTTGGAAGCAGCCTTCCAGCGTAAGGTTTACACACTGATTGAAGAAGGAGAAACCTTCGGAGCAAGCAAACTCAACAGCATTATGAAGGAAGTTTTGACGGATTTCTGGGGAAATGCTATTGAAATCGATGATGATGCGGCTTTGACTTGGATGCGTCAAGCTCACTATTACATGGGCTTGTATAGTTACACCTACTCAGCTGGACTTGTGATTTCGACTGCAGGTTACCTCCATCTTAAAAACTCAGAAACTGGAGCTGAGGACTGGCTCAATCTCCTTAAGTCAGGTGGTAGCAAGACACCACTTGAGTCAGCTATGATTATCGGTGCTGATATTTCAACAGATAAACCACTCCGTGATACAATCCAATTCTTGTCAGACACAGTTGACCAGATTATCGCCTACAGTGCCCAGTTGGGAGAGTAAGGGGATAGAGAGGTTGTTCTAGAATGATGTTTATGGGCTTGTTAAGTGTCATTCTATTTGTCTTAGTTGTAGCTATTTTCAAAAATTCCGTTGAAGGTTGTAGTGTTAAATTTGAACTTGCTGTAGAACTGGTATTGATAGTTGTTTACTTCATTTTATATTAGATTGTATTTAATTAAGAATTCAATATTGAGTCATTTAAGGCTGGCTTTTTGATAAGTTGCTAGAAATGTAGAGGTATCGAGTATGTATCAAGAGTTACTTAGAAAAATAACAGAAGAAAAACCAAGTTATCATCAGGAAGAAATCCAGTGGTTGCTTGATCATTTGGGAGATCCTTCTTCAGAAATTCGTGATGACCTTGTTTTTACAAGCTTTACTAGGGGGATTCAGGAAGAGCTATTTACACAGGAACAATTCCAGTTTATTGCTGAAGCGGTTTCATCTGATGGAGGACTAGATGAAGAGATTTATGAGATAGGTCTGTCAACACTTGAACGTTCTTTTAGAGCGCTTATTTATGCAAATCTCTTATCAGCTGATGGTAATGAACACTCTATTTTTTATCAAGTGCTGCAAACTCATATCAGAAATACGATGCTCAATCAAGGTTTGTATTATCTTTCAAAAGAAAAGGATACAACGGGTTTTTCAAGTCAGTATGGTTGGGTTCACGCTTTTGCACATGGAGCCGATTTACTGACAGAGGTGGTTTGTCATCCAGACTTTCCTAAAAACAGAGTTCATGAAGTATTTGATATACTTGGCCAACTATTTAAAAGAATTTCGATTCGTTTTACAGATGATGAGGATTGGCGTTTAGCGAGAGTGATCTATGAACCTATTTTACAAGGGAAGTTGGAGCAAGAGCAAGTAGCTTCTTGGATAAAAACTGTTGATTTCCCGATAGAAGAAAGGGAAGATTTTTATAAATTTTCTAACTTCAGATCCTGTTTGTTGGAAGTCTATGTTCAACTTGACCAGAGAAATAGTTTACAAGATGACTTGAAACAAGCTATCCAGTCTTTTCAATACTAAGGACAAGTGAGTTGTTTCATGATTTTCAAGAAAATTTCCAATCAATTTTCTTGAAACCCTTTCCTACTTTTGATAGACTAGTACCTAGTTTTTGAAAAAAGGAGAAAGAAAATGAAAAAATTTGTTGCTGAGTTAATCGGTACGTTCATGCTTGTGTTCGTCGGAACAGGAGCTGTTGTTTTTGGAAATGGTCTTGATGGCCTTGGTCACCTTGGAATTGCTTTTGCCTTTGGTCTGGCAATCGTAGTCGCAGCCTACTCAATCGGAACTGTTTCAGGTGCTCACTTGAACCCAGCTGTTTCGATTGCTATGTTTGTAAACAAACGTTTGTCATCTTCAGAGCTTGTAAACTACATCCTTGGACAAGTAGTTGGAGCCTTCTTAGCATCTGCTTCTGTCTTCTTCCTCTTGGCTAATTCAGGGATGTCAACTGCTAGTCTTGGTGAAAATGCCTTGGCAAACGGTGTCACTGTCTTTGGTGGTTTCTTGTTTGAAGTCATTGCAACTTTCTTGTTTGTCTTGGTTATCATGACCGTGACATCAGAAAGCAAGGGCAATGGCGCGATTGCTGGTTTGGTAATCGGTTTGTCCTTGATGGCAATGATCCTTGTGGGATTGAACATCACTGGACTTTCAGTTAACCCAGCACGTAGCTTGGCACCAGCTGTTTTGGTAGGTGGTGCAGCCCTTCAACAAGTTTGGATTTTCATCCTTGCGCCAATCGTTGGTGGTGTTCTTGCAGCCCTTGTTGCTAAAAACTGCTTTGGAACAGAAGAATAATTGAAACTCAAAAAGCCTTGCTCCTTATCTTGAGGAACAGGGCTTTTTGTATGAGTTTAACGGTTGTCAATTTTCTCTGGATAAAGGTCGTGTTGGAAAAGGCGTTGTTCTGCCAAGCCTTCATACTTGGTTGCAGGCTTACCGTAGTTGTAGTAAGGGTCGATTGAAATGCCACCGCGAGGAGTGAATTTTCCCCAGACCTCTAAATAGCGAGGGTCTAGCAAGTTGACCAAGTCTTTCCCGATAGTGTTGATACAGTTTTCGTGGAAATCTCCGTGATTTCGGTAACTAAAGAGGTAGAGTTTGAGGGATTTTGACTCAACACAGAGCTTGTCAGGAATGTAGGAAATATAAATCGTCGCAAAGTCTGGCTGAGCAGTGATCGGACAAAGTGAGGTGAATTCAGGACAGTTAAATTTGATGAAATAGTCATTTTCCACATGACGATTGTCAAAGGATTCCAGGACTTCTGGTTGATATTCGAAAATGTAGTTGGTTTCTTTGTTGCCGAGGAGGCTGAGGTTTTTCATTTCTTCTTGTTGTGACATAATTTTTTCTTTCTAATCTTAAACACCACGTTGGTTGTCGTAGAGGAGGGTATGGAGTTGAGGAAGGACGCGGACATTGCCCCAGCTGTCGTCGGTAGCGACACGTTCCCAGAGTTCTTTGAGACGGTCCAGTTGGTCTTGGACAATATTGCCTGTGGCCTTGGGTTCAGGATTTCCTGCCGATAAGAAAAGAACATCTGGTTGGTAACGTTCTTGTATGCCTCTGGCAAAGGCTAAATCCGCATCATCAAAGACAGGAATTTTAAAGGTGACCTTGTCTGGATCCAGTTGAGAAACGATAAAGTCAAGGGTTTCAAAGTTGACTTCCATCTTGGATGATGGAGGTTTGGGACTCAGGGTGACTTGGTCAATGTCTTTTAACCAATTTTGCCAGCGAGAACCTTGGGTTTCAACAGCCAGAGTTACACCACGTTCCTTGAGTTTAGTGACCAATTCGGCCATGTTGGCTGCTAGGATAGCAGGATTTCCCCCAGATAGGGTGACGTAGTCGTAGCTTCCTAGTTTATCCAAGGCAGCAATGACTTCGTCAGCTGTCATACGAGTTGGTTTTTCAGAACCATCCCAAGTAAAGGCAGAATCGCACCAGTCGCAGTGGTAGTCGCAACCAGCAGTGCGGACAAACATGGTTTTCTGCCCGATAGCACGACCTTCGCCTTGAAAGGTTGGGCCAAAAATTTCTAGAACTGGTAGTTTGAGGACACGTTCCCTAGTCATCTAACCACTCCCGTCTAAACTCTGCAAAGGCAGTCGGAGTCTCATAGAGGCGAACGTATTCCAAACGGAGACCGCGCTCGTCTGGCAACTCTTGACTCATGGTTTGGAAAATCCAGTAAACCATATTTTCAGCAGTCGTGTTCATATAGGGAAGAGTTTCATTGAGATAGCGATGATCCAAGTGGGGCTCTAAGTAGTTCTTGTAGACCGCTTTGATGTCTCCGAAATCGTAGGTCATGCCCCGTTCATCTAAAAATCCACTGACAGCAATCTGCAAATGATAGGTGTGGCCGTGCAGGGACTTACATTTTCCCTCATAGTGAAAGAGGTGGTGGGCAGCATCAAAGGTAAATTCTTTTGATACCAAGGTTCTGTGAGGATTGTAGACCAGAGACTCCCCAGTTTCTTGTTTGATTTCTTTGGGTGCAAAAAACATTAGGCCTCTCCTTTCTGTGAGAGATAAACATCTAGACCATGCTGACGTAGGTGGCAGGCTGGGCAATCTCCACAGCCGCTTCCAATAATCCCGTTGTAGCAGGTTAAGGTCTTTTCACGAACATAGTCAAAGGCACCGAGTTGGTCGGCTAACTCCCAAGTTTCAGCCTTGTCTAGCCACATGAGAGGTGTTTGGATAACGAAGTCGTAATCCATGGCAAGATTGAGGGTGACATTGAGGGATTTGACAAAGACATCCCGACAATCGGGGTAGCCTGAAAAGTCTGTTTCACAGACACCTGTCACGATGTCTTTCATGCCCCGTTGTTTGGCAAGAATTGCCGCAAAGGATAGAAAGAGGTGGTTGCGACCATCAACAAAGGTATTGGGAACCTCTCCCTCTTTTTGCTTGATTTCCAGATCAGAGGTCAGGGCATTTTCAGTGATTTGCCCCAGCAGCGACATATCTAGGATGTGATGACGAATACCCTGTTCCTTAGCAATTTCTCTAGCCACTTGAATTTCGAGGTGATGGCGTTGGCCGTAGGCAAAGGTGACGGCTTCAACAGTTTCATAGTGTTCTTTAGCCCAAAAGAGGCAGGTTGTAGAATCTTGACCGCCACTAAAGACGACCAAGGCAGATTGACGTTTCATAGTACTCCTTCCGAAATGGGAAATGTTCAGAGCACGCAAAAAGCTCCCTTGAGGGAGCTAAAAAATACCAAGTCAAGGTTTTTTTTAGCGATGGCATGTCCCAAACATCGTAATATTCTACCTACAGTCTAGCATATTTTTTGAAAAAAGGCAAAGGGCAAGAAAAAAGAGACCAAAGAAAGTACTTGGTCTCTAGTGTGATTAGCTCAATTCAGCAACGATGGCCTTGATTTGTTCTGCTGTGTGTACACCAGCAACTTGTTTCACTACTTGGCCGTCTTTTTTGAAGAGAAGAGTTGGGATAGACATGATTCCAAAAGCACGAGCTGTATTTGGATTTTCATCAACGTCCATTTTAACGATTTTCAAGACATCTTCTGAAAGTTCTTCAGACAATTTATCCAAGATTGGTCCTTGCATACGACATGGACCACACCAAGTTGCCCAGAAGTCTACCAAGACCAAACCGTCTTTTGTTTCTTGTTCGAATGTTGCATCTGTAATTGCTTTTGCCATTGTATTTCTCCTTTTTTAGTTATATTGGCTTAAATCTTGTTTCATGAGATAGAAGAAGACATCTCCGTAAGTCCCATGGTAGTCCAAATCATGACCGTTGTAAGTTAATTTTTGGACAGGGTAGTAGTCTGCGACGCCGATAAGGCAAGCTTGTTGTGAACGATCAAAGTCTTCATAAGATTCGAAGGTTACAGTTCTTGCGTTCTTGCTGGCATCTAGATAGGTAATTTCAATCATGTTTAAAACTCCTTTGTTTGATGATGATTTTATTTTACTCCTTGTAAAAGAGAATGTCAAGAAAAATGATTGCGCACGCAACTTTTTTCTAAAATCATCTTAAATCAAGAAATCCAAACCAGTTTCCAAGCTTGCTTCGACAGCCTTTTGTAGAGAGGCCAGTGTTTTTTGGCCATCACTTGTCAGGCAGATAAAGCTAGAGCGTCTATCTTGATCACAACACCTGCGACTAAGCAGACCGCAATTTTTAGCTTCCAAGCGAGCTACCATCCGAGAAACAGCGCTCGGGCTCAGATGAAGCTTATCCGGCAGGTCAATCTGGCGTAGAGATTTTTCTTGAGCCAAGTCCAGATAGTAGAGTAGGTAGAACTCTTTCAAGGTCAGACTTTGGTCACTCTGCTGGGCGATGGTCTCTTCCAAGAGACTTTCGATTTCTTTCTGACGCCGATTGAAATCAAACCATTTTTCCAAATAGGTCATAGTATCTCCTTTCTTTTTAGAGTTATCAATAGAAGAAGGTCCATTAACGGACAATCTCTGCATCACAAGATGATTGCGCATGCAATAATTATACTACTTTTCAAGAGAGCTGGCAAGAAGGACGCTGGCATCTCTTATCCTAAATCATGCCTGTTTTCACTAGTTTTAATTGTCTGTATCCCCTTTCCTTTCTAATTTTCATTATCTCTTGTGTGTTTCCTTGAAATTTTCTGAAAAAAGAGTAAACTGGTATGCAGAAGTCTATTTCGTGGAGTTTAGGATGAAATTATATGTTCAATTAATGATTCTCTTTGTGATTTCTCTAATCGGAGAGGGGATTTCCAGTTTCTTTCATTTGCCCATCCCAGGCAGTATTATCGGTTTGATTATTCTCTTTCTAGCCCTACAATTCAAGTGGCTGAGAACCAGGCATGTCAACATGGTGGGGAATTTCTTGCTGGCCAATATGACCATTCTCTTTTTGCCGCCAGCAGTGGGAATCATGGAAAAGTTTGATGTGATTGCTCCTTATCTCTTGCCCATTGTTTTGATTGTCTTTTTTGCAGCTGTTATCAATATTATCCTCATAGCCTTGGTAGTTCAGTTTATCAAGAGACGGTTTGAGGGAGATTATGAGAAAGGAGATGCCAAATGAGTGAATTTGTTTCCAATCCCCTGTTTGGGCTTGCCCTGTCTATCTTAGCTTATCTAGTGGGAATGCTGATTTACAGACGCTTTCCCCATCCATTGACAACGCCCTTGCTTTTGTCAGCTATCTTTATTATCATTTTTCTAAAAGTGACGGGTATTTCTTACCAAGATTACTACCAAGGTGGGGTTTATTTGAACAACTTGATTGTCCCATCGACTGTTGCTCTAGGGATTCCGCTTTATAAGAGTTTTCACTTGATGAAGCACCATGCTCGGAGTATTCTCTTTGGTAGTTTGTTAGCAGTAATTGTCAATACCTCTTTCACAGCCCTTGTGGCAAAAATCTTTGGAATGGACTTTTTCCTAGCCATTTCTCTCTTTCCTAAGTCAGTAACAACCGCCATGGCAGTGGGAATCACAGAAAAATTGCAAGGTCTGACGACTGTGACCTTGGTGGTTGTAGTGGCGACTGGGATTTTAACCAGTGTCATCGGCCCAACCCTTTTGAAGTGGTTGAAAATTGACGACCCAGTAGCTGTTGGTCTTTCTCTTGGAGGAACAGGCCACGCAGTTGGAACGGGAACAGCCTTCCGATACGGCTCTGTAGCAGGAGCCATGGGTGGTTTGGCTATCGGTGTCACCGGTATTCTCTATGTCTTTGTCAGCCCTATAGTAGCCAGTTTGATATTGAGTTAATATTCTTCGAAAATCTCTTCAAACCGCGTCAATGTCGCCTTGCCGTATATATGTGACTGACTTCGTCAGTCTTATCTACAACCTCAAAACCATGTTTTGAGCAACCTGCGGCTAGTTTTCTAGTTTGCTCTTTGATTTTCATTGAGTTAAAAAGCAAGGAATTCGGATTCCTTGCTTTTTAAAATCGTATGTTATAGAGTATTACTTTTCTTTGCTTAAGTGAATGACTTGGTCGTAGTGTTTTAAGTCTTCTTCCGTGTAGTGGTGAATGACTTCAATGACTGTCTGTGGTAGGGAGAAGAGCAAGTCGCTAATCTTTCTGCTATTTTCCAAGTCAAGATTGGCCTTAATCTCATCAGCTAAGATGAGTTGGCTATCGTGGTAGAGGGCGCGAGCAATTTCTAGGCGTTGTTTCTCGCCACCAGATAGACTATCATTGCTGAGCGTTCGATTTTTCAAATGTTCTAATCCTGTTTTTTTGAGGATATGATTTAAAGTCTCTTGTTTTTTATCCAGTCCTAGAAGGATATTGTCTTCTAGAGAGAGCGTGTCAAAGTAATGGCTATCTTGGAGGATATAGGAACTAACACTCGTGATTTCTTGACGAGACAGGTTTTGACCAGCAAAGCTAATCTGTCCACTTGTCGGTGTCTCTTCTCCATGAACGATATTGAGTAGAGTTGTCTTACCAGAGCCACTTTCCCCGATAATGGCAATTTTTTCTCCTTGCTTGATGTGTATGGAAATCGGAGATAAGAGGATATTCCCATCTTTTTTTAGGGAGATGGTGTCAAGTTGGATAGGGAAAATGTTTTCTATGCTTCTAGGCGAGATGGAGTCAGACTGACCTAAAAGTTTTTGGTATTTGTTGAGAAGACTTCGAGTTGCTTTTCGGGTGTTGGTAAAATAAGCCAACTCTTGGAATTGATAGCCGATATTATGGGAAACCAGATAGATGGCCACAAAACTCGCTGCATCTAAATAATTATAGTAGGTCATAAAGCCACCGATGACGATTGGTGTGACAGAACAAAAGGCATCGATGCTATTGATCAAGAGACTATTTAAAGTTCGTTGCTTTTCATAGTTAATTTCGGTATCTAGACTGGTTTGTAATTGCTTTTGATAGCGAGCAAAAAAGTAGTCTTGCCCCTGATAATGGCGAATTTGTTGGCTACCGCCAATAAAATTTGTCAAGCTTGCTAAGTAGCTCTGGTTAACAGTTGACCGCTTTTCAGAAAGTGAATCCAAACGCTTTGATCCGATAGCACTGCAGAGTACAGGAAAGGAGTAGAAGAGGATGAAAATCAAGCCCAGGTAAAAATTGGTCCATAGGGCATAGAGAATGGACACAGTGGTGAAGCCAAGAGAAGAAATGATGATGACCGTTGGCTCAATATAACTTTCTTCTAGTTGCTTGACGTCGTTTTCTAGGTCAGATAAAATATCCTTTTCATCAATCTCATAACTGTTTAAAAATCGCTTGAAAATAGCACTCTTGATTCCATATTTGAAATCAGTAATCAAACGGGCGTAGTAATAGCGTTTCCCAGCCAAACCTATTAAGAGGATGAGATTACCAAGGATTCCTAAAATCAAAACTTTCCAAAGAAGGCCTAGTTCTTGATTGGTAAAACTAGCAACAATATTCTGAACAAGGGCTGGTGTGATAATCGCTTCCAGCCAAGTAATGGTAATAGAAAAGAAGTAAAGTACGAGGTGCTTCTTGGTAACAAATCTTCTCAGCATAAAGAATTGCCCTCCTTATCTATATACATGTAATCCGTTTTAAAGATATTATACTCCTTTTTATCAAATACTTCATTTGTTACTCTAAAAGTTTTTAAAGTTGGGATATGAAACAGATTGAATCTACAATAGTACACTACGGTTGCTAAAACATTTCTAGAAATTAATTTACACCCTAATATATTTGTGCATATTTTGTTTCAATCTACTATACTATTAATGTTTATTAGAATATAGTAAAACAATTATAAATATATGAAATAAGTGTGTTTAATGAGTGTTCATTTTTTTTCAGAATGAATCGCTGATACAGGATTAAAAGAACTAAGTATTTCTTTTTGTTTTGAATGAGATACGTGAGTATAGATTTGTGTGATTGATATAGAACTATGTCCAAGAATTTGTTGAATATATCGAATATCTACATCATTATCTAGAAGCATTGTCGCAAAGCTATGTCTAAACATATGCGGTGTAATAGTTCTAGAAAAGTTATTTTGTTCAACGATTCTTTTTATAACTAAACGTACACTTTGATCTGACAATGGCTTAAGTGAATGTTTCCCTGGAAACAGGAAATCATTGGATTCATTTCTTGTTTTATTTATATATGTTTCTAATAAATTGAAGGTTGTTTGATCTCCTAAAAATAGGATACGTTCTTTCTTACCCTTTCCTATAATATGGAGTGTCTTATTGGAAAGATTAATGTCTTTGAGACGAATGTGGCAAAGTTCAGAAATTCTGATGCCTGTTGAAAGTAAAAGTGAAATAATCAGTAGATTTCTTTCAGCGTGTTGTTTTTGATAATCAGTTTTAGATACAATTACTTTCTGTTCTAAATATATAAAAAATACTTTTCAGAATGTCATGCGGAATCGTTTTAGGCAATACTTTTTCAGTTCTAAAATTGAAAAGCGCAAATTGATTGAAGGGATTCTCTTCAATTATGTTCTGGTATTTTAGATT
>NZ_GL732488.1:176702-179394 GCF_000187745.1 Streptococcus sp. M334 | reverse complement strand
ATGTATTCGTTTTATGTTAGATTGTGTCAAGTGTTCTATATAGGATTCGATATTATCATGGTCTGAGTTATAAAATTGCATAAGATCATTCTTATAAGCGCGAATCGTGTGTGAACTCAAACGCTTATGAGTTTTGCAATAATCTAAGTAAGCAGAAATAAGTTTATAATCCATAAAAATCTCCTTTATCAATAATCATGCTATTATAAACCTATTTAGGTGCTTTGTATAGTGATAATAAATAGTTATCGGTAGGAGAAATTTCTATGAGTGAAAACAAAATACAGGTATTTTTGAGTAGGCCAAACCCCTTTACTCAACATCAAAGCTTTTTTATCAAGGAATTTACAAAATTGTTAAAGCAAAGTGGTTTTGAATGCGTTACCTTACAAGCTGCTGAATACTCCCCATATGAAGTGGTGACTTCTTTACGGGAAATGATACAAAGAAGCTATGGTATTATTGTTTTAGCATTTGGTCAAACATTTATTAATGAAGGAGTTAGGAAAAAGGATGCAGAAATAAATCCTGACTTTTTTGCATCAAAAGAAATCCACTTAAAAAACAAGTGGATAACTAGTGTTTATTGTCACATTGAAGGGATTTTAGCTCTCACTTTTGGACTTCCCATGTTAACAATTCCACAAGAAAATATAACAAAGGAAGGGATTTTAAAGCAAGGCGAATATTCAATTACAGCCCCAGAATTCGAATTGAACACAAAAGACGAAATCCTTCACTATTTACACTCAGATGAATTTCAAAAGAGTCTCCAAGAGTGGAAAACTATGGTTGAACAAAAATATAAATTTGTAAAAGATGGGGAACATACTTATTGAAATCTAGTCATTTATCAGTAAGCGTATTTTTGATAAATCTTTTTTTAATATATTTCGACCTTCTCGAATTGTTTTAGACTGTCTATCAGTCAGTCCAGTAATATCAATTTTTAAGTCGGAAATTAAACCTGAAATAAATAACAATTCTTCTTGATTAGATTTCAACCAAATATCGTCATATTCGCTAGATTTACGAACTAAAGTAGGCAGTGATCCTAAGATATATTTTGCGGTATATTTAGCAGTATAGTAATGCTCTTTTATAACCTCTATGTCGGTCTCTACATCTGCAATTTTTAATAAATTGGCACAATAATTTCTGGCACAATAAATATTATTATCTTCATAATTCATACCTAGACGATAGAAGTGAATTGCAGATAGTAAGTCATCTTTATTTTTCGTAATATAGAAGATACGCAAATAAATTGCTCCATATATGCCTAAAATTTTATGAAAAGTTGTTGTTTTTATATCAAGATATGGAATTAATTTTTGTTGAGAATCTCTTAGGTTATCGAGATTTGTTTCATCTTTTTTATATGAAGATAGAAGATAACCCGCAACTATTTCATCGTCAACAAACCCGCTATCTAAGATTTGTTTATATATTATTTCAGCCTCTACATATTGTTGAGAATCTTTTAAAGCATTAGCTACTTTAGTTAATTCACTCCATGATTGTTGTGAATTATATGTGGTAGTATTACTTTGAGAAGATGTTAAAGAATTGCTAATAACATGGTACAAATTTGATTCAAAAACAGGACTATCGATAAAGTGGTCATCAGAATTTTTTGCATTATCAATATAACTTGATAATAACTCCTG
Organism: Streptococcus sp. M334; assembly: GCF_000187745.1. Taxonomy (GTDB): domain Bacteria; phylum Bacillota; class Bacilli; order Lactobacillales; family Streptococcaceae; genus Streptococcus. The sequence continues at coordinate 177,724 of NZ_GL732488.1, read as the reverse complement.
TATTCTTCTAAATTCCGAATACTCATTTAATTTATCAGAATCATATCTAATTTGAGGTAAATCTTGGATATCAAAAAACTTTATTTGAGCAGTATGATTATCACACAATATAATGGTTGATTTAGGTTTCATAGCATGACGTAATCCTAATTCATAGATTGCATTTTGATTCAAAGTTGTAATATCTGCTATTACAATGTCAGCCTTAAATATTCCCTCAATGAATGTTTTTGTTATACTTTTTGTTGTATATACCTCATCAGCCCTGAATTGCTCTTGACCATAAACAGATGTTAGCTTCTTTGAAATGATTGTTGGCTTAATAAGCTCGTTATAGACGAAATTTAAATCTACTTCAATATTAGTATTTGGAATCTTTTTTGTACCAAATCCCATAACAACAAAACATGTTTTATTATCCATATGTCATTCTCCTACCGATAACTATTTATTATCACTAGTATACCATAAAAATTAGTATTTCACTAATTTTATAGTGGATGATAAAGAGATAAAAAACAAAGAAACATTGTTTGGTATAACGCATTTAATTTTCTATAGAATATTCAATCTGGATTATCTTTTATAAATCTAGATTGAATAAAAGTCTAATAAGTAAGAGAGATTATTTTCCATAATTTCTCGAATAGAATATAAAAAGCGAACAAAACAGAATTCATTGTTTCGATTCGCTTTTTGTATTATTATCTAGATTTTTCTTGCACCTCTGCTAACATTTAGTCTGAGTAGGTGCACTAATAGCTGATGGAATAAAATGTATACTTTAGATTATTTCCAAGCGCCGCTGGCATCTACATAGTAGCCATCAGGTGTATAGGTATTGTGAAGCATCTTACCAGATGATGCGAGATAGTACCACTGACCTCCATCTTTTACCCAACCAGTCGCCATAGCACCTGAGTTGTTTAGGTAATACCAAGTTCCATTATAGTTTACCCAACCAGTTGCCATAGCACCTGAGTTGTTTAGGTAATACCAAGTTCATTATAGTTACCAACAGT
>NZ_GL732488.1:51024-176471 GCF_000187745.1 Streptococcus sp. M334 | reverse complement strand
AGTTGTTTAGGTAATACCAAGTTCCATTATAGTTTACCCAACCAGTTGCCATAGCACCTGAGTTGTTTAGGTAATACCAAGTTCCATTATAGTTTACCCAACCAGTCGCCATAGCACCTGAGTTGTTTAGGTAATACCAAGTTCCATTATAGTTTACCCAACCAGTTGCCATTGAACCTGAGTTGTTTAGGTAATACCAAGTTCCATTATAGTTTACCCAACCAGTTGCCATAGCACCTGAGTCTTTTAGGTAATACCAAGTTCCATTATAGTCTACCCAACCAGTTGCCATAGCACCTGAGTCTTTTAGGTAATACCAATTGTTGTTATAATATAGCCAGTCACTAGCAATCATAGCTCCTGATGATTTAAAGGCATACCAGTTGCTACCTTGATAGAGCCAAGTTTGATTGAACATGACACCTTTATCATTCATAAAGTACCAAGTTCCCTTGTCCTTAACCCAATCGTTCTGCACTAATTGGCCTTGTTTTTGATAGTACCACTTTTCACCTTGATTATTTTTTAGATTTAGCCAGCTTTCTGATTTTATAATTGGATAAAGTTCTCTGAAGACTCCTCCATCATCATATTTATGACTGATAGTCCCTGGTTTTACAAGTTTAATATTACCATACTCCTCTGCCCAAGCATAGACTTTTTGACCATTGAGAGTCTCTGGTAAGGTAGCAGTGTAGGTCTTGGTTTGATAGTCCCATTTAGTATCAAGGTAGGTGTGTTGATCATTTGATTCGTCAATACGGAAGTAACCACTCTTTCCACCGTCATTATATACATCATCTACCACTTTAGTGGACCATGTCTTTACTTCATTTCCGCTCTTGGCTTCTACCTTTATATCTCCTCTATAGCCATAAGGTACATAGAAATTAAGGTAACGCCCCTCTACACCCATCATAGACTTGTCCTTTTCTTGACCTAGGAAATTGACTGTCTGATCTTGACCATTTAAAGTAACTTTCCACTCGATTTTCTCAGTTTTTGGCAAATCCAATACTTTGATATCTACTTCATTGCCATTATTAAATCGGAGAATTTTGCCATCTTGATATTGAACATCACCCTTAATACCCCACTCTTCTTCAAGCTCGAAGGCCTTTCCTGAATGAGGGAAAGCTAGTAAAGCTAGACCAGCTAGAGATAAACCAAATAGTGTGATTTTTTTTGATACTTTCATTTTCTTAACTCCTTATTTTTGGAATAAAACAAATTGACTGTTTTCTGGATAAACTGATACATGTTGCTTCTTATTACTGCTTGATGCAGCTTCAAGGACTAGAGGATAAGAGTATTGATACAGTTCCTCTAAAGTGATTTTTCCGTTAGTATTGGTGTCTGCCATAGGCGAAATCATTCTATTTTGAAGTGAATCCCAACCTGTACCCATTGCCCAGTATCTGGTGGCAAGACTACCTATTCCGACTAAACTATACGATTTTTCACCTTTCCAAGAGGCACATAGTACGAGGAATTTAGAATCAAGCATTTCACCATTCTTGCTTGCTAGATTTCCTGTTGAGAATCCTGCCAAAAATGCTTGTTCATCAAATTTTTCTTCAGACTTGGAGGCAACCTTTTCATCTGATTCACCTACATCTATAATTGTTCCTGAATAGCAACAATCTAGCATAACCACAAACTTGCCTTTGTATTGTTTCAGTATAGATGCCAATTCCCAACCTGAAAATGTTAGACCATCGCTACCAAGATAGATTCTTCCGTCTCTTCCTCCATGACAAGTAAGGTAAAGGTAATTCACATCGCTTTCGCTAGAAGATTTGAAAAGTTCTTGCATTTTTGCAATAATCTCAGCTTTTGTTTTATCAGGGAAACGAACAACTTCACTAAAGTTTTGGTTACTAAATACCTTTTCCATAGCATTAACATCTTCGATAGGTACTGCTCTCGTTGATGTTTCACCAAGAACTAAAGCCCGACGATTAATCGTTTGTCTTGCTCCACTACTAGCAAAGAAATAGGTATCGTCCCCAATGTTTTGCCAACCTGTCTGCATAGCACCACTAGTATTTAAATAATATTCATTCCCACCGATAGTCTGTAATCCTGTTTGCATGACACCACTAGTATTTAAATAATACCAAATACCCGATACCCTACACCATCCTGTTTTCATAGCACTGCTATCATCTAGATAATACCAATTTCCATATTCTTTAATCCAACCTGTCTTCATCCAACCTTCACTATCAAAATAGTACCAGGTGCCACCTATTTTTCCCCATCCATTTGTAGTATAAGAACCATCAGAATGTTTATACCACCAACGGCTACCAGATTTTATCCAACTTCCACTTGACTTACTATAAGTCGCTTGAGAGGATGATTCTTGAGCAGAAACTGGATTATTTACTGGTAATGTTGCCACTAGGCTCAGTAAAGCAACTGATGACAATAAAATTTTTTCATAATCATATTGTCCTTTCTGTTTTGTTTTTGATATAATCATATCATAAATAAAAAAACAGGTTTTATTTTTTGCAGAAATGGAAGAGGGATAGTATGGAAAATTTTGGAGCGGTTTTAAAGGATATTCGTATTTCAAAAAATTTTCGTCTTAAAGATTTGGCTTGTGATAAGATTAGTGAATCAACTATTTCTCGTTTCGAAAATGGCATTACAAAATTATCTATTGATCATTTTTACATTTTGTTAAATCGTCTGGGAATATCATTTTCGGAATTTGAAGAATTAGTTCATTGCTATTATTCCAAAAAAGAATGTTTTTTTGAAGAATTAGAACATGCTGTAAACTCTCCAGATATATTTCTACTTCAAGAATTAGTGGATAAAATAGAGCTAAAACAAAAGCAGGAAAAAAGTTTATGCAATTTTCACATAAAATTGATTGCTGAACAACAGATTAATCGGCTTGCAAACCTTCCTTACAATATCTCTAAATGCAATGAGCTAATCAAGTATTTGCTTTCGGTAGATACTTGGATGGAGTATGAACTGAAAATTTTCTATCATTCGGTGTTTTTTTGAATACTAAAACCATTAGCTTACTATATAGAGCGGTAATCAATAAAACACGACATTTTTTAAAAACAGATATGGGAACACATAGAGTAATTCCCCTATATTTATTTAATTTAGAATTATTATTAAAAAATAATTTGTTAGATAGCGCTCAATTTTTTATAGATGATTTAGAAAATTTACTGACCAGACAAGGATATTATTTTGAAAAGAATTATTTGCTTTTTTTAAAAGGTATTTATCTCATAAAAACGAATCAAGTAGAGTTAGGTAAAAAAGAATGTTCCAAAGCTATGAGAATATGTAAGGAATATAATGATAGTGACACAATAGAGAAATTAAGCAAGACCTTTAAATCAGATTTTGTTATTTAATTGGCTAGAAGAATTCGTCTGTAAGATAAAGTTAGACAGAAATGAGATAAAAGAAAAAAGGATAGCCTCTCTACGATGAGATGTTATCCTTTTTGATTATGAAACTATTGCAAATTAACCTTGTTTTTCAAGATGTAGTAGGTTCCGAGGTAAAAGATAGCTATGAAAATGAGTTCTTCAACAATACTTATACCTGCTCCCATATAGAAATGATCATTAAGTCCTACAAGTGAATTGACATAGAAATTAGAACTAAGATTGAAGAAAAGTTCAATAAATCCAATGACGATTTGGATACCAATGTAGGCTGCAACAGCGAGTGCTGTACGGTACTCATTGAAAAGCTGTCCAATGGAAATAGCCAAGTAGATGCAGAGGATGCTGGAAATGGTATTTAGTAGGAAGGATATACCTGTAAGAAAGATCTGAGGGAGATGTGTTTCTACAAATGTAATCACATAAGAAAGAGGGATCCATTCTGGAACCGTTATGGTCACAATAATAACAGCACTTAGAGCTAGGACAGCGGTGCTAATCAACGACCAGATAAAGGCACCGATTAGTTTGGTTGTGATGATATGGTGTTCAGAAACTGGCAAGGTCAAAGTCAGATAGCCTTGTCGGTCATAGACACTGCCTTTGAAGCGTTTAATGATTAAGAAAAGAGTTGAAATTCCAAGTGTAATCATCAAGCCACCAAAGACGAGGGCTAGAAAAATAAGTAAAACAGGTCGACTTTCTTTGACAGGCAGATTGTTATAGGTCTGTGCTTGTATCCCGATAAGGGCAGAAAGGAAGAGCACGGCAGCGTAGAGGGCTAAATACCACTTGTTAACATTTTTAAATTCGTAGCGAACTAAATTCCAAAACATAATAATCTCCTTTGCTTAGGCCTTAAATTCCTGACGGAAGAGTTGGTCAATGGATTCACCTGACTCATAGCGAATATCATCTACATTACCTTGACGGACGACTTTTCCATCTTTGAGGAAGACAATTTCATCCAAGATTGGCTCGATATCTGAAATCAAGTGGGTAGAAATCAAAACGGTAGAAGTTGGGGAGTAGTTGTTGATAATGGTATTGAGGATATACTCACGAGCTGCTGGGTCCACCCCGCCAATGGGTTCGTCCAAAACGTAGAGACGAGCATCACGGCTCATAACCAAAATCAGTTGTACCTTTTCCTTGTTCCCTTTTGATAATTTCTTGAGACGACTATTTTCATCAATGCCCAGGTCTGCAAGTAGATGATGGGCGCGTTCAAGATTGAAATCTTTATAGAAGGTCTTGAAGTAGGTTAGGGCTTCTTTGACCTTCATTTGCTCATTGAGATAGGTCGTATCAGGCAAATAAGCTACGATAGCCTTGGTTTCTGGGCTTGGGTCCATGTCATTGATCAGGACACGTCCTTGATCTGGTTGTAAGAGGCCGTTGATTAGTTTAATCAGGGTTGTTTTCCCTGAGCCATTTGGGCCGAGGAGACCGACAATTTTTCCAGCTGGAATGTCAAGAGAAACATTTTCAAGGGCTGGGGTTGCTCCATAAGATTTGGATACATTTTCAAATGCTAGTAATGACATAGGCTTAAACTCCTTTAATATAATCACTGACTACGCCTGGTAGTTCTTCTTTTTCATAGCCAAAATGGGTCATGGAGGAAACGAAGTGTTCCAATTCTTCTTCTGATAATTGTTTGCGTGACTGGGCGATTAGCTCCTTATCCTCAGTCACAAATCGTCCAGTTGTGCGCTTGCTGTAGACAAATCCTTCTCGTTCAAGGTCTGACAAGGCTCTTTGGATGGTGTTTGGATTGACACCTGCCTCGCTAGCCAGCTCTCGCACGGTCGGAAGCTGTTGATTGGGTTCCAGCGTATGGGAAACAATCTGAAGCTTGATTTTCTCCATAATCTGTAAATAGATGGGTTTTTTGTTGTCAAATGTCCAGGACATCTTGGTCTCCTTTCTTTTATCCTTTTGTCTTAATTAAATAATACAACAAAACAAAAAACTTGTCAAGCAAAAAGAAGAATTGTTTTGGGAATCGTTTAAAAAATGGTATAATGAAAAGAAAACGATAAGGAGGGAAAGGATGCGTTGTCCAAAATGTGGGGCTACCAAGTCAAGTGTTATCGATAGTCGCCAAGCAGAAGAAGGGAACACTATTCGTAGAAGACGTGAGTGCGATGAATGCCAGCACCGTTTTACAACCTACGAACGGGTAGAAGAAAGAACCTTAGTGGTTGTTAAAAAAGATGGTACACGGGAACAGTTCTCCAGAGATAAAATCTTTAATGGGATTATCCGCTCAGCCCAGAAACGTCCTGTGTCAAGTGATGAAATCAACATGGTAGTCAATCGTATCGAACAGAAACTCCGTGGTCGAAATGAAAATGAAATTCAAAGTGAGGACATTGGTTCACTCGTCATGGAGGAGTTGGCTGAGTTGGATGAGATTACCTATGTACGTTTTGCCAGTGTCTATCGTAGTTTTAAGGATGTCAGTGAACTAGAGAGCTTGCTCCAACAAATCACCCAATCCTCTAAAAAGAAAAAGGAAAGATAAATGAAGCCAATTGACCGTTTTTCTTATCTAAAGAATAATCGGGTGTCGCAAGATACCTCATCTCTGGTACAGTGCTACCTCCCGATTATCGGTCAGGAGGCACTGAGCCTTTATCTTTATACAATCAGTTTTTGGGATAATGGTAGAAAGGAATACCTCTTTTCAAGTATTCTCAACCATCTTAACTTTGGAATGGATAGATTGATAAAATCCTTGAAAATCCTATCTGCTTTTAATCTCTTAACCCTCTATCAAAAGGGGGATGTTTATCAGCTAGCCCTCCATGCTCCTCTTTCAAGTCAGGATTTTTTGGAACATCCTGTTTATCGTAGACTCTTGGAGAAAAAGATTGGTGATGCAGCTGTGGAAGATTTGAAAGTTGAGAGTGCTGAGGGAGAAGAAATACCTGTCTCACTCAATCAAGTCTTTCCAGACTTAGCAGAACTGGGAAGTCAAGAAGACCTTAGTCTCAAGAAGAAAGTGGCCAACGATTTTGACTTAGACCATTTTCGTCAGCTGATGGCTCGAGATGGGCTTCGCTTTGCGGATGAGCAGTCCGATGTATTAAACCTCTTTGCCATTGCCGAGGAGAGGAAATGGACTTGGTTTGAAACCTATCAATTGGCCAAGTCAACAGCTGTTTCCCAGGTCGTTTCAACCAAACGCATGCGTGAAAAAATTGCTCAAAAACCTGTTTCCTCTGACTTTAGTCCTAAGGAAGCAACCATTATCAAGGAAGCCAAAAGTAAAACTGCCCTGCAGTTCTTAGCAGAAATCAAGCAAACTCGTAAGGCAAGTATTACCCAAACAGAAAGAGAACTTTTGCAACAGATGGCTGGCTTGGGCTTGCTGGACGAAGTCATCAATATTATTCTCTTGTTGACCTTTAATAAGGTAGATTCGGCAAATATCAATGAGAAATATGCCATGAAGGTAGCTAATGACTACGCCTATCAAAAGATTCATTCGGCAGAAGAGGCAGTCTTGCGCATCCGTGAGAGAGGGCAAAAGAGTCAGGCTCAAAAGACTAGTAAACTCGGTCCTGCCAAGTCCAATGTACCCAAGTGGAGCAATCCAGATTATAAGAATGAAACCAGCGAGGAAACTCGTCTGGAACTAGAACGTAAGAAACAAGAACTATTAGCTCGATTAGAAAAAGGAGGAGATTAGATGGAAAGTGTCGGAGACGTACTCAAACGTCAACCTAGCCGTTTTCATTATCAAGATTTGGTCCAGAAAATCATGAAGGACCCTGATGTTGCGGCCTTTATCCAGCAAGAATCCCTTACTCCAGAGGAATTGAATCGCAGTATCTCCAAGTTTAATCAGTACATCACCGAGCGTGACAAGTTTCTTCGTGGTGATACGGATTATATTGCCAAAGGCTACAAGCCGATTTTGGTTATGAATCATGGCTATGCGGATGTTTCTTATGAAGAAACTCCTGAACTAATCGCGGCGGAAAAAGAAGCGGCTATTAAGAACCGTCTCAAGTTAATCAATCTGCCAGCCAGTCTCAAGAAAGCTAGTTTAGCTCAAGTTGACTTGGATGATTTGGAGCGCTTGCCAGTTTTTGAAAAGCTATTAGCCTTCGTGGAGCAATATCCAGCTATTCGAAAAGGTCTTTACTTGTATGGAGACTTTGGTGTGGGTAAAAGTTTCATGGTGGCTGCCTTGGCTCATGATTTATCAGAAAAACGTGGTGTTTCCTCCACTCTTCTCCACTATCCTAGTTTTGTCATCGATGTCAAAAATGCTATCGGTGATGGTAATGTTAAGACCTTAGTGGATGAGATTAAGCTTTCTGAAGTCCTGATTTTAGATGATATTGGTGCCGAGCAATCAACTGCTTGGGTACGTGATGAAATCCTGCAAGTCATTCTCCAATATCGGATGCAGGAAGATTTACCGACCTTTTTCACCTCCAACTTCAACTTTGAAGATTTGGAGTTGCATTTCGCTAAAGGGAAACATGGAAATGACGAAACCTGGGAAGCCAGACGGGTCATGGAACGCATCCGTTATTTGGCTGAGGAGACTCGTTTAGAAGGAGTGAACCGTCGATGACAGAAACGATTAAACTGATGAAGGCTCATACTTCAGTGCGCAGATTTAAAGAGCAAGAGATTCCCCAAGCAGACTTAAATGAGATTTTGACAGCAGCCCAAATGGCCTCGTCTTGGAAGAATTTCCAATCCTACTCTGTGATTGTGGTACGAAGTCAAGAGAAGAAAGATGCCTTGTATGAATTGGTGCCTCAAGAAGCCATTCGCCAGTCTGCTGTTTTTCTTCTCTTTGTCGGAGATTTGAACCGAGCAGAAAAGGGAGCACGACTTCATACGGATTCATTCCAACCTCAAGGTGTGGAAGGTCTCTTGATTAGTTCGGTCGATGCGGCTCTTGCTGGTCAAAATGCCATGCTGGCAGCTGAAAGCTTGGGCTATGGTGGTGTCATTATTGGCTTGGTGCGTTACAAGTCAGAAGAAGTGGCAGAGCTCTTTAATCTGCCTGACTACACCTATCCTGTCTTTGGAATGGCACTAGGAATACCAAATGAAGAACATGAAGTCAAACCTCGCTTGCCATTGCATCAGGTGGTGTTTGAGGAAGAATATCAGGAACAAACAGTTGATGCGATTGAAAATTATGACCGTGTACAGGCAGACTATGCTGGGGCGCGTGCGACCACAAGCTGGAGTCAGCGCCTAGCAGAACAGTTTGGTCAAGCTGAACCAAGCTCAACTAGAAAAAATCTTGAACAGAAGAAGTTATTGTAGAAAGTGAGAAATTATGGCCCTACCAACTATTGCCATTGTAGGACGTCCCAATGTTGGGAAATCAACCCTATTTAATCGGATCGCTGGTGAGCGAATCTCCATTGTAGAAGATGTCGAAGGAGTGACACGTGACCGTATCTATGCGACGGGTGAGTGGCTCAATCGTTCCTTTAGCATGATTGATACAGGAGGAATCGATGATGTCGATGCTCCTTTCATGGAACAAATCAAGCACCAGGCAGAAATTGCCATGGAAGAAGCAGATGTTATCGTCTTTGTCGTGTCTGGTAAGGAAGGAATTACCGATGCAGACGAATACGTAGCCCGTAAGCTTTATAAAACCCACAAACCAGTTATCCTTGCAGTGAACAAGGTGGACAACCCTGAGATGCGAAATGATATCTATGATTTCTATGCTCTCGGTTTGGGTGAACCACTGCCTATCTCATCTGTACATGGTATCGGTACAGGGGATGTGCTGGATGCTATTGTGGAAAACCTTCCAAATGAATATGAGGAAGAAAATCCAGATGTCATTAAGTTTAGCCTGATTGGTCGTCCAAACGTTGGAAAATCAAGCTTGATTAATGCTATTTTGGGAGAAGACCGTGTCATTGCTAGTCCTGTTGCTGGAACAACTCGTGACGCCATTGATACCCACTTTACAGATACAGATGGTCAAGAGTTTACCATGATTGATACGGCTGGTATGCGTAAATCTGGTAAGGTTTATGAAAATACCGAGAAATACTCTGTCATGCGTGCCATGCGTGCTATTGACCGCTCTGATGTGGTCTTAATGGTCATCAATGCGGAAGAAGGCATTCGTGAATACGATAAGCGTATCGCAGGATTTGCCCATGAAGCTGGTAAAGGGATGATTATCGTGGTCAACAAGTGGGATACGCTTGAAAAAGACAACCACACTATGAAAAACTGGGAAGAAGATATTCGTGAGCAGTTCCAATACCTGCCTTATGCACCGATTATCTTTGTATCCGCTTTGACCAAGCAACGTCTCCACAAACTTCCTGAGATGATTAAGCAAATCAGTGAAAGTCAAAACACACGTATTCCATCAGCTGTCTTGAACGATGTGATTATGGACGCCATTGCCATTAACCCAACACCGACAGACAAAGGAAAACGTCTTAAGATTTTCTATGCGACCCAAGTGGCAACCAAACCACCAACCTTTGTTATCTTTGTCAATGAAGAAGAGCTCATGCACTTTTCTTACCTGCGTTTCTTGGAAAATCAAATCCGCAAGGCCTTTGTCTTTGAAGGAACACCAATCCATCTCATCGCAAGAAAACGCAAATAAAAAAGTAGAATCTGGAATGACATTTCCAGATTTTTTTGATAGAATGAAGTTGAAGAAAACGCTATCAAAAAGAGGTGTCGATGATGGAACATTTGTTTAAATTGATAATCTTATTTCCCTGGTTTTACTTTTTCAGCTGGATTGACAAGGATAATAGAGATAGTGAAATTTTCCCATTTTTTTACTATTTTTACTGGATTTACATCACCCTCTATGCTCTTTTTAGCCTTGCTTGGACAGTTTTTTCAGTCCTGTTTTTCAATATTCTATTGAGAAATGTGGCAGATATCAAGTCTTGGGGCGTTTGGTTATTATTACTACTTATCGCTTTTGCCAGTGATTGGTTAACCTATATCTTTTTCAAAAAAATGCTTCGCTTGAGACGGGAACTAGGGAAGTCTAACGGTGGAAGGCATTGATTTATATGGTTTTTGTTGATAGGAGGTGGCTTATGGCACATCTAAAATCATTTATTACACGCTATTCCAAGGTCTATATTGGTTTAGTTCTGTTGATCTGGATTGCTTTCTTCTTTGTTCCTTGGGATAAACCAGTTCTGGGAATATCTATCAATCTCTTAATCATGCAGAAAGTTTTACTAGTTTTTGGAATTCTGTCGATTTTGATGGCCTTGCTGTCCAAGAAAGTCAGTCTCTTTGTTTTTGGACTTATCTGTTGTCTTTCTTTTTGGATAAATCTATTTATCCTATTTGCTATTTTGCCGATTTTTGGAAATTAAAGTATCATAAAAATCAGAGAGGTTAGCTTGGAAACTAGCCTCTTTTTCCTTTTCAAAATGGGGATTCTTCCTTGAAAATAATCAGTAATTGTGCTAAAATTAAAAGAACATTCTAAAATATTCGGAATTTAAAGTAAGGAAAAACATGGCTAATATTTTAAAAACAATTATCGAAAATGATAAAGGAGAAATCCGTCGTCTGGAAAAGATGGCTGACAAGGTTTTCAAATACGAAGACCAAATGGCTGCTTTGACAGATGACCAACTAAAAGCAAAAACAGTTGAATTTAAAGAACGTTATCAAAATGGAGAATCACTGGATTCATTGCTTTATGAAGCATTTGCGGTTGTCCGTGAAGGTGCTAAACGTGTCCTAGGACTCTTCCCATATAAGGTTCAGGTCATGGGGGGAATCGTTCTTCACCATGGTGACGTGCCAGAGATGCGTACAGGGGAAGGGAAAACCTTGACTGCGACTATGCCGGTATACCTCAATGCCCTTTCAGGCAAAGGGGTTCACGTAGTTACGGTCAATGAATACCTGTCAGAACGTGATGCGACTGAAATGGGTGAATTGTACTCATGGCTTGGCTTGTCAGTAGGAATTAACTTGGCTGCCAAATCTCCAATGGAGAAAAAAGAAGCCTATGAGTGTGATATTACCTACTCAACCAACTCAGAAATCGGATTTGACTACCTTCGTGACAACATGGTCGTTCGCGCTGAAAACATGGTACAACGTCCACTTAACTATGCCTTGGTCGATGAGGTTGACTCTATCTTGATTGACGAGGCGCGTACACCATTGATCGTATCAGGTGCTAATGCGGTTGAAACCAGTCAGCTCTACCACATGGCAGATCACTATGTAAAATCTTTGGACAAAGACGACTACATCATCGATGTGCAGTCTAAGACTATTGGTTTGTCTGATTCAGGGATTGACAAGGCTGAAAGCTACTTCAAACTTGAAAACCTCTATGACATCGAAAACGTAGCTCTGACTCACTTTATCGATAACGCCCTTCGTGCCAACTACATCATGCTTCTCGATATTGACTATGTGGTGAGCGAAGAGCAAGAAATCTTGATTGTCGACCAATTTACAGGTCGTACCATGGAAGGTCGTCGTTATTCTGATGGATTGCACCAAGCCATTGAAGCTAAAGAAGGTGTGCCAATTCAGGATGAAACCAAGACATCTGCCTCAATCACTTACCAAAACCTCTTCCGTATGTACAAGAAATTGTCTGGTATGACAGGTACAGGTAAGACTGAGGAAGAAGAATTCCGTGAAATTTACAACATTCGTGTCATTCCAATCCCAACCAACCGTCCTGTTCAACGTATTGACCACTCAGACCTTCTTTATGCAAGTATCGAGGCTAAGTTTAAGGCGGTTGTCGAAGACGTTAAGGCTCGTTACCAAAAAGGTCAGCCTGTCTTGGTTGGTACAGTTGCAGTTGAAACCAGTGACTACATTTCTAAAAAATTGGTCGCAGCTGGTGTTCCTCACGAAGTCTTGAATGCCAAAAACCACTATAAAGAAGCCCAAATCATCATGAATGCTGGTCAACGTGGTGCTGTTACCATCGCAACCAACATGGCCGGTCGTGGTACTGACATCAAGCTTGGTGAAGGGGTTCGTGAACTTGGAGGACTTTGTGTGATTGGTACAGAACGCCATGAAAGCCGTCGTATCGATAACCAGCTTCGTGGACGTTCAGGTCGTCAAGGAGACCCAGGTGAGTCACAATTCTACCTATCTCTTGAAGATGATTTGATGAAACGTTTTGGTTCTGAACGCTTGAAGGGAATCTTTGAACGCTTGAATATGTCTGAAGAGGCGATCGAGTCTCGTATGTTGACACGTCAGGTTGAAGCGGCTCAAAAACGTGTCGAAGGTAATAACTATGATACCCGTAAACAAGTCCTTCAATACGATGATGTTATGCGTGAACAACGTGAGATTATCTATGCTCAACGTTACGATGTCATCACTGCAGACCGTGACTTGGCACCTGAAATTCACTCTATGATCAAACGCACGATTGGTCGTGTCGTTGATGGTCATGCGCGTGCGAAACAAGATGAAAAACTTGAAGCGATTTTGAACTTTGCTAAGTACAACTTGCTTCCAGAAGATTCAATTACGATGGACGACTTGTCAGGCTTGTCTGATAAGGCCATCAAGGAAGAGCTCTTCCAACGTGCCTTGCAAGTTTACGATAGTCAAGTTTCAAAACTACGCGATGAAGAAGCAGTCAAAGAATTCCAAAAAGTCTTGATTCTACGAGTGGTAGATAACAAGTGGACAGATCATATTGATGCCCTCGATCAATTGCGTAACGCGGTTGGACTTCGTGGTTATGCTCAGAACAACCCTGTTGTTGAGTATCAGGCAGAAGGTTTCCGTATGTTTAATGACATGATTGGTTCGATTGAGTTTGATGTGACACGCTTGATGATGAAAGCACAAATTCATGAACAAGAAAGACCACAAGCAGAACACCATATCAGTACAACAGCGACTCGCAATATCGCTGCCCACCAAGCAAATATGCCAGAAGATTTGGATTTGAGCCAGATTGGACGGAATGAACTTTGCCCATGTGGTTCTGGTAAGAAGTTTAAAAACTGTCACGGAAAAAGACAATAAAATGAGATAGTTTAGAGACGGATACCTTGTGAAAAGTATATTTTTACTTGGTATCCGTTTGCTTTATAAGGAGATGAGTTATGGTATTTACAGCAAAAAGTCCTAAAATTAATATTGAAGAAGTTCGTGCCTTATCAAAATTAGAAGGCCAAGCTTTGGAGAGAAAATCACAGCGCGATCAAGAGCTAGAAGCCATTATACGTGGAGAAGACCAGAGAATTCTCTTGGTAATCGGGCCATGCTCATCTGATAATGAAGAAGCTGTTCTTGAGTACGCTAAGCGTTTGGCAGTCCTACAAGAAGAAGTGGCAGACCGTATCTTTATGGTTATGCGTGTTTATACTGCCAAACCCCGTACCAACGGAGATGGCTATAAGGGCTTGATTCACCAGCCTAACACGGCAGAAGCGCCTAGTCTCATCAACGGAATCAAAGCCGTGCGCCATCTTCACTATCGTGTTATTACGGAAACCGGTATGACAACAGCTGATGAAATGCTTTATCCTGAAAATCTTCCGCTTGTGGATGATTTGATTTCTTACATGGCAGTTGGTGCCCGTTCAGTTGAAGATCAGCAACACCGCTTTGTAGCAAGTGGGGCAGATTTTGCGACTGGTTTTAAAAATCCAACCTCTGGAAATCTCAATGTTATGTTTAATGGGATTTATGCTGCTCAAAACAAACAAAGTTTCCTTTTCCTAGGAAAAGAAGTGGAAACAACTGGGAATCCGTTTTCGCACGCCATTCTTCGTGGAGCAATCAATGAGTATGGTAAGAATATTCCCAACTACTACTATGATAATTTGATGGATACCATTGCCCAGTATGAGAAAATGGGCTTGGAAAATCCTTTTATCATCGTCGATACCAATCATGACAACTCTGGTAAGCAATACATGGACCAGATTCGAATTGTCCGTCAGACCTTGATTAATCGTGATTGGAATGAAAAAATCAAGCAGTACGTTCGTGGCTTTATGATTGAGTCTTATCTAGAAGACGGCCGTCAAAACGAACCAGAGGTTTTTGGTAAGTCCATTACAGACCCTTGTCTAGGTTGGGAAAATACGGAAGCCCTCGTTCGAGAAATATACCAAACGCTAGGAGAATAAGATGGCATTTATTGAAAAAGGTCAAGAAATCGATATTGAAGCAATCAAGGCAGAAACCCGATTGTCTGCGGAAGCCTTGCGACTAAAGGAGCGTCGTGATAGAGAATTAGCAGACATTATTTCAGGAGAAGATGATAGAATTCTTTTGGTGATTGGCCCTTGCTCTTCTGATAATGAAGAGGCTGTCTTGGAATATGCCCGCCGTTTATCCGCTTTGCAGAAGAAGGTGGCGGACAAGATTTTTATGGTTATGCGTGTTTATACAGCTAAACCTCGTACTAACGGAGACGGCTATAAAGGTTTGGTTCACCAACCAGATACCTCTAAGGCTCCGAGTCTGATTAATGGTTTGCAGGCTGTGCGCCAGTTGCACTACCGCGTGATTACAGAGACTGGTTTGACAACGGCAGATGAGATGCTTTATCCGTCAAATCTGGTCTTGGTAGATGATTTGGTCAGCTACCATGCTGTAGGAGCTCGTTCTGTAGAAGATCAAGAGCACCGTTTTGTGGCTTCAGGGATTGATGCCCCAGTCGGGATGAAAAATCCAACCTCTGGAAATTTGGGTGTTATGTTTAACGCCATCTATGCTGCTCAAAACAAGCAAACCTTCCTCTTCCATGGTCAAGAAGTTGAGACTTCAGGAAATCCCTTGGCCCACGTCATCCTTCGTGGGGCAGTTAATGAATATGGGAAAAATGAGCCTAACTTTTACTATGAAACCTTGCTAAATGCCATTGAGCGCTATGAAGCCATGGGACTTGAAAATCCGTTTATTCTCATTGATACTAACCATGATAACTCAGGCAAGCAATATATGGAGCAAATTCGGATTGTTCGTCAGACCTTGCAAAATCGTGATTGGAACGAGAAAATCAAAAAGACAGTTCGAGGATTTATGATTGAATCCTACCTAGCAGATGGTCGTCAAAATCAACCAGAGGTCTTTGGTTGCTCTATTACAGATCCTTGCTTAGGTTGGGAAAATACAGAGGCCTTGGTAGAAGAGATTTATGCTACCTTGACAAAATAAATGAAAAGGATGGAGTTGGGGGAATCTCAACTCCTTTTGATGAGAATGATAGTTGGACATGGAATTGATATCGAAGAATTGGCTTCGATAGAAAGTGCAGTTACACGACATGAAGGCTTTGCCAAGCGCGTGCTGACCGCTAAGGAAATGGAGCGGTTTAACAGTCTTAAAGGGCGCAGACAAATCGAATATTTGGCAGGTCGCTGGTCGGCTAAAGAAGCCTTTTCCAAGGCTATTGGAACGGGCATTGGGAAGCTCAGTTTTCAAGATTTGGAAGTCTTGAACAATGAACGCGGGGCGCCTTATTTTAGTCAGTCACCATTTTCAGGAAAGATTTGGCTGTCTATCAGCCATACAGATCAGTTTGTGACAGCTAGTGTTATTTTGGAGGAAAATCATGAAAGCTAGTCCACATAGACCAACCAAGGCTCTGATTCATCTGGGAGCTATTCGACAAAATATTCAGCAAATGGGGGCTCATATACCTGAAGGAACGCTCAAGTGGGCTGTGGTCAAGGCCAATGCCTATGGACATGGGGCTGTTGCAGTTGCCAAGGCGATTCAAGATGATGTAGATGGATTTTGCGTTTCCAATATCGATGAAGCCATTGAACTCAGACAGGCTGGACTGAGCAAGCGAATCCTCATTTTAGGAGTTTCTGAAATCGAAGCTGTTTCCCTAGCTAAAGAATACGACATCACCTTGACTGTGGCTGGACTGGAGTGGATTCAAGCACTGTTATCTAGTGAGGAAGACCTAGCAGGTTTAACAGTTCACCTCAAGATTGACTCAGGAATGGGAAGGATTGGTTTTCGAGAGGCCAGTGAAGCTGAACAGGCTCAAGACTTGCTCCAACAACATGGTGCTCGTATTGAAGGGATTTTTACCCACTTTGCTACTGCAGACGAGGAATCAGATGACTACTTTAATGAACAGTTAGAACGGTTTAAAACTATTTTGGCCAGTATGAAAGGTCTTCCAGAGCTGGTTCATGCTAGCAACTCGGCAACGACTCTTTGGCATGCAGAGACTATTTTTAATGCCGTTCGTATGGGAGACGCTATGTATGGTCTCAATCCCAGTGGAGAGATTTTAAATCTCCCTTATGACTTGAAACCAGCCTTGACCTTGGAATCTGCTCTGGTCCATGTTAAGACAGTTCCAGCTGGAGCTTGTATGGGCTACGGAGCTACCTATCAGGCGGATAGCGAGCAAGTCATCGCGACGGTGCCAATCGGCTATGCGGATGGTTGGACACGAGATATGCAAAATTTCGTTGTCTTGGTAGATGGCCAAGCTTGCCCAATCGTTGGGCGGGTATCTATGGACCAAATCACTATTCATCTGCCTAAGCTTTATCCCTTAGGAACAAAAGTCACCCTCATTGGTTCTAATGGTGGCAAGGAGATCACAGCTACTCAGGTAGCGACCTACCGTGGGACTATTAACTACGAGGTGGTTTGTCTTCTCAGCGACCGCATTCCAAGAGAATATTATTAGAAAAGAAAGGAGTGGAGCATGAATCTACATCAACCCTTGCATGTCTTGCCTGGTGTGGGACCAAAGTCAGCAGAAAAATACGCCAAACTAGGAATTGAAAATTTGCAAGACCTCTTGCTCTACTTTCCTTTCCGTTATGAAGATTTCAAGACCAAGCAAGTTCTGGAACTGGAAGACGGGGAGAAGGCAGTCCTATCTGGTCAAGTCGTGACTCCTGCCAGTGTCCAGTATTATGGTTTCAAGCGCAATCGCCTGCGTTTTAGCCTCAAGCAAGGAGAAGTTGTTTTTGCGGTGAATTTCTTTAACCAGCCCTATCTGGCTGATAAAATAGAGTTGGGAGCAACCCTTGCTGTTTTTGGAAAATGGGATCGGGCTAAGGCTAGTCTGACAGGGATGAAGGTCCTGGCTCAGGTGGAAGATGACCTCCAACCTGTCTATCGCTTGGCTCAGGGAATCAGTCAGGCCAGTCTGGTCAAAGTTATCAAGACAGCCTTTGATCAGGGACTGGACCTCTTGATAGAAGAAAATCTTCCCCAGTCTTTGCTGGACAAATACAAACTCATGTCCCGTTGTCAGGCTGTTCGTGCCATGCATTTCCCCAAGGATTTGGCAGAATACAAGCAGGCCCTTCGCCGTATCAAGTTTGAGGAACTCTTTTACTTCCAAATGCAGTTACAGACGCTCAAGTCTGAAAATAGAGTTCAGGGAAGTGGCCTGGTTCTGAATTGGTCTCAGGAAAAGGTGACAGCAGTTAAAGCAAGTCTTCCTTTTGCTCTGACCCCAGCTCAAGAAAAGAGTTTGCAGGAAATTTTGACCGACATGAAGTCCGACTACCACATGAATCGTCTCTTACAAGGAGATGTGGGGAGCGGAAAAACGGTAGTCGCTGGCTTGGCTATGTTTGCGGCGGTGACAGCTGGTTATCAGGCTGCCCTAATGGTACCAACAGAAATCCTCGCAGAGCAACATTTTGAGAGTCTACAGGGTCTCTTCCCAGACTTGAAACTGGCTCTCTTGACAGGTTCCTTGAAAGTTGCAGAAAAGAGAGAAGTCTTGGAGACTATTGCCAAGGGTGAATCTGATTTGATTATCGGAACCCACGCTCTGATTCAGGATGGGGTAGATTATGCTCGTCTGGGCTTGATTATCATCGATGAGCAGCACCGATTTGGTGTAGGGCAAAGGCGTGTTCTGAGAGAAAAAGGCGACAATCCTGACGTTCTCATGATGACAGCGACTCCTATTCCACGGACGCTGGCTATCACAGCCTTTGGTGATATGGATGTTTCCATTATCGACCAGATGCCAGCAGGACGGAAACCTATTGTGACACGCTGGATCAAACATGAGCAATTACCTCAGGTCTTGACTTGGTTAGAGGGGGAAATCCAAAAAGGTTCTCAAGCCTATGTCATCTCTCCCTTGATTGAAGAATCAGAAGCTCTGGATTTGAAAAATGCCATTGCCTTATCAGAGGAGCTGACAGCTCATTTTGCAGGCAAGGCAAAGGTGGCTCTTCTACATGGTAAGATGAAGAGTGATGAAAAAGACCAGATAATGCAGGATTTCAAAGAGAGAAAAACGAATATTCTGGTTTCGACAACGGTTATTGAGGTTGGGGTCAATGTTCCTAATGCCACGGTCATGATTATCATGGATGCCGATCGCTTCGGTCTCAGCCAGCTTCACCAGCTTAGAGGTCGTGTTGGTCGGGGAGATAAGCAGTCCTATGCTGTTCTCGTTGCCAATCCTAAGACTGATTCTGGGAAAGACCGCATGCGCATCATGACAGAAACCACTAATGGATTTATCCTTGCGGAGGAAGATTTGAAAATGCGTGGTTCAGGTGAGATTTTTGGAACCAGACAGTCAGGTCTCCCAGAGTTCCAAGTGGCTGATATTATCGAAGATTTTCCGATTTTAGAAGAAGCCAGAAAGGTTGCTAGCTACATTAGTTCTATTGAAGGCTGGCAAGAGGATCCAGAGTGGCGCATGATTGCCCTTCATTTGGAGAAGAAAGAACATTTAGATTAAGCTTTCTCTAAGGAAATCTTAAGCTAGTTTTCAGGTTTACCCCTTATACTAGAGTCATCAAAAAGAAACGAGGACTCTCACATGACAGTAACGATTAAAGTAAATTACCAAACCACTTTCCAAAATAAAGAAGCAAAAAATTAAGATTAAGCAGAAGAAGAAAGAGCGAAATGCTCTTTTTTCGTTTCTGAAACTACTTTCAGTTCATCATCCCAAAAATACAGAATCTAAAATCTCTTTCTATTTACCCTTCTTTCTTGCATTGATTTCTTAGATATGCTACAGTTGTGATAGCGATTACAAAATAAAAGGAGCATGCTATGAAAAATCCAGATTTGTTAGAAGAAATCAAGACTTATAAAGGAAGGGATGAGGTTCCAGAAGACTTTGATGCTTTCTGGGATGGGGAAGTGAAAAAAGTTTCCAATCTTCCAGCCTATCAGTTGGAGGAAAGAGATTTCCATATTCCTCAAGTTAAGTGCTATGAGCTGACCTTCGAGGGAATTAATGAAGGAAAGGTCTATGCACGCGTTGTTCTTCCGAAGTGTGAGGAGAAGGTTCCGATAATCTTCCATTTCCATGGTTATATGGGACGTGGCTGGGATTGGACAGATATGCTGGCCTTCACCGTGGCTGGTTACGGTGTTGTTTCCATGGATGTGCGGGGACAGTCAGGCTATTCGCAAGACGGCTTGCGTTCTCCTCTAGGGAATACAGTTAAAGGACATATCATCCGTGGTGTTGTGGAAGGTCGGGACCAGCTCTTTTATAAGGATGTTTATCTAGATATTTACCAGTTGATCGAAATTGTTGCTAGTCTGCCTCAGGTGGATGAGAAGCGTCTTTCTAGCTATGGTGCCTCACAAGGAGGGGCTTTAGCTTTGGTTGCAGCAGCACTCAATCCTCGAATTCGGAAAACAGTTGCCATCTATCCTTTCTTGTCAGACTTTAGACGAGTGCTTGAAATTGGCAATACTAGCGAGGCTTACGACGAACTTTTCCGTTATTTCAAGTTCCACGATCCCTTCCATGAAACAGAGGAGGAAATCATGGCGACCCTTGCCTATATCGATGTGAAAAATCTCGCCCATCGTATCAAGGGTGAGGTTAAGATGATTACGGGCTTGGACGACGATGTTTGCTATCCTATTACCCAGTTTGCGATTTACAACCGTCTAACCTGCGATAAGGCCTATCGTATCATGCCTGAGTATGCCCACGAAGCCATGAATGTATTTGTCAATGACCAAGTCTACAACTGGCTATGTGGTAGTGAGATTCTTTTTAAGTATATAAAGTGATGAATGAGAGAGCCCAGTAGCTTTCTGATATATTCCCCTTCTAGCAGATAGTGAAAAATAAAAATTCACTAGGAACTATAGGAGGAGTTTTCACTTATTTACAAATTATTGTTTATTTTATGGCTAGAATTGTATGTGAAGTTACTAATAGTTATCCAATTTTAATTTCTCTACAAGCCAGAATATATATCAAGATGTATATTTCTGTATTTCAAAATGCTATTCTTTTTGTGTTTTAAAATAATTTGATGAATGAAGATTATATTCTATAATTGCAAGCGATTCCAGCTTGTGTTATACTGTAAGAGTAAGTCTAAAACTTAAAGAAATAATATATATTAAAAATAGATTATATATTGAGAGTCGTGTAGTAGGAAGGAGGATGAAGCTGCAGGACTCATTAAGTTATTTGGAATTCTAATGCACAAATTAACTTTGAAAGTTAAAGTGAGGTAATATATGTTTATACGTTTAAAAGGTTTAGGAAAATTCCGTAAATCCAAAGCTTATGGTTTGGTTGGTTGCTTGACATTATCAGCAGTGCTTGGCTTAGCTGCACCAGAGTTACCAGTTGTTGGTGGTGGAATTGCTTATGCTGATGTTATTCAGGGTGGTAACGATATAAAAGATGTGGAAGTTCATAGTGATGCTGCTAATGGTGTAGCAATGACCTATACCACCTATGACAGTGGAAATAGTGGTCAACAAACAGCATCAGGCAGCGGAGTTTTTGTTGCACCAAATGTGATGGTGACTGTTGCTCATAATTACTACGATAAAAAAACTGAAGATGGCTCTGCGGTTTTACGTGGCGGCGATTCCGCTAAAAGTTATGTCGTGATGAATTCAGATACGGAGAAAGTAAATAAAGTTCCTACGTCAGGTAGTACTGAAGCTGTAGATAAAGGTGCTATTCATGCTTATAATGAAAAGGATTTTGGAAGGTCTTACGGTAATGACTTGGCAGTTGTTGTAACTAAGAAAACTGTCGAAGCTATGACAAATGGAGAGGATTCATCAAGAGAGCTAAGTAAGACTGAGGTAGCTACAGGTGATTTGATTCGAATGGTTGGTTATCCTAATGACTTCACAACCTCTAATCTAAGTGAAGAAAACAGAAATCGACTAAAAGATGGAAAACCTTATGAAGTTGAAGGGAAAGTAAGTACTCTTAATAAAGAAAATGGTGCTGTTACTTACCATACGTCTGCTTTAGGTGGTTTTTCAGGTGCTCCTTTATTTAATGATAAAGGAGAAGTAGTTGGTATCCATCAACACGGAACAAATACTGCTAGTGAAGTAGAAGCCAATCGTATCGGTGGTGGTACTATCTTTACGGAAAAGCATAAAGAGTGGATTCGTTCTATGGTCGATAGATATGCGATCACGGGCTGGTACCTAGATGGAACGACTCGCTACTATTATGACGAAAATCATAAAGCTCTAAAGAGTGTTGAAAAAGAAATTGATGGTGCACGCTACCGTTTCAATGATAGAGGTCAAGCAACCTTATTAAGTGGAGTTGAAAAAGGTCGGGTTCTTCTTCGTCTGGAAGATGTGAAGGGCAATCGCTTGATTGCAGATAAGGTGGTGCAAACAGGAGAAGTTGACTCACCAATCGTATTCAATTTACGACAAGATTCAGACTTCAATCGATTAGTAGGTGATTCTCCGAATGCTAAGATAGTGTCTTATAATAATCTTCCTATCAATAAGTTAGTCACGGATACTAGTTGGTCTGGTGATTATGTAAGTAAAGTAGATCTAGGAAATACGGTTATTAAAGCTGTGTTAGACTCAGTAGCTCCAAAAACTGATTTTGCTCGTACGGAGGTTGGGAAAGTTGATTTAAGTGGAACTGCAAACTTACCAAAACCAAGTGAGACAGTAAAAAATGCTCCAAATGGTGAACAAAATTTCCAAGCAACTACGCATATCTTAACACCTGATGGAACAGGTTCAGCAACCCTAATTGCTCCTAATTTGTTATTAACTGTGGCACATAACTTTTTAACAGTTAATGGCTCTAAGGTTGTTACAAAATCAGGAAAAGAGAATACAGTTTACAAAGCTACATTACCAAATGGAACTTCTATCAATTTTTCTGATGAAGAGATTGCTTATTGGAACAAAGCAGAGTCTGTTTTTGGCTTTAAAAATGACTTAGCTCTTGTTCGATTAAAAGAAGCAGTAAAAGGAGTAACTCCTGTAGAAGTCGTGAAGCAATCTGCAAAAGTTACAGAAGGAAATACAGTTTCGGTTTATGGTTTCCCAGATAACAAGCTAAGTCCAGTTTTAGATAGTAAAGTAGTAGGAACTACTGACTTTGGTTCAGGTATAGAGGGAATCAGCTATGGAGGTACGAAACCTGGGGCATCTGGTGGTGGACTATACAATGATAAAGGTGTTTTAATCGGAGTTCATCAAAATGGAGTTATTGATAATCGTAGTGGTGGTTTAGTTTTATCAAAAGAACAATTAGATTGGGTTCGTTCCTATATTGATGGTCAACCAAAATCCCCAGTTTATGTGAAAGATAAAGACACGGAAGCACCAAAAGATGATGCAGATAAGAATACAACTGGGAAATTAGATACAACACCAGGTAATGTAGCAGGTTCTAATGATAAGAAACCAAAAGAGGGAACAGCTACTGAGGTAGAAGGTGAAAAACTTCCAAAGGAAACAGATACTCCAGAAGAAACAAATACTTCTGATGAAGCAGAATCAGAAGAGAGCAATGTTATGCCTCCACGTGATTACTTTGCTAGAGATTTGAAGAATGTTAAAACTGTATTTGAAAAAGAAGACCTTGCTACGAATGCTGAAAATGGACAAAGAGTTGATTTGGTAGAAGCATTAGATAAGTTAAAACATCTTCAAAATGCGACTATTCATATGGAGTTTAAACCAGATGCTAATGCTCCGCAATTCTATAATCTCTTCTCTGTATCAAGTGATAAGAAAAGAGACGAATATTTCAGTATGTCCGTTAATAGAGGTACTGCAATGGTAGAAGCACGAGGAGCTGATGGAAATCATTTCTACGGAAGTTATTCAGATGCACCACTTAAAGTAAAACCTGGTCAATGGAATTCAGTTACTTTCACGGTGGAAAGACCGAAAGCAGATCAAGCAAATGGACAAGTTCGTCTATATGTAAATGGTGTATTATCTAGAACGAATACGAAATCTGGTCGTTTTATTCAAGATATGCCAGATGTCAATAAGGTTCAGATTGGAGCTACTAAAAGAGCGAACCAAACAATGTGGGGATCCAATCTTCAGGTTCGTAATCTAACCGTATATGATCGTGCTTTAACTCCTGAAGAAGTTAAAACGCGTAGTCAGTTATTTGAGCGGGCAGATTTAGTCAAAAAGTTACCTGAAGGTGCTCAAGTCACTGACAAAAAAGATGTTTTTGAAAGTGGGAGAAATAACCAGCCAAATAGTGAAGGAATTAAAAGTTATCGAATCCCAGCTTTGCTGAAAACGGATAAGGGAACCTTGCTTGCTGCTGGAGATGAACGCCGTTTACATCATCTTGATTATGGTGATATCGGTATGGTAGTCCGTCGTAGTCAAGATAATGGACAGACTTGGGGAGATAAAATTACGATTTCTAACCTTCGTGACAATCCAGAAGCCAAGGATGCAGCTGCACCATCGCCCCTTAATATTGATATGGTTTTGGTTCAAGATCCAACAACCAAACGAATTTTTTCAGTTTATGATATGTTCCCAGAAGGGCGAGCAGTTTTTGGTATGCCAGATCACCCAGAAAAGGCTTATGAACAGATAGGAGATAAAACTTATCAGATCCTCTACAAGCAAGGCGAGACAGAACATTATACTCTAAGAGAGAATGGGGAGATTTTCAATTCACAAAACCAAAAAACAAACTACCGAGTTGTAGTAAATCCGACAGAGGCTGGATATAGAGATAAGGGAAATCTATATAAAGATAAAGAACTTGTTGGAAATATCTACTTTAAGTCAAGTGATAAAAATCCATTTAGAGTAGCTAATACTAGCTATTTGTGGATGTCTTATAGTGATGATGATGGACAGACTTGGTCTGCACCGAAAGATATTACACCAGGTATTCGTCAAGATTGGATGAAATTCCTTGGAACAGGTCCTGGAACGGGTATTGTATTACGTACAGGTGAGCATAAGGGGCGGATATTGGTGCCTGCTTACACCACAAACAATATTTCGCATTTAGGTGGTTCACAGTCTTCGCGTCTAATCTACTCAGATGATCATGGAGTAACTTGGCATGCTGGAGAAGCACCAAATGATAACCGACCTGTAGGAAATGGAGTTATTCATTCATCTACTATGAATAACGGTGGTGCGCAAAATACAGAATCAACCGTACTTCAATTAAATAACGGCGATGTTAAACTCTTCATGCGTGGCTTAACTGGAGATCTTCAGGTTGCTACTAGTAAAGATGGTGGCGTTACTTGGGAGAAAACAATTAAACGTTATCCAGAAGTGAAAGATGCCTACGTTCAAATGTCAGCTATTCATACGATGCATGATGGGAAAGAATATGTTCTTCTTAGCAATGCTGCTGGACCAGGACGTGAACGAAAAGATGGTTTGGTTCATTTGGCACGTGTTGAAAAGAATGGCGAGTTAACTTGGTTGAAACATAATCTGATTCAAGGTGGGGAATTTGCTTATAATTCACTGCAAGAATTGGGGAACGGTGAGTATGGTTTGTTATACGAACACAGGGAAAATGGTCAAAACTACTATACCTTATCATATAAAAAATTCAATTGGGACTTTGTGAGCAAAGATTTTCTTTCCCCAACAGAAGCAAGGGTAAACCAAATCATTGAAATGAAGAAAGGTGTTATTGGTCTAGAGTTTGATTCAGAAGTTTTGGTAAACCAAGCCCCTACTTTGCGATTAGCGAATGGAAGTACAGCCGTCTTTATGACTCAGTATGATTCGAAAACTCTTTTATTCGCGGTAGATAAGAAGGATGCTGGTCAGGAAATTACAGGTATAGTTGATGGTAATATTGAAAGTATGCACAACTTGACAGTCAACATTGATGGAGCATTTATTCCTGGTGGAGTGAATGCTGTAGAGAGTGCTGTTTATGATATCAAAGACTATACAGGTGATTTGGGGACATCTGGTGAAGAAGCGACGCCGACAGTAGAAACATCTGACTTCACAGGCGGAGTAAAAGGCGCGTCTCTTATTACAGAATTTCCAGAATATCAAGGTATTCTATCAACAGTAGGTGAAGAGGTAGCACCAATAGTGGAGAACTCTGACTTCACAGGCGGAGTAAAAGGTGAAGCACTCGTTATAGAATTTCCAGAATACAAGGGTGATCTATCTACAGTAGGTGAAGAATCAGCCCCAATAGTAGAGCACCCTGAGTTTACAGGCGGAGTTAACTCAGTACTTGCTCTTCTTGAGGAAAAAGAGGATTATCGGGGAGGAGTAAATGCAGTAGCTAGTGCAGTTCATGATATAGAAGATTATAATGAAGCAAACTCTAATCAAGTTATCCCAGCTCTTACTAGTTCACAACGTATTTTCAAAAATGAAGCAGGAAGTGTTCAAGTTCAAGCTTCAGATGAAGTTTTGAAAAATGTTAAAACTGTACAAATAGAGGAAGTAAAAGTTAGCGATTTCGATTCATTAAACTATAAAGCATTTGATATCAAATTGAAGGATGCAAATGGCAGATATGTTCAACCTGAAGGAAAAGTCCTTGTTACATTTTCTACAGATCAGTCTGTTGAAAATGTTTACTATGTGGATCCAGAAGGAAATCTCCATCCTATTGAATTCACGCAAAAAGATGGAAAGGTCATTTTTGAGACCAACCACTTTAGTATCTATGCTATGACTTTCCGACTATCTGTCGATAATCTAGCACTTGATAATCCTACAAAAGATAAAAAAGAGGAGGAGATTTCACCCTCACCTAAATTGTTATCTACAAATCAACACTCAGAATCAAACCAATCAGAGAATAAAGTAAGTAACAATGAACAAACTATATTACCAAATACAGGTGAGTCTGACTCATCACTAACAATCTTATTTGGTTTCGTAGGAGTGTTCCTTGGAGCAATGATTTCTTATAAGCGAAAAGACAGTTAATTTGTCTATAGTTGTTCGTTGAACTTTTAGGTTCATATAAAATAAACCAGTCTAGAATCCTAAAAATTATCTAGGATTTTAGGCTGGTTTTTAGGATTCTTTTACAACTGTAAAGGAACTCTTAAGCTGGATGGACAAGAAAGCTATTTCTTGATTCATGAATCGCAAGAAGAAGATGATGATCGTACTCGTATCTATCATAGTACAGAAATGGATGGGGCAATTGCTTATGGTAAATCAGGTAAACGTACTCCATTATGGTTATCATCTGTTATTGATAAAGAAATGCGTTATCTGCATGAGATTATGCAAGGAGCTCCAGTATCAGAAGAATTTGCCAAACTATTGACAGGTGAAGCTGCTCTAGAAGCAATTGCTACTGCAGATGCTTGTACCCAGTCTATGTTTGAAGATCGCAAAGTGAAGCTATCTGAGATAGTAAAATAAATATCGGTATTCTCTTATAATAAGTCAAGCACCTCTTTGAAAGTACTTTTAAAGGGGGTGTTTGACTTGCTTTCTTTTTAAAACTGCAATCTATCATAGAACAAACTATTGAAAGCGCTTTAAAAATAGTATATAATTGTCTCATAAGAAAAAAGGAAAAGGAGGAAAAAGGATGCCACAGATTACTAAAGAAGCCTTGATTAATCAAATTAAAGATGGAATCATTGTTTCTTGTCAGGCCCTTCCTCACGAACCGCTTTATACAGAAGCGGGAGGAGTCATCCCCTTGCTGGTCAAAGCGGCTGAACAAGGTGGAGCAGTCGGTATCAGAGCAAACAGTGTTCGTGATATCAAAGAGATTAAGGAGGTTACCAAACTTCCGATTATCGGGATTATCAAACGAGATTATCCACCTCAAGAACCCTTCATCACTGCTACTATGAAAGAAGTTGATGAACTAGCAGAACTAGATATTGAAGTAATTGCTCTAGATTGTACTAAACGCGAACGCTACGATGGTTTAGAGATTCAGGAGTTTATCCGTCAGGTCAAGGAAAAATATCCTAACCAGCTCTTGATGGCTGACACAAGTACCTTCGAAGAAGGACTAGCAGCTGTAGAAGCAGGAATTGACTTCGTTGGAACAACCTTATCAGGCTACACATCTTACAGTCCAAAAGTAGACGGTCCAGATTTTGAATTGATTAAAAAACTCTGTGATGCGGGTGTAGATGTCATCGCCGAAGGGAAAATTCATACACCAGAACAAGCCAAACAAATCCTAGGTTACGGAGTAAGAGGTATTGTTGTTGGTGGCGCTATTACTAGACCAAAAGAGATTACGGAACGCTTCGTTGCGGGTCTTAAATAACACAATCTAAAAACAGAGGAGAGTGGTGGAATAGCTGAAAAAATGAAATCGCATACATTTATAAATCACTCGTTGTCAATTTGGAAACATTTATTAAAAGGAGAATACAAATGAAATTTAGAAAACTAGCTTGTACAGTACTTGCAGGTGCTGCAATTCTTGGTCTTGCTGCTTGTGGAAATTCTGGCGGAAGTAAAGATGCTGGAAAATCTGGTGGAGATAGCGGAAAAACAGAAATCACTTGGTGGGCATTCCCAGTCTTCACTCAAGAAAAAACTGGTGACGGTGTTGGAACATATGAAAAATCTATCATCGAAGCCTTTGAAAAAGCAAACCCAGATGTAAAAGTGAAATTGGAAACTATCGACTTTAAGTCAGGTCCAGAAAAAATCACTACAGCTATCGAAGCGGGTACAGCTCCGGACGTCCTCTTTGACGCACCAGGACGTATCATCCAATACGGTAAAAATGGAAAATTGGCTGACTTGAACGACCTCTTTACAGACGACTTTGTTAAAGACGTCAACAATGAAAACATTGTAAAAGCAAGTAAAGCTGGCGATAAAGCTTATATGTATCCAATTAGTTCAGCACCATTCTACATGGCTATGAACAAGAAAATGTTGGAAGAAGCTGGAGTTGCGAATCTTGTAAAAGAAGGCTGGACAACAGACGACTTTGAAAAAGTATTGAAAGCACTCAAAGATAAAGGCTATACACCAGGTTCATTGTTCAGTTCAGGTCAAGGTGGAGACCAAGGAACACGTGCCTTTGTAGCAAACCTTTACGGAGCTTCTGTAACAGATAAAGATGTTACTAAGTATACAACTGATGATCCTAAATTCGTTAAAGGTCTTGAAAAAGCAGCTAGCTGGATTAAAGATGGTTTGTTGAACAATGGTTCACAATTTGATGGTGGTGCAGACATCCAAAACTTTGCTAACGGTCAAACATCATACACAATCCTTTGGGCACCAGCTCAAAATGGTATCCAAGCTAAACTCTTGGAAGCAAGTAAAGTAGAAGTAGTAGAAGTACCATTCCCATCTGATTCTGGTAAACCAGCTCTTGAATACCTTGTAAACGGATTTGCAGTATTCAACAACAAAGACGACAAGAAAGTCGCTGCTTCTAAGAAATTTGTTCAATTCATCGCAGATGATAAAGAATGGGGTCCAAAAGATGTTGTTCGTACAGGAGCATTCCCAGTTCGTACATCATTTGGTAAACTCTATGATGACAAACGTATGGAAACAATCGGTGCTTGGACTAAGTACTATTCTCCATACTACAATACAATTGATGGTTTTGCAGAAATGAGAACTCTATGGTTCCCAATGTTGCAATCAGTTTCAAATGGCGATCAAAAACCAGCTGATGCATTGAAAGCATTTACTGAAAAAGCAAACGAAACTATCAAAAAAGCTACTAAACAATAAACCCTAAACTAGATGTTGTAGCCCCTTTTCCCTTTGCACGCTTGTGTAAGAAAAGGGGGCTTTTATTTAAAAGGTAAATCATCATTCTCTTAGGAGATTATCAATAAAAAGAAAAGGAAAGAGAGGTGCCTACAGTGAAAGTTAATAAAATTCGTATGAGAGAAACCGTTATTTCTTATGCTTTCCTAGCGCCAGTTTTATTCTTCTTTGTTGTCTTTGTTTTAGCACCAATGATTATGGGCTTCATCACAAGTTTCTTTAACTATTCTATGACTAGTTTCCAATTTGTGGGCTTAGATAACTATATCCGTATGTTTAAAGATCCTGTCTTTACAAAATCTCTGATTAACACAGTTATTTTGGTTATTGGATCAGTTCCTGTAGTTGTTCTCTTCTCGCTCTTTGTAGCGTCACAGACCTACCATCAAAATGCTATCGCTAGATCTTTCTATCGTTTCGTATTCTTCCTTCCAGTTGTTACAGGTAGTGTTGCCGTAACAGTTGTATGGAAATGGATCTATGATCCACTATCAGGTATCTTGAACTTTGTTCTTAAATCAAGTCATATCATTACTCAAAACATTTCATGGCTTGGTGATAAGCACTGGGCATTGATGGCAATTATGATTATCCTCTTGACAACTTCAGTTGGTCAACCGATTATCCTCTACATCGCTGCTATGGGTAATATTGATAATTCATTGGTTGAAGCTGCCCGCGTTGATGGTGCAACTGAGTTTCAAGTTTTCTGGAAGATTAAATGGCCAAGCCTTCTTCCAACAACTCTTTATATCGCAATCATCACAACAATTAATTCATTCCAATGTTTCGCCTTGATTCAGCTTTTGACATCTGGTGGTCCAAACTACTCTACAAGCACTTTGATGTACTACCTATACGAAAAAGCCTTCCAATTGACAGAGTATGGCTATGCCAACACAATTGGTGTCTTCTTGGCAGTTATGATTGCTATCGTAAGTTTTGTTCAATTTAAAGTACTCGGAAACGACGTAGAATACTAAAGAAAGGAGACAGCTATGCAATCTACAGAAAAAAAACCATTAACAGCCTTTACTGTTATTTCAACAATCATTTTGCTCTTGTTGACTGTGCTGTTCATCTTTCCATTCTACTGGATTTTGACAGGGGCATTCAAATCACAACCTGATACAATCGTTATTCCACCACAATGGTTCCCTAAAATGCCAACCATGGAAAACTTCCAACAACTCATGGTGCAAAACCCTGCTATGCAATGGATGTGGAACTCAGTATTTATCTCATTGGTAACCATGTTCTTAGTCTGTGCAACCTCTTCTCTAGCAGGTTATGTACTAGCTAAAAAACGTTTCTATGGTCAACGTATTCTCTTTGCAATCTTTATTGCAGCCATGGCTCTTCCAAAACAAGTTGTCCTTGTACCATTGGTACGTATCGTCAACTTCATGGGAATCCACGATACTCTCTGGGCAGTTATCTTGCCTTTGATTGGATGGCCATTTGGGGTTTTCCTTATGAAACAATTTAGTGAAAATATTCCAACAGAGTTGCTTGAATCAGCTAAAATCGATGGTTGTGGTGAGATTCGTACTTTCTGGAGTGTAGCCTTCCCAATTGTAAAACCAGGGTTTGCGGCTCTTGCAATCTTTACCTTCATCAATACATGGAACGACTACTTCATGCAGTTGGTAATGTTGACTTCACGTAACAATTTGACTATTTCACTCGGTGTTGCGACCATGCAAGCCGAAATGGCAACCAACTATGGTTTAATCATGGCAGGTGCAGCTCTTGCTGCTGTGCCAATCGTAACAGTCTTCTTAGTCTTCCAAAAATCCTTCACACAAGGTATTACTATGGGAGCTGTTAAAGGATAAGAAACGATTTCTTTTACAGTATCAATTGGCTATTGCTAGCACTATCTAAAAGCCTCCGACAGTAAATGACACTGTTGGAGGTGTTAGTTTTAATCGCTTAATGACGATTTTTAAAGGAGAAAATAATGATTTTTGACGATTTGAAAAATATTAGCTTTTATAAAGGAATTCATCCAAATCTTGACAAGGCAATTGATTATCTTTATGAACATCGTAAAGATTCGTTCGAGTTAGGAAAATATGATATTGATGGTGACAAGGTCTTTCTAGTTGTTCAAGAAAATGTCCTAAATAAAGCTGAAAATGACCAGTTTGAACATCACAAGAACTATGCAGACTTGCATTTGTTGGTAGAAGGGCATGAATATTCTAGCTATGGTTCACGTATTAAAGATGAAGCAGTAGCATTTGACGAAGCAAGTGACATTGGTTTTGTCCATTGTCATGAACATTACCCACTCTTGTTGGGTTATCACAATTTTGCGATTTTCTTCCCAGGAGAGCCACATCAACCAAATGGTTATGCAGGTATGGAAGATCAAGTGCGCAAGTATTTGTTTAAAATTTTAATTGATTAGAAATAATATGAACTGATTTTCTGTGAGGTTTTGATAATACTCTACTATGATATTTATATTTGTGAGGTAGAGAAATGAGATCTTATTGTCAGTATGTTTATTCAGAAATGCTATAGGTATGGCAGGAGAGAAGCTTAACAGAGTCTCTATGTCTACGGCAGCAAGAGTAGGATTATTGACCAAGATTTCTGGATGGATTTTACGAATAGCTGTGAATGTAGCTGATGCACATGATAAAATCCCTAACAATGATCGTCTAAACTTTTAAAATATGAGAATGAAGGTACTTTTAATTTTTTTATTGAATATGTTAGCTTGGACAGTGCTTGCAATGATAATCCGTGGAGGGCTAGATGGATTTAATGAGCATACTTGGAGTACTATTTTAATTGCTTCGCTGTCCGGGATATATATAGATTATATGTCCATAGATAAAAATAGAAAAAAGTCCAAAAGAAAAAAGAAAAAATAGATTTGTTCATGGTAGGGACTTATGAAAGCTTTACTGACAAAAAAGAAAACAGTTTACAAAGAAAAATGATGGGGGAGCAAACATGTCACAAAAAGGAAGAAGTCTCATCAAGGCTGCATTTGATACAGATAATTTTCTAATGCGAATTAGTGAGAAGGTTTTAGATATTGTAACAGTCAATCTTCTCTTTGTAGTAACTTGTTTACCAGTTGTAACGATTGGAGTAGCCAAAATTAGTCTCTATCAGACGATGTTTGAAATCAAGCAAAGTAGACGTGTTCCAGTTTTTAGAACCTATCTAAGAGTTTTCAGGCAAAATCTGAAACTAGGTTTTCAGTTGGGGATGTTAGAATTAGGAATTGTATTTCTAACTCTTTCAGATCTCTATCTTTTCTGGGGTCAAACAGCTCTGCCCTTCCAATTGGTGAAAGCCATTTGTTTAGGTATTCTGATTTTCCTTACCATTGTGATGTTGGCTAGTTACCCTATCGCGGCACGTTATGACCTATCTTGGAAAGAAATTCTTCAAAAAGGATTGATGTTGGCTAGTTTTAATGCTCCTTGGTTTATCTTGATGATCGCAATTATCTTTTTGATTTTGATGATTCTATATCTATCAGCCTTTACCCTTCTATTGGGAGGATCAGCTTTTATTCTCTTTGGTTTTGGACTTCTTGCTTTTTTACAAGTAGGAGTGATGGAAAAGCTATTTGCTAAGTATGAGTAAGGGTTGCAATTATTTCTGAAACTACTTTCAAACGCCCCAAACGCTATTCTATAAGCAAGAAACTAAAATCTAAGTGTCTACAAGATATTGAAAGCCTTTTCGGTAAAGTGTATACTAAAGAAGTAAAGAAAGAATCTGCTCTAGCAGAAAATAAAAATAATAGGAGAAAATCTATGTCAGATTTAAAAAAATATGAAGGTGTCATTCCAGCCTTCTACGCATGTTATGATGAACAAGGAGAAGTAAGTCCAGAACGTACGCGTGCCTTGGTTCAATACTTCATTGATAAAGGTGTTCAAGGTCTTTATGTCAATGGTTCTTCTGGCGAATGTATCTATCAAAGTGTTGAAGATCGCAAGTTAATCTTGGAAGAAGTCATGGCAGTTGCCAAAGGTAAATTGACCATCATTGCTCACGTAGCTTGCAACAATACCAAAGATAGTATGGAACTAGCTCGCCATGCAGAAAGCTTGGGTGTAGATGCCATTGCAACAATTCCACCAATTTACTTCCGCTTACCAGAATACTCAGTTGCTAAGTACTGGAACGATATCAGTTCTGCAGCTCCAAACACAGACTACGTGATTTACAACATTCCTCAATTGGCAGGTGTTGCTTTGACTCCAAGTCTTTATACTGAAATGTTGAAGAATCCTCGTGTTATCGGTGTGAAGAACTCTTCTATGCCAGTTCAAGATATCCAAACTTTTGTTAGCCTTGGTGGAGAAGACCATATCGTCTTCAATGGTCCAGATGAGCAGTTCCTAGGAGGACGCCTCATGGGTGCTAAGGCTGGTATCGGTGGTACTTACGGTGCTATGCCAGAACTCTTCTTGAAACTCAACCAATTGATTGCGGATAAAGATTTGGAAACAGCGCGTGAATTACAATACGCTATCAACGCTATCATTGGTAAACTCACTTCTGCACATGGAAATATGTATGGTGTCATTAAAGAAGTCTTGAAGATTAATGAAGGACTTAATATTGGATCTGTTCGTTCACCTTTGACACCAGTGACTGAAGAAGATCGTCCAGTTGTGGAAGCAGCTGCAGCCTTGATTCGTGAAACTAAGGAGCGCTTCCTCTAATTCATAAGGAGGTATTTATGACTAACTACATTGCAATTGATATCGGTGGAACTAACATCAAGTATGGTTTGGTTGATCAAGAGGGGCAACTTCTTGAATCGCATGAGATACCGACAGAGGCACATAAGGGTGGCCCCCATATTTTAGAGAAAACCAAACAGATTGTAGCTAGTTATCTTGAAAAAGATTCTGTAGCAGGTGTTGCCATTTCTTCGGCAGGTATGGTGGATCCTGACAAGGGTGAGATTTTCTATGCAGGCCCACAGATTCCAAATTATGCAGGTACACAGTTCAAAAAGGAAATCGAGACTAGCTTTGATATTCCTTGTGAAATTGAAAATGATGTCAACTGTGCAGGACTTGCAGAAGCAGTTTCGGGATCTGGTAAGGGAGCAAGTGTGACCCTTTGCTTAACCATTGGAACAGGTATTGGTGGTTGTTTAATTATTGACGGTCAAGTCTTCCATGGTTTTAGTAACTCTGCCTGTGAGGTTGGCTATCTACACATGCAGGATGGAGCTTTCCAAGACTTAGCCTCAACCACAGCTTTGGTTCGTTATGTAGCAGAAGCACATGCTGATCCC
Source organism: Streptococcus sp. M334 (assembly GCF_000187745.1). Taxonomy (GTDB): domain Bacteria; phylum Bacillota; class Bacilli; order Lactobacillales; family Streptococcaceae; genus Streptococcus. The sequence continues at coordinate 141,800 of NZ_GL732488.1, read as the reverse complement.
GTTGATCAGTGGAATGGTCGTCGGATTTTTAAGGAAGCTACTGAGGGCAACAAGCTTTGTATGAAAGGTATCGACCGCATGGTTGACTATCTAGGGAAAGGTCTAGCTAATATTTGTTATGTGGCCAATCCAGAAGTAGTCATTCTAGGTGGTGGTATCATGGGACAAGAAGCTATTCTCAAGCCTAAAATTCGAAAAGCTTTGAAAGAAGCCCTGGTACCAAGTCTAGCAGACAAGACGAGATTAGAATTTGCCCATCACCAAAATACAGCAGGTATGTTAGGTGCTTATTATCATTTTAAAACAAAACAATCCTAGTTTGGCAATGCCAAACTAGGATTTTCTAATTCTTCTTTGTCTTCGATAGCCGTTGAGTTTTTTATTTTCCCAGTAGCTATTAAATATTCTCTCTTTATTTTCTCGATTGATTTCTAAAAAGTAAGCATAGATCAAATCAACCCAAAAAAGCATTGGAAGTTGAGAGGAGATACGCTGAATATAGGATGATTGATTGTGACTAGCAACCAGTACAGTTTCAGTATACAGTTGGTTTTCTTTGTTTGGTACGCTGGTAAAGAGGACTGTTTTTGCCCCCATTTCTTTAGCATCTAACAAGCTGTCCAGAATAGATTGAGTAGATCCAGATAGTGAAAAACCTAGAACCAAGCAATTGTCATCCATGATACTAGTAGTCCAAGCAAAGCCATCTTGATCGGTTATAGCTTCACAGACCACTCCTAAACGCATAAAGCGTAATTTCATCTCACGAGCGACAAGGCCAGAGCTTCCGGTGCCAAAAAAATAGACTCTTTCAGCATCTTCTATCATATTAGCTATTCGTTCAATTTGATTTTCATTAATTAATTCCTGAGTTTGCTCTCGCATATTGCTATAGCTTCTGAGAACGCCTTGGATAAGAGGATTTTGGGTCGATAGCTGAAGATTTTGGTTATCGATTTGATGTTGGTATTGAAAAATAAATTCTCTATAGCCAGTAAAACCACACTTTTTAGCAAAACGAGTTAGGGCAGCTTGGGAAATATGAAGTTTCTGAGCTACGTTTTGTGATGATAAATCATCCTGTATCGTATCGACCTGTAAGAAATAGCGAGCAATTTCTTGCTCTAAATCTGTTAGTGCTTCAAAATGAAGATCGATAATGGATGCAATGTCTGGCTTATTCATGGGGCTCCTTTTCATGAGTCAACCGCTTAGAAGTTGACAATTCCCTAACTATTATTATCATTATATCATAGAAGAATAGATAAAAACATAAAAAGCCATTTTCAATTAAAAGTCAAAAAAAGGTATCGATTTTTCTAAGAGTTTCTCCTTAAAATATGATACAATGAAGAGTAATAATCTTCTTTCAAGTTTTATATTTTTTAGTGAAAATGGGATAGAAGATGGAAATTTTTCTAGAAATGAGACATGGTTGTATGAGAAAATTTAATAGTCATTCGATTCCGATTCGGCTTAATCTACTATTTGGAATAGTTATCTTGCTTTTTATGACGATTATTGGTCGTCTTCTTTATATGCAGGTATTAAATAAAGACTTTTACGAAACGAAATTAGCATCAGCAAGTCAAACGAGAGTGACAACTAGTTCGGCTCGAGGACAAATCTACGATGCAACGGGGAAACCTCTTGTTGAAAATACCATCAAGCAAGTTGTGTCTTTTACAAGGACTAACAAGATGACGGCAGCTGAACTCAAAGAGACTGCAAAAAAACTTCTTACTTATGTGAATGTCAGCTCTCCTAATCTTACAGACCGTCAGATTGCTGATTATTACTTGGCTGACCAAGAAATTTATAAAAAAATAGTCGATGCTTTGCCACGTGATAAGCGTTTGGATTCGGATGGAAATCTTCTTTCGGAAGCAACTCTCTACAACAATGCGGTGGAAAGTGTTGATGTGAGTCAGCTCAACTATACGGATGATCAGAAAAAAGAAATTTATTTATTTAGTCAGCTAAATACTGTTGAAAATTTTGCTACAGGAACAATCGTAACGGATTCTTTAGATGACACACAAGTTGCTCTTGTCGCTTCGGCATCCAAAGACTTACCAGGAATTAGCATTTCTACTTCATGGGATAGAAAAGTCCTAGACACTTCTTTGTCTTCAATTGTAGGTAGTGTATCAAGTGAAAAATCAGGTCTTCCAGCAGAGGAAGTGGATGCTTATTTGAAAAAAGGCTACTCTCTGAATGACCGAGTGGGGACTTCGTATCTTGAAAAGCAGTACGAAGAAGTACTACAGGGAAAACGTTCTGTTAAAGAAGTACATCTTGATAAACATGGCAACATGGAAAGTGTTGAAAATGTAGAGGAAGGAAGCAAAGGGAACAACATCAAACTAACGATTGACCTAGCTTTCCAAAATGGAGTGGATGATCTGCTTAAGAGTTATTTTAATTCGGAGCTAGGTAACGGAGGAGCTAGATATTCTGAAGGAGTGTATGCAGTAGCACTTAATCCTAAAACAGGAGCCGTCCTTGCCATGTCTGGGATCAAGCATGATACTGAGTCAGGTAAATTGAGTTCAGATTCCTTAGGGACAGTCACCGACGTGTTTGTGCCAGGGTCAGTAGTTAAGGCCGCTACCATCAGCTCAGGTTGGGAAAATGGAGTCTTGTCAGGGAACCTGACCTTGACAGACCAACCGATTGTCTTCCAAGGTTCAGCTCCGATTAATTCTTGGTACACTCAGGCCTACGGTTCATTCCCGATTACAGCGGTGGAAGCCTTGGAGTATTCTTCTAATGCCTATATGGTTCAAACGGCTTTGGGCATTATGGGTCAGACCTATCAACCCAATATGTTTGTTTTAACTAACAATTTAGAATCCGCCATGGGGAAACTTCGTTCGACATTTGCGGAATATGGCCTTGGAGCCTCAACAGGCATTGACCTTCCAGATGAGTCAACTGGTTTTATACCAAAAGAGTATAATTTTGCTAATTACATTACCAATGCTTTTGGTCAGTTTGATAACTATACTCCTATGCAATTGGCTCAGTATGTTGGAACCATTGCCAACAATGGTGTTCGGATTGCACCTCACATTGTTGAGGGAATTTATGGAAATAATGAACAAGGTGGCTTAGGCAATCTGCTTCAAGAGACGACTAGCAAAGAAATGAATAAGATTAATATCTCAGAGTCAGATATGTCTATTCTGCAACAAGGATTTTATCAAGTTTCACATGGTGGTAGTGCTTTGACAACTGGTCGTGCCTTTTCAAATGGTGCAGCTGTATCCATTAGTGGTAAAACAGGTACTGCCGAAAGTTATGTTGCGGGAGGTCAAAAAGCTAACAATACCAATGCTGTGGCCTATGCACCATCAGATAATCCTCAAATCGCTGTAGCTGTTGTCTTCCCGCATAACACAAATTTGTCAAATGGTGTCGGACCTTCCATTGCGCGCGATATTATCAACCTCTATAACCAACATCATCCAATGAATTAGAAAGGAACATATGCTTTATCCAACACCTATTGCCAAGCTAATTGACAGTTATTCTAAGTTACCGGGTATCGGGATTAAGACGGCTACCCGTCTGGCCTTCTATACTATTGGAATGTCTGATGACGATGTCAATGAATTTGCTAAAAATCTCCTTTCTGCTAAGAGAGAGCTGACCTACTGTTCCATCTGCGGTCGCCTGACTGATGACGATCCTTGCTCTATCTGTACCGATCCAAGTCGTGACCAGACAACGATTTTGGTGCTAGAGGATAGTCGCGATGTGGCAGCCATGGAGAACATTCAAGAATACCATGGACTCTATCATGTTTTACATGGTCTTATTTCTCCCATGAATGGTATCAGTCCGGACGATATCAATCTCAAGAGCCTCATGACTCGTCTGATGGATAGTGAAGTTTCAGAGGTAATCGTAGCAACCAATGCCACAGCAGATGGTGAAGCGACATCCATGTATCTTTCTCGTTTGCTCAAGCCAGCTGGTATCAAGGTTACGCGTCTAGCACGAGGTCTCGCTGTCGGAGCGGACATTGAGTATGCGGACGAAGTGACACTCTTGCGAGCCATTGAAAATCGAACAGAGTTGTAAGTCTAGACAAATTAACACACTCAATTCATTTATACAAAAATCACGGAGATCGACAGTTGTTTTATCGGTCTCTTTTTAGATTTATTGAAGACCAGTATCAGGTTCAAGTTTCAAAAAAGAAGCAAATATGATATACTAAAGAACGAGTATTCTATTAGAATTGGAACAAATAATATGAAACAAACGATTATTCTTTTATACGGTGGACGTAGTGCAGAGCGTGAAGTCTCTGTTCTTTCAGCTGAGAGTGTGATGCGTGCGGTCAACTACGACCGTTTCACAGTCAAGACTTTCTTCATCAGCCAGTCGGGTGACTTTATTAAAACGCAAGAATTTAGCCAGACTCCAGGTCAAGAGGATCGTCTCATGACCAATGAAACCATTGCTTGGGATAAGAAAGTTGCACCAAGTGCCATCTACGAAGAAGGAGCAGTAGTCTTTCCAGTCCTTCACGGTCCGATGGGAGAAGATGGCTCTGTTCAAGGTTTCCTTGAAGTTTTGAAAATGCCTTATGTTGGTTGCAACATCTTGTCATCAAGTCTTGCCATGGATAAAATCACCACCAAGCGTGTTCTAGAATCTGTCGGGATTGCCCAAGTTCCCTATGTGGCCATCGTCGAAGGTGATGATGTGACTGCTAAAATTGCCGAAGTTGAAGAAAAATTGACTTATCCAGTCTTCACAAAACCATCAAACATGGGTTCTAGTGTCGGTATTTCTAAGTCTGAAAATCAAGAAGAACTCCGTCAAGCCTTGAAACTTGCCTTCCAATATGACAGCCGTGTCTTGGTAGAGCAAGGGGTAAATGCTCGTGAAATCGAGGTTGGTCTCTTGGGCAACTACGATGTCAAGAGTACGCTACCAGGAGAAGTAGTCAAGGATGTTGCCTTTTATGACTACGATGCCAAGTATATTGACAACAAGATTACCATGGATATCCCAGCTAAAATCAGTGATGACGTGGTAGCTGTCATGCGTCAAAATGCAGAAACAGCCTTTCGTGCCATTGGTGGCCTCGGTCTCTCTCGTTGTGATTTCTTCTATACAGATAAGGGAGAGATTTTCTTGAATGAACTCAATACCATGCCAGGTTTCACCCAGTGGTCTATGTACCCACTGCTTTGGGACAATATGGGAATCAGCTACCCAGATCTAATCGAGCGTTTGGTGGACCTTGCCAAGGAAAGTTTTGACAAGCGCGAAGCGCATTTGCTATAAAAATGAAAGAAGGGGTAGGAGCCAGAACCATCACTGCAAGGTGACTAGAGTTCTCGGGCTCCGACCCTTTTTAAAGGAGTAGAAATGAAATTAACAATCCATGAAGTGGCCCAAGTTGTAGGGGCTAAAAATGATGTGACAATTTATCCAGATAGTCCACTAGTTAAGGCGGAATTTGATAGTCGTTTGATTGCTGCAGGGGACTTATTTGTGCCCCTAAAAGGTGCGCGTGATGGCCATGACTTTATCGAAACAGCTTTTGAAAATGGCGCCGCAGTAACTCTGTCTGAGAAAGAAATTGCAAACCATCCCTACATTTTAGTAGATGACGTATTGACTGCCTTTCAATCACTAGCTGCCTACTATCTTGAGAAAACAGCTGTTGATGTCTTTGCTGTTACGGGTTCAAATGGCAAGACAACGACCAAGGATATGTTAGCGCACTTGCTATCAACAAGCTACAAAACATACAAAACACAAGGCAACTACAATAACGAGATTGGCCTTCCCTACACAGTTCTCCACATGCCTGAAGGAACAGAAAAGTTGGTCTTGGAGATGGGGCAGGATCACTTGGGAGATATTCATCTCTTGTCTGAATTGGCTCATCCAAAGACAGCCATTGTGACCTTGGTTGGAGAAGCCCATTTGGCCTTTTTCAAAGACCGTTCTGAGATTGCTAAAGGAAAAATGCAAATTGCTGATGGCATGGCTTCAGGTTCTTTACTTTTGGCGCCAGCTGACCCTATTGTAGAGGACTACTTGCCAACTGATAAAAAGGTAGTCCGTTTTGGGCAAGGGGCAGAGTTGGAAATTATAGACCTGGTTGAGCGCAAGGATAGTCTGACCTTTAAGGCTAATTTCTTGGAACAAGCTCTTGATTTACCAGTGACTGGTAAGTACAATGCCACCAATGCTATGATTGCATCCTATGTTGCCCTACAAGAAGGAGTTTCAGAGGAGCAAATTCGTCAAGCCTTCCAACATCTTGAATTGACACGTAACCGTACCGAGTGGAAGAAAGCAGCCAATGGAGCAGACATTCTGTCAGATGTTTACAATGCCAATCCGACTGCTATGAAATTGATTTTAGAGACTTTCTCTGCTATTCCAGCCAATGAAGGTGGCAAGAAAATTGCAGTCTTGGCGGATATGAAGGAACTCGGTGACCAGTCTGTTCAACTCCATAACCAGATGATTTTGAGCCTCTCACCAGATGTACTTGATACCGTGATTTTCTACGGAGAAGACATTGCTGAATTAGCTCAACTGGCCAGTCAAATGTTCCCAATTGGCCACGTTTACTACTTCAAGAAAACAGAAGACCAAGACCAATTTGAAGACTTAGTCAAGCAGGTAAAGGAAAGTCTTGGAATCAATGACCAAATCCTGCTCAAAGGTTCTAACTCTATGAATCTAGCTAAGTTGGTAGAAAGTTTAGAAAATGAATGCTAGTGATTTTGCCAAGTATCTTCAAAGAATGATTGCCCTTACAGATACTGGATTAACCTTTACAAAAGATCCTTTCGACCGTGAGCGCTACGAAGACTTGCGAGGCCTTTTATCTGAAATGTTGAATCAGGCATCAGACCTTGATGCAGACGAAGTGGCAGAACTCTTGAAACCGACCTCCGCTTATGCGACTCCTTTAATGGACGTCCGTGCTTGGATAGTTGAGGATGAAAAAATTTGTCTGGTTAGGGGACAAGGAGAGAATGATTGGGCTTTGCCAGGTGGCTTTGGCGAGGTCGGTTATTCATCAACTGAAAATATTCTCAAGGAAATTGAAGAAGAAACCGGTTTTAAAGCCAAAGTTGAACGACTACTAGCTGTTTTTGATACCAATCGTTTCCAACTACAGAGTAAACAATATGCAAAGTTTGTTTTTGAATGTAAGTTTCTCGATGGACAATTCCAAGAAAATCAAGAAATTGCAGACCTTCAATTTTTTGCCATTGATCAACTGCCAGCCTTATCTGAAAAACGCATTACCAAGGAGCAAATAGAGATTCTTTGGCAGGTTTATCAAGGTCAGAGGGAGCAATATCTTGACTAAGAAGATGATTATCGTATTTTTAAATCCATTTTTGACAAATAGCATGGTATAATAATATTCAGGAAAATTTTGAATCATGAGGAATACTAGATGAATTTATGGGATATTTTCTTTACGACCCAAGCAACAGAGCCACCCAAATTTGACCTTTTTTGGTACGTGAGTATATTTACACTCTTAGCCTTGACCTTTTATACAGCCTATCGTTATCGTGAAAAGAAGGGTTATCAACGATTTTTTCAGATTTTACAGGCAGTTCAGTTAATCCTTCTTTATGGTTGGTACTGGGTCAATCATATGCCACTGTCAGAAAGTTTACCCTTTTACCATTGCCGTATGGCCATGTTTGTGGTACTTTTGCTTCCTGGGCAGTCCAAATATAGGCAGTATTTTGCATTACTAGGAACATTTGGGACATTAGCGGCCTTTGTTTATCCAGTGCCAGATGCCTATCCTTTCCCCCATATTGCGATTTTATCCTTTATCTTTGGGCACTTAGCTCTATTGGGGAACTCACTGGTTTATCTATTGAGACAGTATGATGCACGATTGCTAGATGTGAAGAGAATTTTTATCATGACTTTTGCCCTAAATGCCTTGATTTTTGTGGTCAATTTGGTAACAGGTGGAGATTACGGATTCTTGACAAAACCGCCATTGGTTGGGGATCACGGCTTAGTGGCTAATTATTTAATCGTTTCTGTAGCCTTGTCAGCAGCGATTACGTTGACAAAGAAAATCTTGGAACTATTTTTAGAACAAGAAGCAGAAAAAATGATTGCAAAGAAAGCTTAGAAATGAGCTTTCTTTTTGTACACTAGATAGATTGTTGATAAAGTTTACAGTGAATGAATTTTTGAACAGAAAAACTAAAAATTGGCTAGTAAATTTAGGAAAAACTAAGCACAATCAGATTTTTTGTGTTATAATATTCTGTGAATAGCTATGCCCATGTTTAGCTATGGAATATTACGAAGTGAGAAACTTGGAAGATAGAGAGGATGCGATGTAATGGCTAGAGAAGGCTTTTTTACAGGTCTAGATATTGGAACAAGCTCTGTTAAGGTGCTTGTAGCCGAGCAGAGAAATGGTGAATTAAATGTAATTGGCGTGAGTAATGCCAAAAGTAAAGGTGTAAAGGATGGAATCATTGTTGATATTGATGCAGCAGCAACTGCTATCAAATCAGCTATTTCCCAAGCAGAAGAAAAGGCAGGCATTTCGATTAAATCAGTGAATGTCGGCTTGCCTGGAAATCTTCTGCAGGTAGAACCAACTCAAGGGATGATTCCAGTAACATCTGATACCAAGGAAATTACGGATCAAGATGTTGAAAATGTTGTCAAATCAGCTTTGACAAAGAGTATGACACCTGACCGTGAAGTCATTACCTTTATTCCTGAAGAATTTATTGTGGATGGTTTCCAAGGAATTCGTGACCCACGTGGCATGATGGGGGTTCGCCTTGAAATGCGTGGCTTGCTTTATACAGGCCCTCGTACTATCTTGCACAATTTGCGTAAGACAGTTGAACGTGCAGGTGTTCAGGTTGAAAATGTTATCATTTCACCACTAGCAATGGTTCAATCAGTTTTGAACGAAGGTGAACGTGAATTTGGTACTACAGTGATTGATATGGGGGCAGGTCAAACGACTGTCGCTACAATTCGTAACCAAGAACTCCAGTTCACCAATATTCTCCAAGAAGGCGGAGATTATGTAACTAAGGATATCTCTAAAGTCTTGAAGACATCACAGAAACTAGCCGAAGGTTTGAAATTAAACTATGGAGAGGCTTATCCTCCTCTCGCAAGTAAAGAAACATTCCAAGTTGAAGTGATCGGGGAAGTAGAACCTGTTGAAGTAACAGAAAATTACTTGTCAGAGATTATTTCTGCACGAATCAAGCATATCTTTGAACAAATCAAACAAGACTTGGAGAGAAGACATTTATTGGATCTTCCTGGTGGAATTGTTTTGATCGGTGGAAATGCTATTTTACCGGGTATGGTAGAATTGGCTCAAGAAGTCTTTGGCGTTCGTGTCAAACTCTATGTTCCAAACCAAGTTGGTATTCGCAATCCAGCCTTTGCGCATGTGATTAGTCTATCGGAATTCGCTGGACAATTGACAGAAGTCAATCTTTTGGCTCAACGAGCAGTCAAGGGTGAAGTTGCTCTGACTCATCAACCAATTAGTTTTGGGGGAATGATTCAGAAAACAGCTCAGTTTGTACAATCAACGCCTGTTCAACCAGCTCCTACTCCAGAAGTAGACCCGGTGGCTCCTACAGAACCAATGGCGGATTTCCAACAAGCTTCACAAAATAAACCGAAATTAGCAGATCGTTTCCGTGGCTTGATCGGAAGCATGTTTGACGAATAAAGAGGAAAAATAAATTATGACATTTTCATTTGATACAGCTGCTGCTCAAGGTGCAGTGATTAAAGTAATTGGTGTCGGTGGAGGTGGTGGCAATGCCATCAACCGTATGGTCGACGAAGGTGTTACAGGCGTAGAATTTATCGCAGCAAACACAGATGTACAAGCATTGAGTAGTACAAAAGCTGAGACTGTTATTCAGTTGGGACCTAAATTGACTCGTGGTTTGGGTGCTGGAGGTCAACCTGAAGTTGGTCGAAAAGCTGCTGAAGAGAGCGAAGAAACATTGACAGCTGCTATCAGTGGAGCGGATATGGTCTTCATTACTGCTGGTATGGGTGGAGGATCAGGTACTGGTGCAGCTCCTGTTATTGCCCGTATTGCTAAAGATTTAGGTGCTCTTACAGTTGGTGTTGTAACACGTCCGTTTGGTTTTGAAGGAAGCAAACGTGGACAATTTGCTGTTGAAGGAATCAATCAACTTCGCGAACATGTAGATACTCTATTGATTATTTCAAACAACAACTTGCTTGAAATTGTTGATAAGAAAACTCCTCTTCTTGAAGCACTTAGCGAAGCGGATAACGTTCTTCGTCAAGGTGTTCAAGGAATTACCGATTTGATTACCAACCCAGGATTGATTAACCTTGACTTTGCCGATGTGAAAACAGTTATGGCAAATAAAGGGAACGCCTTAATGGGTATTGGTATCGGTAGTGGAGAAGAACGTGTAGTAGAAGCAGCTCGTAAAGCAATCTACTCACCACTTCTTGAAACAACGATTGATGGTGCTGAGGATGTTATCGTCAACGTTACTGGCGGACTTGACTTGACTTTGATTGAAGCAGAAGAAGCATCGGAAATCGTTAACCAAGCAGCTGGTCAAGGAGTGAACATCTGGCTCGGAACATCTATTGATGAAAGCATGCGTGATGAAATTCGCGTAACAGTTGTTGCAACAGGTGTTCGTCAAGATCGTGTTGAAAAGGTAGTAGTTCCACAAGCTAGACCTACTACTAACTACCGTGAGACAGTGAAACCAGCTCATTCACATGGCTTTGATCGTCATTTTGATATGGCAGAAACAGCTGAATTGCCAAAACAAAATCAACGTCGATTGGAACAAACTCAAGGTTCTGCTTTTGGTGATTGGGATTTGCGACGTGAGACGATTGTTCGTCCAACTGATTCAGTTGTATCACCAGTTGAACGTTTCGAAGCACCATCTTTAGAAGAGGATGAATTAGAAACTCCTCCATTTTTCAAAAATCGTTAAGTAAATGAATTTGAAAGAAAATACAGAACGTGTTTTTCAACAAGTAAAAGATGCAAGTCAGCAGGCAGGAAGAGAAGATAATTCTGTTTCAGTTCTTGCTGTTACAAAATATGTAGACGTGCCGACAGCGGAGGCTTTGCTTCCGCTAGGTGTGCATCATATTGGTGAAAATCGTGTAGATAAGTTCCTTGAGAAATATGAAGCTTTAAAAGATAGAAATATTACCTGGCATTTGATTGGAACCTTGCAAAGACGCAAGGTCAAAGATGTCATTCAGTATGTTGATTATTTCCACGCTTTGGATTCATTAAAGCTAGCAGAAGAAATTCAAAAGAGAAGTGACCGAGTTGTTAAGTGTTTCTTACAAGTGAATATCTCAAGGGAAGAGAGCAAACATGGTTTTTCAAAGGAAGAACTACTGGAGCTCTTGCCAGAATTAGCAACCTTAGATAAAATTGAATATGTAGGCTTGATGACTATGGCTCCTTTTGAAGCTAGTAGTGATGAGTTGAAAGAAATTTTTAAAGCTACACAGGATTTGCAACTAGAAATTAGAGAAAAACAAATTTCCAATATGCCAATGACGGACTTGAGTATGGGTATGAGTCGTGACTACAAGGAAGCGATTGAATTTGGCTCAACATTTGTCAGAATTGGTACAGCATTTTTTAAGTAGGAAAGAAATATGTCTTTAAAAGATAGATTTGATAGATTTATAGATTATTTTACAGAAGATGGAGAAGATGCTGGTATTACTTATCAGCCTAAAGCTGAGGAACCGATTGTGGCTTCAGTTCCTTCCGTAAAAGAGTTACCTCAACAAGTTGCAACTACGCCATCTAAAGAAAAAAACATTACTCGTCTTCATGCCCGTCAACAAGAGTTGGCTATGCAAAGTCAACGTTCTACAGATAAGGTGACAATTGATGTTCGTTACCCACGCAAGTACGAAGATGCTACAGATATTGTTGATTTATTAGCTGGTAACGAAAGTATTTTGATTGATTTTCAATATATGACAGAGATTCAAGCACGTCGTTGTTTAGATTATCTGGATGGAGCTTGTCATGTTCTAGCTGGAAATTTGAAAAAGGTAGCTTCTACCATGTATCTGTTGACACCAGTGAATGTTATTGTAAATGTTGAAGATATTCGTTTACCAGATGAATCACAAAATGGTGAATTTGGTTTTGACATGAAGCGTACGAGAGTGAAATAATGCTCTTTCTCATTCGTTTTATTCAAAATGCAGTAGATATCTATTCACTGATTTTAGTCGTTTTTGCTCTGATGTCTTGGTTCCCAAATGCTTATGAATCGCGCCTAGGTCGCTTGATTATTAGCTTAGTGAAACCGATAATAGCTCCTTTACAACGCTTACCCCTTCAGATTGCAGGGCTTGACTTGTCTGTCTGGATTGCGGTATTATTAGTGCATTTTTTAGGGAACCAATTGATTCGACTTTTAGTGATTTTTCTATGAACAAGATGATTTATCAACACTTTTCTAAGAATGATTCGTCTTTTATTGATAAGGGAGCCGAATGGATAAAAAAGGTAGAAGATTCTTATTCTCCTTTTTTAAGCCCCTTTGTAAATCCTCATCAAGAAAAGATTTTAAAGGTTCTAGCATCAACGAAGGGCATCTCCTACATGAGTAGTCGGCAGTTTCTTGAAACTGAATACGTACGAATACTCCTGTATCCTGATTATTTTGAACCCGAATTCTCTGATTTTGAACTATCCTTGCAAGAAATAGTTTATTCTAATAAGTTTGAACGTTTAACACATGCAAAAATATTAGGGACTGTTTTAAATCAGCTGGGAATTGATAGGAAGCTGTTTGGTGATATCTTAGTCAATGAAGAGAGAGCACAGATTATCATTAATCGACAGTTTACTCTCCTTTTCCAAGACGGCATTACGAAAATTGCCCGTCTACCTGTTCGTCTAGAAGAGCGGGATTTTACTGAGAAAATTACTACAGCAGAAGATTATCGAGAATTGGATATTTGTATCGCTAGTTCTAGATTAGATGTTTTCCTAGCGGGGGTCTTCAAACTGTCAAGAAATCAGGCAAATCAGTTAATTGAAAAGCAGGCAGTTCAAGTTAATTACCATTTAGTTGAAAAATCAGATTATACAGTTCAAGTTGGAGACTTGATTAGTGTAAGGAAATTTGGTCGATTGAAACTCATTAGAGATAATGGGCAAACCAAAAAAGATAAAAAGAAATTAACGGTCCAATTGTTATTAAGTAAGTGAGGAAAAATATGCCAATTACATCGTTAGAAATCAAAGATAAAACCTTTAGCACACGCTTCAGAGGGTTTGATCAAGAAGAAGTAGATGAATTTTTAGATATTGTAGTCCGTGATTATGAGGATTTAGTTCGCTCTAATCATGATAAGGATTTACATATTAAGAGTTTGGAAGAGCGTTTGTCTTACTTTGATGAGATGAAAGATTCATTGAGCCAGTCTGTATTGATTGCACAAGACACAGCTGAACGAGTAAAACAAGCTGCAGCTGAACGTTCAAATAATATTATCCATCAAGCAGAGCAAGATGCACAACGTTTATTGGAAGAAGCTAAGTATAAGGCAAATGAAATTCTTCGTCACGCAACTGATAATGCTAAGAAAGTTGCTGTTGAAACAGAAGAATTGAAGAACAAGAGTCGTGTCTTTCACCAACGTCTCAAATCTACCATTGAGAGTCAGTTAGCAATTGTTGAATCATCAGATTGGGAAGACATTCTTCGCCCAACAGCGACTTATCTTCAAACAAGTGATGAGGCCTTTAAAGAAGTTGTTAGCGAAGTTTTAGGTGACTCTGTCTTACAACAGCATTCAGAGGAAGAACCAATTGATATTACTCGTCAGTTTTCTCCTGAGGAAATGGCAGAGTTGCAAGCACGTATCGAAGCGGCTAATAAGGAACTTGCGGAAGCCGAAGCAAGAGCCGAGCAGGAACAAGTAGTTTCACCAGCTCCTGTTGTTGAAGAAAGTCTAGCTCATCCAGTTGGTCCAATGTATGAAGAGCCAGAAGTAGCTCCAAGCCATTACTCAGGCCCAACACCTGCTACTGAAGCTGTAAATTCAGAACCAGGTTTTGTGGCACCGCAAGAATCTGTTACAATTTTATAAGAAATAATCTGAGAACAATATCTTATCCTTATATTTTCAGCGAGCAGGAGATGGTGTGAGTCCTGTAATCCCTAATGATAAGATTATCCTCTCAAACAATCAAGTCTGAATGGAGTAAGATTTGACGTTCCCCACGTTACGGGATAAGAGGGAGAAGGATTAAATCTTTTTCCAAATAAAGGTGGTACCACGATTTTCGTCCTTTTTGGAAGTCGTGGTTTTTAATTTGTTATTATTTATAAAGGAGATACCATGAAACTCAAAGATACCCTTAATCTTGGGAAAACAGCTTTCCCAATGCGTGCAGGCCTTCCTACCAAAGAGCCAGTTTGGCAAAAGGAATGGGAAGATGCAAAACTTTACCAACGTCGTCAAGAATTGAACCAAGGAAAACCTCATTTCACCTTGCATGATGGCCCTCCATACGCCAACGGAAATATCCACGTTGGACATGCCATGAACAAGATTTCAAAAGATATCATTGTCCGCTCAAAATCTATGTCAGGTTTTTACGCACCATTTATCCCTGGTTGGGACACTCATGGTCTACCAATCGAGCAAGTTTTGGCAAAACAAGGTGTCAAACGCAAAGAAATGGACTTGGTTGAGTACTTGAAACTTTGCCGTGAATACGCTCTTTCACAAGTAGATAAACAACGTGAAGATTTTAAACGTTTGGGTGTTTCTGGTGACTGGGAAAATCCATATGTGACTTTGACTCCTGACTATGAAGCAGCTCAAATCCGTGTCTTTGGGGAAATGGCTAACAAGGGTTATATCTACCGTGGTGCCAAGCCAGTTTACTGGTCTTGGTCATCTGAGTCGGCTCTAGCTGAGGCAGAGATTGAATACCATGACTTGCTTTCAACTTCTCTTTACTATGCCAATAAGGTAAAAGATGGCAAAGGTATTCTAGATACAGATACTTATATCGTTGTCTGGACAACTACACCATTTACCATCACAGCTTCTCGTGGTTTGACAGTTGGAGCAGATATTGATTACGTTTTGGTTCAACCTGCTGATGAAGCTCGTAAGTTTGTGGTTGCTGCAGAATTATTGACTAGCTTGTCTGAGAAATTTGGTTGGGCTGATGTTCAAGTTTTAGCAACTTACCGTGGTCAAGAACTCAACCACATCGTAACAGAACACCCATGGGATACAGCTGTAGATGAATTGGTTATTCTTGGTGACCACGTTACAACTGACTCTGGTACAGGTATCGTCCATACAGCTCCAGGTTTTGGTGAGGACGACTACAATGTTGGTATTGCTAATGGTCTTGAAGTCGCAGTCACTGTTGACGAACGTGGTATCATGATGGCTAATGCTGGTCCTGAGTTTGAAGGTCAATTCTATGACAAGGTGGTTCCAACTGTCATTGAGAAACTTGGTGATTTGCTTCTTGCCCAAGAAGAAATCTCTCACTCATACCCATTTGACTGGCGTACGAAGAAACCAATCATCTGGCGTGCAGTTCCACAATGGTTTGCATCAGTTTCTAAATTCCGCCAAGAAATCTTGGACGAAATTGAAAAAGTGAAATTCCACTCAGAATGGGGTAAAGTCCGTCTTTACAATATGATTCGTGACCGTGGCGACTGGGTTATCTCTCGCCAACGTGCTTGGGGTGTTCCACTTCCAATCTTCTATGCAGAAGACGGTACAGCTATCATGACAGCTGAGACTATTGAACATGTGGCTCAACTCTTTGAAGTACATGGTTCAAGCATTTGGTGGGAACGTGATGCCAAAGACCTCTTGCCAGAAGGATTTACACATCCAGGTTCACCAAATGGCGAGTTCAAGAAAGAAACAGACATCATGGATGTTTGGTTTGACTCAGGTTCATCATGGAATGGAGTTGTGGTAAACCGTCCTGAATTGACTTACCCAGCAGACCTTTACCTAGAAGGTTCTGACCAATACCGTGGTTGGTTCAACTCATCACTTATCACATCTGTTGCCAACCATGGCGTAGCACCTTACAAACAAATCTTGTCACAAGGTTTTGCCCTTGATGGTAAAGGTGAGAAGATGTCTAAATCTCTTGGAAATACCATTGCTCCAAGCGATGTTGAAAAACAATTTGGTGCTGAAATCTTGCGTCTTTGGGTAACAAGTGTTGACTCAAGCAATGACGTGCGTATTTCTATGGATATCTTGAGCCAAGTCTCTGAAACTTACCGTAAGATCCGTAACACTCTTCGTTTCTTGATTGCCAATACATCTGATTTTAACCCAGCTGAGGATACAGTAGCTTACGATGAGCTTCGTTCAGTTGATAAGTACATGACCATCCGCTTTAACCAGCTTGTTAAGACCATTCGTGATGCTTACGCAAACTTTGAATTCTTGACAATTTACAAGGCCTTGGTAAACTTTATCAACGTTGACTTGTCAGCCTTCTACCTTGATTTTGCCAAAGATGTTGTTTATATCGAAGGTGCCAAATCATTGGAACGCCGTCAAATGCAGACTGTCTTTTATGACATTCTTGTGAAAATTACCAAACTCTTGACACCAATCCTTCCTCATACAGCAGAGGAAATCTGGTCATATCTTGAGTTTGAAGCGGAAGACTTCGTTCAATTGTCAGAATTGCCAGAAGCAGAAACTTTTGCTAATCAAGAAGAAATCTTGGATACATGGGCTGCCTTCATGGACTTCCGTGGACAAGCTCAAAAAGCTTTGGAAGAAGCTCGTAATGCAAAAGTTATCGGGAAATCGCTTGAAGCACACTTGACAGTTTATCCAAACGAAGTTGTGAAAACTCTACTCGAAGCAGTAAACAGCAATGTAGCTCAACTTTTAATCGTGTCAGACTTGACCATCGCAGAAGGACCAGCTCCAGAAGTTGCCGTTAGCTTCGAAGATGTCGCCTTCACTGTTGAACGCGCTGCAGGTGAAGTATGTGACCGTTGCCGTCGTATCGACCCAACAACAGCAGAACGCAGCTACCATGCCGTCATTTGTGACCACTGTGCAAGTATCGTAGAAGAAAACTTTGCAGACGCAGTTGCAGAAGGATTTGAAGAGAAATAGTCTAAGAAAAATACAGGAAAAATTCCTGTATTTTTTTAAAAAATAAAAACTTTAATAAAAATATGGTATAATATACCTTATTAAAATAAAAGGAGACAGTTATGAAGACAAAAACACTTGCACAAGTTGCTGGAATTATTGGGACTATCGCAGGCACGCTCTTGGCAATTTTACCTGTAATTATATTAATGATTGTACCTATTTTTGAGAATGAAGATTTTGCAGGAGTAATTTTGGCGATTATTTTCATTGTTTTTACATTAGTGAAAATCGCAACTCTAATTCTTGGAATTCTCTCTCTAATCTACTATAAAGATGATAAGCGTATTTCAATGGCACCATCTATTTTGTTAATCGTAGGTTCTGTAGTAGGCTTGATTCCATTTTTAGGCTGGATTGGTGGCATCGTCATTGTCACCGGTGGTGCCCTTTTTTTAACAAGCTTGAAACAATTTCAAGTTCAAGAATAGCTGTTTATTGGGAGAAGGGGCGTTTACCCCTTCTCTTTTTGATCGATTTTGACTAGCTTTTTTGTGAAAAATTGTGTAAAATAGAATAGATAAACGAGGGGAAACCTCGGAAAAATTAAAGGAGAATCCATCTAATGGTAAAATTGGTTTTTGCTCGCCACGGTGAGTCTGAATGGAACAAAGCTAACCTTTTCACTGGTTGGGCTGATGTTGATTTGTCTGAAAAAGGTACACAACAAGCGATTGACGCTGGTAAATTGATCAAAGAAGCTGGTATCGAATTTGATCAAGCTTACACTTCAGTATTGAAACGTGCGATCAAAACAACAAACTTGGCTCTTGAAGCTTCTGACCAATTGTGGGTTCCAGTTGAAAAATCATGGCGTTTGAACGAACGTCACTACGGTGGTTTGACTGGTAAAAACAAAGCTGAAGCTGCTGAACAATTTGGTGATGAACAAGTTCACATCTGGCGTCGTTCATACGATGTATTGCCTCCAAACATGGATCGTGATGATGAGCACTCAGCTCACACTGATCGTCGTTACGCTTCACTTGACGACTCAGTAATTCCAGATGCTGAAAACTTGAAAGTGACTTTGGAACGTGCCCTTCCATTCTGGGAAGATAAAATCGCTCCAGCTCTTAAAGATGGTAAAAACGTATTCGTAGGAGCTCACGGTAACTCAATCCGTGCCCTTGTAAAACACATCAAAGGTTTGTCAGACGACGAAATCATGGACGTGGAAATTCCTAACTTCCCACCATTGGTATTCGAATTCGACGAAAAATTGAACGTAGTTTCTGAATACTACCTTGGAAAATAAAAAATTGTAAGTCTAGAATTGATTTCTAGGCTTTTTATGTTAGTATGGTAGTATGATAAGGAATAAAAAACAAGATTATGTATTGGTCTACAAGCAACCAGCGTCAACAACATATAAGGGTTGGGAAGAAGAGGCCTTACCAATAGGCAATGGTTCTTTAGGGGCAAAAGTATTTGGGCTTATTGGTGCTGAGCGGATTCAATTTAATGAAAAAAGTCTCTGGTCTGGAGGTCCACTTCCTGATAGTTCAGATTATCAGGGTGGAAATCTTCAGGATCAGTATGTTTTTTTAGCTGAGATTCGGCAGGATTTGGAAAAGAGAGATTACAATCGGGCTAAGGAACTGGCTGAACAGCACCTAGTTGGACCAAAAACGAGTCAATATGGGATCTATCTGTCCTTTGGTGATATTCACATAGAGTTTAGCAATCAAGGTAAGACTTTGTATCAGGTGACGGATTACCAGAGACAGCTTAATATCAGTAAGGCGCTTGCGACAACTTCTTATGTCTATAAGGGGACGAGATTTGAACGTGAAGTCTTTGCCAGTTTTCCAGATGATCTCTTGGTTCAGCGCTTTACTAAGGAAGGGTCGGAAACTCTAGATTTTACTATGGACCTGTCGCTGACTCGTGATTTGGCTTCTGATGGAAAGTATGAGCAGGAAAAACTGGATTACAAGGAGTGCCAGCTGGATATCTCTACTTCCCATATCTTGATGAAGGGGCGGGTTAAGGACAATGACCTGCAGTTTGCTAGCTGTCTAGCTTGGAAAACGGATGGAGACATTAGAGTCTGGTCAGATAAGGTTCAGATATCAGGAGCCAGTTATGCCAATCTCTTCTTGGTGGCTAAGACGGATTTTGCCCAAAATCCTGCTAGCAATTATCGCAAGAAAATAGATTTAGAGCAACAGGTAAAGGACTTGGTGGAGACAGCTAAAGAAGAGGGTTATACCCAATTGAAATCAAGGCATATTGAGGACTATCAAGCCTTATTCCAGCGTGTTCAATTGGATTTGGGAGCTAATGGTGACATATCCACTACGGATGATTTGTTAAAAAATTATAAGTCACAAGAGGGGCAGGATTTGGAGGAGCTGTTCTTCCAGTATGGACGGTATTTATTGATTAGTTCGTCCAGAGACTGCCCAGATGCGCTACCAGCTAACCTACAGGGAGTCTGGAATGCGGTCGACAATCCTCCTTGGAATTCGGACTATCACTTAAATGTCAATCTTCAGATGAATTATTGGCCATCCTATGTTACCAATCTCCTAGAGACGGCCTTTCCAGTCATCAATTATATAGATGATTTACGTGTTTATGGTCGTCTAGCAGCTGCAAAGTATGCAGGAATCATCTCTCGGGAAGGGGAGGAGAATGGTTGGTTAGTCCATACCCAAGCGACTCCTTTTGGTTGGACGGCACCTGGTTGGGATTACTATTGGGGTTGGTCGCCAGCTTCCAATGCGTGGATGATGCAAACTGTTTATGAGGTCTATTCATTTTATAGGGATCAAGACTATCTCAGGGAGAAAATTTATCCCATGTTGAGTGAAACGGTTCGTTTTTGGAATGATTTTTTACATAAGGATCAGCAGGCGCAACGTTGGGTCTCTTCTCCGTCTTATTCTCCAGAACATGGTCCGATTTCGATTGGCAATACCTATGATCAATCTCTGATTTGGCAATTATTCCATGATTTTATTCAGGCTGCTCAAGAATTGGGGCTGGATGCGGACTTGTTGACGGAAGTCAAAGAAAAATTTGATTTACTAAATCCTCTGCAAATCACTCAATCTGGTCGAATCAGGGAGTGGTATGAGGAGGAAGAGCAGTATTTTCAAAATGAGAAAGTGGAGGCCCAACATCGACACGCTTCCCATCTGGTGGGACTCTATCCTGGAAATCTCTTTAGTCATAAGGGACAAGACTATCTTGAAGCTGCGCGTGCTAGCCTCAATGATCGTGGAGATGGGGGAACAGGCTGGTCCAAGGCTAATAAGATCAATCTCTGGGCCCGTTTGGGAGATGGCAATCGAGCCCATAAATTATTAGCAGAGCAGTTAAAGACATCCACCTTACCCAATCTTTGGTGTAGCCATCCACCTTTTCAGATAGATGGTAATTTTGGTGCTACTAGTGGCATGGCAGAAATGTTACTCCAGTCTCATACAGCTTATCTGGTGCCTCTAGCTGCCCTACCCGATGCTTGGTCATCAGGTTCCGTTTCAGGCTTAATGGCACGTGGACATTTTGAAGTGAGCATGCGCTGGGAGGATAAAAAACTCTTACAGATGACCATTTTATCAAGGAGTGGAGGAGATTTGAGCGTCTCTTATCTAGGTATTGAAAAAAGTGTAATTGAAGTCAATCAAGAAAAAGCAAAAGTGAATTGCATGGGGAAAGATTGTATTTCAGTAGCGACAGCAAAAGGCGATTTTGTTCAGTTTTATTTTTAAGAAGATGATAGAAGGCAGTGGTTTGAGACTGCCTTTTTTGATGGATTTGAGAATGTAAGCAGTTTCCAACTAGTTAAAAAAGCGTTATAATGGTAGTAGGAAGTAATTTGTTTGAGAGAGGGTGGGTCTGATGGCTTATATTGAGATGAAACACTGTTACAAGCGTTATCAGGTTGGGGACACGGAGATTGTGGCCAATCGTGATGTGAATTTTGAGATTGAAAAAGGGGAGCTGGTGATTATCCTTGGTGCGTCAGGTGCTGGTAAGTCAACAGTTCTTAATCTTCTCGGGGGAATGGATACCAACGACGAGGGGGAAATCTGGATTGATGGTGTCAATATTGCAGACTATAGTTCCCACCAGCGCACCAATTACCGTAGAAATGATGTCGGTTTTGTTTTCCAGTTTTATAATCTAGTTTCCAATCTGACAGCTAAGGAAAATGTGGAACTGGCTTCTGAAATCGTGACAAATGCCTTGGATCCTGAGCAGGTCTTGACAGATGTAGGTCTGGCTCATCGTCTCAATAATTTCCCAGCCCAGCTGTCTGGAGGGGAGCAACAGCGAGTCTCCATTGCACGCGCGGTAGCCAAAAATCCTAAAATCCTCCTTTGTGATGAACCGACTGGAGCCTTGGATTATCAGACGGGTAAGCAAGTCTTGAAGATTCTCCAAGATATGTCTCGTCAAAAGGGAGCGACGGTGATTATCGTGACCCATAATAGCGCGCTAGCTCCTATTGCGGATCGCGTGATTCACATGCACGATGCCAGTGTCAAGGATGTGGTGATCAACCAGCATCCTCAGGATATTGACAGTTTGGAGTACTAGCATGATTAAGCGAAAAACCTATTGGAAGGACTTAATTCAGTCCTTCACGGGCTCCAAGGGGCGTTTTTTATCCATCTTGATCTTGATGATGTTGGGCTCTCTAGCTCTCGTAGGTCTCAAAGTAACCAGTCCCAATATGGAGGCGACCGCTAATGATTATTTAAGAACTGCTAAAACCTTGGATTTGGCAGTCATGTCTAACTATGGCTTGGATCAAGTAGATCAAAAAGAACTAGAACATATAGAGGGCGCAGAGGTCGATTTTGGTTATTTGACAGATGTGACAATGGATAATGGGCAGGATGCCATTCGACTATATTCCAAACCAGAGCGAATTTCAACCTTTCAGCTAAGAGAGGGACGACTTCCGCAGTCAGACCAGGAAATTGCTTTGGCAAGTCATCTGCAGAGTCAATATAGCGTGGGACAGGAGATTAGTTTTAAAGAAAAAGAAGGCAGTCATTCCTCTTTAAAAGACCATACTTTTACCATTACTGGTTTTGTGGATTCAGCTGAAATCCTCTCCCAGCGGGATATGGGCTATGCAGGAAGCGGAAGCGGGACTCTGACAGCATACGGGGTGATTTTACCTAGCCAGTTTGATCAGAAAGTCTACAATATAGCTCGTTTGAAATATCAAGATTTGTCAGGTTTAAATTCCTTTTCAGTAGCTTATGAAGAAAAATCCAAGCAACATCAGGAAGAGCTTGAACAAACTTTATCAGATAATGGCAAGGCACGTCTGCAACTCTTGAAAAAAGAAGGCCAAGAATCTATCGATAAGGGGCAAGAGACCCTTGATAAGGCTGAGACTAATTTGCAGGAAGGCAAGCGTCGTTTAGCAACTGCTCAAGCTCGTTTACAGGCGCAGGAAAGTCAACTAGCCTTGCTACCTCAAGTTCAGAGAGAGCAAGCCAGTGCTCAACTTAGCCAAGCCAAGCAAGAATTGAGCAAGGAAGAAGATAAACTAAAGCAGGCTGAACAAAATCTAGCCCAAGAAAAGGAAAAATTAGACAAACATCAGCAAGTCTTGGATGATTTGGCTGAGCCCAAGTATCAGGTCTATAATCGTCAGACCATGCCAGGTGGTCAGGGCTACCTCATGTACAGCAATGCTTCAGCCAGTATTCGGGCAGTGGGCAATATCTTTCCTGTGGTGCTTTATGCTGTGGCAGCTATGGTGACCTTTACAACCATGACTCGTTTTGTGGATGAAGAGCGAACTCATGCAGGGATTTTTAAGGCTTTGGGCTACCGTAGTAAGGATATTATCGCCAAGTTTCTCCTTTACGGTCTGGTAGCTGGGACTGTCGGAACAGCTTTAGGTAGTATACTTGGCCATTATTTGCTAGCCAGTGTGATTTCAAGTGTTATTACAAAAGGTATGGTGGTGGGAGAAACCCAGATTCAGTTCTATTGGAACTATAGTTTACTAGCTCTTGGCTTGAGTTGGTTGGCGAGTGTGTTACCAGCCTATCTGGTGGCTCGGAGGGAATTACACGACGAAGCAGCCCAGCTTTTACTGCCTAAACCACCTGTTAAAGGAGCTAAAATCTTACTGGAGCGCATCGGTTTTATTTGGTGCCGTCTCAGTTTTACACATAAGGTAACAGCTCGTAATATCTTTCGTTATAAGCAACGGATGTTGATGACAATCTTTGGTGTAGCAGGTTCTGTAGCTCTGCTCTTTGCAGGCTTGGGAATCCAATCCTCTGTAGCAGGAGTTCCGTCTAGACAGTTTCAACAAATCCAACAGTATCAAATGATTGTCTCTGAAAATCCTAGTGCGACCAATCAGGACAAGGCAGAGCTAGAAGAAATGTTGAAAGGGCAGGATATTCAAGCCTACCAGAAAATTTATTCTAAGACGTTAGACAAGGATTTCAAAGGTAAGGCTGGCCTTCAGACCATTACCCTTATGATGACAGAGAAGGAAGATTTGACACCCTTTATCCATCTGCAAAATCATCAGCAGGAGCTGTCATTAAAAGATGGAGTTGTCATCACAGCTAAACTAGCCCAGTTGGCAGGTGTCAAGGTTGGGCAGACTTTAGAAATTGAAGGTAAGGAGCTAAAGGTAGCTGCTATTACTGAGAACTACGTTGGCCACTTTATTTATATGAGCCAAGCTAGCTATGTACAACTTTACGGACAGGTGCCCCAAGCTAATACTTATTTGGTTAGGCTAAAGGATTCTAGTGCGACTAGTATCGAAAGGCAGGCAGGTTTGCTGATGAATCAAGCTGCGGTGTCCAGCGTCGTCCAGAATGCTTCAGCCATTCGACTCTTTGACTCCGTCGCTAGCTCACTCAATCAGACCATGACCATCTTGGTCATCGTGTCGGTTCTATTGGCCATTGTTATCCTTTACAATCTGACCAATATCAACGTAGCTGAGAGAATCCGTGAACTCTCCACTATCAAGGTTCTTGGTTTTCATAATAAAGAAGTCACCCTCTACATTTATCGTGAGACGATTTTGCTGTCCCTTGTGGGAATCGTCCTTGGTCTGGTATCAGGTTTCTATTTACACCAATTTTTGATTCAAATGATTTCGCCTGCGACTATTCTCTTTTATCCGAAGGTAGACTGGGAAGTCTATGTAATCCCAGTGGCAACAGTAAGCATCATCTTGACCCTGCTTGGATTCTTTGTCAATCGTCATCTGAGAAAAGTTGATATGTTAGAAGCCTTGAAATCTGTAGAGTAAGGTAGTTGTTTCTAGCAGCTTGAACTTATATTTACTCGTAAACAAAAATCCTCCGTTTCAAAGAGCAGGAAACTCTTTGTGACAGAGGATTTTTTTCTATAGGGCTTTAGCTGCTGCAATTGCGGCTTCGAAGTTTGGTTCTGAGTTGATATTATCCACGTATTCAACGTAGCGAATAGTATTGTCAGTATTGAGGACAAAGACTGCGCGTGCCAATAGGTGCCATTCATTAATTAAGAGAGCGTAATCACGTCCAAAGGAATGGTCGAAATAGTCTGAGAGCATGATGGCATTTTCAATGCCTTCAGCACCGCACCAACGTTTTTGGGCAAAAGGTAGGTCCATGGAAACAGTCAAGACAACCGTGTTGTCCAGTCCAGCCAGTTCTTCATTAAAACGACGCGTTTGAGTTGAGCAGATGCCTGTATCGATAGAAGGCACGACACTCAAGACTTTTTTCTTGCCATCAAAATCAGCCAGAGATTTTTTAGAAAGGTCTGTAGTAGTGAGAGAAAAATCAAGTGCCTTGTCGCCGACTTGTAGTTGTTTACCTGTAAAGCTCACAGGATTTCCGAGGAAAGTTACCATAAGATACTCCAATCTTTTTTCTTCCATTTTAGCTGAAACGGTTAGAATTTTCCAATGATTTGACTGGAAATGTGGGTATAGAAAAAACGTCATCTCACATGTGAGAATGACGTTTTTCAGAGGCTTATTTTGCCAATCCTTCAGCAATCTTATCAAGGTTGTATTTCATCATGTTGTAGTAGCTGTCGCCTTCTTTACCTTGTTCTGCGATAGAGTCAGTAAAGATTTGTGCGTAGATTGGAATGTTTGTGTCTTGTGAAACAGTCTTCATTGGACGGTCATCCACACTTGATTCTACAAAGAGTGAAGGAGTTTTTGTTTGGCGAAGTTTTTCAACCAAGGTCTTGATTTGGTCAGGTGTTCCTTCTTCTTCAGTGTTGATTTCCCAGATGTAAGCACTTGGGACACCGTAGGCTTTAGAGAAGTATTTGAAGCATCCTTCACTGGTTACGATCAATTTCTTCTCAGCAGGGATATTGTTGAATTTAGCTTTTGCTTCCTTATCAAGTTTGTCTAGTTTTTCAGTATATTCTTTGAGATTTTTTTCGTAGAATTCCTTGTTGCTAGGGTCTTTAGCACTCAATTGTTTGGCGATATTCTTAGCAAAAATCATACCGTTCTCAAGGTTAAGCCAAGCGTGTGGGTCTTCTTTACCTTTTTCGTTTTGGCCTTCAAGGTAGATAACATCAACGCCTTCACTGACTGCGAAGTAGTCTTTGTTTTCAGTTTTCTTGGCATTTTCTACCAATTTTGTAAACCAAGCATTGCCACCTGTTTCAAGGTTGATACCGTTATAGAAAATCAAATCAGCTTGAGATGTTTTCTTAACGTCTTCAGGAAGTGGTTCGTATTCGTGTGGGTCTTGACCAACAGGAACGATACTGTGAAGATCAATCTTGTCACCAGCAATATTTTTAGTAATATCAGCGATGATTGAGTTTGTAGCAACAACTTTTAGTTTTTGACCAGAAGCTGCATCTTTTTTTCCGCTAGCACATGCTACAAGAGCAATGACGGAAAGAAAGAGAACGAGTAATGTACCTAATTTTTTCATTAGATCCTCCAATTTATTGGGGCTTTGCCCCTTATTTTAACAAATGTTTATTTTTCAGTTTCAAATATCGTTGTTTTGGAGCGATAAAGAAGCTAATGAGAAAGAAACTAGCGGCTGTAAGCACGATACTAGAACCTGCCGCAACGTTAAAGCTATAGCCGATAAAGAGTCCCAAAACTGAAGCAGTCGCTCCAAAGGTTGATGAAAGGAAAATCATGCTTTTCAGGCTATTAGCATACAGATAAGCAGTTGCAGCTGGGGTAATCAGCATGGCTACAATCAGGATAGTTCCGACACTTTGCATGGCTGTCACAGACACGAGAGTCAGGAGTACCATGAGAAGGTAGTGATAGAAATTGACAGGCATTCCCATGGCTTTAGCCAAGAGTTCATCAAAGGAAGTGATCAAGAGTTGCTTGAAGAAAATCCAGATTAACAAGAGAATGGCTGCCCCCACACCCATAGTAATAAACATATCCGTATCTTGGACGGCTAGGATATTACCAAAAAGGATATGGAAAAGGTCAGTTGAACTTTTAGCGACACTAATCAAGATGATACCGAGGGCTAAGAAAGAAGAAAAGGTAATGCCGATGGCGGTATCGCTTTTGATAATCGAGTTCCCCTTGATGTAGGTAATGATGATAGCAGCTAGCAATCCAAAGACAATGGCTCCGATAAAGAAGTCAACGCCTAAGATGAAGGAGAGGGCTACACCTGGTAAGACAGCATGTGAAATAGCATCTCCCATGAGTGACATCCCACGTAGAATGATGAAACATCCCACAGCTCCAGCTACGACCCCGACGACAATAGCTGTTATCAAGGCATTTTGTAGGAAATGGAATTTTTGCAATCCATCGATAAATTCTGCAATCATAGGTCACCTCCATTGAAAAAGAGTCGATTACCGTAAGCTTCTTTGAGATTGGCTTCGGTAAAGGTTTCTTTGGTTGGACCAAAGGCAATCACTTCTCGATTGACAAGTAAGACTTGATCGAAGTAGTGGGAAACCTTGCTGAGGTCGTGGTGAACGATGAGAACCGTCTTACCAGCTTTTTTCAAATCTCTCAGCGTATTCATGATGATTTCCTCACTGACAGAGTCAATCCCAACAAAGGGTTCATCCAAGAGGATATAATCGGCTTCCTGCACCAAACATCTGGCAATCAAGACCCGCTGGAATTGACCTCCAGACAGTTGACTGATTTGACGTTCAGCGTAGTCAGCTAGGCCGACGATTTCAAGGGCTTCCTCTACTTTTTTCCAATGTTTAGCATTTAAACTGCGAAAGAGAGGAATAGAAGGAAATAGTCCTAGCGAGACACATTCCTTGACCTTGATGGGAAAGTTGTAGTCGATATTGATTTTTTGTTCGACATAGGCAATTCGGTGTAAGGATTTTTTAACTTCCTTGTCATCGAGAAATGCCTGACCTTGATGTGGGATAATTCCCAGCATACCTTTTAATAATGTTGATTTTCCAGCACCGTTTGGACCAATGATTCCGGTAATTGTTGGTCCTTGGAGCACTAGTGAAATATCCTTAAGTGCCAACGTTTCTTTATAGGAGACACTGAGGTTTTCGATACGTATCATAAACTTATATTCCTCCTGACTCTTAATATACCTTAAAAAAAAATTAAGTCAAGTTAATTTTTCAAAAAATTAAAATATTAACAGTAAAATATTTAAGTTTCTTTAATCTTGTATTTTAATTGCATTCCCAGGTAATTTTTGTTAAGCTAAAAACAAGTACAAATGAAAGCGAGAACAAGATGACACGTTATCAAGATGATTTTTATGATGCAATCAATGGAGAATGGCAGAAGACTGCTGAAATCCCAGCAGATAAGTCTCAAACGGGAGGTTTTGTTGATTTAGACCAGGAAATTGAAGACCTGATGCTGGCGACAACAGACAAGTGGTTGGCAGGTCAAGAGGTGCCTGAGGATGCTATCTTGGCAAACTTTGTCAAATACCACCGCCTAGTTCGTGATTTCGACAAGAGAGAAGCTGACGGTATCGCACCTGTCTTACCACTCCTTAAAGAATTCCAAGAATTAGAGACTTTTGCGGATTTTACAGCCAAACTAGCAGAGTTTGAACTTGCAGGAAAACCTAACTTCCTTCCTTTTGGTGTATCGCCAGACTTTATGGATGCCAGAATCAATGTTCTATGGGCCAGCGCTCCAAGCACGATCTTGCCAGATACGACCTACTATGCTGAAGACCATCCTCAACGCGAAGAACTCTTGACTCTTTGGAAAGAAACCAGCGCAAATCTTCTCAAGGCTTATGATTTCTCTGATGAAGAAATTGAAGACTTGCTAGAGAAAAGACTAGAATTGGACCGCCGAGTTGCGGCAGTGGTGCTCTCTAATGAAGAAAGTTCAGAGTATGCTAAACTCTATCATCCATATTCTTATGAAGATTTCAAGAAATTCGCGCCTGCTCTACCTTTGGATGACTTCTTCCAAGCTGTTCTTGGACAAGTACCAGACAAGGTTATCGTAGACGAAGAACGTTTCTGGCAAGCAGCAGATCAATTTTATAGTGAAGAGGCTTGGCCTCTCCTCAAGGCAACCTTAATTTTAAGTGTTGTGAATCTTTCAACTAGCTATTTAACAGAAGAAATCCGTGTCTTGTCAGGTGCCTACAGCCGTGCACTTTCTGGAGTTCCAGAAGCCAAAGATAAGGTTAAGGCAGCCTACCAGTTAGCACAAGGTCCATTCAAACAAGCCTTGGGTCTCTGGTATGCCCATGAAAAATTCTCCCCAGAAGCCAAGGCAGACGTAGAGAAAAAAGTGGCAACTATGATTGATGTCTATAAGGAACGTTTGGCCAAGAATGACTGGCTGACTCCTGAAACTCGTGACAAGGCCATTGTCAAACTCAATGTCATCAAGCCTTATATTGGTTACCCAGAAGAATTGCCAGAACGCTATAAGGACAAGGTAGTGGATGAGACTGTTAGTCTTTTTGACAATGCTCTAGCCTTTGCGCATGTGGAAATCAAACACAGTTGGAGCAAGTGGAACCAGCCTGTTGACTACAAGGAGTGGGGCATGCCTGCTCATATGGTCAATGCTTACTACAATCCACAGAAGAACCTGATTGTCTTCCCAGCGGCCATTTTACAAGCACCTTTCTATGACTTGCATCAGTCATCTTCTGCTAATTACGGTGGTATTGGGGCAGTTATTGCCCATGAAATTTCCCACGCTTTTGATACCAATGGAGCTTCCTTTGATGAAAATGGTAGCCTCAAGGATTGGTGGACAGAGAGCGACTATGCTGCCTTCAAGGAGAAAACACAAAAAGTTATTGACCAATTTGATGGACAAGATTCTTATGGAGCAACCATTAACGGTAAATTGACTGTGTCAGAAAACGTGGCTGACTTGGGAGGAATCGCTGCAGCGCTTGAAGCAGCTAGGAGAGAACCAGACTTCTCAGCAGAAGAATTCTTCTACAACTTCGGTCGCATCTGGCGCATGAAAGGTCGTCCAGAATTTATGAAACTCTTGGCTAGCGTTGATGTGCACGCGCCAGCCAAACTTCGTGTCAATGTGCAAGTACCAAACTTCGATGATTTCTTTACAACCTATGATGTCAAAGAAGGAGACGGTATGTGGCGTTCACCAGAAGAGCGCGTGATTATTTGGTAATGAATCCAATCTAATACTAAAATCTGTAAATCTGCATAGGATGGGCTAAAGAGGTTAACATGAAGAAATTTTTAATGATGCTTTCAGCTATTCTTACTATTTTTATTTTAGCATCTTGTGGTGCAAACAAAAAAGATGAAAAAATAGAACCTTCGGCAACACAATCATCTTCGACCAAAGAGGAACATAAGGAAACCTCTACGAAGTCAGAGAGCCAAACTAGTACAAGTTCTTCAATGGCAACGCCGTCAACAACAATGGAAAAGAAAAGTGAAACAGGAAAAGATTTGTACGAGGGAGTAATAGAGAGGTACAATCATTTTACAGACCTTTTAAAGCAAGGGAATAGAGAAGATTTATACGAGGAAAATAAACAACACAAGATTGCATCAGAAGAATATGGCATGATTTTCTCTCGAATGGATTATCAAAATGCACCAGACTTTAAATATGCCCTTGTTGATTTGAATAAGGATGATCAAGCCGAGTTGCTTATTGGGGACGAAAAATTTGTTTCAGCCATTTATTATTTAGAAAATAAACAACCTAAGTTGCTTCACACAGCTTATGTAGCTTCTGCAGGTGGCTTTCGTTCCAGTTTAGTCATTTATGAAAATGGCCAAGTCATATATGCAGACTGGCAGTCAACACGACCAGAAATGAACTTAAGCCTTTATGCCTTTAATAAGGACGGAGTGCAGAAGATTAAAGAAGGGACTCTCCAAATTGGTGGGAATCAAAAGCCAGAGCAAGTCTTAGAGATTTCTTCTAATGAAGTTGATTTAGCTAAATTTGATTGGAAAGAACTCGAGCGGGTCAACTAGTACTTGATAAATAGGCTAGATTCTGACGTTATAAAATAGCAGTACACAAAAACCAAGGATAAAACATTCCTTGGTTTTTTGCGTACTAGAAGAAAGGATTGAAGGTCTTTTCTTATTTTAAAATTCATAGTAAAATATCCCTCTGTATCAAGATAACAGGAGGATTTTTATGTCTCAAAAGACTATTAACATAGGCTACGCCCGTGTATCTACTCATAAGCAAGACCTAGGATTGAAAGTGCAAATCGAAGCTCTCAAACATTGCGATAAACTTTTTATAGAAAAGGAATCTGGTGCAAATAACACTCGTCCTGAACTCACAAAAGCCTTAAAACTGGCCTCAGACTTTTCGAAAGATGGCAAGCAGGTTACTTTCACTATCTATAAGTTAGATAGACTGACTCGATCTATGTTTAAGCTGCTAGAACTTATTGAACTATTTAATGAATCTAATATTCACCTAGTCAGTTTGCATGAAAAACTAGAAACAGGTTCTCTTATTGGCAGGTTACTTTGCATCATTTTAGGCTTTGTGGCAGAAAATGAGCTGGAAAATCTGAGGTTTCGCACAAAAGAGGGACTTCGAAAAGCTAAGGAAAATGGTGTTAGATTAGGAGCAAAACGGATTTCAAAAGAAAAGGAGGAGCGCATACTTAACAAATATCTACATTCAAATATAAGCATACGTAATATTGCAAAAGCTGAACAAATTTCTACATCAACCCTATATAAAGTGTTAGAACGTAATAAAGTAGCGAACAATCGTCAAAAAAAACGGAAAATCATTGCTAAAAATAGGGAAAAATGGTAGAATAAAGCCGTAAATTTGTTTCGATTAACGACCGTTTGATAAAACAGTCAAAACAACAGTATGAATATTTTAAAAAATGCGAGTTTAACAGTGTTTTTAACCTGTATTAGACTGGTATTTTTTGTGTATCGTTTAACGGTCGTTACGCGATACACTTAGTTCCCTATCTCTAAAGGAGATAGCTAGCTTTTGGCAACAAAAAACTTAAAAATCATTAAGATATGTAATAGTATGATAGCTGTATTGTTCAGTTAATGGATGAAGGTTCATTTAAGGCTTCTATCAAGAACATTAAATGTTTAGAGAATGAGTTGGCTCAAAATTTTGCTTTTGTGGTCTTGAAAGGAAGTTGATTTTGTTATTTTATAAGCCTAAAAAGGCAATTATATATTCCTGAGGAGGAAAAATTATGAATAAACTCACTAAACTAGGTATTGTTACCTTCTCTGCTGTCACTCTTAGTGCTGTAGTGCCAACTTTGGTGCATGCCGAGGAAAACGTTGCGCCGCAACCAAATGTTGCCGCGAGACCCACTACTCAACCAACACTCACACCAAAACCAGCAGAAAATCCTCAACCAGAGGTTAAACCTGCAGAGCAACCACAGCCTACTCAGCCAGTTAAACTAGCTGAGAACAAGCCGGTTGAAAATAAACCAGCTGAAAAACCCGTTCCAACTCCAAAACCAGCAGAAAACCCTCAACCAGAGATTAAGCCTGCAGAACAACCGCAACCTGCTAAACCAGTGAAACCATCTGAGAAACCGATTGAGAATCCTGTAAATCATGACAACCCAGAAGTTAAACCAGCTGAAAATGCTGGATTGCCAAAGATTCCTTATCGAAAAGACCAGCCAAAACGTTGGTTTAACGGAGCAGGTCGCCCTACTCTAACAACAAACGACCTTGCTATTCCACTTCCTACTGAAAATGTAGAAAAAACATCTTACGGTTGGTGGACAGCTGAACCAGACTTGCTTCATGCAGGCTCTCATATAAAAACAAGTACTTTCAGTTCGAATTTCAATGTACCGATGTTCGAAAACGGTAAAGAGATAAACTTTAAAGATGGATTTAAAGAGATGGATAGTAGGTTTAGACCTGCTCTTGTTCGAGTAAAAGTTCCAGAGTTGGAAGGAACAAACTATGAAGCTTATACAATCTTCTATGAAGTTCCTAATAAAAATGGAAATCCAACTTACGGAACAAATCAAACTCTCCAAAGTGGTAATGTCGCTTTAACTTTCAAATCAAAAGAGAAGAAAGAAGATATCCAGGTTTATACCTTAACTAAGGATAGAAAACTAGAAGAACTCTATTTCCAAGGATACCCAAAAGAAGATATAATTCTCTCTAATCGCTATGATGAGAAAACTAAAACTCATTCATACAATCTATATGGTGAAACCTATCAAACTTACGTTTTCTTGTTTAAGAACCCTGCTGAAAAACCAGCCGAGCAAGTAAAGCCAGAAGTTAAGCCAAGCGAGAATCCTATAAATCCAGCCATCCCAAACAATACTCGTGTTCTTTCGAACAAAGCTGGAAGCGTTCGAGTACATGGTTCAGAAGTAACACTCAAAAATGTCAGCTATATCAAGGTAGAAGAAACCAAGTCGACTTCACTTGAATCAAAAGACTATAAGGCCTTCGACATTCATTTATATGACGCAAATGGTAAAGCTATCCAGCCAAACGGCATGGTTCTAGTAAGTCTTTCTGCCGATAAGCCAGTTGAAAATGTCTATTATGTTGCTCCAGATGGTACTTTACAGGCATTGAAGTTCAAACAAGATACAGATAAGGTTACTTTTGAAACCAATCACTTTAGTATCTATGCTATGACTTTCAAAGTTGCCGCAAGCCGTGATAACGGAGGTAGTCCAACTCCTGTTCCAGTTGTAAATAGTAATAACACAGAACAAAAAGGAAATGACGCAAGTAGTACAAAAACTCAAGTTGAGCCGTTAGCAACTAAGACTGAAACTATTTCGAAACAAGTAGCTAAGACTTTGCCAAATACTGGAGAAAATAACTCAATTCTCGCCACTCTATTTGGAATGTTAACTCTAACTGCTGGATTATTTAGCTTTCGTAAGGAGTCAGAATAACTCCAATTCATAGTTTATCTATCAATTATTTTAGACTGTGAAAAAATCAATTTGAGGAGATAATTTAGAAAATCTTTTCATGATAAAACGCATAATATCAAATTTTTCTACACTTGATATTATGCGTTTTTATAATTCTACAATAGTATAAATATAGTGAGATGAAATAAAATCTTAACAAATCGATTGGAAAATTGAAAGTAATTTATAAAAATGAATTAGAAGTCATGTTGTACTATTCCAATTTCAAACTGCTATAGTTTACTTAAATTGCGATAGTAATTATCATAATCTTGTTAGAAAAAGGGATTGAAGGTCTTTTCATGGGCGATGGTCGTAGCTGGACCATGTCCTGGATAGACATCGTAGTTTGGTAGGGTGAAAAGTTGGGTTTTGATACTATGGAGAAGTTGCTCCATGCTACCAGTCGGAAGATCGGTCCGTCCGATGGTTTCACGGAAAAGAGCATCACCTGTCAAGACTAGGTGAGCATCAGGAAAGACGATAGAAACGCCGCCGATAGAGTGACCTGGAGTTGACAAGACAGTGAAGCGGAACTCTTCAATTTGATATTCCTCATGAAAGACAAAGGTGTGCTCTGCAGGTTTTGCGACCACATCTGCCATATCATCGTGGCGAGGAAGCCCAGAGAGATTATCGACAGGAGTGTAGAGCCAGCTGGCCTCACTCTCTGCGATATAAACAGGAGGATTGCCAAAAGTCTCGCGAACCAAGTCCAGACTCATGATATGGTCATAATGGGCGTGGGTCAGGAGAATAGCGCAGACAGGTTTGTTGATGTTCTCTATTGTCTGACGAATAGCTTCCCAATGGCTGCCAGGATCGACCACGATGAGGTTCTTTTCGCCTTCCAAATAATAGGTATTTTCATAGGCAACAGGATTCACAGTTTTATGGATTTTCATATTGACTCCAATCTCAAAGAATGTACTAAGATAAGTATAGCACAGTTGGGGAGAATAGGTAAGGATTTAGAATGAATTTAAAAACCAGCATGACTAGATGA
Source organism: Streptococcus sp. M334 (assembly GCF_000187745.1). Lineage (GTDB taxonomy): Bacteria > Bacillota > Bacilli > Lactobacillales > Streptococcaceae > Streptococcus. Next base: position 107,198 of record NZ_GL732488.1, on the reverse strand, counting down.
AGACAGGCTGGTTATCAATTTATCAATATTGGAGAGGTGTCAATTGCCCTTCATAGGTTGCATAAACTCCGTCATTAGCTTGTTTGATAGACGTGATGTTTAGAGTGCCACCGTAGTTGGCTTCTCGTTTATCGCTATATTCACTATAACTTATCCTATTGGGCAGGTTCTGGTCGTTAGCATAGTATTGAACGACTGTTTTTTTATAGCTTTGCTGGCTGAATAGGAGTAGGCAACTAACTCCTAACACTAGGAGAGCAAAGATAGAAATAGCAGTTTTTTTCATAGGTGTTCTCCTTATAAACTAAAGGATAAAAGAAAGTATCTTGAGGATTTTAATTCCAAAATCCAGTCAAGGTACCAGTGTATGTGACACGAGTTCCACCGTTTATCTTTCGTATCTTCAATGGAATTGGGGAAGTCAGAAAGTCTTTCGGTTACAATATGGTTTCCGTTCTTCTATCTCTCCTTCTATCACCTAAGTTTAAAATCTAACTTCGTAATATATTATAGACCAATAATTCAGAATTGTCAAGCAATTCTGAATTATTTTTTTCTTATTCTGTTCCAATCTAGTTTTCATATTCTTAAAAAAGTGATAAAATGGTAGGAAGAATTGGAGAGTAGAGATGCCAAAAGAAGTGAATTTAACAGGCGAAGAAGTTGTCGCTTTAACCAAAGAATATTTAACGGAAGAGGATGTCCATTTTGTCCATAAGGCCTTGGTCTATGCTGTTGAATGCCATAGTGGTCAATATCGTAAATCAGGTGAACCTTATATCATTCACCCTATCCAAGTGGCAGGTATTTTAGCCAAGCTCAAGCTGGATGCTGTAACGGTAGCTTGCGGTTTCTTGCATGATGTGGTGGAGGATACAGATGCGACCTTGGACGATTTGGAAAGAGAGTTTGGTCCTGATGTGAGGGTAATCGTCGATGGGGTTACCAAGCTCGGTAAGGTCAAGTACAAGTCTCACGAAGAGCAGTTGGCTGAAAATCATCGCAAGATGCTCATGGCCATGTCTGAGGACATCCGTGTTATTTTGGTCAAACTGTCTGACCGCTTGCACAATATGCGGACCCTGAAACACCTTCGAAAAGACAAGCAGGAGCGCATTTCCAAAGAAACTATGGAAATCTATGCCCCACTTGCTCACCGTTTGGGGATTTCCAGTGTCAAATGGGAATTAGAAGACTTGTCTTTCCGTTATCTCAATCCAACGGAGTTTTACAAGATTACCCATATGATGAAGGAAAAGCGCAGAGAGCGTGAGGCCTTGGTGGATGAGGTGGTCACAAAATTAGAAGACTATACGACAGATCGTCACTTGAAAGGGAAGATTTACGGTCGTCCCAAGCATATTTACTCAATTTTCCGTAAAATGCAGGATAAGAGAAAACGGTTTGAGGAAATCTATGACTTGATTGCCATTCGTTGTATTTTAGATACCCAAAGTGATGTTTATGCCATGTTGGGTTATGTGCATGAACTTTGGAAACCCATGCCTGGTCGTTTCAAAGACTATATCGCCAACCGCAAGGCCAATGGTTACCAGTCTATCCATACGACAGTTTATGGGCCAAAAGGGCCGATCGAATTCCAGATTCGAACTAAAGCCATGCACGAGGTGGCTGAGTACGGGGTTGCGGCTCACTGGGCTTATAAGAAAGGCATTAAGGGGCAAGTCAACAGCAAGGAATCTGCTATTGGGATGAACTGGATCAAGGAGATGATGGAGCTCCAAGATCAGGCTGATGATGCCAAGGAATTTGTGGATTCAGTTAAGGAAAACTATCTGGCTGAGGAGATTTACGTCTTTACTCCAGATGGGGCTGTCCGCTCTCTTCCAAAAGATTCAGGACCTATTGATTTTGCATACGAAATTCATACTAAAGTAGGGGAAAAAGCAACTGGTGCCAAGGTCAATGGCCGTATGGTTCCACTGACAACCAAGCTCAAGACAGGGGATCAGGTCGAAATTGTCACTAACCCCAACTCCTTTGGACCGAGTCGTGACTGGCTCAATATGGTCAAGACCAGCAAGGCGCGTAACAAGATTCGTCAGTTCTTTAAAAATCAAGATAAGGAATTGTCAGTCAACAAGGGTCGTGAAATGTTGATGGCCCAGTTCCAAGAAAATGGTTATGTGGCCAATAAATTCATGGACAAGCGCCATATGGACCAAGTTCTACAAAAGACCAGCTACAAGACAGAAGAATCCCTCTTTGCGGCTATTGGTTTTGGAGAAATTGGTGCTATTACTGTCTTTAACCGTCTGACTGAAAAGGAACGTCGTGAAGAAGAACGTGCCAAGGCCAAGGCTGAAGCAGAAGAACTTGTCAAAGGTGGAGAGGTCAAGGTTGAAAACAAAGAAACCCTCAAGGTTAAGCATGAGGGTGGAGTAGTCATTGAAGGTGCCTCAGGCCTCCTAGTGCGGATTGCTAAGTGTTGTAACCCCGTGCCTGGTGATGACATTGTTGGCTATATTACTAAGGGTCGTGGTGTGGCTATTCACCGTGTGGACTGTATGAACCTGCGCGCTCAAGAAAACTACGAGCAACGTCTCCTTGATGTGGAATGGGAAGACCAGTACTCTAGCTCAAATAAGGAGTATATGGCCCATATCGATATTTATGGCCTCAACCGTACAGGATTGTTGAACGATGTACTGCAAGTTCTATCAAACACAACCAAGAATATCTCAACAGTTAACGCCCAACCAACCAAGGATATGAAATTTGCCAATATCCATGTGTCCTTCGGCATTGCCAACCTATCGACGCTAACCACGGTCGTAGACAAGATTAAGAGTGTGCCAGAAGTTTACTCTGTCAAACGAACCAACGGCTAATTGTCTGAGCTCTTACTAGAAAGGCTATTATGAAAATCATTATCCAACGGGTTAAAAAGGCCCAAGTGAGTATTGAAGGTCAGGTGCAGGGGAAAATCAATCAGGGCCTCTTATTGCTGGTTGGTGTTGGACCAGAGGACCAAGAGGAAGATTTGGACTATGCTGTGAGAAAGCTTGTCAATATGCGAATTTTTTCAGACGCAGAAGGCAAGATGAACCTGTCTGTCAAAGATATTGAAGGAGAAATCCTCTCTATTTCTCAGTTTACCCTCTTTGCGGACACCAAGAAAGGCAATCGTCCAGCCTTTACTGGCGCAGCCAAGCCTGATATGGCATCAGATTTCTATGATGCTTTCAATCAAAAACTAGCGCAAGAAGTGCCTGTTCAGACAGGTATCTTTGGAGCGGATATGCAAGTTGAGCTGGTCAATGACGGACCAGTTACCATTATCCTTGATACGAAAAATAGATAAGAAAGACCAAGCCAGACAGCTTGGTTTTTCTTATCTATCACAAAATATTCCAAAATGAAATCGGTTCTTGATAGGCTTGGGGGAAGTCTCTTTTCAAGCTTTGGCAGGTGCGATAGGAAGGGATGAGATGTCCTAGGATGAGGAGATTTCCCTGAAGGAAAAGTGCCACACCACTCAAACATATCAAGGAGAGAATCATCAGACTATCCCATAGGAGGATTTGTAAGGCAAAGCGCCAGAATCTCGGTCTAATCTGGGAATAGAGGTGACTAAAGTGGTCACAAAGTTGGTTGGACAGATAGGTCAATAGCACAGGATGAAAGAAAATGAGCCAACCGCTATAAATTAAAATCCAATCCCAAGTAAGCCCCTCTTTAAATGTCAAAAATACCAGCATGATTCCATCAATGACAAGGAGTTGAGTGGTTTTGATGAAGATGATTTTTTTCATGCTAAAACCTCCTTTTCCTTAGAGACACTCCCATAAAGTGATGTGTTTGTCGTAAAAGTCTGGATAGTTTTCTCTTAGGTAGTCAGCTGTCCTATAATATAAAGTAGAATGGCAAGCAGTGATGATTGGCATAAGAGATGAAAAACGATGAGAACTAACGAAGGCTAAAAGGACAAAAAATAGAAAATCAATGGAGAGAACCCCTAAATAGTAGAAGCGAATCTTTTTATTGATTTGAGGATAAATCTCAGCGAATTGATGTTTGAGTCGGACAACCAAGCGAAATAGCAGGAGTCCCTGAGCAAGGAGGAAAATAAAACCAGTGAGCAAGAGCCAGTCGAAAACTGTCTCGTGTCTAGTACCAAAAAATGTAAATAGTAGCAAATCAATGACTGCAATTGCTACAAAATGGATTCTAAAGAGTTTTTTCATGACAAGACCTCCCTCTTTTATCTATCTTCATTCTACTCCAAAAGAATGGGAGTTACAAGTAAAATGATAAAAAATTTTAGTAAGGAGATTCTATTAGATTTCTTTATTTGATTTCCTTCTTATTGTTCCACCTCTTCATCATTCCAGACAAACAAAGCTCCGATTGCATTGAGGATATAAAAGATGTATTTACCGATATTGGCGAAATTCCCTTGAATACCAGCCTTTGTCAGCTGAACGAAATTGTAAATCAACCAAAAGCCCCACTGAGTTGTTAGTTTCAATGCGTTCAAAGCATTGGCAATGAGGGACAGTGCAAAGGCAATAGTTGTTACGTAGGCAAGGAGATTCATCTTGCCACCATAGCCGATATAGTTGGTCGCAAAGGCAAAGAGGAAGGCGATGATGGAAATGATGATGGCCGCCAATTTTAGCTGTTTTTGGCTCATTTGGTTGGGTCTGCCTTCTTGCGAAGCTTCCCATTTCTTAATCGCAAAGGTATAAATGAGGAAGGTGACGGGATAGGTGATAATAGCCGCCTTATTTCCAAGGATATAATCAATGCTACCAGACAAAATGGTATTAACAATACCAAAATAATTTCCCCATTTGCTTAATTTTCCCGTGAAACGAGTGGACAACATGGAAATCCCAACATTGGTTACGGAAATCAATCCAAAGGGAACAAGAGCTGTCCATGGGCCCCAGTCTACGAATTTGTCGAGACGGGAGTTGAGGTAACCAGATGCAATCGCAATCCCAACGACCAAAGCAACTCCAAAGAGGTCAAACCATTTAGATGTCGCAAAAATTTTTAGTGATTTTTTCATAGTTTAAACTATCTTTCTTTTTTTTAACAAATATTCTACAACTAAATGAAAGCAAAATCAAATGATAAAAATAAAACCCTGAAAATCAAACTTTCAGGGTTGGTAGGGGACTTGAGAAATTAGTCGATTTTTTCGACGTAGAGTTGTTTGGCAGTGTCCATATTTACTTGTAAATCCTTGTCTTTACTGAGGATAGTGAAGCTATTGCTGAAGCCATCAAACTGCTGGACTTGGAGCGGATCACCGATGTGAAGTGCATGCTTGTCCAGATAATTGAGAATGTCAAAACTATCGTGCACCCGAGTCAGACGGTAGGCGCCAGCTTCTTTAATATCCGAAAGGGGGAGGTTATTGATTTCAACTAGGAGTTCTCCCTTGGCAGGAATGGTTCCTCCGTGGGGGCAGGTTTTAGGGAAACCTAGCAATTTATCCAGTCTTTCCACGAACAGGTCAGAGACAGTATGTTCCAAGACCTCAGCTTCCTCGTGAATCTGGTCACTCGTATAGTCTAAATGATGAACTAGAAAAACTTCAATCAGGCGGTGCTTACGGTAGAGCTCAGAGACTAGTTTGAGCCCGAGGTCAGTCAGTAGATAGCCACATTCCTTGTCTTTGAGGATGAGGTTTTCGCTCTTCATCCGTTTAATCATTTCAGTTACGGCAGGGGGAGAGACTTGCATGCGAGCCGCAATTTCCTTGTTGGTAATCTTATGCAGGTCTGTGCCAATTTCATAAATACACTTTAGATAATCTTCTTTATTCGGGGTCATTCGTTTCCTCTTGTCTAATATCTTTATCTAGTATATCAAAAAAAGCTAGATTTCTCTAGCTGTGACTTTTTATGTTATACTTATTGCAAGAGAAAAAACGAGGAGATGAATATGACAAAAATAGCTCTTCTTTCAGATATTCATGGAAATATTACAGCCTTGGAGGCTGTTTTGGCAGATACTCGGCAGCGAGGAGTGGATGAATACTGGCTTTTGGGAGATATTCTCATGCCAGGAACAGGGCGCAGAAGGATTTTGGACTTGTTGGCTCAACTACCGATTACAGCTAGAGTTTTGGGAAACTGGGAAGACAGTCTGTGGCACGGTGTCCGTAAGGAATTGGATAGTACCCGCCCCAGTCAACGCTATCTCTTGCGCCAGTGCCAGTATGTTTTAGAGGAAATTTCCCTAGAAGAAATCGAAACGCTCCATAATCAACCTCTCCAGCTCCATCGACAGTTTGGGGATTTGACGGTAGGAATTAGCCACCATCTTCCTGATAAGAACTGGGGGCGTGAGTTGATTCATACTGGAGCTCAAGAGGATTTTGACCGCTTGGTGACCAATCCGCCTTGTGATATTGCTGTTTATGGTCATATTCACCAGCAGTTGCTTCGTTACGGGACTGGTGGCCAATTGATTGTCAATCCAGGTTCGATTGGGCAGCCTTTCTTTCTAGATGCTCAGTTGCGGAAGGACTTGCGAGCTCAGTATATGATTTTAGAATTTGATGACAAGGGCTTGGTAGATATGGACTTCCGACGGGTAGACTATGATGTGGTAGCTGAATTGCAGTTGGCTAAAGCCCTCAAACTTCCCTATTTTGAGGTTTACTATGAAAGTCTGGTCAATGGGATCCACCATACTCATCATCAGGAATTTCTGAGAGAATTGGCCCAGAAAGAGGGTTATGATAGGGAGTTAGATGTCTGGTTGAAAAGTGGTAACGATTGACATTACAACTAAAAAGGGTATAATAAAAGAAAAAGAAGAGTAGAGGCAGGGGAGCCTCGTAAAAAGGAGAAGAGGATGCAAATTCCAAGTAGATTTACCATTGCGACTCATATGCTGATAATTATTGCCCTCGAGGGGAAGGAAAGCAAGGTGACCAGTGATTTTCTGGCTGCTAGTGTCGGGGTCAATCCTGTCATTATCAGAAAGACCTTGTCCCAGTTGAAGAAGGCAGAGCTGATTTCAGTAGCGCGTGGAACAGGGGGAACAGAGATTGTTAAGGATCTCAAGGACATTAGTCTTTTAGATGTTTATCAGGCGGTCGAATGTCTTGGTAAGACAGGTCAACTCTTCAGTTTCCATGACAATCCAAATCCAAATTGCCCAGTTGGAGCGCATATTCATGATGTTTTGGATCAAAAATTGGAGAGAATTCAGCTGGCTATGGAGGCTGAACTTGGTCAGACCAGTCTAGAGCAAGTCGTGGCTGATGCAGAGAGTCAGATGAAGGAGTGATTTCTTCTTTAAAACAAGAAAAGCTTATGAGAAGGTTTTTATACTCAATGAAAATCAAAAAGCAAACTAGGAAGCTAGCCGCAGGTTGCTCAAAGCACTGCTTTGAGGTTGTAGATGAAACTGACGAAGTCAGTAACATATATACGGTAAGACGACGCTGACGTGGTTTGAAGAGATTTTCGAAGAGTATTACCTTTTCATAAGCTTTTTATCTATTTTTCCATGCTTGGTAACGGGTATCAATCAATAACTGGGTAAGGCGTCCCATGGTTTCTCTTTCTTTTGGAGTGAGGGATTGCGCTTGGACAAAGAGATGATGAATATGCTCGATAGCTTTTAAGGAAGACAGGTCATTGATGGAGCTAATCCCAGCATCGAGAATAGTGCCAAAGAAGAGATCGAAGTAGAGCTGGAGTTCCACATCAGGGACTGTGGCCACCCACTCCTTGAAGGTTGTGTCGACTTGTTGGCTATCGCTGTTGGTCTTTTCCAGTTGGACGAAGTGCTTGTCCTCAATCTGCCAACTAAAGGTATCGTGCTGGGCGATACCACCCAAGGCAGTACTTTGAACAATGATTTGGTGGGCAGGAATTTCCAGCATCATACCAATAATGGAACCTTGTGGAATGAAGACCTTGGTTCTATCCATTATCCTTTGATAGCCCTCGGTTTGGGTCAATTCTTTGTGGAGACCAGGCGCATCAAAGGTATAAACTGCTGTGATTTGATTTTGCAAGCTTTGCTCAATTTGGCTAGCGGCATAGATGGCTAGATTTCCTCCCTTGGAATGCCCGGCCAGAATGACCTTTTGCTTAGGATGGTGGGTAAAAAAGTTCTTTAAATAGTGGAGGGCGTGCTTTTGAGCAGGAATTTCCTTCATATAGGTCAGGTGGAAATCTTCCTTCCAGCCAATGATACTGTCATCAGTCCCACGAAAGACAATCAGATAGGTATCGAGAGTGAGACGGTAGGTTATAGCCGCAAATTGCTTTTGCAGTTCAGGGTCGATGTCGTTGATGAAATGGGAGAGTTTGCAATTCTTGAAGCGTTTGTGTTGGGCTAGTTTGTCTAATAACTGGAGCCTATTTTTATTTGTCAACATGTTGGGCTCCCTTGGAACCTGAGGAGCCAGATCTAAAAGTCGCTGAGGAGTTGTGGAGACCAGATTATCAAAGGAGAGATAGGTGGTTTCTGTTAAGGCTAAAACATCTAATTCATTCAAAGGTAAGTCGTAAAAGGAATCGTGTGCGACATCTTTCAGATAGTCAAAAATATTGGTCATAAGAGCTCCTTTCTCTATGTTTATCCTACCATATTTACATAGAATTAGCTAGTAGGCTTGTTTAGCCGCTCTACAAAATGACCTAGTAGTTAGGGTTTGATTCAGATATACAGAAGACAGATTGCTTTTATTTCAAACCTCTAAACGAGCTTACTTGGATATTTTTGTTATCAATGCCATTTTCCTTTAAAAAATTCTTCATCTCATTTACATCATCAGGCTGACCTGTGATGAGATAGCTGGCTTGATTGCCGTATTCATCAATAGCACGTTTTAAAAATGCTTGGCTTTGAGAAAAGGTTTCGCTAGTTTTATAAGTTAGATTCGGATTATTCTTACTAAGCTCTCTTAACTCATTATCAAAAATGTTTACTCCTTTGTCTAAATGATTAAGAATGATGGATCGCTTACCAGCCCACTCTTTCACAACTGGACGTAGAGTAGAAATACCGACATCAGAGGCAAAACAAACCAGTGCTTGGTCATTGTCTTTAACAGATAAAGATGACTCCAGCCAACTCATCTCAATTTTACTACCAGCTGGTAAATGTGTTAAGGTTTCCTTAAACACGCTACCACTATTATGGGTTACAATAAGAATTTCATCCTCATCAGGAGTGGAAGCAAGGGTTAGCCATCGGCTAGCCTGATCCTCCTTTACTGGACTTTTGTCTGGACCAAACGAGCTGTCAGGAAGCTTAAACTGAGCATAGGAGCTAGCTTTCCATATTTGATTTTTTGGTTTTGTGATGTGAACTAAATACAAATCTCCGCTGGGATTTTCAATGGATTTTATCGATAAAGTTTGACTTCGTCCAAGATAGGTAATGATTCCCCAAGATATAAAGCCGAGCACTCCAAGTGTAGTTAGAATAATTATGAACATTTTTTTCCCTCGTTTCATTTTTAACTCCTATAGTGTAGTAATTTTCTATGAATGAATAATATTTTTTTTCATTCAATAATTTCCAAAAAATAAAGAAAAGATTTCTTTATTTCAGTATTCCTTTAATGAAGTTGGTTGCTAGTATTTCTACAGTTTTGCTAATATCTGGAAAATCATTTTCTGTGATATGCATATCCATGTAGTAAAATAGGTTGTAAACCTGTAAAATATCTTGAATTTTTTCTGGTGAATAGCCTTCAGACCGCAAACGATTAGTAAAGGTTTTCACGAGAAATTGATGAAATGGATTCGCGACTTTCCCTTCTTCTGAAGAATAGTAATTGTGTAACTCATCTGCAATAGCAGGATTATACCATTCAGCAAGAATTTTATTGGAAGAAACGAGTGCTCTGGATTGAGCAAAGAGTTGACTAATGAGATCAGTCATATCAATTTCCCAATCCAGTTCTTCAATCATAGCTTGGCGAACACGGTTGTTTTCATCAATATAGATATCTAGAAAAATAGCTTCTTTACTTTCGTAATAGTTATAAAAAGATCCGACTGCTACATGAGCTTGTCTAGCAATTTCTGAAATTCCTGTCGCCTTGTATCCTTTTCTTGAAAAAACTTCGTAAGCTGCTGATTTTAAAGTCTGTTTTTTGTCCAATTTGATTTAATCTCCCTTTGAATGAATATTTTGTTTAATTCATTCATATCTTAACAAATCTTTTGCAGATTGTCAATCCGAAAGCTAGAACTTTTTATGTCTACTATTTGATAAGGAGCTTCTCAATGTTATAAGAGTATGGAATCTCGTTTTAACTACACTCAAGGTTTAGAAGAATAGATATAAATTTTTGTTAAGGGGATGGATAAGAGAACTGAAATGAAGGTTGAAAAAAATTAAAAATAAAAGGGTAGGACTGGCACTATGTATGAAAATAAGGTATGATATCAATGGGGTTATTCACTATTTGTTTTTGAGCTGTTGTGACAAGGAAATGTCAAAAAAGTATTAGATACCAGCCCCTTTATTTATAATAAAGGATTTAAGACTCCTAGAATTAGCAAAGGAGAAGCGCATGCACAAGATTTTATTAGTAGAAGATGATCAGGTTATTCGTCAACAAGTCGGAAAAATGCTATCTGAATGGGGATTTGAAGTGGTCCTGGTAGAAGACTTTATGGAAGTTTTGAGTCTTTTTGTCCAGTCGGAGCCTCATCTGGTCCTCATGGATATTGGACTGCCCTTGTTTAATGGTTATCACTGGTGTCAGGAAATTCGCAAGATTTCCAAGGTGCCGATCATGTTCCTTTCTTCGAGGGATCAGGCTATGGATATTGTCATGGCAATCAATATGGGGGCGGATGACTTTGTGACCAAGCCTTTTGACCAGCAGGTTCTTTTAGCCAAGGTTCAGGGCTTGCTACGCCGTTCCTATGAGTTTGGGCGTGACGAGAGTTTACTGGAATACGCCGGTGTGATCCTCAATACCAAATCCATGGATTTACATTATCAAGGCCAAGTCTTGAATTTGACCAAGAACGAATTCCAGATTTTACGCGTTTTGTTTGAGCATGCGGGCAATATCGTAGCGCGTGACGACTTGATGCGAGAACTTTGGAACAGTGACTTTTTCATTGATGATAATACTCTCTCTGTCAATGTGGCTCGTTTGCGTAAAAAGTTGGAAGAACAGGGCTTGGTAGGATTTATCGAGACCAAGAAAGGGATAGGGTACGGATTGAAGCATGCTTGATTGGAAACAATTTTTTCTAGCCTATCTGCGCTCCCGTAGTCGTCTGTTTGTTTATCTGCTCTCTTTGACGTTTCTGGTTTTGCTCTTTCAGTTTTTATTTGCCAGTTTGGGAATTTACTTTCTCTACTTTTTCCTCTTGTGTTGCTTTGTAACCATCTTATTTTTCACTTGGGACATATTGGTGGAAATGCAGGTCTATCGCCAGGAAATTCTCTATGGGGAGAGGGAAGCCAGATCTCCATTGGAAAGAGCTTTAGCAGAAAAATTAGAAGTGCGTGAGATGGAACTTTATCAGCAGAGGTCAGATTCAGAAAGAAAACTGACGGATTTGCTGGATTACTATACCTTGTGGGTCCATCAGATTAAGACCCCCATTGCAGCTAGTCAACTCTTAGTTGCAGAAGTAGCCGACCGCCAACTGAAGCAGCAGTTAGAACAAGAAATTTTCAAAATCGATTCCTATACCAATCTAGTTTTACAGTACCTGCGTTTAGAAAGTTTTCATGATGATTTAGTCTTAAAGCAGATTCAAATTGAGGACTTGGTTAAGGAAATAATTCGTAAATATGCTCTTTTCTTTATTCAAAAAGGCTTAAATGTCAATCTACATGACCTTGATAGAGAAATCGTGACGGATAAGAAGTGGCTACTAGTGGTTATTGAGCAAATTATCTCAAATAGTCTCAAGTACACCAAGGAAGGTGGTCTGGAGATTTATATGGACGGTCAAGAGCTCTGTATCAAGGATACAGGAATCGGGATAAAAAATAGTGATGTCCTCCGAGTCTTTGAACGTGGTTTCTCAGGATATAATGGACGCCTAACCCAGCAGTCATCTGGACTTGGCCTCTACCTATCTAAGAAAATTTCTGAAGAACTGGGTCACCAGATTCGTATTGAGTCTGAGGTTGGAAAAGGAACGACAGTGCGGATTAGATTTGCTCAAGTGAACTTAGTCCTTGAGTGATAAGAGACAATGAGTTTTTACCCAATCTCTTTTTGCTATATTTCAGGATATTTGAAGACTGTTTTTTACAAAACCAATAATAGAATTTTTAATACGGAATATAGTATAAATACTGGTTCAAAGTGAAGTTTTGTATGCTTTATACTTTTGTTGAGTATAAAATCTATAAACTAAGGGTGAATTACAAAAATTAATTTGAGATGAAGTGAATTGTAGACTTGGGAAATGTCTCCTATTCAATTTCAGAATGAATCGTTGATACAGGATTAAAAGAACTGCAGCTTTCTTTTTATTTTGAATGAGATAGGTGTATATAGATTTGTGTAACTGGTGTAGAACTGTTTCCAAGAATTTATTGATTGTATCGAATACACACATTCTATTGATTTTGAACTAGTTTTTAATTTCTAAATGTTATAATAGTTTTATCAAGTAAAAGGAGACTGCCATGATTGCAGACAATATAAAATTCTTACGAAAATCACATAATCTGATATAACCAGAATTTTCACGGATTGTGGGTGTGTCACGAAATAGCCTAAATCGTTAGAAAAACTGAAGAAGCTTTCAATAGAAGTATTGGAAATATTCATTTTACATCTATCAAAGAAACATGGGATAGACCTATATTTTACAAAATAGCAAATTATATTTTGAATGATAGTAAAAACGGCAGTACTTGTGTGATTTACAATTATTGCACTCAATGTCCGAGTATCGCACTATCTGAAATAGGGAATAGTAGAGATTGTTCTGCGATATGTAAAAAAACGGATTAGCAAGGAGTATCGTATATGCTACCATATCTTAAAACTATTAGATGGTATCTCTTCTTTAATTTTCTTTTTGGTGTAGTATCGAATATCTGCACAGCTTTGTTACCGTATTTCACGCAGGAATTAATCAAAGGGGATTATCAAGTAGCTCTATATGGTTACTCTATGTCAGTGGCAGGCTATTTGAGTTGTAACTATATCCAAATGATACTTGATTGGAAGCAGGGGATTATCTTTTCGACTACTTTGAAAAATGAGTGGTTTCGTTCACTTCTGGGACTCAGTCACCACGATTTCAAGCAGAAAACAGTAGCAGAGTATATTTCCTATCAATCTAATGACCTAGATTCGTTGGAAAAGGATTACCTTCCTCCATTGATGAGTTTTATCAAACAAATTTTACGTATCATCATTTACGCTTTCATTATTAGCAGAACAATTAATCCTATTGTATCACTGATTTTAATCTTTTCTACTGGAATTAGTATTCAAATTCCTAAAATCGTTGGGAAGTTGACCGCTAATCGTAGACAGGTTTACTTGAAAAAACAAGGAGATTACTATCGAACTTTGGAGGATTTGCTCATGGGACATCATTTGGTAAATAAACTAACTATGTCGCATTTTTTGAATCAACAAAAGAGTTCTCTAAAGAATTTGCAGGATAAGTATTTTAAGTATGGTTTGACAAAAATTACAGGCATCTTATTGACAGGTGTTTCTTTTGAATTCATTAGTCTTGTTCTGTTTATTTATTTAGCCTACTCTCTATCTCACCAGCAACTCGGTATTCCTGAGGTGGTGGCGAGTTTCGGATATATTAATGCTTTTTCTGAACCAATACAGGAAATCCTTTATGATTTACAAATGTTAGAGTCCGTAAAGCCTGTAATCAAGAGTTTTCAAAACATTGTTGGGAGACCCGTTTCAGTTCAAGCACCTCAACATTCTTTTGATACGATTACTTTGAAAAACATTTCCAAACAACTGGGAGAATCAAAATTGATAATTACTTCCGCTACGATTCAAAAAGGGGATAAAATTGCGCTTATTGGTAAGAATGGGTCTGGAAAAAGTAGTCTTCTCAACATTTTAAATGGAACAGATGAAGATTTTGAAGGACAAATTGTGCTAGATGGGCTTGTTTTGGACCATCTTTGGGGAAGATTCGGTATGATTCTGCAACAAGAACATACATTTATTTCGAGTTATGAAAATAATGTAACGCTATTCAATAGTTTCAATGAAAAATTCAGAGAAGAAGATTTTGAAAAAATTCCACCACAATCCCTGTCAGGTGGTCAGCAACAACGAATGTATTTAAATCGTGAGAAAAATCGTAAGAATCCATTGCTTATCCTAGACGAACCTTTCTCTGCCTTGGATACTAATCAGTTTAAAATGGAATTGGAAAGAGTTCTGGAACTACCAAGTGCCGTCATTGTTACTTTACATCGCCAAAACGAATTATTAAGTAAGTTTGACCAAGTTTGGGAAATTAAGAATGGAGAACTTGTAATTTTGAAATAGCTAAATTATAAAGAATAAAACGCATAGTATCAAGGTTCAGGAGATACCGTTTTTCCTTCTTCGGATAAGGAAACAAAAATTTCTTGCTTCATCTATCTATTCAATTGATAGATTTCGTCAGAGAAAAACTGTAAAATTTTTGATATAATATAAAGGATGGACTGACGGATACTTAAAAGATAATTTTCAAAAGAATAACAGGTGAGAAGAAAAATATGTAAGATTGGACAGAAGTCTCTCTACCATCATCCATGCAGAAACAAGATTATATAAAATAAAAGGAGTAACCAATGAACGGAAATTATTCAACACGGGAATACCGTGAGAAATTATACGATGACCTTCATGTTCGATTGAGAGATACAGCGATTTTGATGTGTGCAATTTTTATTGCCTCTATCGGTCTAAATATGAATTCAACAGCTGTTATTATTGGAGCCATGTTAATTTCACCTCTCATGACACCGATTGTTGGACTGGGATTCGGTTTAGCTATTTTTGATACGCGTTTAATCAAGCAATCTCTAGAGGTTTTATTGACTCAAGTGTTGGTCAGTTTGCTTGTCTCGACTCTGTATTTCTGGATTTCTCCCTTGTCTTATGCAAGTAGCGAGTTGATCGCACGAACCTCTCCAACCATTTGGGATGTTCTCATTGCTATTGCTGGTGGGATTGCTGGTGTGATCGGTTCAAGGAAAAGAGTTAGAAAAACCAACAACACCAAGTCTTGAAGCTTTTTGGGATTTACGGCAAAATTTCTTTGCTTGTTTTCTTTCCTTTTTCTGGTTGGGATCGTTATGGATGGCACTAAACACATTATGGGAAAAGGTTGAGAAAATTTCCTCAGAAATTATTTGGTGGAATTTGTTTCTACTCTTGGAGCGGCAGGAGTTCTCTTTGGAGAATTTCATGCCATCCAAGATACCAGTCTGAATGATGTGGTGGACCGGATCTATATAAATGTCAAGGATTTACCGTTTCAGTCCTTGGGAGCTTTAGCTAATATCCTGTCTGATGTTAAGAAGGGACTGATTCAAGACAGTCATATCTGGTCTTTCTTCCAGTCATTTTTCAAACAATATCAGTTGATAATCAGCTTAAATCAGATCTATCAGTTTGTCTATCTTTCTCTGATGGAGATCATGTCCTATCTTCACTTTGATTATTGGAAAAAACGGCTCGGTCAGGAGCTAGTATGAATAAGGAGAACAAATGAGACGTTTAAAAATGTTATGGCATATTATACAGGTTACGGGTTTTACTCGGTTTGCTCTGAGTTTTGTGACCTTTGTTTTTGGGTCAGGAGGCGTGCTTTTCCTAGTTGAACCTGCTATCACAAATTACGGAGACGGTCTTTGGTATGCTTTTGTGACTTCGACGACTGTCGGCTACGGGGATCTCCTAGCTGTGACCTTGATTGGAAGGATTACCAGTGTCTTCTTGACGATTTATGGGCTCATATTTTTTGGCTGTTTATCAGCTGTTATTATTAATTATTATACCGATTTAAATAAGGAAAGAGGAGAGGACAAATGACTGCCAATTATTCAACACGGGAATACCGTGAGAAATTATATGATGATCTTCATGTTCGATTAAGAGATACAGTGATTTTGATGTGTGCGATTTTTATTGCCTCTATCGGCCTAAATGTGAATTCAACAGCTGTCATTATTGGAGCCATGCTGATTTCTCCTCTTATGACACCGATTGTTGGACTGGGGTTTGGTTTAGCTATTTTTGATACGCGTTTAATCAAGCAATCTCTAGAGGTTTTATTTACTCAAGTATTGGTCAGCTTGCTTGTCTCGGCTCTGTATTTCTGGATTTCTCCCTTATCTTATGAAAGTAGCGAGTTGATCGCACGAACCTCTCCAACCATTTGGGATGTTCTCATTGCTATTGCTGGTGGGATTGCTGGTGTGATCGGTTCAAGGAAAAAAGAAGCAAACAATATCGTGCCAGGAGTAGCCATTGCTACAGCTTTGATGCCGCCTATCTGTACTGCTGGCTATGGTTTAGCTAATGGGAATGTACGATTTTTATTGGGGGCTCTCTATCTTTTCTTGATCAACTGTGTCTTTATCATGCTAGCCAACATTGTTGGAACAAGAATTTTGATGAGAAAATCTCCTTTAACTTCATTTAAAGAGCTGAGCATTAAAATGAGAATTGGCTTGATTTCTTTGATTGTATTGTTGATTCTTCCAGCTAGCTATTCGGCAGTTACTCTGACAATAGAACAAGCGCGCAAAGAAGGGATCAAACAGTTTGTAGGAAAAGAGTTCGCCAATTATACGGTTATTAATCAAGTCTACAAGTCAAGTAACAATGAATTGGTCTTGACGGTTGTTGGAGATCCGATTTCAGAAGAAGAATTAGAAACACTCCACCAAAAACAAGCCTCTTACGGTATTCAATCTGTTCAATTGAAAGTGAATCAAGTTCAGAACTCGCCAACATTAGATAGTGAAGCGACCAAGGAATTTTATGAAAACATTGACAAGTATATTGATCAAAAACTCTCTGAAAAAGATTCACAAAACGATCTCGTAAAAGAAAATGAAGCAGACAAGGATTGAGGATATTGACCTTGTCTAACTCATGAAAGCAAATCTTGTATGGTGGTTTGACCAATCACTACTAGCTCAGGTTAAATAAAATATAAAAAGCAACAGCTGAAATAGTTGTTGCTTTTTCTGGCTCTGAAAAATGTTTCTCAGACTGTGATTATTTTATTTCTCAACTCGTGATTTGTTGGCGATATCAGCAAGGATAGCTTGAACAAAGTCATCAACTGAGACAGTTTGTGTTTCTTTTTGTCCATAGCGGCGAACGTTGACTGTTCCGTCTTCCATTTCCTTGTCTCCAACAATCAATTGGTAAGGAATCTTGCTGGTTTGTGACGCACGGATCTTAAACTGCATTTTTTCATTGCGTTCATCTACGTCTGCACGGACACCACGGTCACGGAGTTTCTTAGCTACTTCCCAAGCGTAGTCCACGTGTTTTTCGTTAGATACTGGGATGAGGGTTACTTGGTGTGGTGCAAGCCATGTTGGGAAGGCACCCTTGTAGTTTTCAATTAAGATAGCTGTGAAGCGTTCCATAGTTGAGATAACTCCACGGTGAATCATGACTGGACGGTGTTCCTCACCATCAGCTCCGATGTATTTGAGGTCGAAGCGTTCTGGAAGCAAGAAGTCAAGTTGGATAGTAGAAAGGGTTTCTTCTTTACCAAGGGCAGTCTTAACCTGGATATCCAATTTTGGTCCGTAGAAGGCTGCTTCCCCTTCGGCTTCAAAGTAGTCCACACCCATTTCATCAAGGGCTGCACGAAGCATGGTTTGGGCATTTTCCCACATTTGGTCGTTATCGAAGTATTTTTCCTTGTCCTCTGGGTCACGAAGAGAGAGGCGGAAGCGGTATTCAGTCAAGTTGAAATCTTCATAAACATCGATAATCAACTGAAGGGCACGTTGGAATTCTTCTTGGATTTGTTCAGGAGTTACAAAGAGGTGACCATCGTTGAGAGACATTTCACGCACACGTTGAAGACCAGTCAGGGCACCAGATTTTTCATAACGGTGCATCATACCGATTTCGGCGATACGGATTGGCAACTCACGGTATGAGTGAACATGGTGTTTGAAGACTTGGATGTGGTGTGGGCAGTTCATTGGACGAAGGACAAATTCTTCCCCGTCACCCATGTCCATAGTTGGGAACATGTCTTCTTGGTAATGATCCCAGTGACCAGAAGTCTTGTAAAGCTCAACTGAAGCAAGTGGTGGAGTGTATACGTGTTGGTAGCCAGAAGCCAACTCTTTGTCTACGATGTAGCGTTCCAATTCACGACGGATAGTCGCACCATTTGGCAACCAGAATGGAAGTCCTTGACCAACCTCTTGAGAAATCATGAAGAGGTCAAGCTCTTTACCAAGCTTACGGTGGTCACGTTCCTTGGCTTCTTCACGCATTTGAAGGTAGTTCTTCAAGTCTTTCTTGTCAAACCAAGCTGTACCGTAGATACGTTGCATCATAGCGTTGTCGCTATTTCCACGCCAGTAAGCACCAGCTACGTTAAGAAGGTGGAAAATTTGGATGCGACCAGTTGATGGGACGTGAGGACCACGGCAGAGGTCCACGTATTCACCCTGACGGTAGATAGTTAAACCACCCTCGTCTTCTGAGTGTTCTTCAATCAATTCCAACTTGTAAGGGTCATTTTTGAAGATTTCACGTGCCTCGTCTTTGGTAACTTCTTCACGAATTGATGGGAAGTTTTCTTTGACAATTTTTTGCATTTCTTCTTCGATACGAGGAAGATCTTCGTTAGAGATTTGACCAGCTGTGTTGTCAGTATCGTAGTAGAAACCATCTTCGATGGCTGGACCAACTCCCAAGTGAATGTCTGGGAACAGACGACGAGCTGCTTGGGCGAACAAGTGAGCAGCTGAGTGACGCAAGATTGGAAGGGCATCTTCGTGATCTGGTGTCACGATTTCGATGCTTCCATCTTCAGTGATAGCACGAGTAGTGTCGATGAGTTTGCCGTTGAATTTACCAGCCAAGGCTTTTTTAGCCAGGGAATTGCTGATAGATTGGGCAATTTCAAAAGTTGTAACGCCAGATTCGAATTCACGAACAGCGCCATCTGGGAAAGTAATGTTAATCATGATGTTCTCCTTAAATATTTATTATTTTTTGTTGGACAATTTTAAGAGCCGAGCAACCTCTTTCATAGTCTGATTTTCTGATTGACTACCATCTATCAAGAGACTAGAATATCCTAATTCCATTGCTTCTTTACGAACCATTTGGGCAAAAAGAATGTCTCGTTGCATCCAGTTTTCAAAAGCTTTATCAGGGTTGGTTGTCCCCTCTAAGACATAAGGAACCCATTCTCTCTGTCTATAATGCTTTTTCTGAAAATCAGTTGTCGGAGTCAAGCATAGATAGGAAGACGCTGGATATTCAAGCTCCTTAACCAAGTGAGGCAACAGTCCTGCTCCCTCCACCAAGAGAGGTCTGTTTTGATTTTTTATTAAGTAAGATTTTACATAAGGAAAAATCTCCTCATAAAAGTGCCATTCTTCATCCGCCATCTCTTCTGGATTTCTCATCCAGATTTGTTCCGGACTTCTATCCTTCCTAAGAAGGCAAATTGGTTGTGAGTCTGCACTTGCTTGACTAATCATCTCGTTTAGCAAATCATCGAGTTTGATATGACGTAGCTGATATTGTCTAGCAAGAAGTGAGGCAATTGTTGACTTTCCACTACAAGGCGATCCACCAATCATATAAAGCACCATTCTTCCTCCTTCTGAAAAACAAAAAGCGACATCCTCAAAAGGACGTCGCAACGTGGTTCCACCTTCATTTATGTACCTCAAAAGAGAGGGACACCTCTGATTGGCTCTAACGTGGCCACCGTTTTATGTTTTCATAAAAAACTCAAGAGTAGTATCAGTTTAGGCTCTCTATGCGTTTCCAGCAACCACGCACTCTCTAGTAGAAAGGGACTAAGTGACTTGTCTCTATGGATTATTATAGCATGATTGTGAAAATTTTCAAGATATTTGTAGATTTTTTTGAATTTCCTTGTTGGAAAGGCGTTGGTAATCAGCTATGGTAATATTAGTAGAAATTGACAATCTTAATTGTGTTAGTGAAGCAAAGAGAAAGAAAGTAAATCTGTTGACAAAGAAGTTAGTTATTGGTAGAATAGGGATTGTCGTAAAGACAAATAACTTCTTCTTGGTTACAGGCATGCCAACCTGTCACTCGGATGAAGCCAAATAAAAAGGAGAAACATCATGGCAATCTCAAAAGAGAAAAAAAATGAAATCATTGCACAATATGCACGTCACGAAGGTGATACAGGTTCAGTAGAGGTTCAAGTTGCTGTCCTTACTTGGGAGATCAACCACCTTAACGAACACATCAAACAACACAAAAAAGACCACGCTACTTACCGTGGATTGATGAAAAAAATCGGTCGCCGTCGTAACTTGCTTGCATACTTGCGTAAAAACGACGTTAACCGTTACCGTGAGTTAATCAACTCTCTAGGACTTCGTCGCTAATCTTGCGTCTAAACCGTTTCTATACTTCGTTGACTTCGGCTCGATGTACCATTAGTACAACCTTCGCCTCGTCGCCTAGTCTATAAACGGTTTATCCAGCAAGACTGGAGCTCTCTGATTTTCAGAGAGCTTTTTACGTTGTCACCTTACCTTGGTATGCTCAAGTATTATCTTTGGTTACGGTTCCTAGCACTGTAAGGGAAAATAAACCAGATCTTCTCCCTTCGGGGAGATTTTTTTTTGTTTCACTGAAAGTTTCGTACAACCTTCGCCTCGTCTATAAACGGTTTATCCAGCAAGACTGGAGCTCTCTGATTTTCAGAGGGCTTTTTATGTTGTCACCTTACCTCGATATACTCAAGTATAATCTTCGGTTACGGTTCCTAGCACTGTAAGGTAAAATAAACCAGCTTTTCTCCCTTCGGGGAGATTTTTTTGTTTCACTGAAAGTTTCGTACATTCTTCTCCTCGCCGTCTAGTCTATAAACGTTTTATCCAGAAAGAATCATGATGCTAAGGGCGTAAGAAATCCGTATGAAAATAGGGAAATGACACAGTGTTCGATGAACACAAGGAGTTTCATCTTTTTCACTAGGATTTTAGCCCGGGCTCAAATCAGCTCTCTAATTTTAGAGGGCTTTTTTATTGAGGTTTTATCGGTCACAATTTTGGAGACTACAAAAACCTCAAATGGTATCAGCTAATTACACCATAAAGGTGCGCAGCTACTCGGAGAGCCCACACTTTACGAAGTAAAGTATAGTATGTTATACTTTACATGGAAGTAGTCACCGAATTCCAGTTAGAAATTACTTTGTAACTACGTTTTGAGGAGGAGTAAAATGCTTTCCTATGTTCGACATTATCCACTAGCGATAGCTAAATTAATGTGTCTGTGCTCTCCTAAAATCTGCTGATTTATTACTGACTAATACAGGAGGTTTTTATGGTACAGACAATCATATCTGCTATTGGTGTTTATATTTCTACCAGTATCGATTATTTAATTATTTTAATTATTTTATTTGCACAGCTATCACAGAATAAACAAAAATGGCATATTTATGCGGGGCAATATCTAGGCACAGGCTTACTTGTAGGGGCGAGTTTAGTTGCTGCTTATGTCGTTAATTTCGTGCCTGAAGAATGGATGGTTGGATTGCTTGGTTTAATCCCTATCTATTTAGGGATCCGCTTTGCAATTGTTGGAGAAGGTGAGGAAGAAGAGGAAGAAATTATTGAAAGATTAGAACAAAGCAAGGCAAATCAACTGTTTTGGACAGTTACATTGCTGACAATTGCGTCTGGCGGAGATAATTTAGGTATCTATATACCTTATTTCGCTTCGTTAGATTGGTCACAGACCCTCGTGGCCTTGCTTGTGTTTGTAATCGGCATAATTATCTTATGCGAGATTAGTCGGGTGTTATCCTCTATTCCGTTAATATTCGAGACAATTGAAAAATACGAGCGAATCATTGTGCCCTTAGTATTCATTCTACTTGGACTATATATCATGTATGAAAATGGCACGATAGAGACTTTTCTGACCGTGTAGATTTTTTTGTTTCACTAGGATTTTAGCCCGAGCTCAAATCAGCTCTCTGATTTTCAGAGGGCTTTTTACGTTGTCACCTTACCTCGATATACTCAAGTATTATCTTTACTTACGGTTCCTAGCACTATAAAACCAACTATATTCATTTGTTCTCATCTTGTTCCATTGTTGAAAATATGGTATACTTTTCATGAGAATTTTCTAAATTTTTAAGATTCTATCAAAGGAGGTTTGCATGCTTTCCAAATTTTATGGAAGCCGACAAGACCAGCAATTTTTGTTACTTTTAGTTATTTTGCTAGGTATTTTAGGGATTTCTCTCTTTCTAGCAGTTTCAATGGGATCTGTTGCGATTGATCTAGGAGATACCTATCGGATTATTTTGAGCAGGTTGGGATTTCCTCTTGAGATAGGAGAGGTTTCCAAGTCTACTCTTGCCATTGTATGGAATATGAGGTTCCCCCGAGTATTGCTGGGTCTGATAGTAGGAGCAGGCCTTTCTATGTGTGGTAGCGTGATGCAGTCTACAGTGAACAATCCCATAGCAGAGCCTTATGTCTTAGGAATATCTGCGGGTGCAACTCTAGGGGCAACCTTGAGCATCATTCTTGGTTTAAAAGTGATGATTAGCCTTGGAGCTTTTCTTGGAGCTATTTTGGCAACAATTGCTGTCCTCATCATTGCCTCTATGCAGGGAAAGATGACGACTTCCAGTCTGATCTTATCAGGAACGGTGGTCAACGCTCTCTTTCTGGCTTTTTCCAACTTTATTATCTCAGTTGGCGCTAATGCGGACAGTGTGATGACCATTAAGTTTTGGACTATGGGCTCGCTTGCCGGGACTACCTGGTCTGATTTGGTCCTGCCAACTATAGTAGTAGGAATAGCCTTTCTATTTTTCTCTACCCAGTATCGTGTTTTCAATGCGATGATGATGGGAGATGAGGCTGCTTTAACTTTGGGAATTCCCTTATGCTTCTATTGGTATCTTTACGTGACCGTGGTAGCTGTGCTGACAGCTGTTTTAGTGGCAACCTGTGGGATTATTGGATTTGTTGGTCTGATTACTCCACATTTAGCTCGAGGGTTAGTAGGAACGAATCACAAGAGGCTTTTTCCTGTTGCAACCTTGCTAGGCGCCCTCTTTGTCATTTGGGCAGACGTACTCTCTCGTATCATCATTCCAAACGCAGAGCTTCCTATTGGTATTTTCACAGCCTTGGTAGGTGCTCCCTTCTTTATCTACATTGTTGGGGGTAGGCGAAGGGAGGTGAGGGTCTGATATGGACTTGATTTGTCAGGATGTCCACTTTGGACTAGGAGAGAAAAAAATCCTCAAAGGAGTCTCTCTTAAGGTTGAAGGGAATCAATTTCACACGATACTAGGACCAAATGGAAGTGGAAAAACCAGTCTACTTAAACTCCTTTATCGTCAGGAAAAGGTGGACAAAGGCTTGATAAGCCTAGATGGAAAGCCTCTGGAACAATGGACGCTCAAAGAAACAGCCAAGCAAATGGCAGTTGTGACCCAGTTTAACCAGCTGCAGTTTGATTGTACAGTTGAGGAAATTGTCTTGCTGGGAAGAACTCCCCACCTCTCTTTTCTACAAAAGGAAAGGGAAAGGGATTATGCGCTCGTTCAAGATGCTCTCGTTAAGGTGGATATGCTCGAGAAGAAAACTCGTCTCTATTCGTCCCTGTCAGGGGGAGAGAAACAGCGAGTCTTGTTAGCACGTGCCTTGGCGCAAGAACCGACTCTCTTGCTCCTTGACGAACCAACCAATCACTTGGATATCAAGTATCAGCTAGACTTGTTAGCCATTGTGAAAAATCTCAATATCAATATTCTAGCTGTCCTGCATGATATTCAACTTGCTTGTCGCTATTCGGATTATCTCTATCTGATGAAAGAAGGGGAAATCCTTTACCAAGGGACTCCAAAGGAGATCATCACCCCTGAGTCATTGCAAACTGTATATGGAGTTCAAAGTCAGGTGACTTGGACCGAGGATCAGCAAGCTATGATTCACTATTTATAAGAATGAAAAGGAAAACAAGATGAAAAAAACACTAAGCATTTTACTCGTAACAGTAGCTACCTTAACTTTGGCAGCTTGTGGCAACACTACCACTGAAAAAGCTACGACACAATCAAGCGCAGAAACAAGTCAAAAGGCCAGCACAGAGACGACTTATCCGTTAACGGTCAAGACCTATGATGCTAAAGGAAATGAAGTAGAACAAGTTTTTGACAAGGCACCTGAAAAAGTTATCACCAACAATCTTTCAACCACTGAAATCTTATTGGAGTTGGGGTTGAAGGATAAAATTGTTGGCATGCTCAATCCAGACAATGCTGTGACGGACAAATACAAGGACGCGATTGCGACGATTCCTCAAATTGGGGATAAAAAAACAGTTTCACAAGAGACAGTCCTTTCTTATGAGCCAGACGCTGTGATGGGTCGAAATATGATGTTTTCTGAAAAATCCTTGGGGGCAGTTAGCACTTGGAATGAGAATAAAATCCCAGTTTATACACAAAAAGCTTCTCTCTCAACAATTCAGCAAGATTTGGGGAATATCGTAGAAGATGTCAAAAATCTTGGAATGATTTTTAATGTTCAGGACAAGGCTAATGAATACGCAGCCCAATTACAAACTAAAATTGACGCTGTTAAGAAAGCAAATCCAGCAAGCCAAGGTGAAAAGAAAAAGGCTTTGATTATGGTTGCTTATAATGATGAAACTTTCGGTGCTTACAAGTCTGCTTTGCAAGAAAGTTTGCTGAACCAACTTGGTTATACAAACGTTGCTACGGGGACATCAGGCTTGACCTTGGAAAATCTCGTGTCAATGGATCCTGAATTGATTATCTATGTAACCAGCGATCGCAATAAAAAATTGGATGCCAACGCAGTAGAGTTGATGAAGGCAAATGCTGTTTTGGAAGGTGTTCCTGCTATTAAGAATCAAAAAATAATGACTATCTCTTACGATGAGTTGATGGATTATGGTCCAGCAGTGATTGATTCCCTTGAAAAAATCAATGACTTTATCAATAAATAATGAGTTTGATTGGGAAGGAATCCAAGTCAAGGTCAGCCTGCCTTCGACCTATGATCCCAATCAAACCTATCCAGCGATTCTCTTGAATGATGGAAACTTGGACTTCTTATCGTCACTTTCTGAATCTGTGATTTTAGTGGGACTGACCTCTAAAAATCGCTTAGCCGACTACACTCCCTGGACGACATCGGCTCTGAGAGAGGGAGCTCCAGATTTTGGAGGTCAGGCCAACGTCTATCATGATCATTTATTTGGAGGCCTTTTAGACAAGTTGCAGTCGCTTTATCGACTGGATGAAGCACGCCTTGCTTATGGAGGCTACTCACTAGGTGGTTTGGCGGCAGTCTATAGTCTTTTCAGCTTTGACAAGGTTTCCTGTGTCTTTTCGATCTGTGGTTCCTTTTGGTATCCTGATTTTGTGACTTACTGCAAGGAAGAAAATGTGAAAAATTTGGACTGTTTGCTGTATTTACAGAATGGTCAAACAGAAGGAGCTCATCATAGCAATCGCTTGGCTCAAGCACCAGCCTATGCTGAGCAGATCCATACCAGTCTTCAGAAATGCTATCCGAACGGCCAGTTTGTCTTTGATCCTTATGGACACCATGAACAAGTAGCTGAACGATTCCTAGCTTTTTCCAGCTGGTTGGCCCAAAAATGGAAAATCGAATAAAAGATTTATCCCTTGGATTTTGCCAAGGGATTGTTGTATTTATTTAACCAAGTTTTTCTCTCTTCTTATCTGGATTCCATACGAAGCTTGCGATAAAGCTAAAGATGATGGTTAGGATAGCGAGGATAATGGCAAGGATGAGGGCAGGGATACGGATAAGCCACCAGAGTGGGTTTGGTTTTTTATCATTGTGCCATTGTTTGGTTTCTTGGTCCAGACGTTGAAATTCTGCTTGGATACGATTGGCAACTGTTTCAATGCCTTCATCATTCATTTTCTTGATATCTGAAATATCGATTGGATTTCCAAAGTTCATATCGACACGTTCACGGCTAACTAAGCCCTTCAAAGTCATGGGACCTGTGTAGGTAACTGGCATGATACGGACCTTGGCCATTTTGGCAATCAGAGCTACGCCACCCTTGACATCATTTGAGTGACGGCTTCCACTTGGAAACATGATGAGAGAGCGGTCACTTTTTTTGAGGACATTGATAGGATATTTGATGGCTGAAGCGCTTGGATTTTCACGGTCAATGGGAAAGGCACCACACATACGAATCCACCAGCCAAAGATACGGTTAGTAAAGAGTTCTTTTTTGGCCATAAAGATGAACTGTTTTGGCTTGGTCGCAAAAGCCATGTAAACAGGATCCCACCAGGTGCGGTGAGGGGCAACCAGAATATAATTTTCATCTTGATTAGGAATTTTATCAGTATTATGATAGTGGGCATTGCCATTGATGGACCATAGGAGCAAGACAACCAATCCACGTAAATAAGTATAAAACATGCGATCTCCTTCGATTGTTTTCTTGTTAATATTATACCTTATCAAAGGAGGGCTGGCAAACTTTTTCCCTTGACTAGGTGCATATTTGGGATGAGATTAGAATTCTTTTAGAAAAAATGATATGATAGAATTTATGGATAAAAATAAGATTATGGGGTTAACCCAAAGAGAAGTCAAGGAAAGACAGGCTAAGGGCTTGGTCAATGATTTTACCGCTTCGGCCAGTACTAGCACTTGGCAAATCGTTAAACGAAATGTCTTTACCCTTTTTAACGCTTTGAACTTTGCCATTGCTTTGGCACTAGCCTTTGTGCAGGCTTGGAGCAATCTGGTCTTCTTTGCCGTTATTTGCTTTAACGCTTTTTCAGGAATTGTGACCGAGCTACGGGCCAAACACATGGTGGACAAGCTCAATCTCATGACCAAGGAAAAGGTCAAAACTATTCGTGATGGCCAGGAAGTAGCTCTGAATCCTGAAGAATTGGTGCTAGGAGATGTCATTCGTTTGTTTGCTGGGGAGCAGATTCCTAGTGATGCCTTGGTTTTGGAAGGCTTTGCGGAAGTCAATGAAGCCATGTTGACCGGTGAGAGTGATTTGGTGCAAAAGGAAGTTGACGCCTTGCTTTTGTCTGGAAGTTTCCTAGCCAGTGGGTCAGTTTTGGCTCAAGTCCACCATGTCGGGGCAGACAACTATGCTGCTAAACTCATGCTGGAAGCCAAGACAGTGAAACCGATCAACTCCCGAATTATGAAATCGCTGGACAGGTTAGCTGGTTTTACTGGGAAGATTATCATTCCCTTTGGCCTAGCTCTCTTGCTAGAAGCCTTGATGTTGAAAGGCCTGCCTCTTAAGTCGTCCGTTGTAAATTCGTCGACAGCTCTTTTGGGAATGTTGCCTAAGGGGATTGCCCTTTTGACCATTACTTCGCTCTTGACTGCGGTGATTAAGCTGGGCTTGAAAAAGGTCTTGGTGCAGGAGATGTACTCTGTTGAGACCTTGGCGCGCGTAGATATGCTCTGTCTGGACAAAACGGGCACCATCACCCAAGGAAAGATGCAGGTGGAGGCTGTTCTTCCGCTGACGGAAACTTATGTTGAAGAAACTATTGCCAGCATTTTGACTAGCTATATGGCCCATAGTGAGGATAAAAATCCAACAGCCCAAGCGATTCGTCAGCGTTTCCAAGGTCAGGTAGCCTACCCTATGCTTTCGAATCTTCCTTTCTCAAGCGACCGCAAGTGGGGTGCTATGGAATTGGAAGGTCTGGGAACAGTTTTCTTAGGTGCGCCTGAGATGTTGCTGGACTCTGAAGTCCCAGAAGCCAGAGAGGCTTTGGAGAGAGGGTCACGTGTCTTGGTCTTAGCTCTT
Source organism: Streptococcus sp. M334 (assembly GCF_000187745.1). Taxonomy (GTDB): domain Bacteria; phylum Bacillota; class Bacilli; order Lactobacillales; family Streptococcaceae; genus Streptococcus. The sequence goes on along the minus strand of NZ_GL732488.1, from coordinate 79,168 downwards.
AGTCAGGAGAAACTGGACCACCACAAACCACAGAAACCATCTGATATTCAGGCACTAGCCTTGATGGAAATCTTGGACCCCATTCGAGAGGGAGCAGCAGAGACGCTGGACTATCTCCGTTCTCAGGAAGTGGGGCTCAAGATTATCTCTGGTGACAATCCAGTTACGGTATCCAGCATCGCCCAGAAGGCTGGCTTTGTAGACTATCGCAGCTATGTAGACTGTTCGAAAATAACGGATGAAGAATTGGTTGCTATGGCTGAGGAAACCGCTATTTTTGGACGTGTTTCCCCTCATCAAAAGAAACTCATCATCCAAACGCTGAAAAAAGCAGGTCATACAACGGCTATGACAGGGGACGGGGTCAATGATATCCTGGCTCTTCGTGAGGCAGATTGTTCTATCGTGATGGCTGAGGGAGACCCTGCGACTCGTCAGATTGCAAATCTGGTTCTCTTGAACTCAGACTTTAATGATGTTCCTGAGATTCTCTTTGAGGGTCGTCGTGTGGTCAATAATATCGCCCATATCGCACCGATTTTCTTGATTAAGACCATCTATTCCTTCTTGCTCGCAGTCATCTGTATTGCCAGTGCTCTTCTAGGACGGTCAGAATGGATCTTGATTTTCCCCTTCATTCCGATTCAGATTACCATGATTGACCAATTCGTGGAAGGTTTCCCTCCATTCGTTCTGACTTTTGAGCGAAATATCAAGCCTGTCGAGCCAAACTTCCTCAGAAGGTCCATGATTCGTGCCCTACCAAGTGCCCTCATGGTTGTGTTCAGCGTTCTTTTTGTGAAACTATTTGGAAGTAGTCAAGGCTGGTCTGAGTTAGAAATCTCAACTCTACTCTATTATCTACTTGGGTCTATCGGTTTCTTATCCGTATTTAGAGCCTGCAAGCCATTTACCCTATGGCGTGTCCTCTTGATTGTTTGGTCAGTAGGAGGTTTCTTAGCCACAGCTTTCTTCCCAAGAATTCAAAAACTGCTTGAAATTGAGACCTTGACAGGACAAACGTTACCTGTTTATGGAGTCATGATGTTGGTCTTTATAGTGATTTTCATCCTGACCAGTCGCTATCAAGCCAGAAAATAAAGAAAGACTGCAATCTGTGGATTGCGGTTTTTTTAGGTGCAAGATTGCTAGCTGAAATGTGGTATAATAAGAGGTAACAGAGTTTTGGAAAGAGAGAGAAGATGATTTCAAAGAGATTAGAATTGGTGGCTTCCTTTGTGTCACAGGGAGCCATTTTACTAGATGTGGGGAGTGACCATGCTTATCTGCCTATCGACTTGGTCGAAAGAGGCCAAATCAAAAGTGCCATTGCAGGTGAGGTTGTGGAAGGTCCCTACCAATCTGCGGTTAAAAATGTTGAGGCTCACGGCCTAAAGGAGAAAATCCAGGTTCGTTTAGCCAATGGCTTGGCAGCCTTTGAAGAGGCAGATCAGGTATCGGTCATTACTATTGCTGGCATGGGCGGCCGTTTGATTGCTAGGATTTTAGAAGAAGGCTTGGAGAAGCTTGGCAATGTGCAACGTTTAATCCTCCAACCCAATAATCGTGAAGATGACTTGCGCATCTGGTTACAAGACCATGGATTTGAGATTGTGGCAGAAAGTATTCTAGAAGAGTCTGGGAAATTCTATGAGATTTTGGTGGTGGAAGCAGGACAAATGAAGTTATCAGCCAGTGATGTTCGCTTTGGTCCTTTTTTGTCCAAAGAAGTCAGCCCAGTCTTTGTCCAAAAATGGCAAAAAGAAGCTGAGAAGCTAGAGTTCGCCCTCGGACAAATTCCAGAAAAAAATCTGGAGGAACGTCAAGTTCTAGTAGATAAAATTCAAGCCATCAAGGAGGTGCTCCATGTTAGCAAGTGAAGTGATTAATGCGTATGAGGCCTTTTGCCCTCAGGAATTTTCCATGGAGGGAGACAGTCGTGGTCTGCAAATTGGCACTTTGGACAAGGATATCCAAAGTGTCATGGTGGCTCTCGATATTCGTGAAGAAACGGTGGCTGAAGCTATTGAAAAAGGTGTGGATTTGATTATTGTCAAGCACGCGCCGATTTTCCGTCCCATCAAGGATTTGGTAGCTAGCCGTCCACAAAATCAGATTTACATCGACCTGATCAAGCATGACATCGCAGTGTATGTCAGCCATACCAATATTGACATCGTTGAAAATGGCCTCAATGATTGGCTCTGTCAGATGCTAGGTATCGAGGAAACGACTTATCTGCAGGAAACAGGCCCTAAACGTGGGATTGGTCGTATTGGGAATGTTCAGCCTCAGACATTTGGGGATTTTGCCCAGCATGTCAAGCAAGTCTTTGGCCTAGATAGTCTTCGATTGGTGCATTATCAAGAGAATGATTTGCAGAAGTCTATTTCAAGAGTGGCCATCTGTGGTGGAAGCGGGCAGTCTTTCTATAAGGATGCTTTAGCTAAAGGAGCGGATGTCTATATCACTGGTGACATCTACTACCATACTGCCCAGGATATGCTGTCTGATGGCTTGCTAGCCTTGGACCCAGGTCACTATATCGAAGTGCTTTTTGTGGAAAAAATCGCAGAGCTTCTTAATCAATGGAAAGAGGAAAAATACTGGACAATCGATATTGTACCTAGTCAAGCATTGACCAATCCTTTCCACCATATCTAGTTAGAAGGTGAAGACAATGAAAAAAGTTGCTATTATCGGAGCAGGGATTGTAGGTGCAACAGCTGCCTACTACCTCTCGCAAGAAAGTGACCTAGAGGTGACCGTCTTTGACCATGGACAAGGTCAGGCTACCAAGGCCGCAGCAGGAATTATCAGTCCTTGGTTTTCCAAACGTCGAAATAAATCCTGGTACAAAATGGCGCGCTTGGGGGCTGACTTTTATGTGGATTTGTTGGCTGATTTAGAAAAGTCAGGACAAGAAATCGACTTTTACCAGCGTTCGGGAGTTTTTCTCTTGAAAAAGGATGAGTCCAAGTTGGAAGAACTCTATCAACTGGCCCTCCAGCGCAGAGAAGAATCTCCCTTGATAGGGAAATTAGCCATCCTGGATCAAGCATCAGCTAATGAATTATTCCCTGGCTTGCAGGGATTTGACCACCTGCTCTATGCTTCTGGTGGAGCGAGAGTAGATGGCCAACTCTTAGTGACTCGTTTGCTAGAAGCCAGTCAGGTCAAGCTGGTCAAAGAAAAAGTGAGTTTGAAGCCTCTATCATCAGGTTACCAGATTGGTGAAAAGGTGTTTGATCAGGTTATTTTAGCGACGGGAGCTTGGTTGGGGGATTTGTTAGAACCTTTAGGTTATGAAGTAGATGTTCGTCCCCAAAAGGGGCAGCTCCGAGATTATCAACTTGCCCAAGACATGGAAGCTTATCCTGTTGTTATGCCAGAAGGGGAGTGGGATTTGATTCCTTTCGCAGGTGGGAAATTGTCCTTAGGAGCTACCCATGAAAATGATATGGGATTTGATTTGACGGTAGATGAAGGCTTGCTCCAGCAAATGGAGGAGGAGGCCTTGCCTCACTATCCAGCTTTGGCTAAAGCGACTTCCAGAGCTGAGCGTGTAGGAATCCGCGCCTACACCCGTGATTTCTCTCCTTTCTTTGGGCAGGTTCCAGAATTGTCAGGTGTCTATGCGGCTAGTGGACTAGGTTCATCAGGCCTCACAACAGGTCCTATCATTGGCTACCATCTAGCTCAACTGGTTCAAGGCAAGGAGTTGACCTTGGACCCTGAAAACTACCCAATTGAAAACTATGTCAAACGAGTAAAAAGCGAATAATACTCAATGAAAATTAAAGAACAAACTAGGAAACTAGCTGCAGGCTGCTCAAAACACTGTTTTGAGGTTGTGGATAGAACTGACGAAGTCAGTAACATATATATGGCAAGGCGACGTTGACGTGGTTTGAAGAGATTTTCGAAGAGTATAAGCATTTTACTGAAATTTTATCCTACCCTCTAGGATGGCAAATGACATTCCCTATCAAAAATGGTAAAATAAGAAAAAATAATCCGAGAATCGAGGAAAGAAGATGCAAGAAAAGATTTTGGTAACGGGTGGAGCGGGTTTTATCGGAACCCACACAGTTATTGAGTTAATCCAAGCAGGTCATCAGGTTGTTGTGGTGGATAACCTTGTTAATAGTAACCGTAAAAGTTTAGAAGTTGTTGAAAGAATCACAGGAGTTGAAGTGCCTTTCTATGAGGCAGATATTCGTGATACAGATACCCTCAGAGACATTTTCAAACAGGAAGAACCGACTGGTGTTATTCACTTTGCTGGTTTGAAGGCTGTCGGTGAATCTACTCGTATTCCTCTTGCCTACTATGACAACAATATCGCTGGGACTGTTAGTCTTTTGAAAGCCATGGAAGAAAACAACTGTAAAAACATCATCTTCAGTTCTTCTGCGACAGTTTATGGAGATCCTCATACAGTGCCAATCTTGGAAGATTTCCCACTTTCAGTGACCAATCCATACGGCCGCACTAAGCTTATGCTTGAGGAAATTTTGACGGATATTTACAAGGCAGACTCAGAATGGAATGTGGTCTTACTTCGTTACTTTAACCCAATTGGAGCCCATGAGAGTGGTGATTTGGGAGAAAATCCAAACGGTATTCCAAACAATCTCTTGCCATATGTGACTCAAGTAGCCGTTGGGAAATTAGAGCAAGTGCAAGTGTTTGGAGACGATTACGATACGGAAGATGGAACTGGTGTTCGTGACTATATCCACGTTGTCGATTTGGCTAAAGGTCACGTTGCAGCTCTGAAAAAAATCCAAAAAGGATCAGGTCTAAACGTTTATAACCTTGGAACAGGTAAAGGTTATTCTGTTCTTGAAATTATCCAAAACATGGAAAAAGCAGTGGGACGCCCAATTCCTTACCGCATCGTAGAACGTCGCCCAGGTGATATTGCAGCCTGCTATTCAGAACCTGCAAAAGCCAAAGCAGAACTCGGCTGGGAAGCAGAACTCGGCATCACCCAAATGTGTGAAGACGCATGGCGTTGGCAAAGCAAGCATCCAAATGGATTTGAAGACTAAGATGGTGATGTCAATCATTGTTCCCTGTTTAAACGAAGAGGAAGTACTTCCTCTTTTTTATCAGGCTTTGGAAACTTTACTTCCAGATTTGGAAACAGAAATCGAGTATGTCTTTGTCGATGATGGCTCAAGCGATGGGACCTTGGAACTCTTAAAGGCCTATCGGGAGCAAAATCCGGCAGTTCATTATATTTCTTTCTCGCGAAATTTTGGCAAAGAAGCAGCCCTCTATGCAGGCTTACAATATGCGACAGGAGACCTAGTGGTGGTGATGGATGCAGACCTCCAGGATCCTCCTAGTATCTTGCTTGAGATGAAAAATTTACTAGACCAGAATGCAGATTTGGACTGTGTTGGAACACGGAGAACCAGTCGGGAGGGGGAACCATTCTTTCGCAGTTTCTGTGCTGATCTCTTTTATGGCCTCATGAAAAAAATTAGTCCAGTAGCCCTGCCGTCAGGTGTCCGTGATTTTCGCATGATGAGAAGATCCGTAGTGGATGCCATTTTAAGCTTGACTGAGTCCAATCGTTTTTCAAAGGGGCTCTTTGCCTGGGTCGGATTTAAAACCTACTATCTGGACTATCCAAATGTCGAAAGACAGGCCGGCAAGACCAGTTGGAGTTTTAGGCAACTCTTTTTCTACTCCATTGAAGGGATTGTTAATTTTTCAGATTTTCCCTTGATTATAGCCTTTGTGGCAGGTCTCCTATCTTGTTTTATTTCTCTGCTTATGACCTTTTTTGTTGTGGTTCGAACCCTTATTTTGGGCAATCCGACATCGGGTTGGACCTCTCTGATGGCTGTTATTCTCTTTCTTGGAGGCATTCAACTCTTGACCATTGGGATTCTCGGCAAGTATATCAGTAAGATTTATCTAGAGACTAAAAAAAGACCACTTTATCTCGTTAAAGAAAAAAGTGACCTTCCTGATTTTACAGAAAAAAATAAAGTGAAAAGACTATAATTTTACATGGAAATATGCTAAACTAGAAGGAGTGGAACGTTCGTATTGATATTAGAGTTAATCTTTAATCAAGGCACGTGTCGGACAGTTTCTAACAGCTTCTAGGACGTCTTGGCTAGGAGAAATTTCTTTTTCTAGTTGATCAGGGTCATCGTAAAAACGCACGATTCCATTATCGTGATAGTCAAATAATTCAGAATAAGTTTGGCAAAGCCCACAGGCAATGCAACGTTCAGGTATAAGTGTGATTTTCATATTTATATTGTAATAAGAAAAGTCAAAAAAAACAAGGAGTAAGGTATGGCAAAAGAACCGTGGCAAGAAGATATTTATGAAAATCAAGAAGAAACAAGAATACAACGTCGTAAGAGAGAACAAGGCGGAGGAGTCATTGCTAATCGTATCTTAACTATTTTAGCAAGTATTTTCTTTGTGATTGTAGTCGTGATGATTATTGTTCTTATCTATCTGTCATCGGGTGGGAGTAATCGTACGGCAGCCTTAAAAGATTTTCACGATTCTGATGCAAATGTAGTACAGATTTCATCTTCTAGTAGTTCAGAGCAGGCATCTTCTAGTTCAGAGGGTGAGGAAGAGTCATCTAGTAGTTCAGAACATTCAACAGATCCAGAAGGGACGACAAAAGTCTTGGCTGGAGAAGGAGAAGCAGCTATTGCAGCTCGTGCGGGGATTTCGATTGCACAGTTAGAAGCCTTAAATCCTGGGCACATGGCTACAGGATCTTGGTTTGCTAATCCAGGTGATGTTGTTAAAATCAAATAGGAGTTGATATGAAAACCATTCAAATTGCTATTGACGGTCCTGCTTCAAGTGGTAAGAGTACGGTCGCAAAAATTATTGCCAAGGATTTTGGATACACCTATCTAGATACAGGTGCCATGTATCGTGCAGCGACCTACATGGCTCTCAAGAACCAATTAGGAGTTGAACAAGTTGAAGAACTCTTAGACTTATTGGACCAGCTTCCAATCAGTTTTGGACGCTCAGAAATTGGAGAGCAGCTTGTCTTTGTAGGAGATGTAGATATTACTCATCCTATCCGTGAGAATGAAGTGACCAATCATGTCTCTGCTATTGCAGCAATTCCTCAAGTACGTGAGAAACTAGTTTCTCTCCAGCAGGAGATCGCCCAGCAAGGTGGGATTGTCATGGACGGTCGTGATATTGGAACTGTTGTATTGCCACAAGCAGAATTGAAAATTTTCCTAGTAGCTTCTGTCGATGAGAGAGCAGAGCGTCGTTACAAGGAAAATATTGCCAAGGGAATTGAAACAGACCTTGAAACCCTAAAAGAGGAAATTGCTGCGCGTGACTACAAGGATAGTCATCGTGAGACTTCGCCTCTCAAACAAGCAGAGGATGCTGTCTACCTTGATACAACTGGTTTGAATATTCAAGAAGTAGTTGAAAAAATTAAAGCAGAAGCTGAAAAAAGAATGTAAATGTAGAAAAGCCGATAGATGGATATCGGTTTTTTCTAGATTTGTCAAAATGCTGATTTTAGGGTATAATAGTTGCTGTTCGAGAAATTTTGATTTTCAAAGAATAGTGAATGATGATAAGGAGAAACCATGAACAACTTACCAAATTGCCAAAAATGTAACTCAGAGTATGTCTACGAAGACGGTGCCCTACTGGTTTGCCCAGAGTGTGCTCATGAGTGGAATCCTGCTGAAGTTGCAGATGTAGAAGAGGGCCTTGTTGCTATCGATGCCAACGGAAATAAATTGGCTGATGGTGATACAGTAACCCTCATCAAGGATTTGAAAGTAAAAGGTGCGCCAAAAGATTTGAAACAAGGGACGCGCGTGAAAAATATCCGTATCGTAGAAGGCGACCACAATATCGACTGTAAGATTGATGGTTTTGGTGCCATGAAACTCAAATCAGAGTTTGTGAAGAAAATTTAAACATGTCAAAGAACTATAAATTTGTATTTTATAGCCGTATCTTCTTGTTTCTAGCGGCTTTTACGGGAGTTTATCTTGAAATCGCCAAGCATGGTGGATTTGGGATGCTTCTCTATTATACGGTTCTGTCTAACCTCTTAGTAGCGATTTTTACGCTCTATCTCCTAAAGGTTATGAGCCGTTTAGGTGAAAACTGGCAAAGACCAAGTCTCTTGCGCTTAAAAGGTGGGGTCACCATGAGTATCATGATTACCTGTGTGATTTACCATTTTCTCTTAGCGCCCATTGCAACTAATTTCTATACTCTAGAAAATTTCCTTTGCCACTATATCGTTCCCCTCTGGTTTTTAGCAGATACCCTCTTTTTTGATAAACAGGGTCAATACAAGATTTGGGATCCAATTGTGTGGACGATTTTACCCTTGCTGTATATGATTTTTGCTCTTTTTAATGGCTTGGTACTGAAACTAGACATTCCTAATTCTAAGGTCAGCCCCTTTCCTTACTTCTTTTTGAATGTGAACAAGGGTTGGGATGTCGTGTTCAAGTGGTGTCTGATTATCTTTGTTGCCTATATGGTGGCAGGATTTATCTTCTACTTTATTAAGCAAATCAAGAGAAAGTCATCCTAAGACTCTTCGAAAATCTCTTCAAACCACGTCAGTTTCATCCACAACCTCAAAAACATGTTTTGAGCTGACTTCGTCAGTTCTATCTACAACCTCAAAGCAGTGCTTTGAGCAACTTGCGGCTAGCTTCCTAGTTTGCTCTTTGATTTTCATTGAGTATAAGACATAAGGGATTCATTTTCGAGTTTAAGAAGGAGTCTGCACACTAAAGAGGCTTCTTCTTTTCTTGCTTGTTTGATAACTATCAAAAGAGACAGAAGATTAAGAGAAAATATAGAAAGAGATTTCATGAAACAATTTTTAGAACGGGCCAGTATTTTGGCTCTCTCCCTCGTTTTGATTACATCCTTTTCCATCTCGAGTGCCCTGCCAGCCATGTTTGACTATTATCAAGGTTATCCTAAGGAACAAATTGAGCTCTTAGCGAGCTTGCCATCCTTTGGGATCATGATTATGTTACTACTAAATGGTTTCTTAGAAAAAATATTTCCTGAGCGCTTACAGATTAGTTTGGGCTTGTTAATTTTATCACTGAGTGGAACGGCTCCTTTCTGGTATCAAGCCTATCCCTTTGTCTTTGGAACACGGATTCTTTTTGGTTTGGGTGTTGGAATGATCAATGCCAAGGCCATTTCCATTATCAGTGAACGTTATCAAGGGAAAACGAGAATTCAGATGTTAGGGTTACGCGGTTCTGCAGAGGTCGTTGGTGCTTCTCTCATTACCTTGGCAGTCGGCCAGTTGTTGACCTTTGGTTGGACAGCTACTTTCTTAGCCTATAGTGCTGGATTTTTGGTGCTGACCCTTTATCTGCTCTTTGTCCCTTATGGAAAAGAAAAGAAAGAAGTCAAGAAAAAAGCGAAGGAAGCAAGTCGCTTAACTCGAGAAATGAAAGGCTTGATTTTTATCCTAGCTATCGAAGCGGCAGTTGTAGTTTGTACCAATACGGCTATTACCATCCGTATTCCAAGTTTAATGGTGGAAAGAGGGCTTGGAGATGCCCAGTTATCTAGTTTTGTTCTTAGTGTCATGCAGTTGATCGGGATTGTGGCTGGTGTGAGTTTCTCTTTCTTGATTTCTATCTTTAAAGAGAAACTGCTCCTCTGGTCTGGTATTACCTTTGGCTTAGGGCAAATTGTGATTGCCTTGTCTCCATCCTTGTGGGTGGTAGTGGCAGGAAGCATTTTGGCTGGTTTTGCCTACAGTGTAGCCTTGACGACGGTCTTTCAACTTGTCTCTGAACGAATTCCAGCTAAACTCCTCAATCAAGCAACCTCATTTGCGGTTTTAGGCTGTAGTTTCGGAGCTTTTACGACCCCATTTGTTCTAGGTGCAATAGGGTTACTAACTCACAATGGCATGTTGGTCTTTAGTATCTTAGGAGGGTGGTTGATTGTAACCTCTATCTTTGTCATGTACCTACTTCAAAAGAGAGCTTAGGATTGCTTTCCTAAGTTTTTCTTTTTAAGATTTTTGTACCCAGACAATGTTTATTTTAGGACCTTGTCTCCAGACTAATTTCTTGATACAATAAAAGTTATGACAAGATACAAAGCAACTATTTCCTATGATGGTTATGCCTTTGCTGGCTTTCAGCGCCAGCCCCATGCGCGTAGCGTTCAGGAAGAAATTGAAAAAACCTTGACCAGGTTAAATAAAGGGCAGGCGATTACTGTTCACGGTGCTGGTAGGACAGATAGTGGGGTTCATGCTTTGGGACAGGTGCTTCATTTTGACCTGCCATATCAGATGGATGAGGAAAAGCTCCGTTTTGCTTTGGACACCCAGTCCCCTGAAGATATTGATGTGATTTCGATTGAGCTTGTAGCAGATGATTTTCATTGCCGTTATGCAAAACATAGCAAAACCTATGAGTTTATTGTGGATAGAGGACGTCCCAAAAATCCTATGAGTCGTTATTATGCCACCCACTTTCCCTATCCACTCGATGTGGAACGCATGCAGATTGCAATCAAAAAGCTAGAGGGAACCCACGATTTCACAGGCTTTACAGCCTCTGGAACCAGTGTGGAGGATAAGGTTCGCACCATCACAGAAGCTAGTCTCAAGGTGGATGAGACAGGTCAGTTTTTGACCTTTACATTTTCAGGAAATGGTTTCTTGTATAAGCAGATTCGTAATATGGTGGGGACTCTTCTCAAAATCGGAAATAATCGCATGCCAGTAGAGCAGATTGACCTCATCTTGGAGAAGAAGGACAGGCAACTTGCAGGTCCCACTGCAGCACCTAATGGTTTGTATTTAAAGGAGATTCGTTATGAAGAATAATCGTATTTTAGCACTTTCAGGAAATGATATTTTTAGTGGTGGTGGTTTGTCCGCGGATTTGGCTACTTATACCTTGAACGGCTTGCATGGTTTTGTAGCAGTGACTTGCTTGACAGCCTTGACAGAAAAAGGATTTGAAGTCTTTCCAACTGACGATACCATTTTTCAACATGAATTAGATAGCTTGCGTGATGTGGAATTTGCAGGGATTAAGATTGGTCTTCTACCAACTGTCAGTGTGGCTGAGAAGGCATTGGACTTTATCAAGCAGCGTCCAAGAGTGCCTGTGGTATTGGATCCTGTCTTGGTCTGTAAGGAAACGCACGACGTAGCAGTCAGCCAACTCTGCCAAGAGCTGATTCGCTTTTTCCCTCATGTCAGTGTGATTACGCCTAATCTTCCTGAAGCAGAATTATTGGCAGGTCAGGAAATTAAAACCTTGGAAGACATGAAGGCTGCAGCACAGAAATTGCATGCCTTAGGAGCGCCAGCAGTCATTATCAAGGGAGGCAATCGCCTTAGTCAGGACAAGGCTGTAGATGTCTTTTATGATGGACAGACCTTTACTATCCTAGAAAATCCTGTTATCCAAGGGCAAAATGCTGGTGCAGGTTGTACCTTTGCCTCCAGCATTGCCAGTCACTTGCTTAAAGGTGATGAACTTTTATCAGCAGTAGAAAGCTCTAAGGCTTTCGTTTATCGTTCTATTGCACAAGCAGATCAGTATGGAGTAAGACAATATGAAGCAAACCAAAACAACTAAAATCGCCCTTGTATCCCTATTAACCGCCCTCTCTGTGGTTCTAGGTTATTTCCTAAAAATCCCAACACCGACAGGCATTTTAACTCTTTTAGATGCGGGTATCTTCTTTACGGCCTTTTACTTTGGTAGTCGCGAAGGGGCTGTAGTCGGAGGACTAGCAGGTTTCTTGATTGACCTCTTATCAGGCTATCCTCAGTGGATGTTCTTTAGCTTGGTCAACCATGGCTTGCAGGGATTTTTCGCAGGATTTAAAGGCAAAACTCAGTGGCTAGGCCTTATCTTAGCAACGATTGCCATGGTAGGGGGTTACGCCTTGGGTTCTACATTGATGAATGGCTGGGCAGCAGCCCTACCAGAAATTCTACCAAATTTCATGCAAAATATAGTAGGGATGATTATAGGATTTATCCTTAGTCAAAGTATCAAGAAGATTAAGTAATACTCTTCGAAAATCTCTTCAAACCACGTCAGCTTCCATCTGCAACCTCAAAACATTGTTTTGAGCAACCTGCGGCTAGCTTCCTGGTTTGCAAGTATAAAGAGGCTGAGTAAAAAGTCTTTCGAATAAGAAAAACGCATAGTATCAGGTGTTGAAAGCTTGATACTATGCGTTTTATTGTGGGAAGATTTCCCTCATTTTCTAGTAAAATTGAATTTTTCCCAGCATCTTTTTATAGATTATTTCTTAATCAATTATCATTTCCATTGTTGTTTCTTGTGGTTTCATCCCTTGTCTTTGATAAAAGCGGAGAGCACCCTCGTTATCATTCCAGACACTTAAAGTTAGATTGTGGCAACCGATTTCTTTAGCATAATTGAGAGCAAATTGATAGAGTTGATCACCAATTTTTTGACCACGAGCATTTTGATCCACACATAAGTCTTCTATAAAAAGGGTTTTGATTTCTTGGAGAACAGGGTTATCAGTTTTATCTTTTATGGTACAAAATAGATGTCCAAGAACTTGCCCCTTTTCATTTTCAAAAACAAAAATTGGTATGTGTTATTGAGAGAGTATGTTTTGCAAGTCAGAAGCACTATATTTAGATCCGTTTTTCTTAAAAATATCAGGTTGTGCTTGGTGGTGAACCGTAAGGATTTGTTGTAATAAATCGAGTAATTTAGGAATATCTTCTTGTTTAGTTTTTCGAATATTCATGAAGGTTCTTTTTATTGGCTTAGTCTATAAGAAAAGCTTTAGGGGCAATCATTTTTCTTTATGAAGAGTTCTTAAAATAATTAACTGTGTTAACATAATCCAAAGAATGAGAATACTCATGTCCAATAGGGAAACATTTCCGTAGTCGTAAAGGCTGGCTCGCAGAAGATTTGAGGAAGGGACGAAAGGGAGGGCACGGTAAAGATGGTTTACCCACTCAGGTAGTCGATCTGCTGGATACATGAGTGGTGAGAACATGAGTCCAATCATAAGAATTAGCTGCGACATAAGGGTTACTGTATTTGGAGAAAAGGTGTAGGCTATAGCAAATCCCAGACTAATCATAGTAAGACAAATCAGAAGCACAATAAAAACACCAAGAAAAGATGGATGGAGACGAACAGAAAAACGGACATACCCAAGTAGAATAGAAATAAAAACTCCCGGCAAAATGGCAATTAACCACATCCACAAGTCAGCGAGAGAAATGAATATCCTAGGGATGGGTAAGGCACGAATATAATCAAAATGCCCTTCCAACTTATCATTTGCTATAACAGGGGAGGAAATTGTACAACCCATGGAGATAATTCCAATTAAAACAGAACCAGACGAAAGATAGTAGGCAGTAGTCGAATCGATATCGCCAATAACTAGAGGGTAGCCAAAAAGAAGAGAAATGGATAAGAGGAGCTGTGCTAGTGTAAAAAGGATGAAAAGCTCTTTTTGGCGCAAGTAGTTCCAATGAAGTAAGTAAAAAAATTGAGTCATATTAGTTGGTTAGCTCCTCTCTATAAAGGTCAGAAATAGTCAATGTTTTTTGATGAAGAGAGAGATTGGAAATTGTTTTTTGACCAAGTTCTTCTGTCAGTTGTGCTATCAATGGAGCTAGACTTCTTTCCTCAATCTCTAATTGACAACTAACACCATTGATAATTGTATAATCTTCTATTTTGTCTAATATACTTTTAGTCTTAAAATCAAAGCTTATCTGATACAGTTTGTCATGGATGATTTGCTTAACCTTTCCTGATTTAAGCAATTTACCATTATTAAAGAGGGCGTAATTATCTGCATATTTTTCAACCTCCAGAAGATTATGAGTAACGATAATAATGGTATGCCCCTTGCTAGCTAACTTTTGCAATAATTGCCATTGCTTTTCACGACGAATGGGGTCAACATCATTTGTTGGTTCGTCAAGAAGAATGATGTCTGAGCTACCGATTAGTGTCATAGCGAAGGAAGTTAGTCTTTTGAGACCGCCCGAAAGATCCTTACCTTTTTTGTAACGATAGTCTTCAATTTCTAAATCAGTGAGAAGCTGGCTGATTGCTTTTTCTAGTTCTTGGGAACTCAATCCTCGCATTTTTCCAAGTATTTCTAAATTTTGTTCTACGGTTAATTTGTCGAGTGGGGCATATTGTTGAGACATATAACTAATTAAGGTGCGTGCTTGTTTACGATTGTATATAAAAGAAATATCACCATACAAAATATCTCCTTGGTCAGGTTTAGTAAAACCAATCATTTGATTCAATAGAGTAGATTTTCCAGCTCCATTGTGTCCCAAAAAAGCCGTGATTTTTGCTGGTGATATTTCTAAGGAAATATGATTATTGGCTAAGTGCTGACCATCAAAAGATTTAGTCAAATTATCAATTACGAGTTTTGCAGTTGTCATAACTTTAATTCTCCGTACTTAGAAAAAATTTCCCAATCGTCTTCTTTACCTGTGCCGCATGTTGGACATTCATCAAGATAGCGTCCCCAAGAATCGTGTGTGAATGAGGCTCCGTTTTCATAATTGATTTCGTATTGATGGTTAAGGCTAATTGGTTCCGTATATTGAGTTAATAATCGGATAGTTTCATCAACAATGGCAGAAGTCAGTTGAAATATTGCTGGACCATAGGCTATTGTAGGGATTGTTTTTGTAATCGTACGAACACCGTGGAATTGTTCAAGGAATAGAGTGTCAATTTTTGTATAATGAATATTTAAACAATCAAAACAGCCTGTTTGGTAAGGGATAACTGAATAGACACGACCACGACTAACTTGACTGGCGCCAAATATACAGGGAATATTTTTTGTAACGATTGCTTTATTTACGATACGTTGAATATCATATTGAGGTTTATCAATCACACATATCGTAATATCAACATCATCAAGTAAAGGAATCAAGTCACTTACAGAGGTGATACGTATATTATGGGTTTCTACTTCAATATCGGAATTCATTTTTGTAACTTCTCTATGGGCAATTTGAACTTTAGATAAGCCAATATCATCTTCCTTGTATAGAAATTGTCTTCCTAGATTACTTTGCTCAACAATGTCAAAATCCACTATTTTTATCTTTTTAGGTCCCAAGCCTGCTAGTAATGTCAGTATGTTAGAACCCCCA
The DNA here is from genome assembly GCF_000187745.1 of Streptococcus sp. M334. GTDB lineage: Bacteria > Bacillota > Bacilli > Lactobacillales > Streptococcaceae > Streptococcus. The sequence goes on along the minus strand of NZ_GL732488.1, from coordinate 63,960 downwards.
CCACCAAGACCTAGTAAAAGGATAGTAGACTGATGAATTTTTTTCTGTGTTGCAATACTATCTTGGAAGCTATTTAAATAGCGACTGAAATAATATATATTTGAATGATAACGTTCTTTAATATCCTGAATTTCGCCCGCTTCTTCGAGAACCCCCTCATTATCTAAGAGTTCAAGAGCGCCTGTGATGTCTTCTTCAGTTAAATCATCATATTTTGTTAGCATGATATTGAGAATATCTTGAAAAGGACGTCCGTCCAAAATATTGACTAAATTCCACATTTTATTATTATCATCCTTAATTTCTGTGGTTATACCAATTTGTAGCCCAATCCTAAATAAATTTTTATGAAGTTTATAAACAGGATATATTTCTTTTATTCTTGGATGATAGAATTTCATTTTAACCTCACTATTTTATTAAAAAGGAAGACGAGGTGATTATAAATCATATATCCTCGTCTTGCAACTCCCAGTTCCTATTACAAATGGAAATAAGTAGAAAGAAAATGGTGAACCTATCTACTCAATTCCAACAGTAGGAATAAATAGAAAAGAACTCCTCTAAAAACTCAATTTTAAAATGCTAATTTTTCAACCTTTTCTGGTTACTAAACATAGAAAACCGGTAGTTTTTAGAGGTGCCCAAAATTTAGAAAACACCCCAGCTAATATCAGTTTTAGCAATAACTTTACGCACTTGAATATTTTTCATTTTTGTAACTCCTTTCATATTTGATAAGAATATTGTATAATAAATTAACGATTTTTTTATCAGCATGTCATAATTGACGTATTTGACGTTATAATTGGCAAAATCATGCTTGTAGTGAGGAATTTGATGTTAAAAATTGCGATTTGTGATGATTCTAATAGGGATGGTAGTCAGCTAGAAAACTTACTCTTATCTTATAAGGACATCAAAATAGAAACGAGTGTTTATACGAATCCCCAAAAACTATTAGAACAATTGACAGAGAAGTACAGTTGTGTTTTTTTGGATATCGAGATGCCACAGATAACAGGAATTGATATGGCACAAAAAATCCGTAAGGTAAACCCTTTTATCCCGATTATCTTTGTTACCAGTTATCGAGATTATATGGAGCAGGTTTTTGAAGTGCAGACTTTTGATTATTTACTTAAACCAGTGACTTCTAAAAAATTATATAAAACTCTGGATAGAGTGGTACGTTTTTTGAATTTAGGGCAAGCTGTATTTACGTTTACTTTTGGAAAGCAGCAATATTCACTGCCTTTAAATGACATTGTATTTTTTGAAAAGGATAAGCGTGCTGTCTTTATTTACACTAAAGATCAGACTTACAAAGCTTTGCTTAAAACGAAAGATATTTTAGAGAAATTACCTGATTACTTTATTCAAATTCATTCTTCCTATATTATCAATCCTAGATATGTGACAGAGTTTGATTCGCAAATAGTCACAATTTTAAATGGAATGGATGAAAATCACCTTCCAATTAGCCGAAAATTTCAAACGTCTTTTAGAGAAAAGTATTATTATTATCTGAGTGAGAGGAATTTTTAATGTTAGTCAGTTTGCGGATTGTGAGTATTCTGTTTGATTTATTTTTGGGAATTATTTTCTTTTATAGACCTCTGTCCCAAAAAGAAAAGTCTAGGAGAATTTGTATCTTTACTTCTCTCCTTTTATTTTTCCATGCCTTGTTGACGATATTATTTTCAGGAGCTAATCTTTTCTTAGTAGGGAATCTTATTCTCAGTATCGCAGAGTATTATTTTTTAGGTCTTTATTTTGGATATGCTGTTCAAGAATCTTCGTTTTGGATTTTTTGTCAGATGAGTCTAACTTTACTAGCTGGTACTATACTCAATCAAGCAGTGCAACTATTTTCCCCTTTATCAGTCATTTCAGAAAATCTAATAGCCATGCTTTTTTATCTCGCTGTAGCTTTTCTTTTATCATTGCTAGTGACCCTGGTTCTTCGACAACTTTTTCGTGCACATCAAAAGTTAGTTTATACTGTTTCTAAAGGGACTTGGTTATACCAGTTTATTGTACCATTTTTGTCCATTTGTTTTGCTTTTACAGTATCAGCGATTCAAGGGCAAGTGTTTGAGAAGGATTATCTTTCTTTTGTTTCTGTATTAGCCCTCATTGTGTTAACGTTCTCTTCTCTCTATTTCACCCTATATCTTTCTCAGCAACAACAGAGGTATTATCAAAGCATACTAGAGACGGAACAGATGACCTTTCAACTGAGAGAAATGAAACAATCTAAAAAAGATTATAGGAGGATTCAAAGGATTCAACACGATTTGAAAAATCAACATTTAATCCTCCTTGCACTTTTAAAAGAAGATCCTGAACAAGCGAAGTCTTATCTCCAAAGCATGACAAATAGTATAGAGAACCAAACTGTCTGTTATTCCAAGAATACAACAATTAACTTTTTACTCAATCAAAAATTACAGGATAAGATAGAGGACATACAATTGGAAATTGATTGTTTTGTACCTCAACGATTAGAAATCAATCCAGATATTTTAGCGGTTTTACTTGGTAATTTGTTGGACAATAGTCTTGAAGCCTGTATGCGCTTGAGTAATAAAGAAGATAGGGTCTTGATATTAGGAATACGATATTTTCAGAAGAAACTCTTTATTGCTATCGAGAATTCATTTGATGAGAATGAATTGGTAATACGAAAGGAACGTCAGACAGAGGGATGGGGGCTTAAAAATATTGAGAGACTTGTAACCAATCATAGGGGAACAATGAAGAATTTCATTCAGAATGGACGTCATAAAACAGAAGTGATTCTTCCTGTCTAACTAGGGTTTGTTGCTATCTTAATCAAAATAAAGCAAGTCTTTGCTGGTGCTTGTAAAGAGGTCGAAGCCATCCTTGGTAACAACACCGCAGTCTTCGATACGGACACCGACTTTACCAGGGATATAGATACCTGGTTCAACAGAGAAGCACATGCCTTCTTCGATGACCATGTCGTTTCCTTCCATGATAGATGGGAATTCGTGGACATCCATACCGATGCCGTGACCAAGACGGTGGTTGAAGTACTCACCGTAACCAGCTTTTTCGATGACCTCACGGGCAGCACGGTCCACTTCATGGGCAGTCACACCTGGCTTGATAAAGTCAAGAGCAGCTTGTTGAGCTTCAAGAGTCAAGTTATAAATGTCTTTCTTGAATTGGTCAGGTTTACCGACAGCGACTGTACGAGTCATATCTGACGCATAGCCGTTGACTAGAACACCAAGGTCAAAGAGGAGAAGAGCATTATTTTCAACCTTGTTTGCTGCTGGAATGCCGTGCGGATTTGCAGCATTATCACCAGTCAAGACCATGGTATCAAAGCTCATTTCATAACCTTCACGTTTCATAGCAAAGTCAATTTGAGCGATGATATCTGTCTCTGTCTTATCAAGAGAAATATTATCAAAACCAACCTTAACAGCCTTGTCCGCATAGAGACCTGCAACCATCATTTTTTGCACTTCGTCAGCTGATTTGATGAGGCGCATGCGTTGGATACGAGGTGTGAGGTTTTCAAACTCGGCTGTTTCAAAAACTGTCTTCAAGCCATGGTATTTGGTCAAGATAAGATTGTCAAACTCAACAGCGACACGTTTGAAGTCAAGTTGTGGAAGAGCATGTTTCATTTTTTGCCATGGATTTTCAGAATCTACATAGCCCACAACTGGGAAGGAAACGGTGTTGCTTGCACGCTCAACCTCAAGGGCTGGGACAAAGAGGAGGGGTTCTTGATCCGCTAGGACAAAAAGGAACATTTGGCGTTCATGGGGATCACTGTAAAAGCCAGTGAGGTAATTGATTGTGACGGGGTCAGATACGACAGCGACGTCTAGTTTTTCAGTTTCAAGATATGTTACGATTTGTTGTAATTTAGACATATGCTACCTTCTTTCTACCCCTCTATTTTGGCAAAAAAAGAGAGAAAATGCAAGGGAGAAGGGTAAAAGAATAGGTAAAAAGAACTCCGACAAGATAACGGAGCTCTTTGATATGGTTTTCCTTGTTTTAAGAAAAGTCAGCCTTGCTTTTGACGTCGCTGTATTCTTCAGCGATTTCTTGGCTGAGAATGTCCTCATAGGCAGGGAGTTGAATGTCCTGACCATATTTTTTCTTGAGGGCAGTAGTGACTAGGCGATAAGCTAGATTGGCATTACGAGAGAGGATAGGCCCGTGGAAGTAAGAACCAAAGACATTCTTATAATGAACCCCTTCGCCGACCTTTTCTTCGTTATTTCCATTTCCATAGACCACCTGTCCCAGCGGTTTTTGGTCATCTGAGAGGAAGGTACGTCCTTGGTGGTTTTCAAATCCATAGTAGGTTTCATCGAAATCTTCATTGTGAATCTTGATGTCCCCGATAAAACGGTTGTTGGTCTGATTGAGCGTATAATGTCCCATGACCCCTAGTCCTTCTATGCGTTTGCCTGAAGCTTCAATATAATATTGACCCAATAGTTGGAAACCACCGCAGATAGCTAGAACCACACCGTCGTTTTGGATGTAGTTGTCAATGCTCTCTTTTTTAGCAGGTAGGTCGTCTGCAATGATACTTTGTTCAAAGTCTTGACCGCCACCGAAAAAGGCGATGTCGTAGTGATTTTCATCAAAATCATCATGAAGTGAAACGATGTCAACGGTCACATGGGCTCCCAGTTTTTCAGCCACATACTTGAGCATGAGGATGTTTCCATTGTCCCCATAGGTATTCATGAGGTTTCCGTAGAGGTGGGCAATGTTGAGCTGATAGGGGTAATTGCCAGCTTTTGAGGAAAGTGAAGTATAAACCATTAGTTCATCTCCTTTCTAACAATCTGACGACTAGCCAGCAGTTCGCGGAATTCAAGCATAGCAGTATAGGTAGCCAGGATATAGGCATGCTTGCAGTCTTGATTTTCAATGGTCTTAAGAACTTGTTCCAGATTGCTTGTTTCAGTGATTTTATCAGCTGGGTAGCCTGTTACTCGTAGACGACGAGCGATTTCAGAATGACGAACACCGCCAGCGTTGATTTCAGGGATGTCCATGTCAGTGATTTGTTCAAAGTCAGCATCCCAGATCCAGCTAGTATCAATCCCATCAGCATAGTTGGCATTAAGGAGGACAGATAGACTAAATGGATAAGGTGCTAGTTTGATCATTTCGATAGCTTGGGTCGCACCGACTGGATTTTTAATGAGGACAAGGGTACATTCTTTATCACCGATATGGAAGGTTTCTTGGCGTCCAAAGACAGCACGGCTCTTATCAAATCCCTGCTTGATGAGTTGTGAATCTGCACCGAGGAAACGGGCGATGGCCACAGCAGCTAGAGCGTTGTAGATATTGTAGAGACCACCGATTTGAATACCGTATTCTTGGCCGTCAATGACAAAGCGAGATCGATTGTTGGTTAACTCAACCAATTCTGTCAAGCGATAGTCTAATTCAGGACGTTTACATTCGCAACCTTCACAGATATAGGCACCCAAGTTTGCATAGGTATTGTGCTCATATTTGAGGATTCCTTGGCAGTCAGGGCAGAGGATTCCTTCGGTATTATAGTGAGCTAGTTGGGCTGGCCCTTTTTCCAAGTCAAAACCAAAATACTGTACAGGATTTGGAATAGCTGGCTTGTAGAAAAGTGGACTGTCTCCATTAAGGAGAACAGTGGCAGTAGGCACCTTACGAATAGCATCCAAAATCATCTTGTAAGTTGTGTAAATCTCACCATAGCGGTCCATCTGGTCACGGAAAATATTAGTAATGACAAAAAGACTTGGCTGGATATAGTCACAGATACGAGATAGACTGGCTTCGTCAATTTCGAGAACGGCAATATTTTTACCAGTTTTAGACGATTTGGCAGTCAAGAAGGTCGTTGCGATCCCTGTAATCATGTTGGCACCACTTGGGTTGGTCAGAACTTGACCATAAACCTCTTTTAAAATGCCGACAGTGAGGGCAGTTGTCAAGGTTTTTCCGTTGGTTCCAGTGACCACGACAATCTCGTAGTTCTTAGCTAGGTTTTGTAAAATATCTTTATCAAATTGAAGGGCGAGTTTTCCTGGGAGCGTACTTCCACGGCCAAGACGACTTAAAACGAAGTGGGAAGAACGCCCAGCTAGGAGGCCCAAAGTAGTTTTTAAGTTCATGTTTCTATTATATCATAAAAGAGGGAAAAGACAGATTTGATACTCAATGAAAATCAAAGAGCAAACGAGGAAGCTAGCCGCAGGTTGCTCAAAATACTGTTTTGAGGTTGCAGATAGAACTGACGAAGTCAGCTCAAAACACTGTTTTGAGGTTGTAGATAAGACTGACGAAGTCAGTCACATATATATACGGCAAGGTGAAGCTGACGTGGTTTGAAGAGATTTTCGAAGAGTATGAGATTTCGCAGAAATGAAAACAGCCCTCAGAGGGCTGTTCGATACGATTAAATCTCAACTTAAATCGCAAACAAGTCATTCAAGTTCTCAGCCAAGGTTGGGTGAGTGAAGATTTGTTTTGTGAAGTAAGTGTAAGGAATCTTGTTGTCCATAGCAACAGTGATGATGTTGATGATTTCTTGAGAACCTTCTGAGAAGATGCTTGCTCCAAGAATTTCTTTTGTTTCAGTATTAACCACAGCTTTGAAGGCTCCGCGAAGGTCTCCGTTTACGTGACCACGAGGCATTGCTGCAACAGGGATTTCCTTAACGGAGTATGGAAGTTTCAAATCAGCCGCTTGGCTTTCAGTCAAACCAACTTGTGAAAGTGCAGGTGTGATAAACATGGTGTTTGGTACATTGAGACGGTCTTCAAGTGTGTAGCTGCCATCTCCAGCAAGGTAGCTGTAAACAACACGGAAGTCATCAAGTGAAATGTAAGTAAATTGAAGGCCACCGTTGACATCTCCAACTGCAAAGACACCAGGAACGTTTGTTTGACAATGTTTGTCTACTTTAATAGCACCACGTTCAGTAAGTTCAATATCTGTATTTTCAAGTTGAAGTGGTTCTACATTTGGTTTGCGTCCAGTTGCGTAGAGAAGGGCATCGAAACGGTAAGTTTCGTTTTCAGTTACGACAAGCACTTGGTCACCGTCGTTTTTGATTTCAGTAGTACGGATGTTTTGAAGCAATTCAATACCGTCTTCTTCCATGTATTGTTTAGCAAGAGCTGCGATGGAAGGTTCTGCACGAGGTAGGAAAGTATCCAAGGCATCTAGAACTGTAACCTTGCTTCCAAGTTTGTTGTAAAGGCCGGCAAATTCAAGACCGATATTTCCACCACCAAGGACTCCAAGGTTTTCAGGCAATTTGTCCAAGTTTTGGATACCTGTTGAGTCAAAGACGTTTTTGCTTGTAGCAAGTCCAGGGATTGGCAAGATGTTTGAAACAGCACCAGTGTTGATGACGATTGTTTCAGCAGTCAGTTCTTTCTTTTCATCACCAGCTTGGATCTCGATGACTTTATTTGAAAGGAAGTGAGCTTCCGCATCAAAGATGTCCACGCCTGTACCAGCAACAGTCGCATAGTTTTTACCGTTGAGGCGACCAGTGATCGTGTTTTTGGTAGCAATCACTTCTTCAAAAGACAAGTCTTTCTCAGCAGCAACTAGCAAAGTTTTAGTTGGGATACAACCAATGTTGATACAAGTTCCACCATACATAGCTTTACTACGTTCAACAAGGGCAACTTTTTTGCCAGCTGAAGCCAATTTACCTGCTAGTGTTTTACCAGCTTTACCAAATCCGATAACGATTAAATCATAAGTTAACATTTAGAGTTCCTCCTATTCGCATTTCATTCTAGCACAAGAAAAAAACTTTTGCACAATTCTGCTACGCTTTAAAAAAGTTTATGAAAAAGTGGAAATTTTGCCCTTGTTTTCTTAGAAAAATCGTTTACATGACTTTATCGACGAATTTAACTATCTTTTGCTTCTCTCTTGTGTTATACTAGATAGGTTGCAAAGGAAACAGTACTTTTCTTTTGTGGAAAAGAAGCAACACGATTTTGTATCCAGTATATGAAAATACGTCATAAAAAGAAAAGTATAAACTAAGCCCTATAGGGTGGCTTCGCACCACCTTTAGAAAGAAGAATAACGTGAAATTTAATGAATTAAACTTGTCTGCTGATTTGCTAGCAGAGATTGAAAGAGCTGGTTTTGTAGAAGCCAGTCCTATCCAAGAACAAACCATTCCTTTGGCCCTTGAAGGCAAGGATGTGATCGGTCAAGCTCAGACTGGTACAGGAAAAACTGCAGCCTTTGGCTTGCCTACCCTTGAAAAAATCCGTACAGAAGAAGCGACCATCCAAGCTTTGGTTATCGCTCCAACTCGTGAACTAGCTGTCCAAAGTCAAGAAGAACTCTTCCGCTTTGGTCGTAGTAAGGGAGTCAAAGTCCGTTCAGTATATGGCGGATCAAGTATTGAAAAACAAATTAAGGCTCTTAAATCTGGTGCCCATATCGTGGTGGGAACACCTGGTCGCCTCTTGGACTTGATTAAACGCAAGGCCTTGAAATTACAAGATATTGAAACGCTTATCCTTGATGAAGCGGATGAAATGCTCAACATGGGTTTCCTTGAAGACATCGAAGCGATCATTTCTCGTGTCCCTGAAAGTCGTCAAACCTTACTTTTCTCAGCAACTATGCCAGATGCCATCAAACGTATCGGTGTTCAGTTTATGAAAGAACCTGAGCATGTGAAGATTGCGGCTAAGGAATTGACAACAGAATTGGTTGACCAATACTATATCCGAGTTAAAGAACAAGAAAAATTTGACACCATGACTCGTCTTATGGATGTAGAACAACCAGAACTTGCTATTGTATTTGGTCGTACCAAACGCCGTGTAGATGAATTGACTCGTGGTTTAAAAATCCGTGGCTTCCGTGCAGAAGGAATTCATGGCGACCTAGACCAAAACAAACGTCTTCGTGTCCTTCGTGACTTTAAAAATGGCAATCTTGATGTTTTGGTTGCGACAGACGTTGCAGCGCGTGGGTTGGATATTTCAGGTGTGACCCATGTCTATAACTACGATATTCCACAAGATCCTGAAAGTTATGTTCACCGTATCGGTCGTACAGGTCGTGCTGGTAAGTCAGGTCAGTCGATTACTTTCGTATCACCAAATGAAATGGGCTACCTCCAAATCATTGAGAATTTGACTAAGAAACGCATGAAAGGTCTCAAACCTGCAAGTGCAGAAGAAGCCTTCCAAGCAAAAAAACACGTAGCTCTCAAGAAAATCGAACGTGATTTTGCAGATGAGACTATCCGTGCCAACTTTGAGAAATTTGGTAAGGATGCTCGTAAGCTAGCTGCCGAATTTACTCCAGAAGAATTGGCAATGTATATCTTGAGTCTGACTGTTCAAGACCCGGATAGCCTTCCAGAAGTGGAGATTGCACGTGAAAAACCACTGCCATTTAAACCATCAGGTAATGGATTCGGTGGTAAAGTTAAGGGAGGTCGTGGAGGCCGTCGTGGGGACGACCGTCGAGACCGTGATCGCCGTGGCAATGGTCGTCGTGATGATTTCAAAAAAGGAAGTCGTGGAAATGATCGTTTTGATAAGGAAAAACGTTACCGTAAGGATAATAAAAAACCACGCACTACTTCAAGCGAAAAGAAAACAGGCTTTGTTATTCGAAACAAGGGCGATAAATAAGAAAAGCGGTTCAAATGAATCGCTTTTTTATATAAGGAGACCGAATGGAAAAAGAAAGATATATAAAATAGCTATATTATCTTCTTGTAATGTTATGATAGACAAAAATAGGGAGTTTGTCAATAGAAAAGAAGCAATTTAATTAAAAATATTCTTGTTTTTTCAAATTGCAATTAAATAAGCAATTTTCAGATAATAATTGAAAATTCAAGCTGTTTATGTTATAATGATAGCGATTAAATTCGAGGTGAAAAATGGCACATTTATTAGAAAAAACTAGAAAAATTACTTCTATCCTGAAGCGCTCAGAGGAGCAGCTGCAGGAAGAACTTCCATACAATGCGATTACCCGTCAATTGGCAGATATTATTGACTGTAACGCCTGTATCGTCAATAGCAAGGGACGTCTCCTTGGTTATTTTATGCGTTACAAAACCAATACAGATCGTGTAGAGCAATTCTTCCAAACTAAGATTTTCCCGGATGACTACATTCAAGGTGCGAACATGATTTACGATACAGAAGCCAATCTGACAGTTGATCATGATTTGAGTATTTTCCCTGTGGAAAGTCGTGCCGACTTTCCAGATGGTTTGACGACCATTGCACCGATTCATGTATCAGGGATTCGACTTGGTTCTTTAATTATTTGGCGCAATGATAAAAAATTCGAAGACGAGGACTTGATTCTTGTTGAGATTGCGAGTACCGTTGTTGGAATTCAACTTCTTAACTTCCAGCGTGAGGAAGATGAGAAAAATATCCGTCGCCGTACTGCTGTCACCATGGCGGTTAATACCCTATCTTACTCCGAACTCCGTGCTGTTTCAGCAATTTTAGGGGAATTAAATGGAAATGAAGGTCAGTTAACTGCGTCTGTTATTGCAGACCGTATCGGAATTACCCGTTCTGTGATTGTCAATGCCCTTCGTAAACTTGAGTCTGCGGGGATTATTGAAAGTCGCTCACTTGGAATGAAGGGAACCTATCTTAAGGTCTTGATTACAGATATTTTTGAAGAAGTGAAGAAAAGAGATTACTAATGACTAAGGCTTTAATTTCGATTGATTATACAGAAGATTTTGTGGCTGATAGTGGAAAATTGACAGCAGGTGCTCCAGCCCAGGCAATTTCAGATGCCATCAGCAAGGTAACTCGATTGGCTTTTGAACGTGGAGACTATATCTTCTTTACCATCGATGCTCACGAAGAAAACGATTGTTTCCATCCAGAAAGTAAATTATTTCCTCCTCACAATTTGATTGGGACTAGTGGACGCAATTTATACGGAGATTTGGGGATCTTTTATCAAGAGCATGGTTCAGACAGTCGTGTCTTTTGGATGGATAAACGCCATTACTCAGCATTTTCAGGGACTGATTTGGATATCCGTCTGAGAGAGCGTCGCGTTTCTACAGTTATCTTAACAGGTGTCTTGACGGATATCTGTGTCCTACATACAGCTATAGATGCTTATAATCTAGGATATGACATCGAGATTGTTAAACCAGCCGTTGCTTCCATCTGGCCTGAAAATCATCAATTTGCTCTAGGTCATTTCAAAAATACACTCGGGGCTAAGTTAGTAGATGAAAAGCTAAATGAAATTTCTGAGTAATTTGGTTGATGAAATGAAAAAATTTGAAAAAAAGTGTTGACAAGCATCCTAAAAGTTGATATACTAGTAAAGTAATCGACGCGGGGATGGCGGAATTGGCAGACGCGCAGGACTAAGGATCCTGTGACCGCTTTAGGTCGTGAGGGTTCAAGTCCCTCTCTCCGCATGGGATAAGAGTTAGCTTAGGCTAGCTCTTTTGTTTTTTATCAGGTTTATAATATCTATGGTGGGCGTCCTTCGCTTTCAGATAAATAATATAGTTTGAAATTTCTCCTAATTTTCTCTATTCTTTCTACTTTTTCCGAATAAATAGATAGAACAATAGAATCTAGTAAAGTTAGATTTAAAACTATGGTATAATAAAAGGAGGAAATGGATGATTCTCAGACATCCGGGCATTAGCCCAACTAATGACTTGGTTGCTAAGAAGATTTTTAGCAATCCAGAAATCACTTGTCAATTTATCCGCGATATGTTGGATTTACCAGCAAAAAATGTAACTATTTTGGAGGGAAGTAACATTCACGTCTTACCTTCCATGCCGTACTCGGCCCAGGATTTCTATACAAGTATAGACGTCTTGGCGGAATTGGATAACGGTACTCAGGTTATTATCGAAATACAAGTCCATCATCAGAATTTTTTCATCAATCGTTTGTGGGTTTATCTGTGTAGTCAGGTTAATCAAAATCTAGAAAAAATTCGCCAGCAAGAAGGCAATACACACCAGAGTTACAAGCATATCGCACCAGTATACGCTATCGCAATTGTGGACAGCAATTACTTCCAAGATGATTTGGCTTTTCATAGCTTTAGTATGCGAGAGGACACGACAGGTGAGGTTTTAACTATCACCAATAATGGTCAAGAAAACCATCTAGTCAAGATGGCATTCTTGGAACTAAAAAAATACAGAGAAACCAGCAAAGACGAGGTTCGCAAGCCATGGTTGGAGTTTTTCGGTAATAAACCCTTTACCCAAGAACCTGAGCGAGCCATCAGTCAGGCAGACCAACTGCTGGACTATAAGAGCTGGTCCGAGGAGGACAGGAAGATGTTTAGTCAACTACGTATGCGTGAAGAACAAGCCTTGTTAGCACAGGACTATGCCTTGGAACAAGCTGAAGAAAAAGGATTAGAACGTGGGCGAGCTGAGGGTCTTGAAAAAGGTTTAGAACAGGGACTGGAGCGAGGTAAAGTTGAAGGAAGGGAAGAAGGGAGACTTTTTGCCTTCCTAGATATGGTTCGTCAAGGTATCCTGACACCTGAGATTGCCAGTCAGCAGTTGGGGATGACTGTCACTGAATTTGAGTCACTATTGAAAGACCATCATTAATAAAGCCTAAAAATACAGAGAAAGCAGCAAAGATAGGATTCGCAAGCCGTGGTTGGAGTTTTTTGGAAGAAACTCTTTACCCAATAATAAGCTTTCATCAATCCGCTGTCTATAAAATGTAAGGACAGGCAATCTACCATTTAAAATAAAATAATGACAGATTTTTCCGAAGCAAAAGGTAAGATCTGTTTTTTATTTATATTAAATTTTTATAATACATAGTCTAAAAACACGGTACAATAAGCATTGAATATATATATATATATATATATATATATATATATATATATAGTAA
>NZ_GL732488.1:41601-50958 GCF_000187745.1 Streptococcus sp. M334 | reverse complement strand
ANATATATATATATATATATATATATATATATATATATATATATAATGTGTAAAACACCTTGAAATATCAGTGTTACAGCGCTTACATTTTTAGATGATATTTATGTAAATGCTTGATTTTTTATTTTAAAAGAGTTAACATATTATCGAGTCATTATGTCTCGGAGATTTTAAACTTATTCTACTAAAACAATAGAAAGGACATATTTATGTTTGGTAAAAAGTCTAATGATAATGGTGAAAAATTATACCGTTATTCTATTCGTAAGTACCATTTTGGTGCTGCAAGTGTTGCCATAGCAGCGTTAATGTTTTTTGCTAATGGAGTAGCTAAGGCGGATATGGCCGTCTCTCCTGCAACAGCCAATACTGAAAAAGTGGGGGTTGCTGTTACTGGTTTGACTGAGGGAGTTCCACCTACAGAGGGACATTCAGAAAAATCACAGGAAGTAGGGTCTGAGAAAGAGGCAATTGCTAAGAAATCAGTGGATAAGTCTGCTCTTAATCAGGCTCTTAGTGAACTTCAAGCTGCGATTGCAAAAGCAGACGAGGAAAGTTTATTAAGTCTATCTAATCAACTTTCTCAATTAACAGATGAAAATAAGCGTTTACTTGATGGAGAAAATGTTTCTGAGGAAGCGATTGCAAGTCAAGTAAGTCGGGTTCAATCTTTTACAGAGCAAGTGCGTTTACTTAAGTCTAAGGCTAAAGATAAAGATTCTAACAAGGAAGATAGAACCGATTCTAAAGTTCAAGATAAAAAAGAGCTCAAAGTATCTGATAAAGCTGTGATTCCTACTGATCAGACTGAAGAAATTAAAGATGTTCAAAAAGATGACAACAAAGAAGATACAGCTAATAAAGATAAATTAGAATCACTTTCTAAAAGTTTAATCACTTACTTATATACTGCTAAAAAAATTGAACGCCCTGAAACCAAGAAACTCTTGGAGGGAGTAGAAGAAATTGTCCGCTCTGTCGAAAATGGGATAGTAAATCCACAATTGACAGCTTCAGAAATCGAAGAATTAATGAAGAAAGGTAAGCAAGCAGAGAAAAAACTTGCACTTGCTGTCACACGTGAACATTCAGGAAAACGTGACTTGGATAACGGTAAGAAGATGTTGCCAGAATCTTACTTTAGATCTGCAATTTATCGAGCAGCAAACGGTATAGTTTATGATGCTCAAGGTAACGACAACTTACGTGACGCAGAGGTAGGGTATATCACAAAAGCTGGCGATAACTCTGGGTATCCAGAGGGTACCTTCTTGTATATATCTCACAATGATAATAGTTCTGCCAATGGTAGAAACAATGCTGATTTAGGTCCACAACCTGTAAAAAGATTAAAACAAAAAGTTTTTGCGGAAGTTACTAAACAATCAAACGGGTATCATTGGAAAATAACATATAATAATGCTCGTGAGTCTAGACAAAATCCAATTTATTATTTTACTGTTCCAAGTGGTCATTCTGTACAAAATATGACTTTGAAAGAGAATGGTTCTGTTGTAAAACACGGTGGGGTTGCTCAAGTATTTAATGGTGAAGCAGACAAATATTTAACGGCTGTTGGTTCTCCAAATGGTGGTGTCAATGGTAGTCCTTACTATGAAAATGTTGCAAATACTCAGAATGGAATTGTAGGTAACCGTGGTGGTATTTATACCTTAGATGATTTTGTGCGAAACGATACAAGTGTTTATTTTAACCGTGATGGTATGTCTGAAGATGATAAAAGAATTACGGATAAACTGTACGATAAAATCAAGAGTTCTACACAAAATGTCTTTGCTTTTAGACCACGTGACTTTGATAAAGGAAATACTTATGTTGTTGAGTTTGATACAGTAGGGGATACTGAAGATCCGCTATACTATATTGCTGGTATGAAATCATATGAAAAAATACCTAGTGGACGTTTTATGCACAAGAGTTACCAACAATGGTATGGTGTGCAAGAACGATATAATGTAACGGTTGATACGAATGTGTTAAAAACAACTTTCTTAAAAGGTACAGGGATTGGTACTTTGGACACAGAAAGTGGTCTAATGAGTAGTGCCGTTACTATTGAGGATACTTATAATAACAGTCAGACGAACCCTGGCCGTGGAGATATTACCGATTACCACACTTATAAATCAACCGATAATTTTAGTGCTGATTACCTCAAGAGTTTACATAATCGCTTTAGCAGACAACGTTCAGAAGATGGCGTAAACACAACTGCTGATAGAACAAAAGGAAACCATACTCTTTATATTGAAGCTAAAGTTAAGGGACAAGCAATTAATTTCCGTTTGCCATATAAAATTGTGACTCAGTCTGATATCTATCAACCAGTAGCTAAAGAGGTGACGGATACAAAAAATTATAAGGCTGATTTAGGAAATGCCGATACTTATATCAAGAGTTATACGGATGTTTCATCTCAAATTGATGGATTTAAAACTCCAGATGCCGATGATATGGGAACTCCAAACCCTGGGAATTCATTCTATAAGGATCGAATTTCATACTTCCCTCGTACGAGTGATAAAATTAAAGAACAGGCAGTGAAGCAAGTTCAATGGGTAGGTGACTCAAGTTTATCAACCGGTAAGAGAGTAATCGAATTAACACTTGATAATCATAAAACAGAGTTGTTTACAGTGCCAGATGATATCGATGTTTTACCTGGTGGAAAAATTTCAAAAGAAAACTTAGAAAAGTTAAAAGAAGCGATTCGTCAACAATATCAAAAGGTAAATACGAATGGGCACGTGGAAGGAAATGTTCCAACTATCACGGAGACAACGCCTGTTTGGGTGAAAAAACAAGTTAAGGTCACCTACTATGATAATGAAAATAATTCCAGCACAAATAATCAAGACGATTCAGTAGACTATGTAGATGTACTTTTCAAACATATTCAAAAAGAAGCTAAACCAGCTGCTCCAACAATAGCAACTCCGCTTGATGGATCTGCTTCTGTTACACCAAATGGTACGACAGATAAAATGGTTGTTTCTTATAGACCAACTAGACAACAGAGCGATACTACACTTACGGTGAAAAAAGAAGGATCATCATGGGGAGTAGTTGGTAATCGTCCAGATGGTGTAACTGTGGACACTTCAACAGGTCGTGTATCTATTACAGAGCAAACCGTTGAAGATAATACGAAAATTAAAGCTATTGCAACGTATCTGAATAGTGATGAAACTTCAGCTGAAGATACTGTTAAGAGTAGAGATACTCAAGCTCCTACAGTTATGATGAATGGAAAAGTCTTAACAGAAAGGGCATCAGATAATCGATTTGTGATTTTCCGTGGAGCTAATTTTAATCCTACTTTTAAAGTGACAGATAATTCCAACACGATTGCTGAGTTTAATGTAAAAAATATTCCAAATGGTGTTTGGTTTAATAAATCAGGGAATAAAGACTACGCTCGTACTTTAATTACAAATGGAGATTATCATTTTAGTAATACAAAAGTGGATGATGATGCACCTTTAGTAACGCGTGAAGCTTCTGTTACTGTAAGAGACCTCAGTGGTAATGCAAAAGAATATAAATTTGAATATACTATTGCTGATGTGATGGTGAGAAATTCACCTAAAGCTGCTTCTCTTAACGATAAAATAGGAGATTCTCATAATTACTTAATTGATACCTTAAATGGTAGCACGGATCAAGGGAATAAATATTTCCCAGGAGGAATGAGATGGGAATGGGAAAATGCTAATCAAAATACAACATTAACTAATCTTGGATTAGTTAGACATGTAGCAAAAGCTGTATTCCCAACGGGAGCTCAAAACGGAAGTCTTACAGCTAACGGCATGACTCTCTATGCGCCACGTGAAATTAAAAAAGAAGTAAACTTCAATGTTACTGACAATGCAAAACCACAAGCTACTCTAAATGGAGTATCTCTCGGTACAACAGCAGGAGAACCGATCTTTACAATTTTCCGTGGAGCAACCTTTAATCCGGAATTAAAAGCATGGGATAATGCTGGAAAAATTAGTAATGTAACTGTCAGTGGATTACCTGAAGGAGTGACAAGTACAAACTTCCCAGGAAGTCAACAAACAGGTAGCGAAACGCAGAAGTACACAGCTAAATTATCAAACGGTACTGTAAATAATGATTATGCTTTAGGAGAACACGAAGCTACTTTAACGGTTACAGGTAGTGATAGCAAAGACGTAAGTACATTTAAATTTAAATATCGTGTTGTAGATTTAGATTTTAAAAATGTTTATGAAACACCTGATGCTGGTCAACCAGGTGGTAAGAGTTATGTTATCGGACTTCATGATGGAAATTCTGTCAATGTAATGAATGGTACTAAAAATATCAATCCTAAAGACTACTGGAAAGTGATTAATGACTCAAGTAAGGCGGATAGAGGATATTCTTATCTACCAGATGGAATGGTTTATAGTATTAATAATGGTGGAATCTCTTCTAATCCTGCTGATGCATCTAAAGGTGCTAGTATCGCTATGGGGCATTATGGACGTATGATTAAGGCTGATTTCAGTGGGGCGGGAGATATCGCAAATAATGAAAGTACAAGTAGAACGGTATTTGCTCCAGCTACTATTGAACGAAGAATCTTAGTTGCAGTTGATCCAACAGCTCCAACTATTGATGGCAATGCAGATCTCCTTTATGGTCAGGCAGGTCATAAGCCAGATATTAAAGTGAAGAATATCGTTAATATTGGTGAGAGTACTTCTGAAGTAGGTACGGTTAACAAAGAGGCAACTCGTACGATTCAATTATATAGTGATCAAGATGATACTACTCCTATAGCAGAACATTCTTTTGATAAAGGAAGTAGAGAGACCGAGTGGACTTTCCGAGAAAGTGATATTAATCGTGCTCGTCCAAATGGATTGAGAGAAGGGGAAACTCTTTATGCACGCGTGAAGGTAACTCACCGTGGTGTATCTACAATGTCAGGTAATAGTAACGAAAAAGAAGTTACTGCTCGACTAAATTTAATAGAGAATGCAGCTAACCGTATCGTTCAAGCAAATGATAGCAAGTTGAATGATGCTGAGAAAGCAGCAATTAGAATCGCTTTGAAAAAAGCAAATCCTACACTTGGTTTGAAAGATGAAAATATTGAGATTTCAGACAGCGGAGCTATTGTTGTTACAAAAGATAAGAAACGTGGCTGGCTTCAAACTGAACCCAATAAGAATAGTGGTGCGGGATTTGTTACTCGATTCGCAGATATTCGTAAGGATTTCTTATTAGAAAATATCGAAGGTGCAAAACTACCGAATAGAGATACAGATAAAGGTTTTGCTTGGTCTAATAGTACAAGTGACCCATCTGTAAATGGAAATCGTAGTTTAATCTATTACTATGATGCGACAAAAGGACAAGGTATCAATCTAAATGATGTCTTAAGAATGATGCACTTAAAACCAAAAGCAGGTACAAATAGTGTTGAAAATCCATCTCTTGTTGAAGCTAGAGGGGATGATAAAGAAAAAGCAGAAAATAGTCGTGAAGGATTTAGTAAGGTTCGAAATTCAAATGAATTTAAGAAAAACAATAATTATATTAATGTGCTAGATTTGGTAGATGCAGGAAATCTTAGTGGTGGACAGGTTGTTTCTAATTCACCTAATAAGTTAGTTGAAAACGGGAAAGGAACTCCTGGCGCTGTTGGTACGAGTCTACAAAATGCAAGCATTGCTGGAGCTAACGGAATACAAGCAATCTCATTAGATCATGTGGCAAATGGTAGTGGAGCTATTTATAAAGCTCAGTTGTATCTTCGTCCTGAGTATGTTAATACGACTACTTTATCTAAGAGAAGCGAAAATAAAGATACAACGACAAATGTTATTAATGTTTACTTTGTGCCTGTAGACGTAGAAAAACCACAGGTACAACGATCTAGTACAAATAATTTAGGGGTTGCTGAAAAATTCTATGACTATTTACCTAAGGAACATCGTCCAGATTTCACTAGTCTTGTAAAATTAACAGATAATTATGACAAAGATGATGATACTGATGCTAAAAACAATCCATTAAGACACAAGCTTAGTATGTGGCTTAAAACAGGAAACGAGAAGACTTTGATAGTTGAAAATGGAGTAGAGAAGCAGGATGTTATAGAAAAATTGTATAATAATGCTACCTCAACAACAGTATATGAGCTTTTAGCGAAAACAGAGGATAACTCAGGGAATAATAGTTCTGAGGATAGTAGCAATGAAACAAGTCTAGGATTCTTTAAAACACAGTATCCAGCGGTTACTTATCGTAAAAAAGATAATCAAGAAGTAAGTAGCTACTCTGAGATTGTAGGTCAACCGTTGACATCAGCTGTAGTAGGAACTGGAGGAAGATTACGACCTGTTAAGCCTGATTTTTATGTAGCATTTGATGGGCGAAGACCAAATGCGACGTCAATTACTTTCAAGGATGGGGCTCTTCCAGATAGAAGTACTACTGCTGGGGTTACTAAAAAAACAATTATTGTAGAGTTTCCTAATGGTAGTAGGGTAGAGAAGGAAATCACTATTAATACTTATGGAAATGAAGTGAACTATCCAGAAGGTAAGACTTACTTTGAGACAGAAGTAGGTAAAAATTTCGAGAAACAAAATGCTGCTGACTATGTAAAAACAAGTAGTTCTCTAGCTAATCCACCAAGAACTGCGATAGCTTGGGGGGATGGATACAGTAGTTCTGCAAATCCAGTTTCTAAAGTTCAAACTACAATAGGAATGCGTGAAGAAAATGTTAATGTTTATTACACGTCGCCAATTGCTAGATTACGTGGAGATGATACGTTTAACTATACACATCAAGATATTAAAGTTGATTTAGCCGTCAAACCACAAGCGCCGATGTTGTCTGCAAATCAATTCCAAGGAAAAGCAGGAACTAAACCTGAGATTACAGTGAGCAATCTTCCAACAACTGCACAGTTGACGGCAGGATTAACTGTAACAGTACAATTAAAAGATGCTGCTGGCACTGTAGTTGCAGAAAAAACTGTAGCAGCAGGAACAGAAAGTACAACTTTTGCTGAAGCTGACTATAGAAATCCAGTTACTTTAGGTCAACAATTGACAGCTAATGTGGTTGTCTCAGGAACTTATCAAAAAACAAAAACAACGGATACGGGAACAAGACAAGTCCCAACTGCTTATTCTTTAGTTTCTAATAATAGCAACAGTGAACAAGTCACTCCTCAAAAACCAACCTTTGATACAGCAACAGTGACTTCAACTAGCCGTACATTGAGGGGTACTTTAGGCGGATTTAATGCAACTAATAAAGTGGTCAAAGTTCATTTGAACGATGAGAATAATACCATTCTATCTAGTGAAAATAATGGCGAAGTAACCATCAATGATAATACATGGACAGCTACGCTTCCTGCTACTGTAAAACTTCGTCAATCAGTTGCTAAGAATGGAGAAACTACAACACCGCGAGCGATTACAGTGGAGAATACAGTCACAGGAGGAACGGTTTCAACTACAAGTGATGAAAAAGAAGTCACAATGGGTGCTTATTCTGTATCACCTGCAATTGCTGGTAGCAAGCATATCGATATTGCAGTCTCGCATGATGCTAAACGAGTGGAGTTGAGATTCCATAACAATCAAGAAAAAGGCGATAAACCAAACAGTGTCACTCTTGTACGTGGTGCAGATGGTACTTGGCACACAGATGCAACTCGTGCTGATAATGCAACTGTGACAGATGCTTCTGGATATGTCGGAAGAATTAGTTCTAGCGCAAGCAAGACTAATCCAGCAGAAAGTATTATTACTATTCCTCTTAATGAAGAAAGTAACGGTAAGAAACTTCATATTAGAGAAGAAGCTGCTAACGGGGATAATACAGAAACCTACGGCAAAGGACTAGGTTTACGTGTAGATTATCAACCAGAAGCAGGACAAGACCCGACGGCTGCTGGAAATTGGAAAGTAGTTAATGTTACGAATACAGCACCTACTATCAAAGTAAAAGGTGACACAGGAAAAGATGAAACTCATAGAAAAGTCTATGATTCTGGAACAAGGTTGACAGCCGACTTGTTAAAAGATTTAGTGACAGTAACAGATGCAGAAGATGGACGTGCTACTGAAAGTGAAAAACCATACGGAACAGGAAATGTTAAGGTTGTATCTGAATTACCTACAGCAACAGGAGCAACTCCAGCAGGGGTATACGAAGTAACTCTAGTAGCAGTTGACAGCCAAGGTAAAGAAGGAAGTCAAGTTAAAGTATATGTAGCTGTTAAAGAAGCGAAGCCAACAGCACCAAGCGTAGGACAATGGAAAAATGGAAATGCAAGAGTAACACCAGATTCTACAAATTCAGGGGATAAAATTACAATTCCTCTAAACTCAGGAAGTGTTGTAGTAACAAAAGATGCTCAAAATGGATGGCAAGTAACAGGACAAGCTAATGGAGTAAGCGTTCATGATGGAAGTATCGAAATTCCACGTAACTTGGTAAATACTACAGTAACAGCAACTGCAAGCAAAGGCGAAGGCGATATTAAAGCAGTATCTGATGAAGGAACACATACTTTAACAGCACATGAAGTTACAAAAGCAGACATTATTAAGAAACCAACGGGTCACCTTACTGGAACAGATTTATATTCAGCAACAGGAGTCACAGGAGTTATTGAAAACGGCGTAACAAAAACATATCAAAAAGCAGGTATAAAATCTGTTACATCTGATGGACAATTACCAGAACTAGAAGCTGATAAGGAAAAACAAGTACCAGTAGTCATTACCTATAACGATGGTTCTCAAGAAAAAACTAATGTCACACTAAAAGTTGCGCCAGCTGCACCTAACGTAACGGTCAACAAGCAAGATGGCACAACAGGAGACGTGACACTAACAATTAAACGGCATGACGATACTAATTACCCAGATGGTTCTGTAGTGACTGTCCCAGGAATAGACGAAACATTCAGAGTCAAAGATGGCACAATCACGATTAAGAACGACCAACTGAAAGATACAGTACAAACAGGAAAAGTTATTGTAAAAGAAGGAAACAAACTTCCAGCAGAAACTGATAGGGATAAGGTGATCCCAGCGAAGAAACAAGCTAGTGCCAAACCAGTCTTCACGCAACCAAGACGAGATGACAATGGAGATGTACACTATCGAGTGACAACGCCAGAAGGCACATCTTACCCACAAAATACGCCAATCAAGCTAGATGGAGTAGGAACGTTCACGGTAGGAGCCAACGGCGAGTTGACAATTCCAAATGCGAACTTACCAGAAAGCGAAGCGAACAAGGTTCCAACAGCAACCGAAGATGGTAAATTAGCGACAGCGGGCC
>NZ_GL732488.1:40648-41184 GCF_000187745.1 Streptococcus sp. M334 | reverse complement strand
CTAGTGCCAAACCAGTCTTCACGCAACCAAGACGAGATGACAATGGAGATGTACACTATCGAGTGACAACGCCAGAAGGCACATCTTACCCACAAAATACGCCAATCAAGCTAGATGGAGTAGGAACGTTCACGGTAGGAGCCAACGGCGAGTTGACAATTCCAAATGCGAACTTACCAGAAAGCGAAGCGAACAAGGTTCCAACAGCAACCGAAGATGGTAAATTAGCGACAGCGGGCGAGTCAGTCTCAGTCCCAGCGAAGAAACAAGCTAGTGCCAAACCAGTCTTCACGCAACCAAGACGAGATGACAATGGAGATGTACACTATCGAGTGACAACGCCAGAAGGCACATCTTACCCACAAAATACGCCAATCAAGCTAGATGGAGTAGGAACGTTCACGGTAGGAGCCAACGGCGAGTTGACAATTCCAAATGCGAACTTACCAGAAAGCGAAGCGAACAAGGTTCCAACAGCAACCGAAGATGGTAAATTAGCGACAGCGGGCGAGTCAGTCTCAGTCCCAGCGAAGAAA
>NZ_GL732488.1:8671-39742 GCF_000187745.1 Streptococcus sp. M334 | reverse complement strand
CACGCAACCAAGACGAGATGACAATGGAGATGTACACTATCGAGTGACAACGCCAGAAGGCACATCTTACCCACAAAATACGCCAATCAAGCTAGATGGAGTAGGAACGTTCACGGTAGGAGCCAACGGCGAGTTGACAATTCCAAATGCGAACTTACCAGAAAGCGAAGCGAACAAGGTTCCAACAGCAACCGAAGATGGTAAATTAGCGACAGCGGGCGAGTCAGTCTCAGTCCCAGCGAAGAAAATGAGTGCTAAAGGAAATCCAGCAGTTGAGTTTATTGTTGAACTTCCGTTACCAATTGTAGTTCCAGATTCAGACCATTTAACACCGCAAGAAATAGAAAAATTAGTGGATGAAGTTAAAAAATCTAATCCAAATACGATTGTTACAGCGGATGATAAGGGCAATGTTACTGTGACGGATCAGGCAACTGGTGAATCAGTACTCATCCCAGTTAAAGACTTGACTGTGCTAGACTTCGAACCAGTGACACCAACTGATAAAGTTCCAGTCAAAGATTTGAATAATCTAAGCAAAGACGAACAAGATAAAGTTAAAGAATCAGTGGAAAAAGCAAATCCAGGAAAAGACGTAATTGTTGCTTCAGATGGAAATGTAACAATCACTAATCCAGAAACAAATGTCACTCATAATATTCCTCGTGATGAATTGTTATTTGCATATGCAAAAGGTGAACCAGAAGTTTTAAAAAATCCAGAATTCAATGGAGGAGTAAATGCACCGGATTCGCCAATTCATGAAGTACCAGAATTTAATGGTGGAGTGAATGGAGAACCAGAAACTCAAGAAGAATTACCAGAATTCAACGGAGGAGTAAATGCACCGGATTCGCCAATCCATGAAGTACCAGAATTTAATGGTGGGGTGAATGGAGAACCAGAGGTACAAGCAGAAAATCCAGGATACAACGGCCCAATCGGTACAACAGGAGTAGATGAAAATGGTAATCTAATTGCCCCACCAGTAGTTGATCTTCCAGAGTTTACAGGTGGAGTCAATGGTGAACTTCCAGATCCAGCAGAATTACCAAAAGTTCAGTTAATCATCACTAAATGGATTGATGAAGAAGGTAATGAATTGAAACCAGCGGATGCCAAAGCTCCATCAGTTCCAGGTGAAACCAATGAGGCATTTGAACATGGTGAAATTGAAGGGTATGTATTTGTAAGAACAGAAACTAAAGGTGATGTTGTAACGCATATCTTCAGGAAAGTGAGTCCAGCTAGACCAACAGGTGACGACCACCAAGAACCAGCTACGCCCTCTGCCGATACAAATCCTAGACTGAATAATGTTACCCCTGCTGAGGCCTCAGCTACTCAACCGCAAGCAGTGTTGCCAAATACTGGTACGAAAGCAGATCGTGCTACAGGTGCATTAGGAGTTCTATCTCTTCTTGGCACATTTGGTTTGCTAGCTGCCAAAAAGAAAAAAGACGATGAAGAGGAAGCTTAAATAGATGATCTCATCTGATCATTAGTAGCTTTCCCTACATAAAGTCTTTATAAATCAAAAAGAACTAGAAAACTCACTCATTTGTGAGAACTCTAGTTCTTTTTTTGTATTTCATAAAGATTTCATATTTAGATTTTATAATAGTCTTACAAATATGGAGGTGACAAATGAATCCAATCCAAAGAGCTTGGGCTTATGTCAGCAGAAAACGACTGAGAAGTTTTATTTTATTTCTGATTTTATTGGTTCTATTGGCTGGAATTTCAGCCTGTTTGACTCTGATGAAGTCCAACAAAACAGTTGAAATCAATCTTTACAAATCACTCAACACATCTTTTTCTATTAAGAAGATAGAAAATGGTCAGACCTTCAAGCTGTCGGACCTAGTATCTGTAAGCAAGATTAAGGGACTGGAAAATGTTTCTCCTGAACTCGGGACGATCGCAAAACTAAAAGATAAGGAAGTGGTGAGTGGCGAGCAGAGCGTGGAGCGTGATGATTTGTCAGTTGCGGACAAGAACTTGGTCAGCTTAACGGCTCTTGAGGATTCATCTAAGGATGTCACCTTTACCAGCTCGGCTTTCAATCTAAAAGAAGGGCGACACCTTCAAAAAGGGGATTCAAAGAAAATTCTGATCCACGAAGAGTTGGCTAAGAAGAATGGTCTTTCGCTTCATGACAAGATTGGCTTGGATGCTGGACAGTCCGAATCTGGCAAAGGACAGACAGTTGAGTTTGAAATTGTCGGCATCTTTTCTGGTAAAAAACAAGAGAAATTTACAGGCTTGTCTTCCGACTTCAGTGAAAACCAGGTCTTTACAGACTATGAAAGTAGTCAAAGCCTTTTGGGTAATAGTGAAGCTCAAGTCAGTGCAGCTCGCTTCTATGTAGAAAATCCTAAGGAAATGGACGGACTCTTGAAGCAGGTGGAAAACTTGGCTTTGGAAAATAACGGCTATCAAGTTGAGAAGGAAAACAAGGCTTTTGAACAGATCAAAGACTCAGTTGCGACCTTCCAAACCTTTCTGACCATTTTCCTTTATGGGATGTTGATAGCAGGAGCTGGAGCCTTAATTTTGGTCTTGTCTCTCTGGTTGAGAGAAAGGGTCTATGAAGTGGGGATTTTACTTGCACTTGGAAAAGGCAAGAGCTCGATCTTCCTACAATTCTGTTTAGAGGTAGTTTTGGTATCTCTTGGAGCTTTGCTTCCAGCATTTGTTGCAGGAAACGCCATTACATCTTATCTACTCCAAACTCTACTAGCAAGTGGAGATCAGGCAAGCTTACAAGATACACTAGCCAAAGCAAGCAGTCTATCAACCAGCATCCTATCTTTTGCAGAATCCTATGTTTTTCTAGTTCTGCTTAGTTGCTTATCTGTAGCCCTTTGTTTCCTATTCTTATTTAGAAAATCGCCTAAGGAAATTTTATCATCTATTAGTTAATACTCTTCGAAAATCAAATCCAAACTGCGTCAGTTTTATCTGCAACCTCAAAGCTGTACTTTGAGCAACCTGCAGCTAGCTTCCTAGTTTGATCTTTGATTTTCATTGAGTATAAGAAGGAGAAATCATGACTTTATTACAATTACAAGACCTTACCTACCGTTATAAGAACACTGCTGAAGCAGTCCTATATCAGATCAATTATCATTTTGAACCCGGGAAATTTTACAGTATTATTGGGGAATCAGGAGCAGGAAAATCCACTCTCTTGTCCCTGCTTGCTGGTCTAGATAGTCCTGTCGAAGGTTCTATCCTTTTCCAAGGAGAGGACATTCGTAAGAAGGGCTATTCTTACCATCGTATGCACCATATTTCTCTGGTCTTTCAAAATTATAATTTGATAGATTATCTTTCTCCACTGGAAAATATCCGCTTGGTCAATAAAAAGGCAAGCAAGGATACACTGTTTGAGCTTGGTTTGGATGAAAGTCAGATCAAGCGGAATGTTCTCCAGTTATCAGGTGGTCAACAACAACGTGTTGCCATTGCTCGTAGTTTGGTATCAGAAGCTCCAGTTATTCTAGCTGATGAACCAACAGGAAATCTGGATCCTAAAACTGCTGGAGATATTGTTGAACTGCTCAAATCACTTGCCCAAAAAACAGGTAAATGTGTGATTGTCGTAACCCACAGTAAAGAAGTGGCGCAAGCATCAGATATTACACTTGAGTTGAAGGATAAGAAACTGACTGAAATATAGAATCTAGTTATTAAACTTTAAAATAGTATTAGTTGGTAACCAGATACGTGTAAAGTAATAATAAACGAAGTGAGTCTTTAACAACTATTTCCCGCAGTAGTGATAGCCTAGATAATAACAAAGTTATTATCTAGGCCGGAATTTTTGAGACATACGGCTCAAAAATTAGGGATGAAATTCCTACAGGAAGTTGCTCCCGTCCGCACAATCTAAGGGAAATAGTAAAAAAATAATTTATATAAGTTATAAGACATTGAAATAGAACAACATCTAGAAAGGGAACCTATGTTACACAACGCATTTGCCTATGTTACAAGGAAGTTTTTCAAATCGATTGTCATCTTCCTGATTATTCTCCTCATGGCGAGCTTGAGTTTGGTCGGCTTGTCGATCAAGGGAGCTACTGCCAAGGCTTCTCAGGAGACTTTTAAAAATATCACCAACAGCTTCTCCATGCAAATCAATCGTCGCGTCAATCAAGGAACGCCACGTGGTGCTGGGAATATCAAGGGTGAGGACATCAAAAAAATCACCGAAAATAAGGCCATCGAGTCTTATGTGAAACGCATCAACGCTATCGGAGATTTGACTGGATATGAACTTATCGAAACTCCAGAAACCAAGAAAAATCTGACACCTGACCGTGCCAAACATTTTGGAAGTAGCTTGATGATTACAGGTGTCAATGACTCCTCTAAAGAAGACAAGTTTGTCTCTGGTTCTTATAAGCTGGTCGAAGGTGAGCACCTAACCAACGATGACAAGGACAAGATTCTCCTGCACAAGGACTTGGCAGCCAAACACGGCTGGAAAGTAGGGGACAAGGTCAAACTAGACTCTAATATCTACGATGCAGACAATGAAAAAGGAGCCAAGGAAACAGTCGAAGTGATAATCAAGGGACTCTTTGATGGTCACAATAAGTCGGCAGTAACTTACTCACAAGAACTCTATGAAAACACAGCTATTACAGACATTCACACTGCTGCAAAACTTTATGGATACACAGAAGACACAGCTATTTATGGGGACGCAACCTTCTTTGTAACAGCGGACAAGAACTTGGATGATGTTATGAAAGAGTTGAATGGCATCAGTGGTATCAACTGGAAGAGCTATACACTCGTTAAAAGCTCATCTAACTACCCAGTTCTTGAGCAATCCATCTCTGGTATGTACAAGATGGCCAACCTCCTCTTCTGGGGTAGCTTGAGTTTCTCAGTTCTTCTCCTTGCCCTCTTGCTCAGCCTTTGGATCAATGCCCGTCGCAAGGAAGTGGGAATTCTCCTCTCTATCGGTCTCAAGCAGGCAAGTATCTTGGGGCAATTCATCACCGAATCCATCTTGATTGCTATCCCTGCTCTCGTTTCTGCTTATTTCCTAGCTAACTACACAGCGCGTGCAATCGGAAATACTGTTCTTGCCAATGTCACTTCAGGTGTTGCCAAGCAAGCCAGCAAGGCTGCTCAAGCCTCTAGCCTTGGTGGTGGTGCAGAAGTAGATGGCTTTAGCAAGACCTTGTCGAGCCTAGATATTTCTATTCAGATATCAGACTTTATCATCGTCTTTGTCCTAGCCTTGGTTCTAGTGGTTCTCGTTATGGCGCTTGCTTCAAGCAATCTCCTCAGAAAACAACCAAAAGAGCTTTTGATGGATGGTGAATAAGTTTGAAAAAATGATTCTGGAAATAGAGAAAGCATCTTGTTTTTCTATTCAAGAATGGTGGATAGAGAATGGCTATTTAACAATACAAAATAGAGCTGAAAGCAGTGGTGAAAATCATTGCTTTCAATCGCTTTCTTTGTACTTTAGTACTTAAATATGATATACTAAAATCGTGGAATTTAGTGGAAGGACAATTTACAATTTCTATATTCAAATATGCATAAAAATTTATTCATAATTTGTTTTTAAATAAATAGAAAACTTGTAGATACCTATCCAGACTGAAAAGGTAAACGAACCTGCTGTAGCTGAGTTTGCCTTTTAAAAATATAAAAATAGTGAGGAAAACAATGAGACAAACAAATGTTAGAGGGACATTATCCCTACGTGGCTTTAGAAAATTAAGAACTGGTGCAATTGTTGCAACGGGTGTGATTTTATTGGGACTGGGCTTTTTAGCTCCAACTGTCTCAGCTAATGAACAAGATGGTGTTTGGGTAGCCAGAACAGTTACAGAAGTAAAAGCTGATATTCAAAATATAGACAATTTATCACACTACACAATTAAGTGGGGAGATACACTGAGTGCTATTAGTGGAGCAACAGGGCTATCTGTTGATAGCTTGGTTGAGATAAATCGTATTGCAAATAGAGATTTGATTTTTGCTAATAATAAATTGTATTTTAGCGAAGAGTCTTTTCTAAAAGATGGAAATACAGAAGTAAAAAGACAGCGAGTGTCGATTGATAATTCTGGTAGCTGTCAAAGTTATGAAGTTGAAACAAAGACAGATACTGTAACTGGAGAGCAAACTACTACTGTTAAACAAACGACACCAGTAGTTGTGGAAACACCAGCAGTATCAGTACCGAAATCAGAAACCTCAGCCTCAGTTGCGCCAAAATCAGACGAGCCAGCAGGAACTGAACCAAAAACAGAAGAACCAGCGGCAACAACGCCGAAAGCGGACGAACCAGTGGTAACAACGCCGAAGGCGGAAGAGCCAGCAGGAACTGAACCAAAAACGGACGAACCAGCAGGAACAATACCGAAGGCGGAAGAACCAGCAGCGACAACACCGAAATCAGACGAGCCAGCAGCAGGAATAACACCAAAAGCGGAAGAACCAGCGACACCGGCGCCAAAAGTAGAAGAACCAGCGACACCGGCGTCAAAAGTAGAAGAACCAGCGGCAACAACACCAAAAGCGGACGAACCAGTGGTAACAACGCCGAAGGCGGAAGAGCCAGCAGCGATAACACCGAAAGCAGAAAATTCATCTGAAGAAGTAGAACCTAAAGATGAAAAACTTGAGGAAGCGAAAAAAGAAGGAAAGGATATTATTGAAGGAATTGCATCTTCAAAACTTAGTGAAATAGAAAAAGTTAAAGATGAAGCAGAAAAAACAAAATTAAAAGAAAAATTAAATGGATTAAAAGAAGAAGCATTGGCGGCAATAAATAATGCTAAAGATTACGATGCTGCTGTAGCTGCTGCGGACGAGTATCAAACAAAAATTGATGAAATTGATGTTCCAGGTGAAGAATTACCAGCACCAAACTATAATAAAGATAATTTAACAAATGGCCGTAATGAAGGAACTACTATTGACAATGGAAGTACGGTAATAGGTCATGGTTCAGGTGAAGCTACGGCAACCAGCCCAACACAGCCTGCTGCTGAAGCAAGATCAACTTCAACAGCATCTCCAACACAACCTTCTTCAACTTCAGAAGGGACTTCAAGTTTTAGAAATGCCCCATCAGTTCAAGCAAGAGCAAGAAGGGTAGCACGTTCAACATCAGAACCAGATGGAACCGTAAATATTAGTTATAACTTCGCTGGAATGCCAGATATTCATGGTTTCCTATCTGATCCAGGAGAAGATAACACTGTTACAATTCCTGCTGGAACGAGTGAAGCACAGGCAAAAGAATTAGTAAAAGAAAAAATTCAAGCCAAGATAAAAGACTTAGCTACTAGAGGGTATCATGTGAAAAATGACATTATTTTTGAACAAGATACTACTGTGAAAAATTATAACTACGTTGTCACATTCACTAAGGAGGCTACAGGAACTTCAGGTTTCAGAATGGCTCCAGCAGTTCAACCGCGCGCTAGCAGAAATCGTAGAAGTCTAGAACAGCCAGCTCCTCAAAAGGTCAAAGTAAATGTTTTTTATAACTTTGATCAAATGAAAGATATTGCAGGTTTCCTAGGAGATATCGATGGAACTTCTCTTGAAATCGCGGAAGGTTCAACAAATGAACAGGTGAAAGCAGCAGTCAAGAGCCAAGTTGATGCTAAGAAAGAAGAGTTGAGCAAACGCGGCTATACTTTCAAAGAGGACTATGTCTATCAAGCTAATGGGAAAGATTATAACTACGTTGTCACATTTTCAAAAGCAACTAAATAATTTTCATTCCATAGGGAGTGAAATATGAGCAGAGAGAGCGATAGGCTCTCTTTGTTTTATCTAGTAGCAAGTTTCTTAAAGACAAAAGACCAATAAGAGATTATAATAAATAGAGTAGGTGTTTATTATAATACTCTTCGAAAATCCCTTCAAACCACGTCAGCGTCACCTTGCCGTATATATGTTACTGACTTTGTCAGTTCTATCCACAACCTCAAAACCGTGTTTTGAGTAACCTGCGGCTAGCTTCCTAGTTTGCTTTTTGATTTTCATTGAGTATAAGAAAAATAAAAAATAGAGAGCAGTTAAAGTATGAAAATTTTAATTGTAGAAGATGAAGAGATGATCCGTGAGGGGATCAGTGACTATTTGACGGATTGTGGTTATGAAATCATTGAGGCGGCGGACGGTCAAGAAGCCTTAGAAAAATTTTCCAGCTATGAAGTGACTTTGGTTTTACTGGATATCCAGATGCCCAAGCTCAATGGCCTAGAAGTCCTAGCTGAGATACGCAAAACCAGCCAGGTTCCTGTCTTGATGCTGACCGCTTTTCAGGATGAAGAATACAAGATGAGTGCCTTTGCCTCTCTAGCAGATGGCTATCTGGAAAAACCCTTCTCCCTATCCCTCTTAAAAGTGAGAGTGGATGCGATTTTCAAGCGCTACTATGATACGGGGCGAATTTTCTCTTATAAGGATGCTAAGGTGGACTTTGAGAGCTACAGTGCCAGCCTAGCAGGTCAAGAAGTGGCCATCAACGCTAAAGAGTTGGAAATTCTTGATTATCTGGTAAAAAATGAAGGACGGGCCTTGACCCGCTCTCAGATTATTGATGCCGTCTGGAAAGCGACAGATGAGGTTCCCTTTGACCGTGTCATTGATGTTTATATCAAGGAATTGCGGAAAAAGCTAGACTTGGATTGTATCCTCACTGTGCGCAATGTTGGTTATAAATTGGAGCGAAAATGAAACGAACAGGTTTATTTACAAAGATATTTATCTATACCTTCTCGATTTTTAGTGTTCTGGTTATCTGCCTTCATTTAGCTATTTATTTTCTTTTTCCTTCGACTTATCTGAGCCACCGTCAGGAAACCATTGGTCAGAAAGCGACAGCTATTGCCCAGTCTCTAGAGGGAAAGGATAGGCAGAGCATCGAGCAAGTTTTAGACCTGTATTCCCAGACCAGTGAGATCAAGGGAGCAGTCAAGGGAGAAATGACCGAGGACAAGTTAGAAGTCAAGGAAAGTCTTCCTCTGGATACAGACCGCCAGACAACCTCTCTTTTTATCGAGGAGCGGGAGGTGACAACGCAAGATGGTGGCACCATGACTCTCCAGTTTCTAGCTTCCATGGACTTGCAAAAGGAAGCAGAGCAGATCAGTCTCCAATTTCTCCCCTATACCTTGCTGGCATCCTTCCTGATTTCCCTCCTGGTGGCCTATATCTATGCTCGGACCATTGTTGCACCGATTTTGGAAATCAAGCGGGTGACTCGTAGAATGATGGAACTGGATGCTCAAGTGCGATTGCGCGTGGATTCTAAGGATGAGATTGGTGATCTCAAGGAACAAATCAATAGCCTCTACCAGCACCTTTTGACTGTCATTGCGGACTTGCATGACAAGAATGAAGCTATTCTCCAGCTGGAGAAGATGAAGGTCGAATTTCTACGAGGGGCTTCTCATGAACTGAAAACGCCGCTGGCTAGTTTAAAAATCCTGATCGAAAACATGAAAGAAAATGTCGGTCGTTATAAGGATAGAGACCACTACCTGGGAGTTGCCTTAGGAATTGTGGATGAGCTCAATCACCACATTCTCCAGATACTTTCTCTCTCTTCTGTGCAGGAATTACGAGATGATAGGGAACAAATTGACCTACACCAGATGACGCAAAGTCTGGTTAAGGATTATGCATTGTTAGCCAAGGAAAGAGAGCTCCAGATAGACAATAGTTTGACCCATCAGCAGGCCTATCTAAATCCATCGGTGATGAAATTGATTCTGTCTAACCTCATCAGCAATGCCATTAAGCACTCGGTTCCAGGTGGCTTGGTTGGCATTGGAGAAAGAGAAGGGGAACTCTTTATAGAAAATAACTGCAGTCCAGAAGAGCAAGAAAAACTCGCTCAATCTTTTTCTAATAATGCTAGTCGCAAGGCCAAGGGGTCTGGGATGGGGCTCTTTGTGGTCAAGAGTTTATTAGAACATGAAAAATTACCCTATCGTTTTGAAATGCAGGAGAATCGTTTAACCTTCTTTATAGCTTTTCCAAAAGTCGCCCAAGACTAGGCAGAGAAAGGGTTTACATAGATGAAGCTAGAAGAAATTCAATCGAAACTGCGGGAAAAACTAGATTTTTTTGTCAAAAAGTGATAAAATGAACAATGTAAATGGGATGACCCATAAAAATATACAGGAGGCCTGATAAAATGGCAATCGTTTCAGCAGAAAAATTTGTCCAAGCAGCTCGTGACAATGGTTATGCAGTTGGTGGATTTAACACAAACAACCTTGAGTGGACTCAAGCTATCTTGCGCGCAGCAGAAGCTAAAAAAGCTCCAGTTTTGATCCAAACTTCAATGGGTGCTGCTAAATACATGGGTGGTTACAAAGTTGCTCGCAACTTGATCGCTAACCTTGTTGAATCAATGGGTATCACTGTACCAGTAGCTATCCACCTTGACCACGGTCACTACGAAGATGCACTTGAGTGTATCGAAGTTGGTTACACTTCAATCATGTTTGACGGTTCACACCTTCCAGTTGAAGAAAACCTTAAATTGGCTAAAGAAGTTGTTGAAAAAGCACACGCTAAAGGTATCTCAGTAGAAGCTGAAGTTGGTACTATCGGTGGTGAAGAAGACGGAATCATCGGTAAAGGTGAATTGGCTCCAATCGAAGACGCTAAAGCAATGGTTGCAACTGGTATCGACTTCTTGGCAGCTGGTATCGGTAACATCCACGGTCCTTACCCAGCAAACTGGGAAGGTCTTGACCTTGACCACTTGCAAAAATTGACAGAAGCTCTTCCTGGATTCCCAATCGTATTGCACGGTGGATCAGGTATTCCTGATGAGCAAATCCAAGCAGCTATCAAACTTGGTGTTGCGAAAGTTAACGTTAATACTGAATGCCAAATCGCATTCGCTAACGCAACTCGTAAATTTGCTCGTGACTACGAAGCAAACGAAGCAGAATACGACAAGAAAAAACTCTTCGACCCACGTAAATTCTTGGCTGACGGTGTAAAAGCTATCCAAGCATCAGTTGAAGAACGTATCGACGTATTCGGTTCAGAAGGTAAAGCTTAATCTAGCTGAATAATACAGATAGAACCTGCCCATTGGGTGGGTTTTTTTGGTGTTTTAAGGAAACTATGAAACTAGAATTTTTGAATAAAAGTATTATTTTAAGAGAGGAATCTCTAATTTCATAAACTTTAGGCAAACGCTTGCATTCTAGTTTTTATTGGACTATAATAGGTTGGTATAAAGCTTTCTGTAATAATATTGAGAAGGTGTAGAAAGTAAGGATTTAGAATATTTGTAGTCAAAAACACAATGTTGCTATTCCTTACGATAGGGAGATAGATATGGCAATGATAGAAGTGGAACATCTTCAGAAAAATTTTGTGAAGACTGTTAAGGAACCGGGCTTGAAGGGGGCTTTGCGCTCCTTTATTCATCCTGAAAAGCAGACCTTTGAAGCGGTCAAGGATTTGACCTTTGAGGTACCAAAGGGGCAGATTTTAGGTTTTATTGGGGCAAATGGTGCTGGGAAGTCGACAACCATTAAAATGTTGACCGGGATTTTGAAACCGACATCTGGTTTTTGTCGGATTAATGGCAAGATTCCCCAGGACAATCGCCAAGATTATGTCAAGGATATTGGGGTTGTTTTTGGACAACGTACCCAGCTATGGTGGGATTTGGCACTGCAAGAGACCTACACGGTTTTAAAGGAGATTTATGATGTACCAGACTCGCTCTTTCATAAGCGCATGGACTTTTTGAATGAAGTCTTGGATTTGAAGGACTTTATCAAGGATCCTGTGCGAACTCTTTCATTGGGACAGCGCATGCGGGCGGATATTGCGGCTTCCTTGCTCCACAATCCCAAGGTTCTCTTTTTAGATGAGCCGACCATTGGTTTGGACGTTTCGGTCAAGGATAACATCCGTCGGGCCATTACACAGATCAATCAGGAGGAAGAAACAACCATTCTCCTGACCACTCATGACTTGAGTGATATTGAGCAACTTTGTGATCGGATTTTTATGATTGATAAGGGGCAGGAGATTTTTGATGGAACGGTTAGCCAGCTCAAGGAGACCTTTGGAAAGATGAAGACTCTCTCTTTTGAACTGCTACCAGGTCAAAGTCATCTCGTCTCTCACTATGAAGGTCTGCCTGATATAATCATTGATAGACAAGGGAATAGTCTCAACATTGAATTCGATAGTTCTCGCTACCAGTCAGCTGACATTATCAAGCAAACCCTGTCTGATTTTGAAATCCGCGATTTGAAGATGATGGATACGGATATTGAAGATATTATCCGTCGCTTCTACC
Organism: Streptococcus sp. M334; assembly: GCF_000187745.1. Lineage (GTDB taxonomy): Bacteria > Bacillota > Bacilli > Lactobacillales > Streptococcaceae > Streptococcus. Next base: position 27,399 of record NZ_GL732488.1, on the reverse strand, counting down.
GAAAGGAGCTCTAAGATGGTCAAATTGTGGAGACGTTATAAACCCTTTATCAATGCAGGTGTTCAGGAATTGATTACATATCGAGTTAACTTCATTCTCTATCGGATTGGCGATGTCATGGGTGCTTTTGTGGCTTTTTATCTCTGGAAAGCTGTCTTTGATTCTTCGCAGGATTCCTTGATTCAGGGCTTTAGTATGGCAGATATCACCCTATACATTATCATGAGTTTTGTGACCAATCTTCTGACTAGGTCAGATAGCTCCTTTATGATTGGGGAGGAGGTCAAGGATGGTTCCATTATCATGCGCTTGTTGCGACCAGTGCATTTTGCGGCCTCCTATCTTTTCACTGAGCTTGGTTCCAAGTGGTTGATTTTTATCAGCGTTGGCCTTCCATTTTTAAGTGTCATTGTTTTGATGAAAATCTTATCTGGTCAAGGGATGGTAGAAGTGCTGGGATTAACTGTCCTTTATCTTTTTAGCTTAACGCTTGCCTATCTGATTAACTTTTTCTTTAATATCTGCTTTGGATTTTCTGCCTTTGTGTTTAAAAATCTTTGGGGTTCCAACCTACTTAAGACTTCTATAGTGGCTTTTATGTCTGGAAGTTTGATTCCCTTGGCTTTCTTTCCAAAGCTTGTTTCAGATATTCTGTCCTTCTTGCCTTTTTCATCCTTGATTTACACTCCGGTCATGATTATCGTTGGGAAATACGATGCCAATCAGATTCTTCAGGCGCTCGCTTTGCAGTTTTTCTGGCTCTTAGTGATGGTGGGCTTGTCTCAGTTGATTTGGAAACGAGTCCAGTCATTTATCACCATTCAAGGAGGTTAGTATGAAAAAATATCAACGCATGCATCTGATTTTTATCAGACAATACATCAAACAAATCATGGAATACAAGGTCGATTTTGTAGTTGGTGTCCTAGGAGTCTTTCTGACTCAAGGTTTAAATCTCTTGTTTCTTAATGTTATCTTTCAACATATTCCATCCCTAGAAGGCTGGACTTTTCAAGAAATTGCCTTTATCTATGGCTTTTCCTTGATTCCCAAAGGCTTGGACCACCTCTTTTTTGACAATCTCTGGGCATTGGGTCAACGTTTAGTCCGAAAAGGGGAGTTTGACAAGTATCTGACTCGTCCTATCAATCCTCTCTTTCACATCCTGGTTGAGACCTTTCAGATTGATGCCTTGGGTGAACTCTTGGTTGGTGGAATTTTACTAGCGACAACAGTATCAAGCATTGCTTGGACTCTTCCAAAATTCTTGCTTTTCCTAGTCTGTATTCCTTTTGCGACCTTGATTTATACTTCCTTGAAAATTGCGACAGCCAGCATCGCTTTTTGGACCAAGCAGTCAGGGGCTATGATTTACATTTTTTATATGTTTAATGATTTTGCCAAGTATCCCATTTCCATTTACAATTCATTTCTTCGTTGGTTGATTAGCTTTATCGTACCTTTTGCCTTTACGGCCTACTATCCTGCCAGCTATTTCTTGCAGGACAAGGATGTCTTCTTTAACATCGGAGGTTTGATGTTGATTTCCCTTGTTTTCTTTGTCATTTCTCTAAAACTCTGGGATAGGGGCTTAGATGCCTACGAAAGTGCGGGTTCGTAAATAATAGAATATCAAAGCCTTGTCTTAGGACAGGCTTTTTCTAATAGAGATGAAAATTTCTTGACATCCCTCTTTATAGTGCTATACTATAAGGGTAAATGCCGATTTAGCTCAGTTGGTAGACCAAGGTACTCGTAAAGCCTAGGTCACAGGTGAACATATGACTGAGGATTTGAAAAATTAGATATGAAGAAAATAGCCGTTAAGCCTAGTTCTTATCGGTTATTTATTTTGTTTAATAGTATTGTTATTGCATCAATTATGTCTGTTTTTGTTATTCTGGTAATGCTCTAAGTTGATTGCTACTATTTTTGATGGTGTGAATGTACTTATCATGTATCCCAGTTAAGTACGAAACTTTGTATCATTTTTTAACATGTGTTAAAAATAAAATTAATAGACCTTAATTTTTCTTGACTTAAAAATTTTTAATTGATATACTATTTTTCAGAGAGCTAACAATTATATATAAATGTACTACTCTATTTCCTAGATAATACTTAGTAAAACTTTTTATAACAAAGGCTAGCAAAGTTAAAGTTTTCTATCTATTGGAAGTTAAATAAATATGTAAGGAATTAAAATGAAAAAAAGTACAGTATTGTCATTAACCACAGCTGCAGTTATTTTAGCAGCATATGTCCCTAATGAGGTAGTTTTAGCAGATACACCTAGTTCTGAAGATTCTTTAAAAATACCTGATAAAGAAACAGTGGTAGTAGGTAAACAAAACGAAAACAAAGAAAAACTTGAAGATATTCATAATGCTATAGAAACTTCAAAGGATACTGAAGAAAAGAAAACAACGGTTATTGAGGAAAAAGAAGTTGTTAGTAAAGAATCTGTGATAGACAATAAAACCAACAATGAAAAAGCAACAATCAAAAAAGAAGATTCCAATCAATACAAAGGAGATAATGCAGACTCGTCTGCAAGTAAAGACCCAGAAAGTCCCAAAAAAGAGGATAAACTTGTCTATATTGCTGAATTTAAAGATAAAGAATCTGGAGAAAAAGTAATCAAGGAATTATCCAATCTTAAGGATACAAAAGTTTTATATACTTATGATACGGTTTTTAATGGTGTTGCAATAGAAACAACTCCAGATACTCTGGACAAAATTAAACTAATAGAAGGTATCTCATCGGTTGAACGATCACAAAAAGTCCAGCCAATGATGAATCATGCTAGAAAGGAAATTGGAGTTGAAGAGGCAATTGATTACCTAAAATCTATCAATGCTCCATTTGGTAAAAATTTTGATGGTAGAGGTATGGTCATTTCAAATATCGATACCGGGACAGATTATAGGCATAAGGCCATGAGGATTGATGATGATGCTAAAGGCTCAATGAGATTCAAAAAAGAAGACTTAAAAGGTACTGATAAAAATTTCTGGTTGAGTGATAAAATTCCTCATGCTTTCAATTATTATAATGGTGGTAAAATTACTGTAGAAAAAGCTGATGATGGAAGTGATTATTTTGATCCCCATGGGATGCATATTGCAGGGATTCTTGCGGGAAATGATACTGAAAAAGACATCAAAAACTTTAACGGAATAGATGGAATTGCGCCTAATGCACAAATTTTCTCTTATAAAATGTACTCTGACGCAGGATCTGGCTTCGCAGGGGATGAAACAATGTTTCATGCTATTGAAGATTCGATCAAACACAATGTCGATGTTGTTTCTGTATCCTCTGGCTTTACAGGAACAGGTCTTGTAGGTGAGAAATATTGGCAAGCTATTAGAGCGTTAAGAAAAGCAGGCATTCCAATGGTTGTAGCTACGGGTAACTATGCAACTTCTGCTTCAAGTTCTTCATGGGATTTAGTGGCAAATAATAATCTGAAAATGACCGACACTGGAAATGTAACACGAACTGCAGCACATGAAGATGCGATAGCAGTTGCTTCTGCTAAAAATCAAACAGTTGAGTTTGATAAAGTTAACATAGGTGGAGAAAGTTTTAAATACAGAAATATAGGTGCCTTTTTCGATAAGAGTAAAATCATAACAAACGAAGATGGTTCAAAAGCTCCTAGTAAATTGAAATTTGTATATATAGGCAAAGGTCAAGACCAAGATTTGATAGGATTAAATCTTAAGGGCAAAATTGCAGTAATGGATCGAATTTATACAAAGGATTTAAAAAATGCTTTTAAACGAGCAACGGATAAGGGCGCACGCGCCATTATGGTTGTAAATACTGTAAATTACTACAATAGAGATAATTGGACAGAGCTCCCAGCTATGGGATATGAGGAGGATGAAGGAACTACTAGTCAGGTTTTCTCAATTTCAGGAGATGATGGTGTAAAGCTATGGAACATGATTAACCCTGATAAAAAAACTGAGGTTAAAAGAAATAATAAAGAAGATTTTAAAGATAAATTGGAGCAATACTATCCAATTGATATGGCAAGCTATAATTCTAATAAACCGAATGTAGGTGACGAAAAAGAGATTGACTTTAAGTTTGCACCTGACACAGACAAAGAATTGTATAAAGAAGATGTCATCGTTCCAGCAGGGTCCACATCTTGGGGACCGAGAACAGATTTACTTTTAAAACCTGATGTCTCAGCACCTGGTAAAAACATTAAATCCACTCTCAATGTCATTAATGGGAAATCAACTTATGGTTATATGTCAGGGACTAGTATGGCAACTCCAATCGTGGCAGCTTCTACTGTTTTGATTAGACCAAAGTTAAAGGAAATGCTTGAAAGACCTGTATTGAAAAATCTTAAGGGAGATGACAAAATAGACCTTACAAGTCTTACAAAAATAGCCCTACAAAATACTGCACGGCCTATGATGGATGCGACTTCTTGGAAAGAAAAAAGTCAATACTTTGCATCACCTAGACAACAAGGAGCAGGGCTAATTAATGTTGCCAATGCTTTGAGAAATGAAGTTGTAGCGACTTTCAAAAATACAGATTCTAAAGGTTTGGTAAATTCTTATGGTTCTATTTCTCTTAAAGAAATAAAAGGAGATAAAAAATATTTTACCATTAAGCTTCACAATACATCAAACAGACCTTTGACCTTTAAAGTTTCAGCATCAGCGATAACTACAGATGCTCTAACTGACAGACTCAAACTGGATGAAACATATAAAGACGAAAAATCTCCAGATGGGAAGCAAGTTGTTCCAGAAATCCACCCAGAAAAAATCAAAGGAGCAAATATTACATTTGAGCATGATACTTTCACCATAAGCCCAAATTCTAGCTTTGATTTAAATGCGGTTATAAATGTTGGGGAGGCTAAAAATAAAAATAAATTTGTAGAATCATTTATTCATTTTGAGTCAGTGGAAGAAATGGAAGCTCTGAACTCCAACGGGAAGAAAACAAATTTCCAACCTTCTTTATCAATGCCCCTAATGGGATTTGCTGGGGATTGGAACAAGGAACCAATCCTTGATAAATGGGCTTGGGAAGAAGGATCAAAATCAAAAACAATGGAAGGTTATGATGATGATGGTAAACCAAAAATTCCAGGAACCTTAAATAAGGGAATTGGTGGAGAACATGGTATAGATAAATTTAATCCAGCAGGAGTTATACAAAATAGAAAAGATAAAAATACAACATCCCTAGATCAAAATCCAGAATTGTTTGCTTTCAATAACGAAGGGATCGACGCACCATCATCAAGTGGTTCTAATATTGCCAAAATTTATCCTTTAGATTCAAATGGAAATCCTCAAGATGCTCAACTTGAAAGAGGATTAACACCCTCTCCACTTGTATTAAGAAGTGCAGAAGAAGGAATGATTTCAATAGTAAATACAAATAAAGAGGGAGAAAATCAAATCGACTTAAAAGTCATTTCGAGAGAACACTTTATTAAAGGAATTTTAAACTCTAAAAGAAATGATGCAAAGGGAATCAAATCTTCTAAGCTAAAAGTTTGGGGTGACTTGAAATGGGATGGACTCATCTATAACCCTAGAGGTAGAGAAGAAAATGCACCAGAGAGTAAGGATAACCAAGATCCTGCTACTAAGATAAGAGGTCAATTTGAACCGATTGCAGAAGGTCAATATTTCTATAAATTTAAATATAGATTAACTAAAGATTACCCATGGCAGGTTTCCTATATTCCTGTAAAAATTGATAACACAGCCCCTAAGATTGTTTCGGTTGATTTTTCAAATCCTGAAAAAATTAAGCTGATCACAAAGGATACTTATCACAAGGTAAAAGATCAATACAAGAATGAAACCCTATTTGCGAGAGATCAAAAAGAACATCCTGAAAAATTTGATGAGATTGCCAACGAAGTTTGGTATGCTGGCGCCGCTCTTGTTAATGAAGATGGAGAGGTTGAAAAAAATCTTGAAGTAACTTATGCAGGTGAGGGTCAAGGAAGAAATAGAAAACTTGACAAAGACGGAAATACCATTTATGAAATTAATGGTGCGGGAGATTTAAGAGGAAAAATCATTGAAGTCATTGCATTAGATGGCTCTAGCAATTTCACAAAGATTCATAGAATTAAATTTGCTGATCATGCTGATGAAAAGGGGATGATTTCCTATTATCTAGTAGATCCTGATCAGGATTCATCTAAATACCAAAAGCTTGGCGAGATTGCCGAATCTAAATTTAAAAATTTAGAAAATAGAAAAGAGGATAGTCTTAAAAAAGATACAACTGAGGTAGAACATCATCAAGAAAATGAAGAGGCTACCGAAGAAAAATCTAGCTTTACTATTCATAAAACTATTTCAACAATTAGAGATTTTGAAAGCAAAGACTTAAAGAAACTCATTAAAAAGAAATTTAGAGAAGTTGATGACTTTACAAGTGAAACTGGTAAGAGAACAGAAGAATACGATTATAAATACGATGATAAGGGAAATATCATTGCTTATGACGATGGTAGTGCCTTAGAATATGAAACTGAAAAACTTGACGAAATCAAATCAAAAATTTATGGTATTCTAAGCCCATCTAAAGATGGACACTTTGAAATTCTTGGAAAGATAAGTAATGTTTCTAAAAATGCCAAGGTATACTATGGAAATAACTATAAATCTATAGAAATCAAAACGACCAAGTATGATTCCCACTCAAAAACGATGACATTTGATTTATACGCTAATATTAATGATATTGTGGATGGATTAGCTTTTGCAGGAGATATGAGATTCTTTGTTAAAGATGATAATCAGACAAAAGCTGAAACTAAAATTAGAATGCCTGAAAAAAATAAGGAAACTAAAGCAGAATATCCCTATGCATCAAGTTATGGGAATGTAATAGAATTAGGAGAAGGAGATCTTTCAAAAAATAAACCAAACAATTTAACGGAGATGGAATCTGGGAAAATCTATTCTGATTCAGAAAAACAACAATATCTGTTAAAGGATAACATCATTCTAAGAAAAGGCTATGCACTAAAAGTGACTACCTATAATCCTGGAAAAACGGATATGTTAGAAGGAAATGGAGTCTATAGCCAGGAAGATATAGTAAAAATCCAAAAGACCAATCCTAATCTAAGAGTCCTTTCAGAAAAAATAATTTATGCTGATAGTAGAAATGTTGAAGATGGAAGAAGTACTCAATCCGTATTAATGTCGGCTTTGGACGGCTTTAACATTGTAAGGTATCAAGTGTTTACCTTTAAAATGAATGATAAAGGGGAAGCAATCGATAAAGATGGCAATATTGTGACAGATTCTTCTAAACTTGTACTATTTGGTAAGGATGGTAAAGAGTACACTGGGGAGGATAAGTCCAATGTAGAAGCTATAAAAGAAGATGGTTCTACGTTATTTATTGATGCAAAACCAGTAAACCTTTCAATGGACAAGAACTACTTTAATCCATCTAAATTTAATAAAATTTATGTACGAAATCCAGAATTCTATTTAAAAGGTAAGATTTCTGATAAGGGTGGTTTTAACTGGGAGTTGAGAGTTAATGAATCGGTTGTAGATAATTATTTAATCTACGGAGATTTACACATTGATAACACTAGAGATTTTAACATTAAGCTTAATGTTAAAGACGGTGACATCATGGACTGGGGGATGAAAGACTATAAAGCAAACGGATTTCCAGATAAGGTAACAGATATGGAGGGAAACGTTTATCTTCAAACTGGCTATAGCGATTTGAATGCGAAAGCGATTGGAGTACACTATCAATTTTTATATGATAATGTTAAACCAGAAGTAAACATTGATCCAAAAGGAAATACTAGTATCGAATATGCTAAGGGAAAATCTGTAGTCTTTAACATCAATGATAAGAGAAATAATGGATTCGATGGTGAGATTCAAGAACAACATATTTATGTAAATGGAAAAGAATACAAATCATTTGATGATATTAAACAAATAGCAGATAAGACACTAAACATTAAGATTCTTGTAAAAGATTTTGCAAGAAATACGACCGTAAAAGAATTCATTTTAAACAAAGATACGGGAGAGGTAAGCGAACTAAAACCTCATACGGTAACTGTGACCATTCAAAATGGAAAAGAAATGAGTTCAACGATAGTGTCGGAAGAAGATTTCGTGTTACCTGTCTATAAGGGTGAATTAGAAAAAGGATATCAATTTGATGGCTGGGAAATTGCTGGTGTAGAAGGGAAAAAAGACGTTGGCTATGTTATTAATGTGTCAAAAGATACCCTTATAAAACCTGTATTCAAGAAAATAGAGGAGAAAAAGGAGGAGGAAAATAAGCCTACTTTTGATGTATCCAAAAAGAAAGATAAGGTGCAAGTAAATTATAGTCAATTAGATGAAAGTCAAAGATCTGATTCAACTGAGGATGTCAAAGTTACAGTTCCTGATGAAAATGATAAAAGCTTTGAAAATAAGAAGGAAGTTTATCTTAATGAACCAGAGAATATAGCTAATAAACATACCAATATTGATAGTAAATCAACTACTAACAATGATAGGTTACCAAAAACCGGAACAGTTAGCGAAGTCTTCACGTCATTAGTTGCCGGAATAATGTTTACTGTAGGTGCATTTCTTGGATTGAAGAAAAAAGATCAAGATTAAGACAAAAGCTATAGAAAAATGGTTTGTGTACTGAGATGAGATAGTGTGGTGATGAAACAGTTTTGTAAAAATAGCCATCTATAACTCAATTATTTAGTTTACTTTGCTATTGATACTCTTTTTGGAGTTATTAATGGACTTAGTTTCGATAACTAATGAATTGATTGAAAGGGTTAGTATTGACAATATTAGTCATATTGATTAGAAAATAGAGTCTATCAAAAATTTAAATGCTAATAGAGATGATGAGACAATTTTAAGGAATTAAGTAGCGTTTGGTTGCTTAATTCCTTTTTATTTGGAAGGTAGTTTTTCACCTACTTCCTTATTTATCGCTATTATTCAACCACTTAGACCGAGATAGAGACCAGATAGGCAAAAGAACTTGTTCTTGAAACTGACCTCTGCTATAATGTTTTTTGTAAGGGATGTGAGGGGGCAGTATTAGACAACTCAAGTTCCTAAAAAAGAAATTGGAGATAAAGAAATGAAAAAATTATTGGGGATTGTATTTTTACTAGCAGCAGCGACAGTATTGTATTTTGGTTCTGTTGGCTGGCCAAGTTTGGATGTCAACCTATGGTCCTTGATTCCGGTTGGCTTGTTCCTCTTTTTCACTCTAGAGAATCTTTTGAAAAAAGACTACAAGGCTAGTCTGATGTGTTTCATTATTGCCTTTATCATCGCAAATGCGATTTTGGACCTTTTGCCAATTTCAAGTGGCTTGGTAATTGGAGCAGGTGTGCTGGCTTGTGTAGGTATTGGTTACCTCTTTCCTGATAAAGAAGGAAAATAAGAATTATTAAAAAAGATATAAAGAAAAACACTTCAATCATTATATTTTAGTTTGATTGAGGTGTTTTCGATTTCATTTTTTATTTCTGAGCCATCAATTCAACAATCATCTCGATATATATGACAAGGGTCACTAAGAATCCTGCACGCCAGAAGAATTTGATGAATTTAGGATAGTAAAAGCTGCGTTTTTTTAAAAGAAAGAAAAAAACGAGAATAATGGCTAGGAGGGAGAGGGCTAGGCCCAGTCTAGGGAGGAAATTATGGGTAAAGGTTTTAGCTGTAATCAGGTAATACTCAAATACCAAAACTGGAAAAGCCAAATCCGCAAAGTTTCGTCCTAGTTTTTTTAATCTAAACAGTTTGGTTATGATAATGCAGACTACTAAGGTCAGTATCAATAATAAAATAGATGCTAATTTCATTAAAATCATATCCATATTGTATCATAAAAAATCGCTAATGGAAACGAGAAACAGAGGAATTTATAGGAAAGTCAGGCTTTTGAGATTGTAGATGTTTTTTGTTATAATGAAAGTTATGAAATCTTATAATACCTTGAATGATTATTATCGAAAACTCTTTGGAGAAAAGACCTTTAAAGTCCCTATTGATGCGGGGTTTGACTGTCCCAATCGTGATGGAACTGTGGCTCATGGAGGCTGTACTTTTTGTACGGTTTCAGGTTCTGGAGATGCTATTGTAGCACCGGACGCGCCTATCCGTGAGCAATTTTATAAGGAAATTGACTTTATGCACCGTAAGTGGCCGGATGTTCAAAAGTATCTGGTTTATTTTCAAAATTTTACCAATACCCATGAAAAGGTAGAAGTCATCCGAGAGCGCTATGAGCAGGCTATCAACGAGCCAGGTGTAGTAGGAATCAATATCGGAACACGGCCAGACTGTTTACCAGACGAAACCATTGAATATTTGGCTGAATTATCGGAACGCATGCATGTGACGGTTGAATTGGGCTTGCAGACGACTTATGAAACAACCTCTGACCTGATTAATCGCGCCCACTCTTATGAATTGTACGTGGAAACGGTCAAGCGTTTGAGAAAGTATCCAAAGATTGAGATTGTTTCCCATCTTATTAATGGCTTGCCTGGTGAAACCCATGAGATGATGATTGAAAATGTCCGTCGCTGTGTCACGGATAACGATATTCAAGGGATTAAACTGCATTTGCTCCATCTTATGACCAATACGCGTATGCAACGAGATTACCACGAGGGACGTTTACAGTTGATGAGTCAGGATGAATATGTAAAGGTTATCTGTGATCAGCTGGAAATCATTCCCAAGCATATCGTCATCCATCGAATTACAGGAGATGCACCTAGGGATATGCTGATTGGGCCTATGTGGAGCCTCAATAAGTGGGAAGTGCTAAATGCTATTGAAACTGAAATGCGACGTCGTGGAAGTGTGCAAGGATGTAAGGCTGTAAAACAGGAGTTTGAAAATGAAAAGACCACTTGAGATGGCACATGATTTTTTGGCTGAGGTAGTGACTCAGGATGATATCGTAGTGGATGCGACTATGGGAAATGGCCATGACACGCTTTTTTTAGCCAAACTAGCCAAGAAAGTCTATGCCTTTGATATTCAGGAGCAAGCCTTGGAAAAGACCCAAGAGCGTTTGAACCAAGCTGGAATGACAAATGCCCAGTTGATTTTACAAGGCCATGAAACACTGGACCAGTTTGTGACAGAAGCCAAGGCAGGGATATTCAATCTGGGCTATTTGCCATCAGCTGATAAGTCAGTCATTACCCGACCACAGACCACTATTGAAGCATTAGAAAAGTTATGCCATTTGCTTGTCAAAGGGGGACGGATTGCTATCATGATCTATTATGGTCATGAAGGAGGCGACATCGAGAGGGATGCTGTCTTGGATTTTGTGAGCCAGTTGAACCAACAAGAGTACACAGCTGCCACTTACAGAACCCTGAATCAAGTCAACAACCCACCATTTTTAGTGATGATTGAGAAATTAGAGAGATATAGACATGGATAAACAATACCTACGTGAAAAGCTGGATGCCATGCGCCAGAATTTTGTTGAATCAACCCACCACGAACGAGCGGTGGGGGTGTTAGATCAAGTGCATATGAGCAAAAAAATGCTTAAAATCAAGAAAAAATTAGTTGCTCTTGAAATGGAACGGTGCCAGAGAAAAATTGAGCATAAAGATTGTTCCAAGATTGACCAAAAAATCAAAGAGCAGAAGGAGATATTTGAATCCTGTTGTAAAAAAGACTAAGGAGGAAGTGCGTGGAATTACTGATTTACCTCATCCTATTTTTACTGGTATTGATTGTCTCAAGTACAACCAATAAACTCCTGCCCTTTTTGCCTCTCCCTTTGGTGCAGATTCTTTTGGGAATCGTGATTGGTCTCTTTTTACCCAATACCGACTTTCATCTCAATACAGAGTTGTTTTTGGCTCTGGTTATCGGGCCCTTGCTTTTCCGAGAGTCGGAGGAAGCAGATATTACGGCTATTTTAAAACACTGGCGAATCATTATCTATCTCATATTTCCAGTGATTTTTATCTCGACCTTGAGTTTAGGTGGCTTGGCCCATCTTCTTTGGTTCAGCCTTCCCTTGGCAGCTTGTTTGGCTGTTGGGGCAGCTCTTGGTCCTACGGACTTGGTGGCTTTTGCTTCTCTTTCGGAGCGTTTTAGCTTTCCTAAGCGCGTGTCCAATATCCTTAAGGGTGAAGGACTCTTGAATGATGCTTCTGGTTTGGTTGCCTTTCAGGTAGCTTTGACAGCTTGGACAACAGGAGCCTTTTCCCTTGGGCAAGCTGGTAGTTCGCTCATCTTTTCAATTCTAGGCGGTTTTTTGATTGGCTTTTTAACAGCCATGACCAACCGTTTCCTCCATAGTTTCTTACTTAGTGTACGAGCAACGGATATTGCTAGTGAGCTCCTTCTGGAATTGAGTTTACCCTTGGTGACCTTCTTCCTAGCAGAAGAAGTCCATGTTTCAGGGATTATTGCTGTTGTGGTTGCTGGGATTTTAAAGGCAAGCCGTTTTAAGAAAATTACGCTCCTCGAAGCCCAAGTGGATACGGTGACCGAGACGGTCTGGCATACAGTGAACTTTATGCTCAACGGTTCTGTCTTTGTGGTTTTAGGGATGGAGTTGGAAATGATAGCAGAACCTATCTTGACCAATCCAATCTATAATCCCTTACTTTTATTGCTATCTCTTGTCGCCCTTACCTTTGTCCTCTTTGCTATTCGTTTTGTCATGATCTATGGCTATTATGCCTATAGAACAAGACGCCTTAAGAAAAAGCTAAATAAGTATATGAAGGACATGCTTCTTTTGACCTTCTCAGGTGTTAAGGGAACGGTGTCGATTGCTACGATCCTTCTGATACCAAGTAATCTAGAGCAGGAGTATCCTCTCTTGCTATTCCTTGTCGCAGGTGTGACGCTTGTAAGCTTTTTAACAGGTCTCTTGGTCTTGCCCTATCTTTCTGATGAACAGGAAGAAAGTAAGGACCATCTCATGCATATCGCTATTTTGAATGAAGTAACGCTAGAGTTGGAAAAAGAGTTGGAAGATACCAGAAATAAGCTCCCTCTCTATGCAGCCATTGACAATTATCATGGACGTATTGAAAATCTCATCCTGAGTCAAGAAAATAAGGGAGCTCAAGAAGACTGGGAGGCCTTGAAACTTCTCATCCTCAGTATTGAAAGTGATGGTTTAGAACAGGCTTATGAAGAGGACAAGATGAGTGAGCGTGCCTATCGAGTCTACCAGCGTTATTTGAAAAACATGGAACAAAGCATCAATCGCAAGTTTGCTTCACGATTGACCTATTATTTCCTTGTTTCCTTGCGGATTTTACGTTTTCTCCTTCACGAAGTCTTTACCTTAGGCAAGACTTTTCGCAGTTGGAAAAATGAAGAATCACAGAAACTCCGAGCCCTTGACTATGACCAAATTGCAGAGCTCTATCTAGAAAATACAGAGATGATTATCGAAAGTTTGGAGAACCTAAAAGGGGTTTATAAGAGTTCTTTGATCAGCTTCATGCAGGATTCTCGTCTCAGAGAAACAGCTATTATCACCAGTGGTGCCTTTGTCGAACGGGTTATCAACCGTGTCAAGCCCAACAATATCGATGAAATGCTGAGAGGCTATTATTTGGAGCGCAAGTTGATTTTCGAATACGAAGAAAAACGATTGATTACGACCAAGTATGCCAAGAAGTTACGACAAAATGTCAATAACTTAGAGAACTATTCTCTGAAGGAAGCTGCCAATACCCTGCCTTATGATATGGTGGAATTGGTAAGAAGAAATTAATCAAGATTATAAGTGAAGGAGTATGACATGAAGAAGTGGTGGAAAGAGCTGATAGACAAGCCTTTATTAAAAGCTTTTTTGCATTATTATCAAGCATCAGATAGTGAGTTGACCAGTGTCGCAGTAGCCTACTATTGGTTGATTTCGATTTTTCCCCTGCTTTTGGTGGTGGTCAATATCCTCCCTTATTTTCAAATTCCAGTTTCCAATTTTTTAAAGGTTGTCAATGAATTTTTGCCCGAAACCATTTATGATGTGGTCGCAAATATTATTACAGAAGTGCTGACCCAACCGTCAACGGGCTTATTGAGTTTTGCGGTTTTGTCAGCCCTCTGGACTTTTTCAAAATCCATGAATTTCCTACAGAAAGCCTTTAATAAAGCTTACGGAGTAGCAAAAAATCGTGGAATGATTTCCAGTCAGCTCATGAGTTTGTTTGTCAGTTTTGGCTTGCAGATTCTCTTTGCTTTAGCCCTCTTTCTCAGTGTCTTTGGCCGCATGCTTCTCAACCTTATCAAAAGTTACTGGAAATCAGATAGTCCTTTATTTGACTACTTGCAAGACCTAACAGGACCCCTGGTCTATGCCTTGATTTTTGCTATCTTGGTCATGCTTTATTATTTCCTGCCCAATGTTACGGTTCGACGGATTCGCTCTGTATTGCCAGGTAGTGCCTTTGTCATGCTGACTCTGGTCTTACTACTTAATATCTTTTCAGTCTATGTCAACAATTATGTCAATCACATCGTGGACGTCCGTTTTTTTAGTTCCATCGTCGTGGTAGTCATGATGTTCTGGTTTATTCTCATTGCTAAGATTTTGATTGTCGGCGCGGTTATCAATGCTAGTGTCCAGAGTTTGAAAGATCTGAATTTTAGAAAAGACTAACGAATTTTTAATTCATTATAAAACGCATAATATGAAAATTTCACGAGGTCAACTATAGTCAGAAAGCTGAACAACAAGCCAAAACGCCCAAAAAAGGCGACAAAAAGCAAGCACCTGCAAGCAACGTGCCGAAATGGTCAAATCCTGATTATGTCAACGAATTAGACCCAAAAATCGTTGATATGCTAGTAGAATTTCACAAGTCACAAGGTACTTTTAACACTCCTGAGGCGCAAGCAGAAATTGCCCAAAGACGTGCAGAAATCGAGCAAAGGAGAGCTGAGCTTGAGGATAAAAAACAAGAGCTTTTGAACCGCTTGAACAAATAGAGTTTCGCAAGTATTATGCTTACAAATTACTTGAGCAATTAACTAAAATATAAACCCTACCTTTATATCTAGGCAGGGTTTATATTTTAGAAATTCACGTAGGTTGTTTCGGTTTTTTCATACCCAGTATAATCTGAGTTTCTATAGTATCCAGTGATAAACTTCCATTTTCTTTGAGCAACATGGATATAAGTATTTGTTATGTAGTATGGATATGGGCTTTGTGACTCCAAGTAAGACTGATAAGCTTGTATACCAAAATCTGCTCCACCAATTATTGCACCCCATGGGCCACCCACCATAGAACCTATAATAGCAAAAAACGCGGATATTCCAGATTGAACCATGAAGTTAGCGAATGTGTTTTCTAGTTTATTCCCATGTATTGTGTTGACGTAATTCCAAACATTAGGATCGTATGATCTAAAAGATATATTTAGGTCGATTTCATTCTTTTGATAAGCCATATAGAATGACCCATTGACATAGACACCATCAGCACGTTGTTCAATAGTGTCTACACTTCCATCTGGATTGACCACCTCAAGAACTTCATCACTTAAAATATTTACTTGCGTATCTCCGAACCGCACTGATGAGCCATTCTTAAACTGAGTCTCACCAGATACAACTTTAGAGTTTGCCGATAAGCTATCATCAGCAAAAACAACAAGCGACGGGGAAATGCTAGACATACAGAAAATAGACATAACTAGCAAACACATGCATTTAAACATCTTAGACATAACGGAAACTCCTTTTTATTTTTGATTTTTTTCAACTTTTATTATACAATAAAACCAAATAAAAAGAAAGCGGTAACAATATGCTTAATGTGAAAATTTTTTATATATTTTTATTTTTGATCTTTGTCGAAACTACAGGATTGTTGTTGTTGAAAAACGGTCTTGAAAGAGGTTATTTAGATACAGGAGCTATCATCCTTGCAGTTTTTTCATTTGCTTTCGACAACCTATGTTCATTCGGTTATGTCTACTTTACAATAAAAAACCATAAAAAAATAAAAATAAATAGACGTATTTTCAAAAAAAGATTACATATTTATCGTAGTAAAACGACGATTCTGAGAGCTTTTCAGACTTTTTTGCGACCTGTCCTATCATTAGAAAAGCTTAGAGCACCAAAGGATTTCACCTGATAATATGCGCTTTTTTGATTGTAAAAATTAATAGATAAACATGGCATCGCCAAAACTAAAGAATCGGTAGTGTTCTTGGATGGCATGGTGGTAGGCATCTAAGACTAATTCACGGCCGGCAAAGGCAGAAACCAGCATGACCAGAGTAGATTTTGGCAGGTGGAAGTTGGTTGAGAAGGCATCCACGACCTTCCATTCATAGCCAGGTTTGATAAAGATATTGGTCCAGCCAGAATCTGCTTGGATTTGCCCATCAAACTTGGAACCAATAGTCTCCAAGGTACGGATAGAAGTGCTTCCGACAGCGATGACACGACCACCGTTTTCTTTAACAGAGCGAAGAGTGACAGCCGCTTCCTCAGAAAGTTGGTAGAATTCTGAGTGCATTTCATGTTCGTCCAAATTGTCAACTGAAACAGGTCTAAAGGTTCCAAGCCCGACATGAAGAGTCAGATAGACTAGATGAACACCCTTAGCTTGGATTTCTGCTAGCAGTTCTTTAGTGAAGTGTAGTCCAGCAGTTGGTGCTGCAGCAGAGCCACTTTCCTTGGCGTAAACGGTTTGATAACGTTCGCGGTCATCCAGTTTTTCATGGATATAAGGCGGTAGTGGCATTTCACCTAGACTTTCCAAAACTTCTAGGAAAATTCCTTGGTATTCAAAGCGGACAATACGGCCCCCGTGGGTTAATTCTTCCGTAACAACAGCGCTGAGACGGCCATCACCAAAGCTGACACGAGTACCAACCTTGAGGCGTTTGGCAGGTTTTGCCAGAACCTCCCACTCATCTCCAGCAGTATTTTTGAGCAGAAGAAGTTCCACATGACCTCCAGTTTCTTCCTTTTGACCATAGAGGCGGGCAGGGAGAACGCGGGTATCGTTCATGACAAGGGCATCACCAGGTTCCAGCATATCAATAATAGAGTGGAAGTGTTTATCCTGCATTTTTCCAGTCTCACGGTTTACAATGAGGAGTTTAGAAGCATCCCGTTTTTCAAGAGGCGTTTGGGCAATCAATTCCTCAGGCAAGTGGAAATCAAAATCAGCTGTATTCATATATCTGTTCATTCTTTCTAAGTTCTAATCCTATCCATTATAACATGTTTCAAGTTTGGAAGCTCTTTTTTTAGAAATTAAATCGTTTTCACTTGACAAAAATTGGTCTATACCATATAATAAATATAGATTAAAACGGAGGATGAAAAGATGAAAGTTATCAAAGTTGAAAACCAAATCGAAGGTGGAAAAGTTGCTTTTGAGATTTTGAAGGAAAAATTGGCTAATGGAGCTCAAACTCTAGGACTTGCGACAGGAAGTAGTCCACTTGAATTTTACAAGGAAATTGTTGATAGTGACCTTGATTTTTCAAATCTAACAAGTGTCAACCTTGATGAGTATGTAGGACTTGATGGAGACAATCCACAGTCTTATCGTTACTTCATGCAAGAAAACTTGTTTAACCAAAAACCATTTAAAGAAAGTTTCTTGCCTCGTGGAGTTAAGGACGATGCTGAAGCTGAAGTTGAACGCTACAACCAAATTTTGGCTGACCATCCAGTTGACCTGCAAATCTTGGGAATCGGTCGCAATGGACATATCGGATTTAATGAGCCAGGAACTGCCTTTAATAGCCAGACACACCTTGTAGACCTAGACCAGTCTACAATCGAAGCCAATGCACGCTTCTTTGACAAGATTGAAGACGTCCCAACCCAAGCCATTTCAATGGGGATTAAAAATATCTTGGATGCCAAGTCTATTATTCTCTTTGCTTATGGTGAATCAAAAGCAGAGGCTATTGCTGGAACAGTGTCTGGCCCAGTGACTGAGAATCTACCAGCAAGTAGCCTCCAAAATCACCCTGATGTGACCATCATTGCAGATGCTGAAGCGCTCAGCTTACTTGAAAAATAAAAAAGTGAAACCGTTCAGTATCTTCTATTGAGCGCTTTCAACTCTTGTATAAATGTAAGAAAAAATCAAAATTAAACCGCATTTTTTCTTGACAATTATTCCTTTTACGTGTAGAATAGAATAGATCTTGAACTTGAAGGGAGTGAAAAAAATGTCTAAAACAGTAGTACGTAAGAATGAATCTCTTGACGACGCACTTCGTCGTTTCAAACGTGCGGTTACTAAAGCTGGTACTCTTCAAGAAACACGCAAACGTGAATTCTATGAAAAACCTTCTGTAAAACGTAAACGTAAATCAGAAGCAGCTCGTAAACGTAAAAAATTCTAATTAGAAATGAAAGGCTGGAGAAATCTAGTCCTTTTTCTTTTAATACTCTTCGAAAATCTCTTCAAACCACGTCAACGTCGCCTTGCCGTAGATATGGTTACTGACTTCGTCAGTTTCATCTACAACCTCAAAGCAGTGCTTTGAGCTGACTTCGTCAGTTTCATCTACAACCTCAAAGCAGTGCTTTGAGCTGACTTCGTCAGTTTCATCTACAACCTCAAAGCAGTGCTTTGAGCTGACTTCGTCAGTTTCATCTACAACCTCAAAGCAGTGCTTTGAGCTGACTTCGTCAGTCTATCTACAA
>NZ_GL732488.1:0-8580 GCF_000187745.1 Streptococcus sp. M334 | reverse complement strand
AACCTCAAAGCAGTGCTTTGAGCTGACTTCGTCAGTTTCATCTACAACCTCAAAGCAGTGCTTTGAGCTGACTTCGTCAGTTTCATCTACAACCTCAAAGCAGTGCTTTGAGCTGACTTCGTCAGTTTCATCTACAACCTCAAAGCAGTGCTTTGAGCTGACTTCGTCAGTCTTATCTACAACCTCAAAACAGTGTTTTGAGCTGACTTCGTCAGTCTTATCTACAACCTCAAAACGGTGTTTTGAGCAACCTGCGGCTAGTTTCCTAGTTTGCTCTTTGATTTTCATTGAGTATAAATAAATACTCCAAAGCCTGCAAAAATCTGAAACTTCCTCCCACAATTTGATATAATAGAGGGAAGAACTCATTTGAAGGAGGAAATGATGTCGGTTTTAGTAAAAGAAGTCATTGAAAAGCTTAGACTAGACATTGTCTATGGCGAACCAGAATTGCTTGAAAAGGAAATCAATACAGCGGACATAACTAGACCTGGTCTTGAAATGACAGGTTATTTTGACTACTACACGCCAGAGCGGATTCAACTTTTGGGAATGAAGGAGTGGTCCTATCTTGTTTCGATGTCCTCTCACAACCGTTACCAAGTCTTGAAAAAAATGTTTCTACCTGAGACACCTGCGGTTATTGTTGCCCGTGGTTTGGTAGTTCCAGAGGAAATGTTAAAGGCAGCTAGAGAGTGTAAGATTGCCATTTTAACTAGTCGTACAGCAACCAGTCGTTTGTCTGGAGAGTTATCTAGTTATCTGGATTCTCGTTTGGCAGAACGGACCAGTGTGCACGGTGTCTTGATGGATATCTATGGAATGGGTGTCTTGATTCAGGGAGATAGTGGAATCGGTAAGAGTGAGACAGGTTTAGAGCTTGTCAAACGTGGTCACCGCTTGGTAGCTGATGACCGTGTCGATATCTTTGCCAAGGATGAGATTACTCTTTGGGGTGAACCAGCTGAAATCTTGAGACACCTGATTGAAATTCGTGGGGTTGGGATTATCGATGTTATGAGCCTCTACGGTGCCAGTGCTGTCAAGGACTCTTCACAAGTCCAGCTGGCTGTTTATTTGGAAAATTACGATACGCATAAGACTTTTGATCGTCTTGGGAACAATGCAGAGGAATTAGAAATTTCTGGCGTAGCCATTCCTCGTATCCGTATCCCAGTTAAAACAGGTCGTAATATCTCTGTTGTGATTGAGGCAGCTGCCATGAATTATCGTGCTAAGGAAATGGGCTTTGATGCGACGCGTTTGTTCGAAGAACGCTTGACAAATCTTATTGCTCAAAATGAGGTGCCTAATGCTTGATCCAATTGCTATTCATCTAGGCCCTCTAGCCATTCGTTGGTATGCCTTATGTATTGTGACAGGCTTGATTCTGGCGGTCTATTTGACCATGAAAGAAGCGCCTAGAAAGAAGATCATACCAGACGATATTTTAGATTTTATCTTAGTAGCCTTTCCCTTGGCTATTTTAGGAGCTCGTCTCTACTATGTCATTTTCCGTTTTGATTACTATAGTCAGAACTTGGGAGAGATTTTTGCCATTTGGAATGGTGGTTTGGCTATTTACGGAGGTTTGATTACTGGGGCTCTTGTACTCTATATCTTTGCTGATCGTAAACTCATTAATACTTGGGATTTTCTAGACATTGCGGCGCCTAGCGTCATGATTGCCCAAAGTCTGGGACGCTGGGGCAATTTCTTTAACCAAGAAGCCTACGGTGCAGCAGTGGATAATCTGGATTATCTACCTGGCTTTATCCGTGACCAGATGTATATTGAGGGGAGCTACCGTCAGCCGACCTTTCTTTATGAGTCTTTATGGAATCTGCTTGGCTTTGCCTTGATTCTGATTTTCAGACGAAAATGGAAGAGTCTCAGACGAGGTCATATCACTGCTTTCTACTTAATTTGGTATGGTTTCGGTCGCATGGTCATCGAAGGCATGCGGACAGATAGCCTCATGTTCTTTGGTCTTCGAGTGTCTCAATGGCTATCAGTTGTCCTTATCGGTCTCGGTATTTTTATCATTCTATATCAAAATCGAAAGAAGGCCCCTTTCTATATTACAGAGGAGGAAAACTAAATGTTAGAAGTTGCATATATTCTTGTAGCCCTTGCTTTGATTGTCTTTTTAGTGTATCTAATTATTACTGTACAAAAGCTTGGACGTGTTATCGATGAAACAGAAAAGACGATTAAAACCTTGACTTCAGATGTGGATGTGACCTTGCATCATACCAATGAATTGCTGGCTAAGGTCAATGTCTTGGCAGATGATATTAATGTCAAGGTGGCAACGATTGATCCACTCTTTAGTGCAGTTGCAGATTTGTCTCTATCTGTTTCAGACCTTAATGACCATGCGCGTGTCTTGAGCAAGAAAGCTTCATCAGCTGGTTCAAAAACACTCAAGACTGGTGCAAGTTTGTCAGCTCTTCGTCTTGCAAGTAAATTTTTCAAAAAATAAAAAGGAGAATTCTTATGGGTAAACTATCCTCAATCCTTTTAGGAACCGTTTCAGGTGCAGCTCTTGCCTTGTTTTTAACAAGTGATAAGGGAAAACAAGTTTGCAGTCAGGCTCAAGATTTTCTAGATGATTTGAGAGAAGATCCTGAGTATGCCAAGGAGCAAATCTGTGAAAAATTGACAGAAGTCAAGGAGCAGGCTACAGATTTTGTTCTGAAAACCAAAGAACAGGTTGAGTCAGGTGAAATCACTGTGGACAGTGTACTTGCTCAAGCCAAATCATGTGCTCGTCAAGCGACAGAAGCATCAAAAGATCGATTCAATAATCTTAAGGAGCAATGGCAAGAAAAGGTCGAAACTCTTGATGAATCAGAAGAGATTGTGATTGACATTAGAGACGAAAAAATCTAGATTTGAGAGAGAGGGAAACCTCTCTTTTTTATCTAAAACAATATAACATATTGATATTTTATGAATAATTAAAAATTTCCAACTTTTATTGACGAAAGAAGCTTGTTTTTTGTTGTGTAAATATATTAAAAATGGTATAATTGAGCTGTGATAGCTGTGATAGCTGTGATAGCTGTGATAGCTGTGATGTGTAAAATGCTCATCATAGTGATTTTTATGGTTATATTCCTACTTGGGATTAGCTATAAGAATTGCTTTTTAATTTGATTTTGTGTTTTGACATAAGGAGGAAAAATGGAAAACAAATCGAATTCACTAAGTAGAGTAGAGCGTCACCAACGTGAAAAGGTTCTACGCTTCTCTATTCGTAAATATAGCTTTGGTGCGGCTTCAGTAGCTGTTGCAGCACTGATGTTTTTGGGTGCGCGCGTTGCTAGTGCGGATAGTGTAATTGAAAATAATTCACAAAATACCACAGATGTGGTTAAACAGAAAGATAAGGATAAATCACTTGCAGAGATTCAACAACCTACCGATAACAAAGTAGAGGCTGCACAGAATCCTTCGGAAAAGGAAATGGCAACTAATATTGAAAGCGTTGTCAAAGCGGTTGATAAAGCGAATTTAAGAAAAGTAGTTGAAGAGTTAAATGCTACTCTTTCATCGAAATCAAATCTTGACAACTCAGTTATTTCTCCGATTAAGGACAGAGTTCAAAAAGGACAAGCCTTACTAGATAGTGATACTGCAACACAGAAGGATGTAAATGACCTACTTTCCCTTTTAGAAAATGATTTAACTGTTTTATCAAATGCTACTAAAGAATCAAGCAAGGTTCAAGAAACTACAACTGAGAATAAGACTGAAATCAGAGATAATAAAACTGCTTCTGAACTAAGTGAAGCTGATAAAACTATTTCAGATAAGAAAGAATCACTAAAATTGTCTGCTGAACAATTACAAGCAGCGGTTCTTGAGCTTCCTGAACATGAATCAACTAAAGAAGTATTTGAAAAAGCTAACGAACTCTTGGGATTAGCCCAAGGGGTTATTCAGAATACAACGATTTCTCCTAATGATATTGAAGATCTAACAAAGCGAGTGAAGAGAATGTTTATTTCTGTTAAAAACGCTACAACGCGTTTAAATTCAGGGAAACGTGATACTCGTAATGGTCAGAGTATGGAATCAGGGACAAGTAATAGAGCCGCAGCTGTATCTCAAAATTGGACTTCTGAAAGAAATCTTTTAAGTTACCAACGCTTTCGTGCTTCTGATTTTAATGGGAATCTCCAAAACGGAAATAGACAATTTACGGAAAACAAAGTTGATATGACAGCTCGTTTTGAAACCATTAATGGAAGTAAGTATGTCGTTTATGATGTGTTCTTTAATAATGACGGACGTGTGATGGGTGGAAGTACTCATGAAGTGTTTTATAAATTGATTTTGCAGCCTGAAATTTTAGATTTAAACCCTAATGGAACCTACAAAAGTGATACATTAAGGGACTTGAAATTTGAAATATATCAAAAAAATGGGAATAGCGGAACTTTATCTCAAAATCCAGGGAATTTTTCTAAAAAGCAAACAGTAAATTTTGATTTCTTAAAAGATAGTGTAACTAGGGAAGGATTAACATATAAAAATACCTTAGACATTCGTCACACTAATGACTCTTATGGATTAGATATGAAAGATACTTTTAAAAGTAACAGAAATGATCCGTTTTTAGCAATGGCTGTATCAAGAAATAGTGTGTACGGCAGATGGTCATATGGTTTCGGTGTGACAACTCTTAACGATAGAGATGCTGTGCATATGCAAGTAAAGGCTAAGTTAAAGCAAGGTGTAACAGAAGAAAAGGTAAAAGAAGCTTATACATTAGCAGTGGCTGGAACTCAGAGACCAACAACAAACCAATCTTATGTATTTGTATCGGGAAAAAATGCTAGTGAGAACTATACAAATGTACCAGATAGACCAGTAGTGCCAACCGTTCAACAAAGTGAAGAATATCGGATTAAAGGTAAAGAAGTTATAAAAACAGTTGGGGATTCTCTTGGAAATGTAAGTAACCCTGTAGAATCAGGTTTTGTAGTTCGAAATGATGATAGTAAAAAATTCCCTGACGGCATGAGCTGGAATTGGACAAATGGACAACAACCGAATACAAATACTGCAGGAATATTTAAGTATGATGTTACTGCACACTATTATGATAATTCATCAAATTCGACAAAGGTAACACTAAAAGTTAAACCTAAAACACCTGTAATTCAGCAAAGTTCAGTCAATGAAAAAGCAGGACAAAAAGGACAAAATGTAGTTGTAAATGTACAAGATGGAGTTCCTAACGATTCTGTAGTGACATTATATAGTGGTAATAAAGTTATTGGAACAGGAAGAACAAGAGGTCAAATAGCTACTATTAATGTGCCTGAAGCATTACCATTAACGGAGATTACAGCTAGAACAAGTGTTCAAAACAGTTATGGTAAAGTGGAGTCAGAGCTTAGTGCACCTGTAAGACCAACAGAAGTTCCTGATAATGTAGCACCAAAAGTATTATTTAATGGAAAAGAATTAACACAAAATGCAGATAATACTCGTTTTATTATTTATCGTGGAGCAAATTTCAATCCTACATTTAGAGTTCAAGATGATAAGAATGATGTCACTTTATCCATTACAGGTCTACCAAAAGGTGTTGCAGATGTTTCGAAAAGTGGAAAAAAGGAGTTTGATTATACAATTCCAGATAATGCTGTAGCAACTGATGCTCCGTTTGGAGAAAGAATTGCAACTGTGACGGCGACTGATGCTCGTAATAATACTGCAACATATAGATTTAAATATCGTATTGTAGATATTCAAGCGAAAAATAGTACGACAGAAAATCGTACTATTGGAAGTGTATTAGGAGATCCTCATGATCACTTCAAAGTGGCAGAAAGTACTATTGCAGATAGTGATAAGTATTATCCAACTAATATGCAGTTTAAATGGTTTAATTCTAGTACTTTTTCATTTACTGATAGTGATAAGAACACAAAATTAAATGAAGTAGGAACTATTACTAAGTACATTGCTACGGCTGTATTCCCTGGTGTGAAGAATACGAAAGAAATAGATGGTGTAAATTATACAATCTATTCACCTGCTCAAAAACCAGTACAAATGACGTTTAATGTGACGGATAATGTTAAACCAATAGTTAAGTTAGTACAAAATAACCAAGATACAACACTTTCAGAATCGACAACAACAAACGCATTACCAAAAGTAACTGTATATCGTGGTGAAAAAGCCGAAATCACAGTAAAAGCTTCAGATAATACAGGAAAACTATCAAGATTCGCTACATCAGGGTTACCAAGTGGAGTAACAGAAACTGGAGCAAGTTCAAGTGATAGTGCAACAGATGCAGCACCTTTAGCTCATACATTATCTGGTAAAGTGGCAACGAATACAGCATTAGGAGATAAAGTATTAACAGTTGTAGCTTCAGATAAAACAACTCCAACGAATACAACTACTGTTAAATTCAAATTAGATGTTAAAGCTCAAAACGAGAAATATACACCGACAGCAGGAACAACACCAGTAGCTGTAAATAATATTGGAAGTATTAGTCCTTCAGATTTAGAAAAAATTAAAAACTCTGTAACAGTGCCAAATCTTTCACAAGAAGCAAGGAATTCTGGCGGTGTAACAACATCATTGAAGAACCATGGAGCTGTGACAACAGCTGGTGGTAAAAAATATGTCACTGTAGAAGTAACATATCCAGATGGAAGTAAAGATGAAGTTCCAGTTGAAGTACAACAAAATACAAATGTTGTAAAACGTCCAATTATTAACTTGAAACAAGGTGAAACACTTTCAGCGGCAGAAATGAAGACCATTGTTGAGTTGCAAGATGGATCTAGCAAACTTCCTTTACCAGCTGATGCTGTTGTAACAGCAACATTTAACACGAATACTGTAAAAGATGGAAACTGGACGAATATTACAGTTCGATTCAATGATGGAACTACTAAAACAGTTAGTGTTAATTATAATGTTAAGGCTACGTTCCCAGTAGCTAACACTGTTTATGATTTCAGAGGAGTTACTAGAACTAATGATTCTGAAAGTAACTACTATATAAACAAAGGTCTTCCAAATGGAATGAACTGGTTTGTTAAGAAAGGAACTGAAACTAAACCTAATGCAAAAATTCAAACTTACTTGGCAACAGATGGTTTAGGTAAGACAGATTATACATTTGGAGCTTATTATGCAGCTAGCAGATTTAACGATAATGAGTCTAATATTAATTTAAAATTAAAACATGAGGGAATTGTTTCTCACCATGTTTATGATGTGATGGCTGCAGCTAATAAGATTACTGTTAATAATGGAGCAACATTAACTGAAGCGAATGCGAAAGCTGCTGTTACTAAGGTTGCAGGCTCAGAAGATTTACCAGCAGGGACAACTTATGAGTGGGTTGCCGATGAAAATGGTACAGCATTAACTAATAAAACAGTTACTGAGTTTGGAGAAGCAACACGTTATGTAAAAGTGACATTACCAAAATCTCAAGAAACTAGCGATAATTCTCCAGCAGCAACACAACGTCAATCTAGCAAAATTATTAGAGTAACTGTGAAGGTTAACGAAACGGTTAAACCAACAGTTAAGTTAGTACAAAATAACCAAGATACAACCCTTTCAGAATCAACTCCAGAAGCAAGAGTGCCGAAAGTAACTGTATATCGTGGTGAGAAAGCTGAAATTACTGTAAAAGCTTCAGATAATACTGGAAAACTATCAAGATTCGCTACATCAGGATTACCAAGTGGAGTAACAGAAACTGGAGCAAGTTCAAGTGATAGTGCAACAGATGCAGCACCTTTAGCTCATACATTATCTGGTAAAGTGGCAACGAATACAGCATTAGGAGATAAAGTATTAACAGTTGTAGCTTCAGATAAAACAACTCCAACGAATACAACTACTGTTAAATTCAAATTAGATGTTAAAGCTCAAAACGAGAAATATACACCAACTGCAGGAACAACAGTTAAAGTAGGAAATATCGGTACAATTAGTCAACCAGATGAAGATAAAATCAAAAATGCTGTAACAGTACCAGCTCTTTCAGAAGAAGCTACTCGAGATGGAGTTACAAAAAGACTGAAAGATAATGGTAGAGTTACTGCTAAGAATGGTAAGAACTATGTTACTGTAGAAGTAGTATATCCAGATGGAAGTAAAGATGAAGTAGACGTAGCTGTAGAAGAAGTGCTAAAAGCAGGTGAGAAAAATCCTACAAACCCAGCAGTAGAAGGACAACCTTATACAAGTAAAGAAAAAGTGATTAATCCAAACAAAGACGATGCGACATTCACAGCAACACCAACGAATGGATTGACAGTAGGAACCGATGGAAAAGTCACAGGAAAACCAACTGGTATCGAATGGACTGGCGATGAAACATCTAAAACAGTGAATATTCCAGTAACGGTAACACGTACAGGAGATACCCCAGTCACCGTAACCATTCCAGTAGTGGTACAAAGAGACTTAGATGGCGACGGCAAACCAGACGTATCAGATGATGATATTGATGGCGACGGTATTCCAAATGACCAAGCCCAGCTCCACGAGTGAAAAGNTGGATTAACATCAGGAAAA